>NZ_SNMT01000001.1:0-619432 GCF_013350575.1 Salmonella sp. SG203
AACGAAGTTTGATGCAAATGTCAGATCGTATGCGCCTGTTAGGGCGCGGCTGGTAAGAGAGCCTTACAGGCGCATCTGAAAAACCTCCGGCTATGCCGGAGGATATTTATTATTAGTATTCGAACGGTTATCAAAACTTTATCAAAAAAATTTATCAAAACTCCCTTAATTCAGACCGCAATAGTAGTTCATCCTTTACCCCGATCGTCATGATAACCTGAGACCCCCCTGAAAGCTGATAGTTACCGATTTTGATTGTAGTGGTTTTCTTTATAATGTGTGGTTTGGCTATTTTTTGAAAGTGCCTTACCAGATTTATTGTTATTATCAGGATAATTTTTTAATAAAAAGTGATGGTTTATTGACTACAATAGTGGGTAGGTTAAGTATTTTATAAAATTATTAGCATGCTTTATTTGCTTTTCTACAAGGCTGCTAAGAAGTGTTGAAATATCAGCCTGATAAAGAATACGTCAGCGAAAGTGAATGCTATATTAGTCATAAAAATTCAGGAGACATATGCTCAAACCTATCTGCCATAGTGGAAGTATAAAGGTTCCGGAATATCTGGAAACAGATAAGGAAAAAAATGCCGGACGTACTCCACTGTCTTCAGACATTCAGCAAGTTAGAAATGTTGTTGAAGATGTTCCGCCATTTCCAGAAAGCAGAACGGCGAGAGGTTCTGTAAGCGCAGCGTACAGGCTTTCTTTTGACGAAGTGTTTTGCGGTCTCAGCAATGAAGAGCGTAAAAAGGTGTATGGTCGCCTTTTTGGAAAACAAGTACTTGCGCATATTCATTCCAGGTGTCAGCGCGACGCTGACATAATAAGAGAAAAAGCGCTCAGGCGGATAAGTCGTGAGTGTGGTACCGAAATAGATTGCACTCTCTTGCTAAATAAGATGGTGGATATTTTACAAAATGCCCGGCTGACAATAAATTTTAATGCGGCAAAAATTGACTTTGTCTCTCTCTTAAAAAATAAAGAATATCTGAACTCTTATGCATTAGGTTGCAGACCAGGAGATTTACCTGCTTATAATGTCGGACGTGATTCAGTTGAAACTAAAGCATTTGAACTGGAGAGGCTTGCAGATTCACCTTATGCCCCATATGGTCAGACAGGCGGTTTTTCCGTAGCATATACTCCCAACAGTAGAACTTTTAGCCCTACAAGCAGACCAATTTATGCTGCACTGGACTTTCTGAACGGTGAAAATGGAGGTGCCAGCGCCTATGGGAAATCATTTTTTGAATTAAATGATAATGTAAAAACAAATTGTACATTATCACCTTTTGATATCTACGGCCACAGATTTGGCCTGGATACGAGTAAATTATCTACATTTTGGCATATGGAGAACCTGATTGCATCCTGTCAAAATGATTTTTTTGGTTATAATTGCTTTAAGAGTTTGGTTAAAATGGCTAAGGGCGAAAAATTTTTAGCTCATTCTAATTATGGTACAGGCTATGAAGGGAATTATATAGAGGCTCATATCCATGGTGATGTGTGCTTATTTAGAGATATAAAACACGTTTATTTGTCTTTGCAAGAAAACTCTTACTCGGAAAGTCAACTATATGATTATGCAAAACAAATAAACCAGGCGCTTAATAGAGACTGCATAATATTATATTGACAAGCTTATTATCAGTCTCTTTAAAAGAGCTTTAAATGATCATGAGCGCATACTTCTTGAGGTAGGCAGTAACTGCTTTTATATTTATTATCTCAGGACCGTTCTGGCAGATACCTGGGTGGCGCTCCAGTATGGCCTGGCAAAATAGAGGAATATGGATCAGCAGAAGCGCCTGCTGGCTGCTTTTCACTTAAAATGCTGGACTTCACCGGCGCTACAGATACAGATGAAGCTACTTTCACAGTCATCAGGTGTCCTGCATTACCACAGGAGTGATTTACTGGCTATCGATATTCCTGCTCATATCAATGACAGTATTTCGCTCTTTCCCGTACATTGCTCTCCCGACCAGCTCACGGTCCAGTACATGACAGTCCTTTTCCACTTCGCTACGCCTAATTTTTTGTTTTTTAGTTGCTCTGTTTTATTGCGCTGAATTTGTACCTCAAAACAATAATTTTAAATACTTATTTGAATATTTTTTTTATGATTTTTTCACGAAATGAGTAAAAAACAAAATGAAGAATGATATAAATAATTAATGCAATAAAAAATGATATCACACCAATTGATGGTCCTGTTTTGTATACGAATAACATGCATAAAAATATAGCAAATAGATCAAGGGAAATATCCGCGATGAAATCAGTAATTATTTTGAAAAAATTCTTCATATTACCTCTTTAAAATATCTATTTTATTCATCATCTTTAGGTCGGGCAGTGCTCGAAATTCTCACGTACAACGTATACGCTCCGGTTTCTGCGCGCTGCCCGGCTTCACACTGGCTCCAACAAGTACGCCCGCTGGAATAGATTCCTGGCGTCACATAACTTCACCTGGTTATCCACAAAAGACTCAATAAATAAACATCTTGAGTACGAAAAATTACAGTGTCAGAGAATGAAATAGCGATTCGCTGTCTTCAAGCAGTGCCTTAGTACCTGGCACGCGCTCTTTCGCGCTATAATTTTTATCAATGTTTGTATCGCCTGCTATTTTTTAAATGTCTGCTGTATTTCGTTCATCTTTTCAGCTGCTTTTTTACGCTGACTTTCAATGTCTTTTCTCGATTGTTCAACAAGTTGCTGTGCTTTTTCGGCTTCTTTTTTTGGGTCGAAAGGTTCTTTGATCTCATATCCGGCAATAGAACCATCCTTATTTAAGGTCATTACCGCACGTGCTGTATTTTTAGCAGTGATGGTAATGTCATAGACGAATTCGCCATTATGAGCTATCTCTGCTCGTACAACGATATCGCTATCTTCCGTAACGGAAATGATGCCACTGGCGTTAGCGCGTTTAATTGTTTCCTGAATACGCTCTGGTATAATGCTGAAATTGATCGAGTCGAATTTGAATAAAGCCTCTTTTAGTGCTTCTTGTTTTTGCTCCTCTGTTATAGTGCCAAAGATGGTTAAGTTGACAGGCGAAGGTCCCCCCCAGTAGCCGTTGTTAAATTTAAACATCTCTACTTTAGCAGGGGTGTTAACGCTTTGTCGAATGAATGAATACCCGCCCTTGAAGAAACGGACTTCAATAATCGCAAGATTGGCTCCACCTTTTGCGTTGATATTGGCAATAGCTTTTTGCATTTCGGCTTTGTCGTAAAAGAACATTGATTGCTGGTGCTCTTTTTGCTGGATTTTTTGCATGTATTTCTCTTGATTTTTTTCAGCTTCCGCCATGGCATCTTTATCGTTATCACAGGCGCTAATTAGAGTTGCCGCGATGAAGGTAATCGGAAGTAAGAGATTTTTATATGTAACATGTATTTTATTCATGTGAAGTATTTCCCTTTTTTATATAAAATAGATAGTCTTGACTGGTCGAGACTATCCTGGAAACATAGTAATAATGCGTGTGCATATCTGCAGTAAGTTTTAGTTATGCTGGTTTTATTTCGGATTTTTACCTGTTACTTTTTGTTCGTAAATAGGTATTTTACGTATTGATGATAAGTTTAGAACCTATCCCAGTAGGCGTAATCGTTAAAGCCAGTTTGGCGAATAAAAGAGTCTAATGGGATAGGCTCTTAATAAACAACAAAACCAAACGTACTTTCAGATTTCAGGCTGGAATGCGCACAGCTGATTGTTGATAAGGGCTACTCATACCGACAGGCCAGTGAAGCGATGAATGTCGGTTCCACATACCGGTCTGAGGTATCAACAACAACATGTTCTGAGTGGTAGCGTTTGCGTTATATCGTCACAGACAGCGCCTCAGGGCGCTGTTTTCGATCGGACATGTCGCTTTCGCAGGAGGGGACGTTATTCGGCGACCAGCCACATATCAGCCTCTTCAAACATCTCTTCCAGCATACGGTGCAGCCGTTCTTTCTCGGTTTTTGTACAGTCACTGTTTAATGCGTTCGCCTGCATTGGCTTAACTTTCACTTGCGCATCGGGAAAAAGTTGATGTACGCGTTTTGTGAGTTCATTGAGGATGATTTCGCGTGCGCCTGGCAGACCTTCAACATTTCGCTTGTCATAAACGAGTTCGACGAACATCGCCATTTCCTTTTTACTGGTTGGATGACCAGTATTTAATCTGGGTATACAACCCGTGTCAAGGTTTAGCCGCCGTTTTGTCATCCTGACGTTGCGGACGTAAATGAAATTGACCGTATATGGAAGTAAAGGTCGCTAACCTGTTAGCGTGTCATGAGGTTAGCGGCTCTCTCTTCACAGCGGTGTCCTGCTACCTGATGGTAAATTCCAGGGCGCGACTAAAATCGCAATCGGCCAACACAACAGGGTCGCCTTTTCTGACAATAATGCTATTTGTGCCCAGGCATTTTCGGCTCTGTTTCCCCTTAATTTTGTTATCATCAGTGAGCCAGCGCTGGTTATCATTACCCGTGCATGAATAAAGAATGATTGGTGTGCCTTCTTTTGTACCTTGTCCTGCGGCATCCAGACATTTCTCACCCTGCGTGATTCTGTCTCGGTGAAATGAGAAAAGCTGAGATTGCACATGCTTACACTCCCGCAGCGTCAAACGATTCTGTTGATCTGGGCCTGCATCAAGGCACAGACCATCAGTTGTCCGAATTTGTTCCGCGTCATTTATGTAATAACCACCGGAATTGATTTGGTTTTGTGTAATGACCGGGAACGACAAATTAATACTATAAGGTGCGGGTAAGCCGTTCGTCGTACATCCACATAAAATAGAGGAGAGGCAGAGAACCAGAGTGGTTTTTCCTGAAAGCAAAGTCATTCAATTATTACCCTAAAAATAAATAGCGTTACAACTATATTGGCGATTTATACCCACTGAATATGACGTAGCATTGAGCGGCAATAGAGATAATTCCGATAGAATCACATAAATACTTCGGTTAAGTGCGCGCAGCCAGCCACTCCTGTGACGATGGGTATATAGCGTTAAATACTTTTGCAATATTAGATGCTATCACAGTGAAAAACGGCTGTACATTTCTTCACGTTAAATAAAGTGAAAAGGGGAGGGACACCCGATATATGATAAAAGAGGTCACAGGAGTCATTAGCAAAATAAATCCTTTAGATTTTCGCCACTGAAAACATTCTGCAGCCTTTCAGGCAAAGCCTCATAGCAGACTGCGGAGGTATACGGGCTCGCTAAATTTTTCTGAAAAAATGCAGAGTGACGAATTATGAAAGATAAACGTTGGCGGCAGTAGGTCCGCGGAGGCCATTAATACGACAAAACTCAACGCGTATACCGGGGATAAGCGCTTCTGTTTCGTGTTGGCGACATGCTGAAATGTGGACCTGAACATCTTTGCGTCCATCGGAGGGGGTGATGAGACCTTTACCGCTCTTACAATCAAAGGTTTTGACAATTCCTGTCATTTTACGAGACAAACAAATTCCTTAATGGGGATAACGAGGCGCACTATACACGTCAGGAAAAATAATGCCAGCTATATTTGATGGCAATCAAGATTTCCGGATGGCTAAAAGTAGTCGTTCGGCACCATTGTAGATAAATAACATTATGTTCTGGAGAAAGTATTCCCTTTCCTGGCGTCATTGACTGGTGCGGACATCATGGGTTTTGTCGTCGGGCAGGACGGTGAACTAATCTGCCTGGCTTGCTTTTTATCAGTATTTGTAGGTGGTTGCGGGGTTTTACTACCAAAATCGTAGATAAAAATATCCCATGATGCCTGTTGTAAACCAGAACAATGGCCTGAACTGGCCAAAACATGGAATGAAAAAATAAGTAATGACCAAAGCATAAAAGCATGATGTTTCATAGCACCTCCTGTTATATATAATGACTTGTGAAGTTCATTTCCTGAATTATGGAACGTCATTGACATTTTTTATTCAACGAAGAGTTAACCACTCTTAATAATAATGGATTTTATAGCGAAATAGACTTTTTTATCGCGTGTTCAATATTTGCGTTAGTTATTATTTTTTTGGAATGTAAATTCTCTCTAAACACAGGTGATATTTATGTTGGAATTGTGGTGTTGATTCTATTCTTATAATATAACAAGAAATGTTGTAACTGATAGATATATTAAAAGATTAAATCGGAGCGGGAATAAAGCGTGCTAAGCATCATCGTGCATATGATTACAGCGCCTGCGATGGCATATAACCGTATTGCGGCTGGAGCGTCACGTGAGGACTGTGAAGCACAATGCGATATGTTCTGATTATATGGCGAGTTTGCTTAATGACATGTTTTTAGCCGAACGGTGTCAAGTTTCTTAATGTGGTTGTGAGATTTTCTCTTTAAATATCAAAATGTTGCATGGGTGATTTGTTGTTCTATAGTGGCTAAACACTTTATGGTTTCTGTTAAATATATATGCGTGAGAAAAATTAGCATTCAAATCTATAAAAGTTAGATGACATTGTAGAACCGGTTACCTAAATGAGCGATAGAGTGCTTCGGTAGTAAAAATATCTTTCAGGAAGTAAACACATCAGGAGCGATAGCGGTGAATTATTCGTGGTTTTGTCGATTCGGCATAGTGGCGATAACTGAATGCCGGATCGGTACTGCAGGTGTTTAAACACACCGTAAATAATAAGTAGTATTAAGGAGTTGTTATGAAAAATATTATTTTATCCACTTTAGTTATTACTACAAGCGTTTTGGTTGTAAATGTTGCACAGGCCGATACTAACGCCTTTTCCGTGGGGTATGCACAAAGTAAAGTTCAGGATTTCAAAAATATCCGAGGGGTAAATGTGAAATACCGTTATGAGGATGACTCTCCGGTAAGTTTTATTTCCTCGCTAAGTTACTTATATGGAGACAGACAGGCTTCCGGGTCTGTTGAGCCTGAAGGTATTCATTACCATGACAAGTTTGAGGTGAAGTACGGTTCTTTAATGGTTGGGCCAGCCTATCGATTGTCTGACAATTTTTCGTTATACGCGCTGGCGGGTGTCGGCACGGTAAAGGCGACATTTAAAGAACATTCCACTCAGGATGGCGATTCTTTTTCTAACAAAATTTCCTCAAGGAAAACGGGATTTGCCTGGGGCGCGGGTGTACAGATGAATCCGCTGGAGAATATCGTCGTCGATGTTGGGTATGAAGGAAGCAACATCTCCTCTACAAAAATAAACGGCTTCAACGTCGGGGTTGGATACCGTTTCTGAAAAGCATAAGCTATGCGGAAGGTTCGCCTTCCGCACCGCCATTCACAAAACAGGGCTTCTTTACCAGTAACACGTACCTGCCTGTCTTTTCTCTCTTCGTCATAGTGACGCTGTACATAACATCTCACCAGCATAAGCACAGATAAGGGGTTGTGGTAAGCAATCAAGGTTGCTCAGGTAGGTGATAAGCAGGAAGGAAAATCTGGTGTAAATAACGCCAGATCTCACAAGATTCACTCTGAAAAATTTTCCTGGAATTAATCACAATGTCATCAAGATTTTGTGACCGCCTTCGCATATTGTACCTGCCGTTGAACGACTACTGAAAAGTAGCAAGGTATGTATTTTATCCAGGAGAGCACCTTTTTTGCGCCTGGCAGAAGTCCCCAGCCGCCACTAGCTCAGCTGGATAGAGCATCAACCTCCTAAGTTGATGGTGCGAGGTTCGAGGCCTCGGTGGCGGTCCAATGTGGTTATCGTATAATGTTATTACCTCAGTGTCAGGCTGATGATGTGGGTTCGACTCCCACTGACCACTTCAGTTTTGAATAAGTATTGTCTTGCAATCCTGTTACAGAATAATTTCATTTATTACGTGACAAGATAGTCATTTATAAAAAATGCACAAAAATGTTATTGTCTTTTATTACTTGTGAGTTGTAGATTTTTCTTATGCGGTGAATCCCCCTTTGCGGCGGGGCGTCCAGTCAAATAGTTAATGTTCCTCGCGAACCATATTGACTGTGGTATGGTTCACCGGGAGGCACCCGGCACCGCAATTTTTTATAAAATAAAATTCACACCCTATGGTTCAGAGCGGTGTCTTTTTACATCAGGTGGGCAAGCATAATGCAGGTTAACTTGAAAGATATGATCAATAGCAGAAACCAGTGATTTCGTTTATGGCCTGGGGATTTAACCGCGCCAGAGCGTATGCAAGACCCTGGCGCGGTTGGCCGGTGATCGTTCAATAGTGCGAATATGAATGGTTACCAGCCGCTGCGAATTCTACCTGGGTCACTTAATAAAGCAAAACATTTAAACGCTCAACAACGACAATTCAGACAGTTCGAACTTTTCTTTAAAAATAGGATTAACCATGCTTAAAAGTGGTTACTAATTAGCCATTATACTACGGTAGTGATTCACATATTCTTTAACGTTACGTTACAGGAAGGTTGAAGTGGAAATGCCTGATGAGCCTTCAGGCATTTCTGAAGGTTAGTTAGCTAAGGAACAGTTACTGAGAACAGGTTTATCATCACCTTCCACCAGTTCAGCCGTTTTGCCTTTGGTATAAAGTTTATAAGTATAATTTTTGTCTATGGCTTCGTAATTTGCTCCGGAGGCCATTTTCATTAACCGCATCGGGATCATCTCGTTTACCTGACTGATAATCGCATAGGCGTTTCCAGCCTCGGTGTTGACGTAAATCACCTCCATAACCTGGTTATCATTACAGGTGTATATAGATTTAGAAATCTCCTGCGAAGCTGCTATAGAGGTGGTACTGGCGCTAAGCGCAGCGAGAAAGAGGGTAAATGGGATTAATTTACGTTTCATCATTAGTATCCTTTGTGCATAAAATTGTCGTTAATTCCCTGAAGAGCGGGAGATAAAGCGGCATCAATACGATGAATGCTGTAGTATTCCTGTTTACTGACGAAAAGTGCGCCAGAAAAGCGTATTATAATTTATCCATCACTGACATATGTGATGAGTAGACAAATCTTAAAATCATAAACTATAGGCTGCAAATCATTATGGCGCGATGGAAAATGATTGTCACCACTGCTCAATACTATGGCATAAAAACCGAAGAAAACGGTACTGTTCACTGTCTCGTTTCATACGGTATCTGTCAGTGAAACTATTTCTTCAAATGATGGTCTTTTTATTATCGATCAGATAATGGCATCAACAGGGGTTATTCAGGAGTATATGTGAAAAAGTGGCTTATAGGAGGGATATTGATCGCAAGTTTTCTGACCGGTTGTCTGATGTGGCACAACATTGATAAATGGTTTAATAAAGATATCGAAGTTTTCTACGCCGGAGACGATAACTAAAACTCCTGTCAGTTGGCAACGGGTGTCATATCTTCAGGTATGGCGCCCGGAGCAGCCGGGCGCAAATTGTAGGTGTATAAATGTCATTTCATTAAAATTTTAGCGACAACATGGACAGTCACTACCGCGTGCTAGCGACCCTCTGAAGTCACAAGATGAATAAGCCAGTTTTTTGTTTCAGCGGTGACTGAAACATATTTTGCTCCTGGTGGGCTTACCGCCAGTTGCTGAAAAAGACAACGATGATGTAACTGTTGCAGAGACTGACGAATACGACGACCGTGAATTTTATTTTTGGCGACCATATTTCCTCCCAAAAGGCCGCCCGAAGGCGGCGCTGGGTTTGATAATGGAGAAGGGCGTTGGTCACTGCCATAACCAACCTGTATACATTAATGCAATTGATAATCATTATCAATTGTACTGGTGGAGAAAAATTGTAAAGATGAAGGGACAGCGGAAATGGCAATGAACGGGATGAGATTTTTCGTTAACCACTTAAATTCGTGACTAAAAAAAGGCTTTTATAGACTTGAAAATGTTTTTCCCGTCCCTATGTAGTCAGTGGACAAGCAATGCTTGCCTTGATGTTGAACTTTTGAATAGTGATTCAGGAGGTTAATGATGGCACTCAGAACCTTGTCAGCACTTCCCGTGTTTGCTGATTCTCTTTTCTCTGACCGTTTCAACCGTATTGATAGACTTTTCAGTCAATTAACAGGAGATACGCCAGTCACTGCGACGCCAGCTTACGATCTGCAAAAGCGCGATGCGAATAACTATCTGCTTACCGTGAGCGTTCCTGGCTGGAAAGAGGAAGAGCTTGAAATTGAAACGGTTGGCGGCAACCTGAATATTACGGGTAAACACACTGAAGAGACGGTAGAGGATCAGACGCACTGGATTTATCGTGGTATTCGTAAGGCGGATTTCCAGTTGAGTTTTTCTTTGCCTGAACATGCTAAGGTGAATAATGCAAAACTGGAACAGGGCCTCTTGTTGGTAGAGATTTACCAGGAAATCCCTGAAAGCGAGAAACCGAAAAAAATTGCCATAGAAAGCAAACCAAAGGCGATTGAACATAAATCATAAAAGCATTAATGGAGGCCCGTTTAGACGGGCCTTCATTGTCTGTAGCGAAAAGTATCCCGTCATGCTTGTAGGCACAGATCGCTAAATATTATAGCCCTGACCTCTATATTATCCCGTGCCACTGACCTCGTCGCCATTGGACGGCGGTAAGTTGGAATTATCCGCGAGGTCAGTCCAATTTTTGTCCACTCTCGACATTCTGCCTGTTATGGGCGCGATACCTGAACATAAATTCGTATAGCGGTTGATCGTTTTCACCGCGTTGATGCTATTTCTGCTAACACTACTTTCATACGTAAAAAAGCTGATGCTTTTTACCTTATTTAATAGAGGCAGGTATGAAATTAGCGCTCGTCAATCGACAGGTCATTTTACCGGAAAGCGGAACCGAGTCCTTCCAGTGCCATGCCTCTACGCTTGTTCGCCTACCGTGCGGTACGCTCGTGGCCGCATGGTTCGCGGGGTTGTGCGAAGGAAGCGAAGATACAGCCATCTGGCTATCTCGCTATGAACATAATATCTGGACAACACCGCAGCGAGTGGCGGCACGCGAGGGGGAAGCGCACTGGAATCCGGTGTTATTTTACCCGTCGGATAAATTGTGGTTATTTTATAAAGTAGGCAGCGGCGTACACGTGTGGAAAACCTGGTTTATCACCTCCAGCGATCGAGGATTTACCTGGAGTACGCCAGCTCCGTTGGTCAACGGTGATATTTTGCCGCGCGGTCCCGTGAAAAATAAACTCCTGCTGGCATCAAATGGCGCCTGGATTGCGCCAGGGTCGATTGAAAGTCCTGAACGGTGGAGGGCATTTGTGGATCGATCCTCTGACGAAGGAAAACACTGGAATATCTCTTTTGTTCCGCTGGAGCCTGATAACGCTATTTCCGGGACAAACGTAGCGTTGTGGGATGGTGTAAAAAAGGGGATGTTGTGGGAATGTTGTCTGGAAAACCTCCTGCGCTGGGATGGCGTTATTCAGCCTACGCTGTGGGAGTCTTCTCCGGGGCATATCCATATGTTGTTACGAAGCACACGCGGGGCAATTTTTCGCAGTGATTCAATCGACTATGGCGCTACCTGGTCTGTTGCCCGCGCGACATCTTTACCGAATAATAATAGTGGTATCGATCTGGTTAGTATGCAGGACGGTACGCTGATTCTTGCGTTAAATCCGGTCAACGGCAACTGGGGAAAGCGCTATCCGCTTTCACTGATTGCTTCCCAGGATAATGGCGAATCATGGCTACCGCTACTGGACCTGGAAAGTGACCACGGTGAGTATTCTTATCCCGCTATTATTAGCGAGGGCGGCGTCGTACATATCACCTACACGTGGAACCGGAAAAATATCGTATATTGTCGATTACAAACGGTATAAGGCGCTATCAGTCGAAACCGATAGCGCTGGAATAATAATGCCTTGCCCGGCGTGCTCTCTCACGTCGGGATGGCCGAAATAGTCATGATTTACCGGGTAACATCCTTGAAAATGTATCGTCTTTTTGTATGTAATGGTGAAACAACGCCGCTGCTGCATGCATGGCAATCAGGAAATAGCCGATATTGGCCAGCATTTCATGAATACGCTTTATATCCGATTTTAGGGTGCTATCTGGCGTCAAAAATACCGGTACAGTAAAACCAAAAAAGCTCCAGCTTTTCCCGCCTGACGCCATCATCGCGACGCCCAGCAGCGGTAAGGCGAGAAAAGTGAGATAAAGCGCGATATGCATTAATTTAGCGGCCACGTGCTGCCAGTGAGGAGGGGGAGGCGTAATGACCGGATTCGGGTATTTGTGTTTAAGATATAACCGTAAAAACATCAGCGCCCAGACCAGAACGCCCATGTCATAGTGCATGTCTTTCATAAACAGGTAAACGCTGGAGCCTTTTGGCGCCCACCCCCGTAACTCAATAGCCGCATATGCGATGCCTGTCAGGAGCAGTGTTAACCAGTGAAGCGTTATTTGCAGTCTTGAGAAATGTGCCATTATTATTATCCTTTATTAACAACTGCTTGTAGGGTATGCGTAAAATCTTAACAGAACCTTAAAGCGGGGGCTGAGTCGCAAGGAACAGACAGAGATAGCGGCACGTAAAATGGGATAAAAAGCCGGCGGCATCGCCGGCTTACTGTTGTTATTGTCCTCTTACGACAACACAGGTTTTACCATAAAACGGATATGAGCCTGTAGTTTCATAATCAACACTCGACACTAAAGAAATATCGCCCGCTTTTTTCGCTGAATCAATAGATGCGTCGCCGGTATTTACAATACCCAATACCGTTTGCGCACACGCTTTACCGGTTTTGGTTGCCGGGAGACTCGTGGCAGTAATTGGCCCTTTAACATCCGTATATAAGCCAATCCCTGTCGGTGATGGTCCTGTAGCACACCCCGTTAAAAGAGAACCAATAAAGATAATTGAAAAAATGTGTTTTTTATTTGTCATGGGATTAGTCCATTATAAATTAATAGAAAACTTACCGTCCGAAAATGTCCGGACAGTCATTTAAAAAGTGGTGTATATTAAATATGCGGTATTACTCTTTGCACCCTCCTGTTGATGTCGTACCTGATGGACAAATATCCGTTGAAGCCGGATATATTCCCCACGCCGTGTTTTTATAACTTGCGCATCCTGTCAGCAATGAGAACAGTACGGCTAAAAAAATCATCACGAGCCCTGGCGGCGTTAACATTTTTCGGTTGGACTCCATAGCATGTCATTTCATCGGGTTGCCATATGACTGGCGTTCTGCTGGTAAGTTTCATTAATGCCCGGTTCGTTTAATATTGGTTTAGGTTTAAAGCCATGAAGCGCTAATTACGATACCTTCTTACGTTTCAGTACTGACTAATAACGTTGAGAAAATGAACAGCGTCGGATGGGAAGACGTAATACAGAATAGAAAGGAAATAAGAGAATAAGATGGCGTTAATTAACCCGGTATTCCTGGCGTCATTTCCCTTGCGTTTTATCCCCGTCAAAAGCGGCCTTTAGCCCACGTTGGCGCTCCCGACGTTTGTGCGTATGATGTTTTTAAAAGATCGTCATACTTTCTGTTCTGCATCAATTTTTTCCTTACAAATGCTCGCCATAATGCCGTCCTCAGGAGGTCTCCCGACGTTTATGCTGCGCCGGGAGAAACAAAAACAACGTATAATCTGGGGTAAACTGATGATTAAAGGCAAACTGGCGCTCATAACGTGCGCGCTGACTCTGGCATTCACCTCGCCGCTTTTCGCCGCGTCGGACACGGCAGATGGCCATATCTTAAAGCTGGCCATTGGCCCTGAGCCAACGGAAGGATTTGATCCTATGCTGGGCTGGAGCCACGGCAGTTACTTATTGCTTCATGCGCCGTTGCTCAAGCAAAACGCCGATATGAGTTGGGGTAATTTACTGACGGAAAAAGTGGACACCAGCCCCGATGGTAAAACCTGGATACTGACCTTAAAACCCGGGCTGAAATTCTCCGATGGCTCGCCATTAACTGCCGAAGATGTCGTTTTTACATATAACAAAGCGGCGAAGAGCGGCGGTAAAATTGACATGGGCAACTTTAGTCATGCGCGAGCGCTGGATGCGCGCCGAATTGAGATGACGCTGAGCCATCCGCAGAGCACCTTTGTGAATGTACTCGGATCGTTAGGGATTGTTCCGGCCAGCCGTTATGATGAAAAAACGTTCGCCCGTGAACCGATAGGCGCCGGTCCATACCGACTGGTCAGCTTTCAGCCGGGTCAGCAACTGATCGTTGAAGCTAATCCCTGGTATGCGGGTAAAAAGAATGACTTTAACCGGCTGGTTTTTGTCTTTCTGGATGAAGATAATGCTTATGCCGCCGCGCGCAGCGGACAGTTAGGTCTGGTGCGCATTGCCCCTTCTATGGCGGTGGCCCCGCAGCAGGATAATCTTAAACTCTGGGTACGCGATAGCGTTGAAAACCGGGGCATTGTCTTCCCGATGGTGCCTGCCGGTAAAAAGGATGCTAACGGTTATCCTGTCGGCAACGATGTGACCGCTGATGTCGCTATCAGACGCGCAATTAACTATGCCATTAATCGTAAGCAACTGGCGGAACAGGTGATGGAAGGCCATGCGATACCCGCCTATAGCGCGGTGCAGGGATTGCCGTGGCAAAATCCTTCAGTGATATTCAGCGATGGCGATATTGCAAAAGCGCGCGCCATCCTGGAAGAGGCTGGCTGGAAGATAAACCGTGCGGGCGTGCGTGAAAAAGCAGGTAAAGAAGCGCGTCTGACCTTATGGTATGCCAGTGGCGACAGCACCCGACGGGATCTGGCCGAGGCGGTGCGCGCCATGTTGCAGCCTTTAGGCATTGTCGTCTCGTTGCAATCGGGAAGCTGGGAAACTGTAGAGCGCCATATGCACGCTAACCCTACGCTGTTTGGCTGGGGAAGTCTGGACCCGATGGAACTCTTCCATCACTACAGTGGGAAAGCCGCTGGTGTGGAATATTATAACCCGGGCTATTACAGCAACCCTGCGGTAGAAGCACATCTGAAACAGGCTATAGATGCGCCTGACTGGCAAAAGGCGATTCCTTTCTGGCAGCAGGTTGAGTGGGATGGGAAGCAGGGCGCGGGCGTCCAGGGCGATGCGGCATGGGCATGGCTGCTTAATATTCAGCATACCTATCTGGCCAACCCCTGTATTGATCTGGGAAAAGGCGCGCCAGAAATCCACGGTAGCTGGTCGGTGTTAAACAATCTTGATGACTGGACCTGGACCTGTCGGTGATGAAATTGTTCTTCAGTCATTTTTTGCGGCTGATTATTCTGTTGGTGCTGGTGGCTGCCGGCACCTTCATTTTGCTTAGCTTTTCGCCCGTTGATCCTATCCGCGCTTATATTGGCAACGATCTGCTCCATGTTCCGCCAGAACAATATGCGCGGATTGCGGCGCGCTGGGGGCTTGACCAGCCGCTGTGGGAGCGTTTCGGTCACTGGTTTTGGCGTCTGCTCCAGGGCGACATGGGGTATTCCATGCTGTTCAACATGCCTGTCGCCAGCGTGATCCGGGAACGTTTTGCGACGTCATTCGCGCTGCTGGCAGGCGCCTGGCTATTGTCTGGTGTGCTGGGCGTAACATTGGGTTTTCTGGCCGGACGTTTTCTCCACCGTTGGCCGGATAAGATGATTTGCCGTATCAGCTACTTATTGTCATCGTTGCCCACTTTCTGGATAGCCATGTTGTTGCTGGCGCTGTTTGCCGTCCGCTGGCCGGTATTACCTGTTTGTTGCGCCTGGGACCCCGGGAATAATGCAGGAACAGCTCTTTTATCGGAACGTTTACGCCATCTTGTGTTGCCGGTATGTGCGTTAAGTCTGTTGGGCATGGGGCAAATTGCGCTGCATACGCGAGAAAAAATAGCCAGCGTAATGAAGAGCGAATTTATTCGTTTTGCGCGCGCTCAGGGGGATAAAGGATGGTCGCTGTTACGTCACCAGGTGTTACGTCATGCGATTACCCCAGCGCTCTGCTTACAGTTTGCTTCTCTGGGCGAACTGATGGGGGGGGCGTTACTGGCAGAAAAAGTCTTTGCGTATCCGGGGCTGGGGCAGGCCACTATCGATGCCGGCCTGCGTGGCGATGTCCCGCTACTCATGGGGATCGTTTTATTCTGTACGCTATTAGTGTTTGCCGGAAATACGATTTCAGCTTGGCTTGTGGTGGTGCTTAATCGATCGCTGGAGCGTCCCGATGCTCTATAATCCTGCCCCGACGTTGTTTCGTCTGCTCCTCTCCGTTACCTGTCTGCTGTTTATTGCCGGATACGGTTATGCCACGTTGAGCCAGCCGCCAGAGGTTAATCTGCTTGCCCGGCATCTGTCGCCTGATATCCAGCACTGGTTTGGCACCGATAATCTGGGGCGCGATGTATGGCTTCGTTGCTTTCAGGGGGCCTTCACCAGTTTACAAATTGGCGTTGGCGCCGCGCTGTGCAGCGGCGTTATCGCGCTAGTGATGGCGGCAGCGGCGCGCATTCATCCCCGGCTGGACCTCCTGGTGCGGCTGATAACCGATGCTATGCTCGCCATGCCGCATTTACTTTTGCTGATCCTTATCTGTTTTACGCTCGGCGGCGGTAAAAGCGGCGTCATTGCGGCCGTGGCGTTAACGCACTGGCCCCGTCTGGCGCTGATTCTGCGCGCCGACGCGGAGCGGGTAGCGCAGAGTGACTACCTGACATTGACCTATCGTCTGGGGCATGGACACCTTTATTGCTGGCGATATCACTATTTTCCGGCGCTATTGCCGCAATGGTTGACGGGAACGTTATTGATGTTTCCTCATGCGGTATTGCACAGCGCGGCGTTAAGTTTTCTGGGGTTTGGGCTGGCGCCGCATGAGCCTTCGCTGGGGCTGTTGCTGGCGGATGCGTTACGGTTTATTAGCCATGGAAACTGGTGGCTGGTGCTGTTTCCCGGCCTAATGTTATTCACGCTGGTGATGCTCTTCGATCAGTTTGCGCGCGCCATTCAGCGGCTGTGGCTAAGGAGTGACGTATGCTGAGTTTACAACAGGTTACGCTGGAAAGCGCGCGTTATCGCTGGTATGGCGCGAGACGCTGGTCGCCGTTATTACAGAATGTCTCTTTTGATATCGCGCCCGGCGAAATGGTGGCATTGGTTGGCGGCAGCGGGGAGGGCAAAAGTCTGCTGCTACAATGCCTGCTCGATCTGCTGCCGGAAAATTTACGCTTTCGGGGGGAGATTACGCTTGATGGCAACCGGCTGGACAGACATACCATCAGGCAGCTTAGGGGCAATACGTTTAGCTACGTGCCGCAGGGGGTACAGGCGCTTAATCCCATGCTGAATATCAGAAAACATTTGAACAGAGCATGTCATCTGACCGGACGCGCCTGGGATGAGACGCAAATGGTACAGCTATTACAGCAAAGCGATCTTGAACCGACAGTCCTGGAACGCTTTCCCCGCCAGCTCTCCGGTGGGATGGCTAAACGAATTCTGGCGTGCCACGCCTCGCTCAGCCAGGCACGTTATATTTTCGCGGATGAGATCACCGCCTGGCTTGATACCGCACTGGCAAACCAGTTGCTTGAGCACTTGCGAGGTCTTTGCGGGCGGGGATGCGGCGTGCTGTGGGTGACTCATGACCTGCTGCTGGCGGCGCGGTATGCCGATCGCATTGTGGCGCTGCATCAGGGTTATATCACGGACAATATCCGCTGCGAGCAGTTACAGCCGGAAGAGATGAGTGAACCGTTAAAACGGCAATGGCAAGCATTGCCTGAACTAAACCCGTTATTTATGCCGACCGGAGAGGGAATAGAATGCTAAGCTGCCGCGACCTCGTTATTCGTCAGGGCGGGAAAGTCTTATGGCAGAACCTGACGTTTACGATTTCTGCCGGTGAACGGGTAGGAATTCATGCGCCAAGCGGAACGGGGAAAACAACGTTGGGGCGCGTCCTGGCCGGATGGCAAAAGCCGACGGCGGGCGATGTTCTGCTGGACGGCAGCCCGTTACCCCTGCATCAGTATTGTCCGGTACAGTTGGTCCCCCAGCATCCTGAACTGACGTTTAATCCCTGGCGAAGCGCCGGAGACGCTGTACGTGATGCCTGGCAGCCTGACCCGGAAACGATGAGGCGTTTGCATGTGCAGCCCGAGTGGCTGACGCGTCGGCCAATGCAGCTCTCAGGCGGGGAGTTGGCGCGTATTGCGATACTGCGCGCGCTTGACCCGCGAACGCGTTTTCTGATTGCCGACGAAATGACGGCGCAACTCGATCCGTCTATTCAAAAAGCGATATGGGGATACGTGCTTGAGGTGTGCCGCAGCCGTTCATTAGGGATGTTGGTGATTAGTCATCAGTCTGCGCTACTTGATCAAGTCTGTACCCGCCATTTACAGGTGGAATAGCCGCAAGTCGTTTCTCCGCATTGCCGTGTCGCCGTTAACGCACCGGGAACCCATGGGTTCCCGTTATTGTCGGCAGAGATTTTACTGCATGACGCGTTTATCTGCGTTTTTTGCATCAGCGGTATCACTGTAGTCCCTGGTCTCTTCAACCTGTACAGGGGCTCTGACGACCAGACTTGGCAGCGCCAGTTCGATATCATTCTCAATGAGTTTTTCAATAATACGGATATTTATCTCTTGCTGAATATCCATGTATTTATTGTAATCCGCGGTATTGACGATATGCACCACCTCATAGGTCAGCCGATCCTGACCAAAGGCCAGTAGATGGGCGCGGTCGAATTGTGTTTCGCCGACATCGGTAATAATCTTTTTCACCATATCGCCGATGAGGCGTAACTTTTCCGGCGGTGTCGCAGTGGCGACGCCAAAAGTAAACACGATACGACGCGTTTGCATCCGCTTATAGTTGTGTATGGTTTGCTGCAACAACTGCGCGTTCGCACAAACGATCTGTTCGCCGCTGAGGCTACGGATGCGAGTGGTTTTCAAACCGATATGTTCAATCGTACCGGCTACATCATTAAAGACAACGAAATCGCCGATCTCGAAGGGCTTATCGAAACCAATCGACAGCGAAGCGAAGACATCGCTCAGAACGGTTTGTACCGCCAGGGCAATAGCAATACCGCCCACGCCGAGGCTGGCTACCAGTGCGGTAATATCCACGCCGACGTTCGCCAGGATGGAGAGCAACATCATAGACCAGACGAGCACGCGCAAAATCATACCAAGAATGACTAACGTCACCGGGTTTTTATTGGAGCCTGGGGCATACAGTAAATGACGCATCCATGACTGTACGCCCTGATCAAGCCAAATCGCCATTTGAATCGCAACCACTAAAAACCAGGCGTGAGAGAGGGTGGAGAATAACCGGTCGGGCAGGGCGACAAAGCGCAGGCTAAAGAGAAATGCGGCAAAAAAGATGAGCATCTTACTGGTCTTTTTCAGCATCTCGAAAACAATAGGCCGCAGCCGCCCATGAGCATCATCCTTTTTATCCGGGCGTTGTAGCGCTTTATAGACCACATTAAGTAGCCAGTTGATGAGCCAGTAAGTAATGAGGGTGACGAAAAAAACGACCGCCAGATTGATCCAGAACGTCGTTGACATCAGCATCGCAACGATATTTAGTCGTGCTAAATACTCCATTTTACCTCCGATGAAAAGCAGATGAACATTACAGTATAGACGTCACATCACGGAGGCCGATTTCCGGCTTTACTATTGCTGTTTTATTCAGCACTTTTGTTCAAAAAGTATGAAAAAGAGGGGTAGCCGTTTGGCTATCCCGGCGTTTCTGTGCAGACTTATCTACTCCTCTTAATAAAATAAGGAGTCATTTATGCAACAAGAACATCGTGAGTGTATTGAGCAGTGTTATGAATGCGCGGCGGCGTGTGATATCTGCGCCTCTTCTTGTCTGCGTGAAGATAACGTCGAAATGATGAAGCACTGCATCCAGTTAGATATGCAATGTGCGGCCATTTGTCGCCTGGCGGCGCAATTTATGGCGTTGGAAAGCGAGTACTCACAAAAATTATGCCGCCTGTGCGCGGATATCTGCAAAGCCTGCGCCGAAGAGTGTGCAAGGCACGATCACGATCATTGCCAGAATTGCGCGCGGGCATGCAGCCAATGCGCGGACGCCTGCCTTAAAATGGCCGCGTAATTTTTCTTCCGCCATTAGCTCAACCGGATAGAGCATAGAGCTTCTACCTCTAAGGTTCGGGGTTCAATTCCTCGATGGCGGACCAGTTGATATCAAAAAAGGCCACCTGCGCGGTGGCCGCTGAGTTTCTGTTGAAATAAGTGTAATGTTATAATATAACAATCATCTTTCAAAGAAAGATGAGGGTAACGTTTTGGTGATTCATTTAAAAAAACTGACAATGCTTCTGGGAATGCTGTTGGTCAATAGTCCTGCCTTCGCGCATGGTCATCATGCTCATGGCGCGCCGATGACGGAGGTTGAGCAAAAAGCGGCAGCGGGCGTGTTTGATGACGCGAATGTACGCGATCGCGCGCTCACCGACTGGGATGGTATGTGGCAATCCGTCTATCCTTATCTGGTCAGCGGCGAGCTGGACCCTGTCTTCAGACAAAAGGCGAAGAAAGACCCGGAGAAAACGTTTGAGGATATTAAAGCGTATTATCGCAAAGGATACGCGACGAATGTTGAGACTATCGGTATTGAAAATGGCGTTATAGAATTCCATCGCGACAATAACGTTGCATCCTGTAAATACAATTATGCCGGCTATAAAATTCTGACTTACGCATCGGGTAAAAAAGGGGTGCGCTATCTGTTCGAATGTAAAGATGCGAATAGCAAAGCGCCTAAATATGTTCAGTTTAGCGATCATATCATTGCCCCGCGCAAATCGGCGCACTTCCATATCTTTATGGGAAATACCTCGCAACAGGCATTGTTGCAAGAGATGGAAAACTGGCCTACCTATTATCCTTATCAGTTAAAGGCGAATGAGGTCGTTGACGAAATGCTACATCATTAAGTCTGATTGCAATGTTAAAAGCTCGCTATGAATAGTGAGCTTTTTTTCTGCCGTTATGCCATATTTCTGGCAACCAATATAAAAAATACCTGCGCCCCCGGAGCGATGATGACACTGTCCATACCGCCCTCGATTCAATGCCAAACGGAAGCGGCATGTCGCCTGATTACTCGTGTCACAGGCGATACGTTGCGTGCTATTCATTTATATGGTTCCGCTGTCGCGGGCGGTCTGAAGCCAAACAGCGACATTGATCTGCTGGTGACAATATGCCAGCCGCTGACGGAGGCCCAACGCGCAACGCTGATGCAGGAATTGCTGGCGCTTTCATCGCCGCCGGGGGCGTCAGCAGAAAAACGCGCTCTGGAGGTCACTGTCGTGCTTTATTCGCAGCTGGTTCCCTGGTGTTTTCCACCTTCCCGGGAAATGCAATTTGGCGAGTGGCTAAGAGAGGACATTTATAAGGGGATTTATGAACCAGCGCAACAGGACTGGGACATGGTGTTACTGATAACCCAGATTCTGGAAACCAGTATACCGCTAAAGGGCGAACGCGCGGAACGGCTGTTCACGCCAGCCCCTGCGGCGCAGTTGCTGAAGGCCTTGCGTTATCCCCTCGACCTTTGGCAATCCACTGCAGATGTGCAGGGAGATGAGTATCATATTGTTTTAACCCTGGCGCGTATCTGGTACACCCTTTCTACCGGGAGATTTACCTCTAAGGATGCGGCGGCTGACTGGCTGTTACCTCAGTTGCCGGAAGATTATGCTGCTACGTTGCGTGCGGCGCAGCGTGAATATTTAGGTCTGGAGCAGCAGGACTGGCATATTTTGCTGCCTGCGGTCGTACGCTTTGTGGATTTTGCCAAAGCGCACATCCCCACGCAGTTCACATAAGATGCCCCAGGACGTCTGTCAGGTTGCGCAAACGGCGTTCCTCAACTACTACTTAATAGGTTCTCATCGCTGAAGTAAGCAGATGATCTTATGCGGGCCATCGAATGGATATTCCCACATGGCTCTCGTTTTGTTGAGGTGGATATGACTGGTTCCGCATCATCTGTTTTAAAGACAGATACAAGACTATTGAGCGAAAACCTGTTTCTTAATTATGGTCTTGAGTCCTTATTTAAGGACGTCGCAATAATAGTTGGCAACGTAAATTATATTATTTTTGATATCAATGATTACTACACCGTACAGCAGTATATTACTTCCGCATTTAAAACGGTACTCATTGGGATTGTTACCCATAATGAATATAACTTTATTGATGAACATCATGCTATATATCGAATAAAGGTCGATGCCTCTATTGCTGAGTGGCGCGAATTACTGATTTTGGCCGCTGCTGGTCAATTTTTTCCCAGGTCAGAGAAAGTCAGATTAACGGCGAATGAAAGAAATGTTTTGGCGATGCTTGTTAAAGGAATGGATATCCGACAAATAAGCTGTGAGCTGAATGTACATTTAAAAACTATTTACTCAGTACGCTACCATGTTCTGACTAAATTAGGTTGTAGAACAGTTCTGGACTATCAAATACTGTCCGTTTCTAAAGCCTTTACGCACTGGCTTACAATAAATAATGTTGATAATGTAATTTCCCATGTAAATAGTAAGGTCATTGCTTAATAATGATTTGCTTCTGATGGCGTTTAGGTTCACTATGCTTTCTTACATCATCATGAGGCCAGACAGGCATGGCTACTTTTAGTATTAGCGCAATGGCGGCGCAGTGTGGTGTCACAACAGCAAATATCAGGTCCTGGGAACGCTATGGCCTGCTTCAACCTACCAAAGATGAAGCTGGCAATCGTTTTTATTGCATAGAAGATGCTATCAGAATACAGCATATTATCGACGCGTTAAGCAAAGGCTTCTCATTAAAAGAGATTAAACCTGCCCTCTATGGTGAAGAAACGCATTGCCGCTCGGGATGGTTATTCTACCAGGAAGAGATTTTAGCGCAGTGTAGAAAATTCGAACCCGCCAAATTGCGAAAATTACTCTGGCGTTATGGTCGGGAAATTCCGCCGTGTATCGTCATTGAGTCAATACTGCGTCCTTTACGGCTGTGGTTGTCCGCAGGCGATGATGATGCACGCCGATTTGAAAAGGCATTACTGGATACTGCGATTATTGAATACGCCACGTTCCAGCTAAGTAGCGTACGAAAGGCGCCAGCAGGCACAATGCTTATTGCTGCGTTTTCGCTGAACGACCCCATTGAGCTATGGCTGGAAACGATTAAATATTGTAGTGAAGGTATGCGAGTTGAAGTCATCCCCTGGCAGGCGCCGATGCCCGATCTTTTATCAACGTCTTTCGAGCATATTGTTTTGTGGCATGATGAGACATTAACTCCCGCGCAGGAAAATCTTATTCAGGCTTTAAAAGAATCGGGTAAATTTAGTCTTCATGTGAAAAATGGCTCAGGCTTAACATTACTGCCAGCCGTATACCGGCAGCATGAGATGCCAGAAAGCATGCAGCATGTTGCACCGCAAATCCATGCAAACGGCTACGAAAAATCAGGCACCGCACGTTGAGGCATCTGCATTATTAACGAACAGGGGAGGAGTAAACCCCTCCCTTGTTTATACTCTTCATACTTCAAGTTGCTTATGTGTTAGCTACGGATTACTCGGCCCATCCATAGGCCTCGCCCTGACGGGCCGTCGCAAGCGACGTTCAAATCTGCTCCCGGCAGATTTGTCGTTCACCCCAGTCATATAGTTATCTATGCTCCTGGGGACTCACTCCCTTGCCGCCTTTAAGCAACTCGAATTATTTTGGGTATATATTAGATGTCGTCAGGTGTCTGAAACAAAACGGCTTCTAAGGCATTACGGTAAATATCAAGCTGCACTACGTCTTTTTCTGTTTCCAGTTTTTCAATAAGTTTGGCGATGATATCCTTATTTGAGACATGCTGCTGCGATTGCAATAGTTCGTAAGTAATTTCCTGAATAGCTCGCTGTTCACATAACATATGTGCAGAAAAAGGATTGCCAGTACTATTTTGTTCGTTGACTAGTGTAATGGTAGTCATATTTCACCATATTCGATGTAAATTGAAGCCGATCTCCCTGAGCGGGGGAGAGAAATTAGTGACCTATTAAAATTAGACCTATATCATAAAACCGTAATAAAAAATCATAAAAACGTGATGTGCATCACATTTGTGTGATTTGTTGTATATTTTATGCACTTTAAGTGAAGGTGAAGATTCCGTAGAATCAACGGCCTGTTCTTTTTATCACTCCAGTTTAAACGAATAAGCATTAATACCAATCTGTAATAATTACTTAATGTTATCTTAATAAAGGTAAATTACTGTCAGGCCTCCGTAAAAGGAGGTTGATTAATGATTCGTCATATCGCCATTTTTCTTTGTTCTTTATTGATGTGCAGCACCACTTTTGCCGATTCGGTAACGTCGGTATCGCTTGGCGCGCTCTTAACCGCGCTCAATGAACGCATGTTATTAATGAAAGATGTGGCTGCTTATAAAATGAAGCACCATCTGCCGATAGAGGATTTCACGCGTGAACAAAATGTTTTTGCCGAGGCTGAAGAAGAAGCGAAAAATAACGGTCTGGACCCGCATTCGATAACCCCTTTTATTCGTTCGCTAATGGATGCCAGTAAAGCGATACAGTACCGCTATTTAGCGCAGTGGCGAACCGGCCCAGAACCCTCCTTTCCGATACAAACCTTGTCGGTCACCCGGCAACGTATTCGACAACTTGATAATCAAATGTTGATCATTATCAGCCAGCGCCTGATGGTCGGCGCTTTCAGCCATGAGGATATGGTGTGGCTGAGAACGCACTTTAATGCGCCGAATCTGAATGAGAGCGATATCAGTGATGTGTTGGCATCTCTGTCTTTGGTGCGACGCGCGCGTTAATTCCCCATGAGGAAACGTGGGCCACTACCTGGTGATTGCCTGCGGGGGGCGCGATACAAGAACGTTTTTGGGTGATGTGGATATAAGCGTGGCGGAATAGCGGCTGGAGAGACGTGGTTTCGCTTCCCATCTTCCGGTGCATTCGTTAGCATACTGTTTCGCAGCTAAGCGTAAATGTTTTCAGGAAGAGGTTAATGTGTTCGCGGAGTATGGTGTTCTGAATTATTGGACGTACCTGGTTGGGGCGATTTTTATCGTTCTGGTGCCGGGGCCGAATACGCTTTTTGTGCTTAAAAACAGCGTGGGACGCGGGGTTAAAGGAGGATATCTTGCCGCATGCGGCGTGTTTATCGGCGATGCGATATTAATGTTTCTGGCGTATGCGGGCGTGGCGACGCTGATCAAAACAACGCCGGTTCTGTTTAACATTGTTCGCTATCTCGGCGCGTTTTATCTGCTCTACCTTGGCGCAAAAATCCTTTACGCCACGCTGACCTCAAAAGGGCGTGCGGCGACGGAAACGGTAGTTCCTTTTGGCGCTATTTTTAAGCGTGCTTTAATTCTTAGCCTGACGAATCCTAAAGCCATACTTTTTTATGTTTCCTTTTTTGTGCAATTTATTGACGTTACTGCGCCGCATACTGGGGTGTCATTTTTTATTTTGGCCACCACCCTTGAAATCGTCAGTTTTTGCTATCTGAGCTTTTTAATTCTTTCTGGCGCTTTTGTAACCCACTATATTGGTACCAAAAAGAAACTGGCAAAAGTGGGCAATTCGTTGATTGGCCTTCTTTTCGTCGGGTTTGCCGCCCGGCTGGCAACGCTCCAGTCTTAACCCTCCCGGACCCGTCGACAACGGCGGGTCATTGCTCTCCTTTCGGTTTTATGGCGTGGAAACAGCAAAATAGTAACCAATAAATGGTATTTAAAATGCTGTTTTTGGAGCGTAACCTTTTTACGTCAGCGATGAGATTATCGCTGAGTAACCTGCGGGAAGAGGGAAGCAAATGCGGCAAATTCCACAAAATCATATCCATACACGTTCCACGCCCTTCTGGAACAAAGAGACGGCGCCTGCCGGAATTTTCGAACGCCACCTTGATAAGGGAACGCGACCCGGCGTTTATCCTCGCCTCTCGGTGATGCAGGGGGCGGTCAAATATCTCGGATACGCTGATGAACATTGCTCTGAGCCGGAAGAGATCATGGTGATCAATGCCGGCGAGTTTGGCGTGTTTCCTCCGGAAAAGTGGCACAATATTGAGGTCATGACGGATGATACCTATTTTAACATCGACTTTTTTGTCGCGCCGGAAGTACTGATGGAAGGGGCGACCTCACGAAAAGTCATTCATGCCGGGAGAGAATAATAATGGGAAAAGCCACTTATACCGTCACGGTCACGAATAATAGCAACGGCGTCTCTGTGGACTATGAAACGGAAGCACCGATGACGTTGCTGGTACCTGAAGTTGCAGCAGAAGTTGTGAAGGATTTGGTCAATACCGTGCGTTCCTACGATACCGAAAACGAACACGACGTTTGCGGTTGGTAAAGATGCTGTAGTATCTATTTGATATAAAATGATTCTTTAAATGAGAAGCCGCATCGCGCGTGGCCAGCGTGATGCGGTTTTTGCGTATTGAAAAGCGCTGTTTATTTACATCAGACATGGGTTGAAAAGAAACATTAAGAAAACATTAAGAATATCGCATTGTTTGCTAATGAGAGCGTATTCATAAAACTTATGATTGGGTATTAAAAACCAGAAGAGTCTTATAATCATGAAACTCGATACCCGATTAACTTCGTCAGCACTTACTCTTGCGCTTGCCGCTGTGGTCATCCCGTTTACGGCGGACTGGCAATTGCCTTTGCTTAACGGCGTGGTGGTCCGATGGATTGAAAACGGACAAGCGTTATGGTTACTGTTTGGGGCGCTATTTACCGCCTGGTATATACGGCCACTTTCCCGTCCCGAAGGGGCAAAGCAGTTTTGGCTATGGGCTGTTGTCTGGTGGGTGGTGCTATTGGGTAGAAGCACCAGTTGGGGGCGTGACTATTTCCCTGACGAGCCGCGTATGCTGTTCAGAACGATTTCAGTGCTATTAATTGCTGCGTTAGTCTTGCCAGTCCTGTTTTCTGCCGGGCTCCGTAAGGAGATTGTTCGTCGCCTACGGGACGCTCCTCTGCCATTGTGGCTGTTTACCGTGACAGCATGTTCATATCTGATTTCCGACACTGTCGAGCATCATCGGTGGTTGTCGCCGATATTCCTGCATAACGCTCGTTACACAGATTTGATTGAAGAGCTTTATGAAGTGCCATTTATGATCGGTTTGTTTATGGTGACCGTGGTGTTTATGCAGCAGGACAAGCAGGATGAATGTACGGCGCTGGAGATGACCCCGTATCACGCAAAATAGCGCGGCTGAAAAAGACCATGAATTCGACATGGGATAGATAGCGGTTAGCAAAAAAAGCCCGCACTCGGTGAGGCGGGCAAATAATACTGGAAGCAATGTGAGCAATGTCGTACCGAACAGGTGGGTTATAAACTCAACCACTCGGTGTTGATAAAGATAATCGTTATCATTAATGATTGCAACCCTGATATTTATGCGCTTTTATCCACGACGCTAAAAGGTGATGGATATCACAAACTTCACTTTCCTGACGATGTGCTATTCTTTTTAACGGCAAATAAACCGCTAACGTTAAGACATAAGTGAGGAAAAAATGGGCATTCTTTCATGGATTATTTTTGGACTTATTGCGGGTATTTTGGCTAAGTGGATCATGCCAGGTAAAGATGGCGGCGGATTCTTTATGACGATCATTCTGGGGATCGTTGGTGCGGTAGTCGGAGGATGGATCAGTACGTTCTTTGGCTTTGGCAAAGTGGATGGTTTCAACTTCGGCAGCTTTGCAGTCGCGGTGATCGGCGCGATTGTCGTGCTGTTAATCTACAGAAAAATCAAAAGCTAAACGCAGAAATTTCAGAGATAATAAAGGCTACGACAGGTAGCCTTTATTATTCAAAATGAATTTACCACCAGCCCAGTTCGGTACCCGCCGCCGCAATTAGCGCGATGCCCATCAACACCATCGTTGTTTTCCTCATGGTTATGCTCCCGGCGCGGCGTAACCGCCAATAAAAAACCATGCCAAAAATAATATTGCCGTAATGAAAATGACGACAGGGAAGAGGATACCCACTCTCATGCTATTACCTTCACTGTTCAGGGGGCGCCAGAATAGCAGGGTTTTCTCAGCGACAAAAGGTCGGTTGCTTTGTGACAGGGCGTGGCTATTACTGACTTAACCCGGGATAAACACCCGCTAAAGCGCTGACAGAAAGTATGGAAATAGCGTACCCGCCAGGTTATCCTGGATAAAATATCGCTTTAAGGAGTCGTTATGAAATTTACGTGGATTGCGTTGCCAGGCGTATTGCTGCTGAGCGCTTGTTCATCGTCGCAACCCAACGCCCCCAGGCCACCGCGCATTGGGATGCCTAATCCGGCAGCCGTCTACTGTGAGCAACAGGGCGGTACGCTGATGCCGGTGCAGACCCCACAAGGCGTGCGTTCCGATTGCAAATTGCCCAATGGCGAAATCATTGATGAGTGGACATTATGGCGCAGAGAGCACCCTGATACGAAAAAGTGACAACCTGCGGTCCGACGGGATATGATTAAGAACAATCTGATAATGAGTTTCATGCGGCGCAAGAAAATATGTTTCAGTTAAAGCCGGGCGCGTTGGCAATAGTTATTGGCGCTAAGACACCCGCCGGACGGCGGAATATTGGTAAATCGGTTGAGCTATTTTGCCTGTGCCAACCCGGAGATGAATTCATTAATCCGGTAAATGGACACGTCACCTTACTGCCGAAAGAAGCGCCTCGGGCGCTGTGGCTGGTTACGGGCGACGTAGCCTCCGCCGATGGTCAGCACGGTTTTGCCTGGGTGCGAGCAGAACATTTGATGCCGTTGTCCCCGGACAGACAACCAGGCCAGGCGGCGGCACGACAATCACAGCTCTCGTAGCCACTCTGCCAGCACAATGGCATGGTTCTGGCGAGTATCTTTAGCGGCGTATAGCAACGTTAGCGGCTGGTGTCGGGCAATATCCGCCAGCCGTTTGCCTTCGTGATGCTGTTGCGCAAGTTCTGCCCGGTATTGCTGCGCGAAGTGGTTAAAATCAATCAGTTCGCTATGAAAGGCTTTGCGCAATTCGGTGGAGGGCGTAATGGCCTTGTTCCATTCATCATAGACCAGCGCCGATTTTTTAATGCCTCGCGGCCATAGCCTGTCAACCAATACCCGATAACCATCGTCTTTTTCCGCCGGGAAATAGACGCGCTTACACTGGATTCGCATTTTTCCCTCCTGTGATGGTGTCGCTTACGGTACTTTTGTCGGATAGCGGTAATGATTTTAATGGATCAGGCCTGATAAACGAAGCGTCATCAGGCATTCAAGTGGGTATCAGGTTTATTTATGACGCTATCTCTCGATCGCGTCCGGCGTAGAGGCCGAAAATCGCCATGATGATAGCCAGAACCGTTACGCCCGATAGCGGCAGATACCAGCTACCGCTGGCATCATGAAGTTTTCCCATGACGGGCGGCCCACATGCCGCCAGTAAATACCCGACCGACTGCGCCATGCCGGAAAGCGCCGCCGCCTGATGCGCCGAACTGGCGCGCAGGCCGATAAACGTCAGGCCGAGGATCATCGTCGCGCCTGAACCGAAGCCGAACAGTAGCGTCCAGATGATCGCCTGGCCCGGCACAAACCAAAGCCCCGCCGCGCCCACTGCGCACAATAGTGAGACCAGCGCGGCAATCCAGCGTTGATCGTTAAAGCGGTGCAAAATAAGCGGAATAGCTAACCCAGGCGCCGCGGTCGCCAGTTGCAGCAGGCCATGTAGCGATCCTGCTTGTGCTTCGCTGTAACCGTGGCTGATGAGTATTGTTGGTAACCAGCCGATAATCACATAATAAATCAGTGAGTTAAGTCCCAGAAACAACGTAACTTGCCAGGCTAAAGGCGAACGCCAGATACCGCGTTCATGTAATGCCCGGGAGCTACTCAGGTTAGCTGAGCGGGTAGTGCGCCACTGCGGCAACCAGATAAGAAACGCCAACAGCGGAAACAGCATCAGCATTAACAGCGCGCCGCGCCAGCCAAAACCGTGCAACGCCAGCGGAACCACCAGCGCAGACCCCAACGCGGCGGCGGCACCCATCGTCAATGAGTACGCGCCCGTCAGCCTGGCGACATGTTGTGAAAAATCGCGCTTAATCAATCCTGGTAGCAGCACATTACCCAGCGCGATCCCGCACCCAATAATGGCAGTTCCGGCAAATAACAATGCAGCGGAGGGCAGGGAGCGGAGGGCAATACCCGCGCAAATCAGCAGCATTGCGGCGAACAGACTACGTTCCATCCCGAACCGGCGCGCAATACCGGCCGCCAGTGGTGAAACCAGTGCAAACGCCAGAAGCGGCAAGGTTGTTAGCAGGCCCGTCTGGGCGGTGGAAAGACCGTAATCCGAACGGATTGTCTCCAGCAACGGCGCAGCGCCGGTAAATGTTACGCGCAGCGTAGTGGCTATCATCAAAATACCGGCAATCAGTAAAGCGCCCTGTTTGCCGCGTGGTGAAAGGGCTGTCGTCATCGTTTTCTCATCTCGTCAGGCGAGGCGATACCTTAACAGTTTTTACTGTTTGGATGAATCAAGCTAAAATGACAATTTATCGCTAAAATCGGACAATATAATGATTGGCCTGAGACTGGATGGTTACGATCCCGACCTTCACCACGATGCCGCTGTGGCCTTTTGTATTCGCGCCAGGGATGATGAACTGTTTAGCCCTCGCCATCAGCATCGCAAGGGACAGTTGATTCTCGCTCTGCACGGCGCGATTACCTGCGAGGTGGAAAATGCGATGTGGATGGTTCCGCCCCAGTATGCCGTCTGGCTCCCCGGCTCGCTGCCGCACAGTAATCATGTGACCGCAGGGGCGGAGCTGTGCTTTTTATTTATTGAACCTGCGGCGGTCGTCATGCCGGAGCGTTGCTGCACGCTGAAAATTTCGCCGTTATGCCGGGAGTTGATTTTGTCGCTGGCGCGCAGAACCGATCCCGAAAGAGCGCAAATGCCAACGCAGCGCCTTATTCAGGTGTTGTTTGATGAACTGCCGCAGCAGCCGCAGGAACAATTGCAATTACCGGTATCGGGGCATCCGAAAATCCGCCAAATGGTTGAGACAATGGCGCAGGAGCCCGCGCGATGGAATACATTAGGGCAGTGGGCCAGCGTATTCGCGATGAGCGAGCGTAACCTTGCCCGGCTGGTCGTCAAAGAGACGGGACTAAGCTTTCGTCGCTGGCGTCATCAGTTGCAATTAATTCTGGCGCTACAAGCGCTGATCGCGGGGCGTAATGTACAACAGACGGCGCAAATGCTGGGTTATGATTCCACCACGGCATTCATTACCATGTTTAAAAAAGGCCTGGGGCAGACGCCAGGCCAGTATCTGACGGGCGAGTTACTGCTTTCCCACAATTAAAGAGACCAGCCCCGCCGCAATCAGTGGGCCGACCGGCACGCCGCGAAACAGCGCGACGCCAAGTACCGTACCGACCAGCAGCCCGGCGACGAGCTGCGGTTGGTTTCCCATCAGCGTAATGCCGCGACCGCCCAGCCAGGAGACGAAAACGCCGACGGCAATCGCGACCAGCGATTTCCAGTTCACAAAAGAGTGGATCAATGTGGAGGGCGGTAGGGTTCCGCTGGCGATGGGAGCCATTACGCCGATGGTCAGAATGATAATCCCGACGGTGAGTCCCTGTTTTTCAATCCAGGGAAAAAAGGTATTCAACGGGGTTACGCGGACAATAATCAGCACCAGAATTGAGACGGCGACAGTGGTGTTGTGGCTGATAAATCCCAGAGCTGCCAGTCCGAGCAGGATCAGCAGAGTGACATCAAACATTATGGTTTCCTTGCCAAAAAGTAAGCCTGACTACTTTACGCCCAAACGGCAAAGCGCACAGGCCTTTTTAACGATTGATGCGGATTTCAGGCAACTGCCTGAAAGACAATCTCTACGTGAAAAACGGCGTTGTCATTAAATTGCCATCAACGCCGCGTATTGCTAACAGGTGAACCGTCATTGTTGTCTTCCTGAGGATACAACTATGTACGATCCACCGTTTCTTGAAGCGCTGATGATTACGGCGTCGTTTTTCGCCATTTTTATCATTATCGTTGTGTCGGTATTGCTCCTTGAAGGGGGAGGGGACTAAGCCGTTGGCGATGACTGAAAGCGGCGGAAGACTGCCAGTTCTGGTCGGGCGATGCGCAGATAGTCCTGTGTATTCATAATGACTGATTTTTCCAGCAGGCCGGCATTAAAGGCAATTTCATCGAAACGCTCAAACAGGAGCGGATCGGCGACCAGTTTCAGATTGGGGTGAAAACTGAAAGGCGGGATCGCGCCAAAAACGCAGCCGGTCAGCATATCGACTTCCGCCGGGCTGGCAAGGGAAGCGCGTAAGCCGCCCAGATGTGAAGCAAGCTGAGAGAGGTCGGCTTGCTGATCGGCCGCCAGAATAGCAAGAACGTGCTGGTTGACGCCGTTGCCTTTGACTTTACAGACCAGCGCTTTTGCGCCCTGGCCCAGCGCAGTACCGCGTATTTCAGATACCGCTTCGCATTTCCCTACCGCTTCATGGTTCACCACACGATAGCGCGCGTTCTCCTGGGTTAATAAAGCCACTAAACGTTGGTGTGTAGCGACACCCTTCGCGACTTCAGTCATTTCGGCCATTTCTCACTCCTGGTGCAATATGAACATTTACTGCGAAGCACTATGATGAACGATGTTGTTTTTGTTGTTTGTTCAGATAGAGCTGCGCATCGGAAGCCTGGTAGGCATCATTAATCGTATCATTGGGCTGCATATTATAAATCCCGGCAGAAAAATGGACTGTCTTATCCGGTGCGATAATTTGCAGGTTACGAATAATACGCTCCGGCAGATGGATAGCCAAATCCGCCGCGTAATCAACAAGAATAATACAGAACTCATCGCCGCCGAGGCGAATGGCGTAATCGCTTTTACGAATCGATGTTTTAATCGCTTTCGCCAACAGGGTTATAATTCGGTCGCCTTCCTGGTGCCCCTGGGTATCGTTGATCAGTTTTAACCTATCGCAATCAATAGCGACAAATGTCACCGGCGTCCCGGTATTGACCAGGCGTTGCAGTCGCTGTTCCAGCACCGGTGTTAATATTTTACGGTTGTAAAGCCCGGTCATGGCATCGCTAATATTTTCGCGTGTGACGTTGCGATAAAGCCGAAAGTGCATCCGTACCATATTAAGCAGGAGCGCCGTTGCCAGTAAGTAAAAGGCCAGCGCTTTCCAGGACGAGACAAGGAAATAGGTTAAATCAAGGGACAACGAAACGCGCAGTCCACCAGGGATATCATGGCTATAATTCACATATTGAAACAGATTATTTTTGCTTTGATTAATAATAATTTCTTTTCCGGAGTCCATGTCCTTTAGTGTTACGTTAAGATAACGCCAAACCAGCGGACGGTCCTGGGTATAAAAAATATTTTTTAAATTATCCTGGTTAACATCCACCATCACGATACCTTTTAACGTTCCCGCCAGATAGACTGGCGTTAAAAAGCTCATGACGTTTTCCTGGGTAATATCATCCATGTAAATACTTGAAATAACCGTACGGCCGGTAAAAAGTTTATCTATATCTTTTCTGTTAATACCCATTGTGCCTTTTTGTAAAAAAGTCCAACGATGCATGGCGAAGCGCCGTGAGTTGATTAAATCATAGAAATAGACATAATGTTTATTTAAATCAACGTAATAACGGAATTTAAGCTCCAGTGTGCCCAGCCCGTGACTGTGGTCGTCCTGCGAACGGTTGATGCTTACCGCCTGATCAAATGCAGGCAGTAAAAGGGCGTCATCAAGATTATCGGTACACTGTGTAGCGGCGGTTTGCAGGGTACCATGTAGCGCCGGATAATTATGCCGGGTCAGGTTGACGCCGTGCGTACCGTTAATAGCCTCAAAGGCGTCGCAAAACGCGCGGCGTTTTTCTGCGGTGACGGGGTCTCCCGGCGCTTCAAAAGTTCGCATCAAATGTGCGGCGATGCTTTGATTCTGGTACTTATCGTACAAAAACGACGAATCGGCTCTCTCCATGATATAACGCATATAGGCATTCATTGCCCTGTCGCTGGCAATAAGTTCGTAAATCAGGAAGGACGATGTCAAAACGATGACGCTTGCCGAGATAAAGTGCCTGAGCGCTTTATGATGCAAATTCATGATGAACTACAGCCCTGAAAGTCGGATGCGTTAGTTTACCATAGCGATGAGAATTCCTCTAATAGACTGTTTAAAAATAAAACGTGTTGATGTTATGGAATAAAAATCATTCTCGATTTAATAAATTCAATAATATATGGTGTTGATATTTTCAGTCGTGACTATTGTCGCAAAAAGTAAATTGTTAATTAACGGCATCGATTTAACACTAACGAAAATAAAATAGCCTTTATTATTACGTGAAAGGAGTGTGAAGTGGTAAGGATAATAATGTACTTCCGTTCGGAGGCACTATGAAACGATTTAAAGAAATGGCAACAATTTTTCTTTTTGCATTGCTGGCTGCGGGGTTCACGTCGTCTGCTATGGCAGCGTCGGGTAGTGATAGCCCGTGGGATTTTGATTTTTCGGGTCCATGGCTTTTTTGTAAGCTGCAAAAACCTGATTCTCTGCAATTACCGCCACCTTTTGGTGAGTATTGCTGGCATTAATAAATCCATAGTATTTTAGTGATAAGTCGGCGCATGTAAGGTTAATCCAGTCAGGAGATATACAGGTTTACGGCTATTGTAGTGGTAGTATGTATAATTGCCTTGTTAGTGATAAATCAGCCCGTGACGCATTACGGGCTGATTTATGGTTATGCGCTTTGATTGGCGCTCTGTTTCTGAAACAATTCGCGGAATACCGGATAAATATCCTCCTGATCGCGAATATGCTGCATGGCGAAGTTATCGAACGTCGCCTGCAGATGTTCATACTCGCGCCATAAGGTCTGGTGGGCGCGGCGGGTAATCTCGATATAGCTGTAATAGCGCACTACCGGCAGCAGCTTTTTCGCCAGAATCTCATGGCACAGCGGTGAATCGTCGGCCCAGTTATCACCGTCTGACGCTTGCGCCGCATAGATGTTCCACTGACCGGGGTCGTAGCGCTCTTTAACTACTTCATCCATGAGTTTAAGCGCGCTGGAGACAATCGTCCCCCCGGTCTCTTGCGAATAAAAGAACTCATGTTCGTCCACTTCCTTCGCCTGGGTATGGTGGCGGATATAAACCACTTCTACGTTCTTATATGTTCGGCTCAAAAACAGATAGAGCAGAATGTAAAAACGCTTGGCCATATCTTTGGTTGCCTGGTCCATCGAACCCGAGACGTCCATCAGACAGAACATCACCGCCTGGCTGGAGGGCTCAGGCCGTTTTTCATAATTTTTATAGCGTAAATCAAAGGTGTCGATAAACGGCACTCGCTCGATTTTAGCCCGTAGTTCGGCAATCTCCCGACGTAATCGCTCCTCTTCAAGCAGTTGCGCTGGTTCGCTGTGGCTGATGGTCTCCAGTTCCGTTTCCAGGGCGTGCAGTTCGCGGCGTTTTCCTGCCGTCATTGCTGTACGGCGCGCCAGAGAGTTTTGTAGCGAACGTACCACGCTGATATTGGCCGGCACGCCGTTTGAGGTGAAACCGGCGCGGTGAGTTTTATACTCGTTAAGCTGGCGATGCTGGTTTTTTTTCAGATTAGGCAGCGCTAAATCTTCAAAGAGCAGATCCAGATACTCATCTTTTGAAATCTGAAAAACAAACTCATCCTGGCCTTCGCCGTCCTGGCTGGCCTGACCTTGACCGCTACCGGAACCGCCGCCGCCTTGCGGACGCTCAATGCGATCATTCTGGATAAAGTGATCGTTACCCGGATGGACGCGATGGCGCAGACCGCCGCGCCCCTGATGAAACATCGGTTCGCTAATATCATCGGTTGGAATAGAGACGGACTCTCCGCTGTCGACATCGGTCACAGAGCGTTTATTAATCGCTTCGGAAATCGACTGCTTAATTTGTGCTTTATAACGGCGCAAAAAGCGCTGGCGATTCACCGTGCTTTTATTTTTGCCGTTAAGACGTCGGTCTATGAACCAGGTCATATGCCCCCCGTACTGCCAACTGAGCGCCTGTTCTGTCAGTGCCGGATAGCGCTAACGCTTAGCCAGTCTACAGAACATTACTTTGTAGGCCCGGTAAGCGCAAGCGCCACCGGGCATTAACATCACGACGATTTACGCACGCGCAGGTACCACTCGCACAGCAAACGAACCTGCTTACGGGTATACCCTTTCTCCATCATCCGATCGACAAAGTCGTCATGCTTTTTCTGCTCGTCAGTCGACGTTTTGGCGTTAAAAGAAATGACCGGCAACAGCTCTTCAGTATTAGAGAACATTTTTTTCTCAATCACCGTGCGCAGCTTCTCGTAACTGGTCCAGTTTGGATTACGGCCGCTATTGTTGGCTCTGGCGCGCAGGACAAAATTTACTATCTCATTACGGAAATCTTTCGGGTTACTGATACCCGCTGGTTTTTCAATTTTTTCCAGTTCGGCGTTCAGCGACTCGCGATCGAACAGTTGACCGGTATCCGGGTCGCGATACTCCTGATCCTGAATCCAGAAATCCGCATAAGTCACGTAACGATCAAAAATGTTCTGCCCGTACTCAGAATAAGATTCGAGATAGGCCGTCTGGATCTCCTTGCCGATAAATTCGGCGTATTTCGGGATCAGGTAGCCTTTCAGGAACTCCAGATAACGCTCAGCCTGCTCCTGCGGGAACTGTTCACGCTCAATTTGTTGTTCCAGAACGTAGAACAGATGTACCGGGTTTGCCGCCACTTCCGCATGGTCGAAGTTGAATACGCGGGAGAGGATCTTAAAGGCGAATCGGGTGGAGAGACCGTTCATCCCTTCGTCCACACCCGCATAGTCGCGATACTCCTGGTACGATTTAGCTTTGGGGTCGGTATCTTTCAGGCTTTCACCGTCATAAACGCGCATTTTCGAGTAAATACTGGAATTTTCCGGCTCTTTCAGGCGGGAAAGAATCGAGAAGCGCGAAAGCGTTTCCAATGTGCCCGGCGCGCAGGGCGCATGAGCCAGCTCGCTATGATTAAGTAGTTTCTCGTAGATTTTGATCTCTTCGGAGATTCGCAGGCAATAAGGCACCTTCACGATATAGACACGGTCGAGGAACGCTTCGTTATTTTTATTGTTACGGAAAGTCACCCATTCAGATTCGTTTGAGTGGGCAAGTATGATGCCATTAAAGGGCAGGGCGGAAATACCTTCCGTACCATTGTAGTTACCTTCCTGGGTTGCGGTCAGCAAGGGGTGCAGCACCTTAATAGGCGCTTTAAACATCTCGACGAACTCCATGATCCCCTGGTTAGCGCGGCACAGCGCGCCAGAGTAACCATACGCATCCGGATCGTTCTGGGCGTGATGTTCGAGTTTACGAATATCCACCTTGCCGACCAGCGCCGAAATATCCTGGTTGTTTTCATCGCCGGGTTCCGTTTTGGCGATGGCAATCTGCTCCAGAATGGAGGGCCAGACTTTCACCACGCGGAATTTAGTAATATCGCCACCAAACTCATGCAGGCGTTTGGCCGCCCACGGGGACATAATCGTACCGAGATAGCGGCGCGGAATACCGTACTCTTTTTCCAGAATCTGCGCGTCTTCCTGCGGATTAAACAGGCATAACGGATGATCGTTGACCGGACTACGCTCGCCGTTGGCGCTTAAAACATAAATTGGCACGCGCTGCATTAGCGATTTCAGCCGTTCAGCGAGCGATGATTTGCCACCCCCCACAGGTCCCAGCAAATAGAGAATTTGCTTCTTCTCTTCCAGCCCTTGCGCCGCATGTTTCAGATAAGAGACAATCTGTTCAATCGCGTCTTCCATGCCGTAAAACTCTTCAAACGCAGGATAGCGAGCAATAACCCGGTTGGAGAAGAGTCGGGAAAGTCGGGGTTCCTGGGCAGTGTCGACCATATTAGGCTCGCCGATAGCCATTAATAGCCGCTCTGCCGCGTTGGCATAAGCACTGCGATCTTGCCGACAAATGGTAAGAAAATCCTGCAGTGTGAACTCTTCGTCCTTGGCAGCTTCGTAACGCTGGCGATAGTGATCGAATATATTCATGATATGCCATCCTTTCGTTTTTTCGCACATGTTAAGAGCCGTTCATATGAATAGTAGAGGCTCCCGGAAGAAGTAGACTGAACGCCGTCTCTGCTAAGGGAAAAAAAAAGCAACTCTCATGCCATTTTATTGGTCAGAAGATTAACGTGTCCGGTGATACACCTTCTTAACATTAAGCGTAGATGGCATTTGCAAAACTTGCCTGTACGCGTCAGTGGATTTCGATGACATATCAATAACTCATCAGGTAGAAAAGGCTGGTGGATATCAGAAAAAGCGTTCCCGGTCACATAACGATCATCAGCCGATCATCTGAAAATAATCGGTGGTGGTGATATTAAACGGTTACATTGTGTAAAATAGTTGGGCTTACAGGTATTGGCGGTTACACTTTTGCCGCAGAACATTTGAATAAGGAATTATGGATTGTGACCAAACTTAAACTTCTGGCTCTTGGCGTGTTTATTGCAACATCCGCCAGCGTCGCGCACGCTGAAAGCAACCTGACGTTGGGCGCAGGCGTTGGTGTGGTTGAACACCCTTATAAAGATTACGATAGCGATGTTTATCCGATACCGGTCATCGCTTATGAAAGCGAAAACTTCTGGTTCCGTGGTCTGGGCGGCGGGTACTACTTGTGGAATGACAATGCCGATAAGTTGTCAATCATGGCATACTGGTCCCCGATGTACTTCAAACCGGGCGACAGCGATGACCATCAGTTGCGTCGTCTGGACAGGCGTAAAAGTACTATGATGGCGGGCGTTTCTTACGCGCATCACACCCAGTATGGATTCCTGCGTACCTCACTGGCAGGGGATACGTTGGATAACAGTAACGGTATTGTCTGGGATCTGGCCTGGCTGTATCGGTATACCAATGGCGGGCTGACCTTAACGCCAGGTATCGGGGTTGAATGGAATAGCGAGAACCAGAACGATTACTATTACGGCGTATCACGTAAAGAATCTTCGCGTAGCGGCCTGCGCGGCTATAACCCGAACGATAGCTGGAACCCGTATCTTGAACTTAGCGCTAACTATAATTTCGCCGGTAACTGGAGCGTATATGGTACTGCGCGCTACACCCGCCTGTCGGATGAAATTACCGACAGCCCGATGGTGGATAAATCCTGGACCGGTATCCTTTCTACTGGCGTGACCTATAGATTCTGATTGATTGAATTTGCCGGAAAGACCATGACAAAGCCTGCGTTATGCAGGCTTTGTGCTGTCTGAAACGCGAACATGGCGGCTTGCATAAATGCGCTGTTGACCGGGTATGGCACAGCCTTACGTGATTTATACTTTGTTACATCAATTTAAAAAACTAGCCTTTTATATGAAAAATCCAGGTGATTACAACTGCGCTAACAATTAGCGTAATAATTGTTGCAATGCTGGCTGATATCGCCCTGTCACGTCCCGCTTATGCTATACCCATTCTTCACAGCGAGTAAGACGAATGAGCATAGTATTCAATACCGTAGCCAAGCCCAGCGGCAGTCTGTGTAACTTATCCTGCAAGTACTGTTTCTATCTTGATAAACCCCGGGGACAGCGCGTCATGTCTGACGATGTGCTGGAGACGTATATCCGCCGGGTAATTGATGATACGCCATCCTCAGAGGTCTCGTTTTGTTGGCAGGGAGGAGAGCCGACGCTATGCGGTCTTTCTTTTTACCAAAAAGTGGTGCGCTTGCAGCAACGCTATGCCAACGGCAAAACTATCTACAACAGTCTGCAAACCAATGGCGTATTAATCAATGAAGAGTGGGCGGCTTTCTTTGCGCAGCACCAGTTCCTGATTGGTATATCGATTGATGGGCCGCAAGTCGTTCATGATAATTACCGGAAAACGCCGTCAGGGCGGGCGTCTTTTTCCCGAGTCGTTAATGCTATCCGCCTTCTGCAGGCAAATGATGTCGAGTTCAACACGCTCACTGTCGTGAATGATGCGTCATGCCGTCATGGCAACGCTATTTATCATTTTTTGACGCAGGAACTGGAAAGTAAACACCTGCAATTTATTCCCATTGTTGAGCCGCTCGCGCAAAAAGCGCAGCGTTCTTTGACGTTATCTGACAATGAGGATTCGCCTTCGCTGATGCCCTTTTCCGTTACGCCTGAAGGGTGGGGCGCCTTTATGTGCGATGTTTTTGAACAATGGATACGTCACGATGTCGGACACATATTCGTACAGCTTTTTGACAACTTACTTGGCGTCTGGATGGGGGAGCCCGCCACGCTTTGTACGATGCAGTCGACCTGCGGGCAAAGTTTGCTGGTGGAGCAGAATGGCGACGTGTTTAGCTGTGACCATTTTGTTTTTCCCGCCTATAAACTGGGCAATCTGCAGCAACACTCTTTAGAAGAAATGGCGGCCTCTCCTTTTCAGCAGCAGTTTGGCGCGGCTAAAGCAAACCTTTCCTCACGCTGCCAGAACTGTACGTGGCGCTTTGCCTGTCACGGCGGTTGTCCGAAACATCGAATTTGTATGGACGGCGGCGAACGGCAAAATTATCTCTGTAAAGGATATCTGGAGTTCTTTCAACATGTGACGCCCTATATGAATGTGATGCGTCAATTATTACTGAATCAGCGACCCGCCGCGCATATTACCCGCATCGTCGACATGATTGCGGATGACGTTCGTCAGTGACAAGAAAATCGCCCCCTTGCGCGGTATGATGCCGGACATTACCGTAGGGTCTAAGAGTCCTGTATTGTTTTACCGTCGAGTGACATTGAAAAGGAAATGAAATCAGTGAAAAACGTAACGTTTTGCGGGCAGGTGACGCTTCCTGCCATCGGACAGGGAACATGGTATATGGGCGAGCGCGCGGATCAACGTCAGCGCGAGGTTTCGGCGCTGCGCGCGGGGCTGGATTTGGGGTTACGCCTTATTGATACGGCGGAAATGTATGCCGACGGCGGGGCGGAAAAGGTCGTGGGCGAGGCGCTGGCAGGGCGACGCGATGAGGCATTTCTGGTGTCAAAAGTGTACCCGTGGAACGCTGGCGGCCAGAAGATAGTTGCCGCCTGTGAAGAAAGCCTGCGTCGTCTGAAAACAGATTATCTCGATCTCTATCTATTGCACTGGGCCGGAAACTTTTCATTCGAAGAGACCGTTGAAGGTATGGAGCGGCTAATCGCGCAGGGGAAAATTCGCCGTTGGGGAGTTTCTAATCTTGATTATGACGATATGCAGGCGCTGTGGCGCATCCCCGGGGGACAGCAATGCGCGACAAATCAGGTGCTCTATCATCTGGCGTCACGCGGTATTGAGTATGATTTATTGCCGTGGTGTCAACAACAGCGAATGCCAGTGATGGCCTATAGCCCGCTGGCGCAGGCTGGCCGGTTACGTAGCGGTTTACTGAATCATCCGGTGGTGAATGAAATTGCGCAAGCGCATAACGCAACGGCGGCGCAAATCTTACTGACGTGGGTGATTGCGCATCCGGGCGTGATGGCGATCCCGAAAGCCGGAAGTACAGAACACGTGAAGCAAAATGCGGCGGCGCTTGAGATTACCTTGTCAGCAAACGAACTTGCCTTACTGGACAACGCCTGGCCTGCGCCAAAAGGGAAAACCGCGTTGGATATGGTGTGACGCCGGATAAAATGTGTAAGCGCCGCCATCCGGCAGGTCATGCCTGATGGCGGCTGACGCCTTTCAGATCCTATAGCAACGCCGTTATCCATTCACTTTTAGCGTTTAGCGACGCAGATAGTCTGCGCCAGACGAGAGGGTTTTTCTTCTGTGGCTTGTTGCGGCGCAGTAGCGTAAACCGTTTCAACGCAGACAAACGTTTTATAGCCGTCATCCGGCATGTCGCCCATGCTGACGGACAACGCCGGGCCAGGGTTCCAGCCTACGACGTTAAGGTGATGGTGGTGAACTACATCAATCGTGCGGTTTAATGTCGCATCGTGGATCACGCTACATGCTTCAGGATTGAGGTAAACGCGATCGGTACGGTCCGGAAAGGTTTGTATACCGTCGGCCAGGACATCTTCTTTAGCGTCGTTAACTTTATCAATAAACCGATCGCCGAGTCCGCTGACCTTAACGTTGGCGATGTCGCCAACGTTAAAATAGCTGTGGAGCGCGGATGTGGTTGCAAATTCGCCATGCGCTTCCAGTTCAATTTCACAGGTTTTACCCACTTTAAAACGTGCCAGCAGCGTGAAATCGTGCGGCCAGTATTTCCGGGTGGCCTCACTGCTTTGCAGCTCAAATGTCAGCATTACGCCATTATCATCTTCATTATGAGCTTTTAGCGCCCACGGAAGATTACGCGCAAAGCCGTGTGACGGCAGACCCTGTTGAGCCGCAGGTCCAAACCAGGGCCAGCAGATCGGTACGCCGCCGCGTAGCGCCACGCCGGTTTTGAAAGGCGTATTATTACTGAGCCACAATACCTCTTCCTCGCCAACGGGTTTCCAGGAGAGAAGGTGCGCGCCCTGTAATGCAAAAGAGGCTTTAACCTGCGGATGGTCAACGACGATCAGATCCAGGTCATCAAGCTGACGACGGGAAAGGACAGGGGTAAGCTGTTCGATAACCGGGAGGGCAAAAATTTTATTAATCATTACGCAATCCTCTTAACCCTAAATAATTCGAGTTGCATGACAAGGCGCTTGTGCCTTGACCAGTGCTTGCGCTGGCCCGTAGAGGCGAGGCCGCAGGCCGAGTAACGCGGCAAGTGACGACAAATTCATCGGGAACGAATTTGAACAACCGTAGGTAACCTTCGGCCAGGGACATGGACATCCCTGATTCATCCCGATAAGTTCGACTTCCGTCAGTGATTCGGGTGAGAAAGCATAGCCAACACACCTGCAACTTGAAGTATGACGGGTATATCTTTAAGCAAAAAAAAGAGCGACCTGAGTCGCTCTTACCAATGACTGTGTCATCTCAACTTATTTGGAGATGTGAGCAATCAGGTCCAGTACTTTGTTGGAGTAACCGGTTTCGTTATCGTACCAGGAGACCAGTTTCACGAAGTTGTCGTTCAGCGCGATGCCTGCTTTAGCATCGAACACGGAAGTGCATACTTCGCCGTTGAAATCGGTAGATACAACGTCGTCTTCGGTGTAACCCAGAACGCCTTTCATTTCGCCTTCGGCAGCAGCTTTAACAGCAGCTTTGATCTGCTCGTAGGTAGCCGCTTTTTCCAGACGAACGGTCAGGTCAACAACGGATACGTTCGGAGTAGGAACGCGGAACGCCATACCAGTCAGTTTGCCATTCAGTTCCGGCAGTACTTTACCTACCGCTTTAGCAGCGCCAGTAGAGGACGGGATGATGTTCTGAGATGCGCCGCGGCCGCCGCGCCAGTCTTTGTGAGACGGGCCGTCAACGGTTTTCTGGGTTGCGGTAGTCGCGTGAACAGTGGTCATCAGACCTTCGATGATGCCGAAGTTGTCGTTGATAACTTTAGCCAGCGGCGCCAGGCAGTTGGTGGTGCAGGAAGCGTTGGAAACGATGTCCTGGCCTTCGTATTTGTCAAAGTTAGCGCCTTTAACAAACATTGGGGTGTTGTCTTTAGACGGACCCGTCAGAACCACTTTTTTCGCGCCAGCGGTGATGTGTTTACGCGCGGTTTCGTCAGTCAGGAAGATACCGGTAGCTTCAGCCACTACGTCAACACCAACTTCGTCCCATTTCAGGTTAGCCGGATCGCGTTCAGCGGTAACACGGATTTTTTTACCGTTAACGATCAGATGACCGTCTTTCACTTCAACAGTACCGTCGAAACGGCCGTGAGTGGAGTCATATTTCAGCATGTATGCCATGTACTCTGCGTCTAACAGGTCGTTGATTGCAACGATCTCGATGTCAGAACGTTTCTGAGCAGCACGGAAAACAATGCGACCGATACGGCCAAAACCGTTGATACCTACTTTGATAGTCATATATTCCACCAGCTATTTGTTAGTGAATAAAAGGTTGCCTGTAAAATTACAAAAACCTTACGCAGCGTCAAGCGGAATCGTGTCAATCATTGCGACAAATCAATCCTCTGCACAACCTTTGCGCGGCTGATTCGCCTCACTCTTCCTTTCGGCTTGAAACCACATGGGGGCGCCGCCCTGAATTTTAAAGGGCAACCGAGATAATAATGTGACATCAGTCACGATTCGTGAGCCGCCATTTCGCAATGATCAAGTTTAGAACAAAAGTTGGTACTGAGGTGTTAATGTTTTGTTAGAATCGGTCAGGCAATGTGAGCACGTTTAAAGTGAGATGTGAGCAAATGGCTAACCAACCTTCAGCAGAAGAACTCAAGAAAAAATTGTCCGAAATGCAATTCTACGTGACGCAGGATCGTGGCACAGAACCGCCATTTACCGGACGCCTGCTACATAATAAACGCGATGGGGTTTATCACTGTCTGGTCTGTGATACGCCGCTTTTTCACTCCCACACCAAATACGATTCAGGCTGCGGCTGGCCTAGCTTTTACCAGCCTGTCAGCGAAGAGGCGATTCGTTACATAGACGATTTTTCTCATGGCATGCAGCGTGTCGAAATTCGTTGCGGTAACTGCGATGCGCATCTCGGACACGTTTTCCCGGACGGTCCGCAGCCAACCGGTGAGCGCTATTGCGTTAACTCGGCCTCGCTGGCCTTTTCTGACGAGAAAAACGGCGATCAACTGAAAGGCTGAAAAAACGATTCAGCAAATTATTCCACAGGAGCGGACACATCATGAATCTTGATGAGATCATTAACAGCATGACGCCGGAAGTGTATCAACGTTTATCCACCGCCGTTGAGCTGGGTAAATGGCCGGATGGCGTGGCGTTGACGCCGGAACAGAAAGAAAACAGCCTGCAACTGGTGATGCTATGGCAGGCGCGGCACAATACCGAAGCGCAACATATGACGATCGATACTCACGGTCAGATGGTGATGAAAAGCAAGCAGCAGCTCAAAGCGGATTTCGGTATTACGTCAAAGCCGATTGCGACATTGAAAATGTAGTAACGGCAGCCGGATAAGAGGTAGCCGCCATCCGGCGGTTTCATTGCCAATGCGTTGTGCTTACCGGGCCTGCACATTGCTGTCAGGCACAGGCCCGCCATATTTTTACCCATTAACGCTTAATGCCCAGCGAGTCCGCCAGCTGTTTCGCTAACAGATTATTGTCATCGGTGGCCTATTCCCAGAACATTGCGCCAGCCAGCCCGCGCTTTTTAATCTGGTCCGCGTTGATCGATCGCCACCGAGCGCGGATTTTCATAAGAGAGGGCAAGCAGTGCCTTCCTCCGGCAGACTTCACTGACAGCAGCAGGCCAGGCGTTTGAGTCATACGTATTGGCGTTGAAATACTGTGTGCCATAGGGCCATGTCGTAAGTCATCAGATTGATAAAATCGAGCTACGGGGCTATAGCTTTCACGTCCAGACAGCTTTTCGGACTTTCCGCATTCGCGCCGACGACGAGGGTGACCCATTTTTGGGGCCCATTAGCTGACGAAGCGCTTTTAAATGCGACGTTAAACGAATATTCCCAGTCAAGATCGATCCCATCGAGACCATATTTGTCGACAATCTTCTGCGCTGGTTGAATAAACACCGCACAGGCTTCTTTAACGATCCTCTTCGACATCTAAAACAGAAACACGCCACAGAATGGGGTGGCGAAAAAATAACCGCAGCAGATTAGCATCTTCATCCATGGAAACCTGCGCAGGCGTTCACGCCGTCTTTCGCGATACGGCTTCCATCTTTTTGGTTTTATCGCCGTTTGTTTCGTTGAGTTTGTGATCTTGGTTGGCAAATACAGATCATTATCTGTGTTTTAAAGATTTGTCGTTGACCTTAAAGATTTTATGGTTAAGTATGATGAGCATTGATGCACACCAAACACAAAGGAAGATGCAATGAAAGCACTGGCGAGATTTGGCAAGGCCTTTGGCGGCTACAAAATGATTGATGTCCCGGAGCCGGTATGCGGTCCGGAAGACGTGATTATCGAAATCAAAGCGGCGGCGATCTGCGGCGCGGATATGAAGCACTATAACGTTGACAGCGGGTCCGACGAATTTAACTCCGTTCGCGGTCATGAATTCGCCGGACGTATCGCGCGGGTGGGCGAAAAAGTGAAAGACTGGAAAGTCGGCCAGCGCGTGGTTTCTGACAACAGCGGACACGTTTGCGGCGTTTGCCCTGCCTGTGAACAAGGCGATTTTCTGTGTTGTACAGAAAAAGTGAATCTGGGTCTGGATAACAACACCTGGGGCGGTGGATTTTCCAAATACTGCCTGGTTCCGGGAGAAATCCTGAAAATCCATCGCCATGCCCTGTGGGAGATCCCGGAAGGCGTGGATTACGAGGAAGCCGCAGTACTGGACCCTATCTGCAACGCCTATAAATCTATCGCCCAGCAATCCAAATTTTTACCCGGCCAGGACGTGGTAGTCATCGGCACCGGTCCGTTAGGTCTGTTTTCGGTCCAAATGGCCCGCATTATGGGGGCGGTAAATATCGTGGTGGTTGGCCTGGATGAGGATGTTCCTGTCCGTTTCCCTGTGGCCAAAGAACTCGGCGCGACGGCGTTTGTTAACGGCTCCACGGAAGATGTCGTCGCACGCTGCCAGGAGATTTGCGGCAAAGACAACCTCGGTCTGGTGATCGAATGCTCCGGTGCCAACATTGCGCTTAAACAGGCCATCGACATGCTGCGGCCAAATGGTGAAGTGGTTCGCGTCGGTATGGGATTTAAGCCGCTCGATTTCTCCATTAACGACATTACTTCCTGGAACAAAAGCATCATTGGGCATATGGCCTATGACTCCACATCCTGGCGCAATGCGATTCGCCTGCTTGCCAGCGGCGCTATCAAAGTAAAACCAATGATCACCCATCGTATCGGTCTTTCTCAGTGGCGCGAAGGCTTTGACGCAATGGTCGATAAGACAGCCATTAAAGTGATCATGACCTACGACTTTGATGAATAACCCTTCTGCTAAAGGAACGTTATCGCATGGAACAGATAACAAAACCGCACTGCGGCGCCCGGCTGGATCGCCTGCCGGATTGCCGCTGGCATTCATCAATGTTTGCCGTCGTCGCCTTTGGTCTGCTTGTTTGCTGGAGTAATGCCGTCGGCGGATTAATTCTTGCCCAGCTCAAGGAGTTAGGCTGGACCGATAATTCCACGACAGCCACCTTCTCCGCCATTACCACGGCGGGGATGTTTCTCGGCGCGCTGGTGGGCGGCATTATCGGCGATAAAACCGGACGCAGGAACGCCTTTATTCTTTATGAAGCGATTCACATTGCCTCGATGGTCGTGGGCGCATTTTCACCGAATATGATGTTCCTGATTGCCTGTCGTTTTGTGATGGGCGTGGGATTAGGGGCACTACTGGTCACGCTGTTCGCCGGATTTACCGAGTACATGCCCGGCAGAAATCGCGGCACCTGGTCGAGTCGTGTTTCGTTTATTGGCAACTGGTCATATCCATTGTGTTCCCTGATTGCAATGGGGCTGACGCCGCTAATTAGCGCGGAATGGAACTGGCGCGTGCAGTTACTGATCCCGGCTGTGCTGTCGCTGATTGCTACCGCGCTTGCCTGGCGATACTTCCCTGAATCTCCCCGCTGGCTGGAATCGCGCGGGCGTTATCAGGAAGCCGAAAAGGTTATGCAGGCCATTGAAGCAGGCATCGAACGTCAGACAGGAAAACCGCTGCCGCCGGTTGTTATTGAAAGCAGCGGCAAGCCGCCGCGTTCCGTACCGTATTCAGCGTTGCTCACTGGCGTATTACTGAAACGCGTTATTTTGGGTTCCTGCGTGCTGATTGCCATGAACGTTGTGCAATACACGTTAATTAACTGGCTGCCCACCATCTTTATGACACAGGGCATCAACCTCAAAGATTCGATCGTTTTAAATACCATGAGTATGTTCGGCGCACCGTTTGGCATATTTATCGCTATGCTGGTAATGGATAAAATTCCGCGCAAAACCATGGGTGTCGGTTTATTAATTCTGATTGCCGTGCTGGGATATATTTATTCGCTGCAAACCAGCATGTTGCTCATCACCTTAATTGGCTTTTTCCTGATTACCTTTGTCTATATGTATGTCTGTTATGCCTCGGCAGTCTATGTGCCGGAGATCTGGCCAACAGAAGCGAAACTTCGCGGTTCCGGCCTGGCGAACGCTGTCGGCAGAATCAGCGGTATCGCTGCCCCCTATGCGGTGGCGGTATTACTCAACGGTTATGGCGTGACGGGCGTTTTCGTCCTGCTGGGCGCTGTCTCGATTATCGTCGCCGTCGCAATAGCGACTATCGGAATCGAGACCAAGGGTGTTTCGGTCGAAAGTCTGGGCATTGATAAGGTCACGAGTAAATAAAGGAATAAAAATGAAAAATTCAAAAGCGATATTAAAAACGCCGGGCACCATGAAAATTATCGCAGCGGATATTCCGGTGCCAAAAGATAACGAAGTGCTGATCAAAGTGGAATATGTCGGTATTTGCGGTTCAGATGTTCACGGTTTTGAATCCGGGCCATTCATTCCGCCGAAGGATCCAAATCAGGAAATTGGCCTGGGGCATGAGTGTGCCGGAACGGTCATTGCGGTCGGCAATCGGGTAAGCAAATTTAAGCCAGGCGATCGGGTTAATATCGAGCCGGGCGTGCCGTGCGGCCACTGCCGCTATTGTCTGGAAGGAAAATACAATATTTGTCCGGATGTTGATTTTATGGCGACGCAGCCGAATTATCGCGGGGCCTTAACGCACTATCTGTGCCATCCGGAAAGTTTTACGTACAAGCTTCCGGACAATATGGACACTATGGAAGGTGCGCTGGTGGAACCTGCTGCTGTTGGAATGCACGCGGCAATGCTGGCGGATGTTAAACCGGGTAAGAAAATCGTCATTCTCGGCGCGGGCTACATTGGTTTAATGACCCTGCAAGCGTGTAAGTGTCTGGGGGCGACCAATATCGCGGTAGTGGATGTGCTGGAAAAACGGCTGGCAATGGCTGAACGACTGGGAGCGACAACCGTTATCAATGGGGCGAAAGAAGATACTGTCGCGCGCTGCCAGCAGTTCACCGACGATATGGGCGCCGATATTGTGTTTGAAACCGCCGGTTCCGCCGTCACAACTCAGCAAGCGCCGTATCTGGTCATGCGCGGCGGGAAGATCATGATTGTTGGCACTGTCGCGGGAGATTCAGCGATTAATTTCCTCAAAATTAACCGTGAAGTCTCCATCCAGACGGTATTCCGCTATGCCAACCGCTATCCGGTGACTATTGATGCCATCTCCTCCGGGCGTTTCGATGTGAAATCAATGGTGACGCATATTTACGATTACAAAGACGTGCAACGTGCATTTGAAGAATCGGTGAATAACAAACGCGACATTATTAAAGGCGTTATTAAAGTTTGCGATTAATAAAAAACGGGAGAAACAGCGATGTTGGCAGATATAAAATATTGGGAAAATGATGCACAAAATAAACATTACGCGATTGCGCACTTTAACGTGTGGAATGCGGAAATGTTGATGGGAGTGATTGATGCGGCGGAAGAGGCAAATTCGCCGGTTATTATCTCCTTTGGTACCGGATTTGTGGGCAATACTTCATTTGAAGACTTCTCTCATATGATGGTTTCCATGGCTAAAAAAGCCTCTGTGCCGGTAATTACCCACTGGGATCATGGACGTAGCATGGACATTATCCATAATGCCTGGGCGCACGGCATGAACTCGCTGATGCGTGACGCTTCATCCTTTGATTTTGAAGAAAATATTCGCCTGACCAAAGAAGCCGTTGATTTCTTTCATCCGCTGGGTATTCCGGTAGAGGCGGAGTTAGGGCACGTAGGGAACGAAACGGTGTATGAAGAGGCGTTGGCGGGGTATCACTATACCGACCCGGATCAGGCGGCGGAATTTGTAGCGCGCACCGGTTGTGACTCGCTGGCGGTCGCCATCGGCAACCAGCATGGCGTGTACACCTCTGAACCAAAACTGAATTTTGAGGTCGTGGAGCGCGTGCGCCAGGCAGTTTCCGTACCGCTAGTGTTACACGGCGCTTCCGGTATTAGCGACGCGGATATCAAAAAAGCCATTTCGCTGGGCATCTCGAAAATCAATATCCACACCGAACTGTGTCAGGCCGCGATGGTTGCGGTAAAAGAGAATCAGGATCAGCCGTTCCTGCATCTGGAACGCGAAGTACGCAAAGCGGTAAAAGCCCGCGCGCTGGAAAAAATCAAACTGTTTGGTTCAGATGGTAAAGCGGAATGATGATATGGACGAAATCGAAGTTCTTTGCATAGGGGCGGCCATTGTCGACATTCCTTTGCAACCGGTTAGTAAAAATATCTTTGATGTCGATTCGTATCCATTAGAACGAATTGCCATGACCACAGGGGGAGATGCGATTAATGAAGCCACGATTATTTCGCGTCTCGGGCATCGCACTGCGCTAATGAGTCGCGTTGGCGACGATGCGGCAGGATATTTTATTCTCGACCACTGTCGAAAGGAGAATATCGATATTCAGAGCCTGAAGCAGGATGCTGATATTGATACCTCAATTAATGTTGGGCTGGTGACTGATGATGGTGAGCGCACCTTTGTCACTAACCGTAACGGCAGTCTGTGGAAGCTAAATATTAACGATGTCGATTTTGACCGTTTTTCTCAGGTCAGGCTGTTATCACTGGCAAGTATCTTTAACAGCCCGCTGCTGGATGGCAAAGCATTAACGGCTATTTTTACGCAGGCGAAAGCGCATCAACTGGTTATCTGCGCTGACATGATCAAACCGCGGCTGAATGAAACTCTGGACGATATTCGCGAAGCGCTAAGTTTTGTCGATTATCTGTTTCCTAATATTGATGAAGCCAAAAAGCTGACCGGGAAAGAGACGCTGGATGATATTGCCGATTGTTTTTTGCAATGTGGCGTAAAAACGGTGGTGATTAAAACTGGCAAGAAAGGCTGCTTTATCAAAAGCGCCGATATAAAAATGGAGGTGCCTGCGGTGGCAGGCATTACCGCCATCGACACTATTGGCGCCGGCGATAATTTTGCATCGGGATTTATCGCCGCGCTGCTGGAGGGAAAAACGCTGCGTGAATGCGCACGGTTCGCCAATGCGACGGCCGCGATATCGGTACTCAGCGTGGGCGCCACAACGGGCGTGAAAAACAGAATGCTAGTGGAACAACTCCTGAATGAATACGAAGGGTAATAGCGGCAGATGAAAATGATACCTTTAGGTAATACAGATATAACGCTTTCCCGTATGGGACTCGGCACCTGGGCTATCGGCGGCGGTCCGGCATGGAATGGCAACCTCGATATGCAGGTTTGCATCGATACTATCGTTGAGGCGCACCGTTGCGGTATTAACCTGATTGATACGGCGCCGGGCTATAACTTTGGCAATAGCGAAGTGATTGTCGGCCAGGCGCTGAAAAAATTACCGCGTAACGAGATGGTGGTGGAGACCAAATGCGGGATCGTCTGGGAGCGGGAAGGGAGCCTGTTCAATAAAGTCGGCGATCGCCAGCTTTATAAAAATCTTTCTCCGGACTCTATTCGTAAAGAAGTTGATGCCAGTCTCCAGCGACTAGGGATTGATTATATCGATATCTATATGACCCACTGGCAGTCGGTACCGCCGTTTTTTACGCCGATTGCGGAAACCGTTGGCGTGCTCAATGAGCTGAAAGCAGAGGGGAAAATCCGTTCTATCGGGGCGGCGAATGTAGATGTCAGCCATATCCGCGAATACCTTAAACATGGCGAGCTGGACATCATACAGGCGAAATACAGCATTCTTGACCGGGCGCTGGAAACGGAGCTGCTGCCGCTATGCCGCGAGCACGGCATCGTGGTACAGGTTTATTCGCCACTGGAGCAGGGATTGTTAACCGGCACCATTACCCGTGACTATGTTCCCGGCGGGGCACGAGCGAATAAACTCTGGTTCCAGCGTGAGAATATGTTGCGGGTTATTGATATGCTGGAGCAGTGGCAGCCATTGTGCGACAAATACCATTGCGCCGTCCCGACGCTGGCGCTGGCGTGGATATTGCGACAAAGCGAACTGATTTCGATACTGAGCGGCGCCACGTCGCCGGAGCAGGTACGAGAGAATATCGCTGCGCTGTCCATCACCTTAACGGATGACGATGCGTTATTGATGAGACAAATGGCGGAAGCGCTGGACAATCCATAAGCAATACATTACACCTCTTTTTTGGCGAAATGCAGATAAAATCTGTTATTCAAACGGCTTATTTTGAAAGTAAACATAGTCTGTGAGATACTCAACGTTTATCATGACGTCGAAAACAGAGGTGTAATCGTGGCGGCGAAAGACAGGATTCAGGCGATCAAACAAATGGTCGCTAATGATAAAAAAGTAACAGTCTCTAACTTGAGTTCAATTTTTCAGGTAACCGAAGAGACAATTCGACGCGATCTGGAAAAACTCGAAGATGAAGGCTTTTTGACTCGAACTTATGGCGGTGCGGTATTAAATTCGGCGGTGCTGGCTGACAATATCCATTTTTATAAGCGTGCAAAATCGTTCTATGAAGAGAAGCAAATTATAGCCCGTAATACGCTTCCGTTTATTAAAAACAAAACAACGATGGCCGCCGACTCCAGCAGTACGGTAATGGAATTGCTAAAACTCCTGAAAGACCGAAACGATCTTACTTTGTTAACTAATTCAGCGGAAGCTTTCCATGAACTGGCGCAATCGGACATTAATCTTGTTTCTACGGGCGGTGAGTTAAATAAAAATACGCTATCGCTGCAGGGGCGTATCACTAAAGAAATAATCAGCCGTTATCATGTTGATATTATGGTAATGAGTTGTAAAGGGCTGGATATGGCGAGCGGGGCGCTTGATTCTAACGAGGCGGAAGCTGAAATCAAAAAAACGATGATTCGCCAGGCCACAGAGGTGGCGTTATTGGTGGACCACTCAAAATTTGATCGTAAAGCGTTCGTGCGGTTGGTCGATTTTAGTCATATCCATTACCTGATAACGAATAAAACGCCAGGTGATGAATGGATCGCATTTTGCGATAAAAATAATATCCAGCTTGTCTATTAATCGATAGATTATCCTTGCCTGGATTGTTTTCGCCTGGACTATGCCAAAAAAAACGGCAGATGATAGCAAGTGCGGCAAATACCCCTTTGCCGCGAGACAATAATTTATTATTTTGCTGCGTTAGAGGCCATCCAGATGGAAGACAATGATCATATCGGCGCCAGACTAGACCGCTTACCTTTATCCCGGTTTCATTTTCGTATTTTTGGAATAATTAGTTTTGGCCTGCTATTAACGGGGTTTTTGAGTTATTCAGGAAATGTGGTTCTGGCCAAATTGATAAACAATGGCTGGTCGAATAATTATCTTAATGCCGCGTTCACATCGGCACTGATGCTTGGCTATTTTATTGGTTCGCTTACCGGCGGTTTTATTGGGGATTACCTGGGGCGTCGAAAAGCGTTTCGCATTAATTTGTTGCTTGTGGGCATCTCCGCAACGGCCGCCGCATTTGTTCCCAATATGTACTGGCTGATTTTCTTTCGTTGTCTGATGGGGACAGGCATGGGGGCATTGATTATGGTAGGGTATGCTTCTTTTACCGAGTTTATCCCTCCCATTGTACGAGGAAAATGGTCCGCGCGTCTCTCTTTTGTAGGGAACTGGTCACCGATGCTGTCTGCGGGGATTGGCGTAGTGGTCATTGCGTTTTTAAGCTGGCGGATGATGTTTCTTCTTGGCGGGATAGGGATGCTGCTGGCGTGGTCTCTTTCAGGAAAGTACTTTATCGAATCGCCCAGGTGGTTAGCAGGTAAAGGGCGGCAACGCGAGGCTGAACAGCAGCTTCTCATGATTGAATCGCAAATAGAAAAAGAAAAAAGTATTGTTTTGCCGCCGCATCAGGAAAGCAATAAATCCACGGAATCGCGCTTTGAAAACGGTACATTCTGGCTCTTATTCAAAGGACAAATGCTGCGGCGCACGTTAGTGGCGATCACTGTATTGATTGCGATGAACATTTCGCTTTATACCATTACGGTATGGATCCCGACAATTTTTGTTAATTCAGGAATTGATGTTACAAAATCCATTTTCATGACCGCCATCATTATGATTGGTGCGCCGGTGGGCATATTTATCGCCGCGCTCATTATTGACCATTTCCCCAGACGGTTATTTGGTTCGCTGTTGCTTATCGTTATTGCGGTAGTAGGATATTTTTACTCAATACAGACTGAGGAATGGGCCATTCTGCTTTATGGACTAGTAATGATTTCCTTTCTGTATATGTACGTCTGCTTCGCCTCGGCGGTTTACGTTCCCGAATTATGGCCTACGCACCTTAGACTACGTGGATCGGGTTTTGTGAATGCGGTAGGGCGGATCGTCGCTGTCTTTACCCCCTACGGCGTGGCGGTTTTATTGACCCGCTATGGATCTGTCACCGTTTTTGTTGTGCTGGGTATGCTGCTGGCGGCGTGCGCGCTGATATTATTTTGTTTTGGCATTGAAACGAGAAGAGTTTCGTTAGAAGCGCTCTCCAGCCTGCGTTGAGCTTTGCCTGGTAGCGACGCTGACGTGACGTATCCGGCCCAAAGATCTGTGCAATGGTCTCACCGTTGCGTGATGTATTGACCGGATACGATACCTGCTCCGCTACCTGGCGACAGCCTGGCCCTGCGTTTCTTCCCAGTCTGCCAGCGTATACAGCGTCGCGCCTGCCGACGCCATCTCCATAAACGCGTGTGCGCTATCCTGCGGGTGAATATTCACGCCGCGACAGCCATCGGTGATAACGTTAACGGCATAGCCCAACTCTAGCGCATCCAGCACCGTAAATTTTACGCAGTAATCGGTCGCCAACCCCATCACGATAAGCTCGGTAACGTCATGCTCGCGAAGCCAGGTATCAAGGGTAGTTTTCTGCCGATGTTCGTTGTCAAAAAACGCGCTGTAGCTATCAATCAGCGGGTTTTCACCCTTATAGATGCAGGCGTCAATCGCATGTTGGTTAAGCAGGGGATGTAACGCCGCGCCGTCGGTATGTTGAACGCAGTGATCCGGCCAGAGCGTTTGCGGCAGCCCATCCAGCTTTCCCTGACTATAGGGTTCCGCCTGATGCTGGCTGGCGAAGCTGCCATGCTGCGCGAGATGCCAGTCCTGGCTGGCCAGCACCGGAATCTGCCGGGGCTGGCACCAGTCAATAAGAGCGTTGGCGATGTCGATGGTGCTGTCGCCTTCCGCTACAGCCAGCGCGCCGCCGGCGCAAAAGTCATTTTGCAAGTCGACCAGTAATAAGGCCCGGTTTGTCATTATCTTCTCCTTGTCGTCGGGATTTTTTAATCATCCGGCGTCAATTCACCACGCAAGTTTTGCGCCATCGCGCTACGAATCGCCTGAGTGTCCAGACCCTGGCTTAACAAATAATGCAGTTTGGTTAAGGTGGCTTCGACGGTCATATCGGCACCGCCAATCACGCCAGCGTGCGCCAGCGCATTACCGGTAGCGTACCCGCCCATATTGACTCGCCCTGACATGCATTGCGTCAGGTTAACCACCACGATGCCGCGCGAACTGGCCTCTTTCAGCTCCTGTAAAAACGCTTTATTTTGCGGCGCGTTGCCTACGCCATAAGAGCGCAGAATCAGCGCTTTTACCGGCTGACGCAGAAAGTTACGTACTACCTCGGCGGAAATCCCCGGATAAATCGTCACTACGCCTATCGGCTGCGGCGTAATAGGGTGAACGATTAATTCACCAGAACCGTAGGGCGCGGGAGGCGTATTTAAACGGCGAATGTGAATTCCTGCTTCCAGCAAGGGCGGCAGATTAGGAGAGGCAAAAGCGTCAAAACCATCCGCATGGGCTTTGGTCGTACGATTGCCGCGGAACAGACGATTATTAAAAAACAGCGTTACTTCATTAATAGGATAGTTGGCGGCGACATAAAGCGCATTCAGCAAATTAATTTGCCCGTCGGAGCGCAGCTCAGCCAGCGGAATTTGTGACCCTGTCACAATAACCGGTTTACCCAGATTTTCCAGCATGAAAGAGAGCGCCGATGCGGTAAACGCCATCGTGTCGGTGCCGTGCAGAATAACAAAACCGTCATACTCATCGTAGTGCGCTTTGATATCTGCAGCGATATGCTGCCAGTCTTCCGGCGTCATATCTGATGAATCCATCAGCGGGGCATATTCATGGATGGTAAAATCCGGCATCTCCGGGCGGTGGAATTCCGGCATCAGCGCCAGCTGGCGCTGAAGGTGCCCGGACACCGGGATATACCCTTTATCTGAGCGCTGCATACCGATAGTACCGCCGGTATAGGCAACGTAAATTGATTTCTTTTGCATGATAATGTTCAGTCGTGTCGCGAAGGACGTATTAATGATTATCGGATGGCGGCTATGAGCAGACGCCGCCATCCGGTATGGCTATTGATGAAGCATTAGCGAACGTTCGCGCAAGTCAAACAGAACGCATAACGGTTTTGCGGATCGTTAAATGCCGCCAGTTTATCCCCCTCGGCCTTCACCGTGTTGGCGGCGGAAACGAGCGGCGCCGGGAGCATCGCCTGAATGGCCTCCGGCAGCATGGCGCGTACTGATCCGGTCATACTGTCCATGACCATATCAAGGACCGTCGGTTCGTCCTGATAGTAATCAAGATGCCATTGTTTCAGTTTCGCCAGCTCCGCCGCTTTGGCGACGGCGTCGTCAAAGTCGCCGAGACTGTCCACCAGACCATTGGCTTTCGCGTCTTCTCCGGTCCAGACATGGCCTTGTGCGATTTTATCAATCTGCTCCGGCGTACGCTTACGCGCGTCTGCCACCAGTGTGATAAAGCGTTTGTAGCCGTACTCAATACTGAGTTGCATCATCTGCTGCACTTCCGGTGACAGCGCTTTGGTCATCGAAATATCCGCCAGCGGCGAGGTGGAAACGCCGTCGCTGTGTACGCCAATCGACGACAGGCTGTTTTCTACCGTATTAATTACGCCGAAGATGCCAATTGAACCCGTCAGCGTGCTGGGGCTGGCCACGATATAGTTTGCCGGCGTAGAGATCCAGTAACCGCCGGAGGCCGCCATGCCGCCCATTGAGACCACCACCGGTTTGCCAGCCGCTCTTGCCGCCGCCAGTTCGGCGCGGATAACTTCGGAGGCGTTGACGCTACCGCCTGGGCTATTGACGCGCAGCACAATCGCTTTCACTTTAGGATCAAGGCGTGCGTCGCGGATCTGCGATGCCGTAGTGTCGCCGCCGACATTCCCTGGCGTTTCTTCGCCATCCATAATCGCGCCATTGGCGAAAATAACCGCAATAGTACCGCCGGTATCCGCAGGCGTTTTCAGCGAATAATCGTAATAGCTGATCGCGCGATAGTTATTTTCGGTTTTGCTCCAGCCAAACTGCTTCGTCAGCGCTTTTTCAACATCTGCGCTGGAGGCGAGGGCGTCCACCAGTTTATGGTCGAGCGCATATTTGGCGGTGTCGCCGCCCACGCTGGTTAACCCGTCGATAATAGCCTGCGCGCCGGGGAAGAGTTGTTGCGGCGAAATCTGGCGATTGGCGGAAACGGTATGCAGGTAGTTCTGCCACAGTTCGCCTATCCAGCGGCTGTCGGCCTCGCGGGCGGCGGGCGACATATCGTCGCGGATAAACGGCTCGACGGCAGATTTATAGGTGCCGACCCGGAAAACGTGGGTAGAGACTTTCAGTTTATCCAGCAGCGTTTTGTAGTACAGGCCATTCGTAGCGAAGCCGTGAAGATCTACCTGACCCTGTGGGGAAAGCCAAATTTTATTGGCGAAACTGGCGAGGTAATACTGACCCTGGCTGTAGTTTTCACCCACGGCAAAAACCGGTTTGCCGCTGTCGCGGAATTCGCGCAGCGCTTTACCGATATAGCGCATTGATGGCTGATCGGCGCCGGTGAAGTTTTTCAGATCCAGAACGATACCAGTGATGTTACGGTCATCTTTCGCCTGACGAATAGCGTTGACGATGTCAAACAGGGAGTTTTCCTGCAGACGGTCGGAGCTGGCGCCAAATAACTGGCGTCCCAGCGCGCCCAGACGGTGATTGGTGGAGGGTTTATCCACAATGACGCCGGAAATATCCAGCAGCAGAGCGCCGCGCGCCGTTTGCTCACTGTTGCTGCCGTTACCGATCTGCATCCAGATCCCAACGCCCACCAGAACCAAAAAAATAAAGAACAGGTTGAGTACCATTTCACGGACGAGGTTCAACACTCGCCACGTCCATTTAAAAAATCCGGCAATAAATCGCCACAGGGTTCGCATGTATTCTCCCTATCTGAGTAACAACGCTTATACCTTGGTGAGGATAAAGCATTAAGATGTGGCTATCGTAATGACCCATCAGGCAGTTGTCAGCAGGAATCACTGCCTGCGCTGTAACAAAATCCGCTCCCGTGTTAATTTTGTGAATAAATATCATTGCTGGAGTTAATCAAATGGATGCACTAGAACTGCTGGTCAACCGTCGTAGCGCCTCTCGTCTCGCAGAACCGGCGCCTGTCGGAGAGCAATTACAGAACATTCTGCGGGCGGGAATGCGTGTTCCCGATCATAAATCTCTACAGCCGTGGCGTTTTTTTGTGATTGAAGGAGAGGGGCGCGACCGCTTCAGCGCCGTGCTTGAACAAGGCGCTGTCGCTGCCGGGGGCGATGAGAAAGCGATCGAAAAAGCGCGTAATGCGCCGTTTCGCGCACCGCTGATCATTACCGTGGTGGCGAAATGCGAAGAAAACCATAAGGTTCCGGTGTGGGAACAGGAGATGTCTGCCGGATGCGCGGTGATGGCGATGCAAATGGCGGCGATTGCGCAAGGGTTTAATGGTATCTGGCGTAGCGGCGCATTAACGGAGAGCGCTATCGTGCGGGAAGCCTTTGAGTGCCGTCCTCAGGATAAAATTGTTGGTTTTCTCTATCTCGGCACGCCGCAGCTCAAAGCGTCAACGACGATCAGTACCCCCGACCCCACGCCGTTTGTGCGTTATTTCTGACGCTGAGGGATAAAACTGTCTGGATTCTGAGCAAAGGCGCGGTAATTCAGACAGTGATACTTACCACATCAGGGAATGAGCGCTACCATAGCGCGAATGCAATGACAGGAGATGTCCATGAGCGAGCAAGCCATTCGTTTAACGCAATACAGCCACGGCGCTGGTTGCGGTTGTAAAATTTCCCCTAAAGTGCTGGAGACTATCCTGCATAGCGAGCAGGCGAAGTTCGTCGACCCGAACCTGCTGGTGGGTAATGAAACCCGCGATGATGCGGCGGTTTACGATCTGGGTAATGGCACCAGTATTATCAGCACCACCGACTTCTTTATGCCGATAGTCGACAACCCGTTTGATTTTGGCCGCATTGCGGCAACAAACGCCATCAGCGATATTTTTGCGATGGGCGGCAAACCGATTATGGCGATCGCGATCCTTGGCTGGCCGATTAATACCCTGTCGCCCGATATTGCGCGTGAAGTGACCGAGGGGGGGCGTTTTGCCTGCCGTCAGGCCGGTATCGCGCTGGCGGGCGGACACTCTATTGACGCCCCGGAGCCGATCTTTGGTCTCGCGGTCACAGGCGTAGTGCCGACCGAACGGGTGAAGAAAAACAGTACCGCGCAGGCGGGATGCAAACTCTTCCTGACCAAACCGTTGGGGATTGGCGTGTTGACCACCGCCGAGAAAAAATCGCTGCTTAAGCCTGAACATCAGGGGCTGGCGACGGAAGTCATGTGTCGGATGAACGTTGCTGGCGCAGCGTTTGCCAATATCGACGGCGTAAAAGCTATGACTGACGTTACCGGTTTTGGCCTGCTGGGGCACCTGAGCGAGATGTGCCAGGGCGCAGGCGTGCAGGCGCTGCTTTGCTATCAGGACATCCCTAAACTGCCGGGCGTGGAAGAGTATATTGCTCTGGGCGCCGTACCGGGCGGCACAGAGCGCAACTTCGCCAGCTATGGTCATCTGATGGGCGACATGTCGCGTGAGGTTCGTAGCCTGCTGTGCGATCCGCAAACGTCAGGCGGTCTGTTGTTGGCGGTAACGCCGGACGCCGAAGACGATGTTAAAGCCACCGCGGCGGAATTTGGTATCGATCTGACCGCGATTGGCGAACTGGTCGACGCCCGCGGCGGTCGCGCTATGGTTGAGATTCGTTAACCTGATGCGGTTGTTTATTGCCGAAAAACCGAGTCTGGGGCGCGCCATTGCGGATGTGCTGCCAAAACCGCACCGTAAAGGCGATGGTTTTATTGAGTGCGGAAACGGGCAGGTCGTCACCTGGTGTATTGGTCATTTGCTGGAACAGGCGCAGCCGGATGCGTATGACAGCCGTTATGCGCGCTGGAATCTGGCTGACCTGCCTATCGTGCCGGAAAAATGGCAGCTTCAGCCTCGTCCTTCCGTCACCAAACAGCTCAATGTGATTAAGCGCTTTTTGCATCAAGCCGGTGAAATTATTCACGCCGGCGACCCGGATCGCGAAGGGCAGCTTCTGGTTGATGAAGTGCTGGATTATCTCCAGCTTCCTGCCGAAAAGCGCCAGCAGGTGCGGCGTTGTCTGATAAACGACCTTAACCCGCAGGCGGTCGAGCGTGCTATTGACAGGCTGCGGGCGAACAGCGACTTCGTGCCGCTGTGCGTCTCCGCGCTGGCGCGAGCGCGAGCGGACTGGCTGTATGGCATTAATATGACCCGCGCTTACACGATCCTGGGCCGGAATGCCGGCTATCAGGGCGTGTTATCCGTGGGACGCGTGCAGACGCCGGTACTGGGGCTGGTGGTGCGGCGAGACGAAGAGATTGAGAACTTCGTCGCCAAAGACTTCTTTGAAGTGAAGGCGCACATCGTTACGCCTGCCGACGAGCGTTTTACCGCTATCTGGCAGCCGAGCGAGGCGTGCGAACCTTATCAGGATGAAGAGGGGCGCTTGCTTCATCGTCCGCTGGCGGAGCATGTAGTGAACCGAATCAACGGTCAGCCCGCGCTGGTAACCAGTTATAATGATAAACGGGAATCAGAATCCGCGCCGCTGCCGTTTTCGCTCTCGACGCTACAGATTGAAGCCGCCAAACGCTTTGGCCTGAGCGCGCAAAACGTGCTTGATATTTGTCAGAAGCTATATGAAACCCACAAACTGATTACCTATCCGCGTTCCGACTGCCGTTATCTGCCGGAAGAACACTTTGCCGGACGGCAGGCGGTCATGAACGCGATTAGCGTCCACGCCCCGGATTTACTGCCGCAGCCTGTGGTTAATCCTGATACGCGCAATCGCTGCTGGGATGATAAAAAAGTGGATGCGCACCACGCGATTATCCCGACGGCGCGCAGTTCTTCTGTCCATTTGACGGAAAACGAAGCGAAAGTGTACACCCTGATTGCGCGTCAGTATCTGATGCAGTTCTGCCCGGACGCGGTGTTTCGTAAATGCGTTATTGAACTGGAAATCGCCAAAGGGAAATTTGTCGCCAAAGCGCGTTTTCTGGCGGAGGCCGGTTGGCGGACGTTACTGGGCAGTAAAGAGCGCGACGAGGAAAACGACGGTACGCCGCTGCCGGTTGTCGCCAAAGGTGATGAGTTGCTGTGTGAAAAGGGGGAAGTGGTCGAACGCCAAACCCAGCCGCCGCGTCATTTCACTGATGCGACATTGCTTTCCGCGATGACCGGAATTGCCCGCTTCGTGCAGGATAAAGATCTGAAAAAGATCCTGCGCGCGACCGATGGGCTGGGGACGGAAGCCACGCGCGCCGGGATTATCGAACTGCTGTTCAAACGTAGCTTTCTGACCAAAAAAGGGCGCTACATTCATTCTACCGATGCTGGCAAAGCGTTAATACATTCGCTGCCGGAAATGGCGGCCCGTCCAGATATGACCGCGCACTGGGAATCTGTTTTGACGCAAATCAGCGAAAAGCAGTGCCGTTACCAGGATTTTATGCAACCGCTGGTCGGCACGTTATATCAGCTGATCGATCAGGCTAAGCGCACGCCGGTGAAGCGTTTCAGAGGGATAGTCGCGCCAGGCGGTGGAGAAAAGAAAAAGAGTGCGCCGCGTAAGCGAGCGGGCAAAAAAAGCCCGCCTGCTGAGGAGACAGGCCGTCAGACCGAATAAGCGTAAAGCCATCTGGCCTGACGACGGGATTAAATGACGCCCTGCGCCAGCATGGCGTCGGCGACTTTCACGAAACCGGCGATGTTGGCGCCCTGAACGTAGTTGGTATGCTTATTGTCGCCGCCGTACTCGACACAGGCGTGGTGGATATCCAGCATAATGTGATGCAGACGGGCGTCCACTTTCTCGGCTTTCCAGCTCAACCGCGCGGCGTTCTGCGCCATTTCCAGCCCTGATGTCGCCACGCCGCCCGCGTTGGCGGCTTTACCCGGCGCAAACAGTACGCCCGCCTCCAGGAAGAGATCGGTCGCTTCAATCGTGGTTGGCATATTTGCCCCTTCCGCCACGGCTTTTACGCCATTGGCAATCAGTACGCGCGCGGCGTCAACGTCCAGTTCGTTCTGCGTCGCGCATGGCAGGGCGATATCCACCGGTACGCTCCAGGGCTGCTGGCCTTCCAGATAGGTTAAGCCAAACTCACGGGCGTAGTCAGCGACGCGACCGTCACGGCTGGCTTTAATTTCACACAGACGCGCCAGCTTCTCTGGCGTGAAGCCACTTTCATCGACCACCGTTCCGCTCGAATCCGACGCGGTAACCACGCGCGCGCCAAAGGCCATCGCTTTCTCAATGGCGTATTGCGCTACGTTGCCGGAGCCGGACACGGCGACGCGCATCCCTTCGAAACCGAGACCATGACGTTTAAGCATCGCTTCGGTGAAGTAGACCAGGCCATAGCCCGTCGCTTCCGGGCGAATCAGGCTGCCGCCGAAGGAAAGCCCTTTGCCGGTGAAGACGCAGGCGCTGTTATTGGAAAGCTTGCGCATCATTCCCGCCATAAAGCCCACTTCGCGCCCGCCCACGCCGATATCCCCGGCAGGCACGTCGGTATCCGGCCCTAAATGGCGATACAGTTCAGTCATCAGCGCCTGGCAGAAACGCATCACTTCGCCTTCGCTTTTCCCTTTCGGATCGAAATCGCTGCCGCCTTTACCGCCGCCCATCGGCAACGTGGTGAGGGCATTTTTAAAGGTTTGCTCAAAGCCGAGGAACTTAAGGATGGAAAGGTTTACCGAAGGATGGAAGCGCATACCGCCTTTATAGGGGCCGATAGCAGAGTTGAACTGCACGCGCCAGGCGCGATTTACCTGCACCTGGTTTTTGTCGTCCAGCCACACTACGCGAAACTGAATTACGCGCTCTGGTTCAACCAAACGCTCCAGTAAAGACATGTGGCGGTAACGAGGGTTTTGTTCAAGAAACGGCCACAGGGTGGTCATGACTTCACGGACGGCTTGCGCGAACTCGGTTTGATGCGGGTCGCGCTTTTGTACATGGTTGAGGAACGATTCCAGAGAACATGTCTGATCCATAGATATAAAAACCTCTTATATATTAATGTGGTTGTATTTGCGTTTTATCAGAATATGTATTTGCAGTTTTCGACTATACCATCAGCAATGTGACGGTAAGCAAGAAAAAAATGACGCTGCTAAGTAAATTCATAACGGGGCGAGGGTCATAACTAAAAGCGATGACAAAAGAGGATTAAAGTTTTCACGGCGGCTTACCGTTATACTGAGAATATACTTAGAAAAATAAGGAAATCCTATGCGCCGAAGCCTCGTGGTCGCCGTGATGGCGATAATGCCAATGGTCGGGCTGGCAAACCAGAACAGTCGTCCTGATATTCAGGTGAATGTCCCGCCGGAAGTTTTCAGCACGCGCGGTCAGTCGTCCCAGCCCTGCATTCAGTGCTGCGTTTACCAGGATCAGAATTACTCCGAAGGCGCGGTAATAAAAGTGGAAGGCGTCTTGCTCCAGTGCCAGCGTGACGAAAAAACCATCAGCACGAATCCGTTAGTCTGGCGTCGCGTAAAGCCATAAACGCCTGCAATAGCGGAATATCCGCCGGGGCGAGGGGGTACTCCAGCGCCTCTTCCGGCGTACACCAGGCTAATGCCTGATGTTCCAGCGCACGTATCAGACCGTTAAACGCAGGCACATGCCAGGCGTGCAAATGAATTCGTCGGCCAGACACGTCGCGTTGATGGCTGGCGATATAGACGCCGGGCGTGGCGTCAATCCCTAACTCTTCGCGTAGCTCGCGGATAAGCGCCTGCGGCTGGGTTTCGCCGGGTTCGACTTTACCGCCGGCAAACTCCCAAAAACCAGCTTGATCCGCATGAGCTGGGCGCTGGGCCAGCAGTATTTTGCCGTCGCGTTCAATGATGGCGGCAACAACATCGAGTTTTTTTATCATTGTCGTTAAGGTCGTTATTCCTGCCGGGAAGCGTCGCGCTATCCCGGCCTTACGGTTAATCAGAAAGCGGAATCAAACACGAAACGTCGCCCAGACCGGCGCATGGTCGGAGGGTTTTTCCATACTGCGAATGTCGTAGTCTATACCGGTTTCTGCGCAACGTTCCGCCAGCGGAGCGCTTGCCAGCAAGAGGTCAATGCGCAGTCCGCGATTATCCACGAAACCTTTTGAGCGGTAATCAAACCACGAAAATTTATCCATCGTTTGCGGATTCGCCTGACGGAACGTGTCCACTAATCCCCACTTCAGTAACCGTGACATCCATTCACGCTCCTCCGGCAGGAAGGAGCATTTACCGGTACGCAGCCAGCGTTTGCGGTTTTCTTCGCCGATGCCAATATCCAGATCGGTCGGGCTGATATTCATGTCGCCCATAATTAATACCGGATTATCGCACTTGAGTTCCGTTTCAAGATAGTTTTGCAAGTTCTGATAAAACTGCGCTTTCGCGGGGAACTTCAACGGATGATCCCGGCTTTCCCCCTGCGGGAAATAGCCGTTAATGACGGTGATATTACCCAGCGGCGAGGGGATTTCCGCCATGATAATGCGGCGTTGCGCCTCTTCGCCATCATCCGGGAAACCGCGTCTGACGGAAATGGGCGTGGCTTTTGTTAGCAGCGCGACGCCGTAATGGCCCTTTTGTCCATGATAGAAAACGTTATAGCCCAGCTTCGCGACCTCTTCGAGCGGGAACATTTCGTCGTGGACTTTTGTCTCCTGTAGACCGATCACATCGGGCTGGTGTTTTTCGACAATCGCTTCAAGCTGATGGGGACGGGCGCGCAGGCCGTTGATATTAAAAGAGACAAATTTCATAGTCACTGCCACTTTGCAAGGTGAATCGTGTTGGGATGGTAACAGAAATTTTACCGGGTGACTGCCACTCATCGTCAGATTCGGCCAATGGAAGCGTATGGTGTTTTCTATAGCGCGAAAATGGCACGGTTTGCGTGCAGATGCGCCAGAGCGGGGCGGTAATTTCCAGTAAATTTCGTATAAGATCACAATTCCAGAATTATATTTGGCAACTGAATAATATTTCGCTTTTTCCTCTTTTTAGCCACCGATTATGCGGAAATATTCACTTTTCATGCAGTAAAAGTGAATATCGCTACGCTGTAACTCATTGATTTACCGTTTATCACCTCTGTTTATGCAATGTTAACGCTGGCTGGCACGAATGCTGCAATCTACATTTACAGCGCAAATACTCATATTAATTAACATATAAATAACTTTATTTTTACCAAAAGAGGTCGCTATGTCTCTGTCAGTTACGCGCGAAAACTTTGATGAATGGATGGTGCCGGTATACGTTCCCGCGCCTTTTATTCCTGTACGCGGAAAAGGCTCACGCCTGTGGGATCAGCAGGGGAAAGAGTATATTGATTTTGCTGGCGGGATCGCGGTCAACGCCTTGGGACATGCGCATCCGGCGCTGCGCGAGGCGTTAAATGAACAGGCGAATCGCTTCTGGCATACCGGGAACGGTTACACCAATGAACCGGCGCTGCGACTGGCGAAAAAACTGATCGACGCGACCTTCGCCGAACGCGTTTTCTTTTGTAATTCAGGCGCTGAAGCAAATGAAGCTGCATTAAAACTGGCGCGCAAATATGCCCACGATCGTGTCGGCAACCATAAAAGCGGCATTGTGGCCTTTAAAAACGCGTTCCATGGCCGCACGCTCTTTACCGTCAGCGCTGGCGGTCAACCCACCTATTCACAGGACTTTGCGCCGCTGCCGCCGGATATTCGTCATGCAGCCTATAACGATCTGAACTCCGCCAGCGCGCTCATTGATGACAATACCTGCGCCGTGATCGTAGAACCGGTGCAGGGCGAGGGCGGCGTGATCCCCGCCACGAAAGCTTTTTTGCAGGGGCTGCGTGAATTGTGCGACCGGCATCAGGCGTTACTGATTTTTGATGAGGTGCAGACGGGCGTCGGACGTACCGGCGAACTGTATGCATATATGCATTATGGTGTTACGCCCGATATCCTGACGACCGCTAAAGCGCTGGGCGGCGGCTTCCCGATCGGCGCGATGCTGACCACGCAAAACTATGCCAGCGTCATGACGCCAGGCACGCATGGCACCACCTACGGCGGTAATCCGCTGGCGACGGCAGTTGCCGGAAAAGTACTGGATATCATCAATACGCCGGAGATGCAAAACGGCGTCAGACAGCGCCACGATGCGTTTATTGAGCGCCTAAATACCATTAATGCACGTTTTGGCATGTTCAGTGAAATTCGCGGTCTGGGGCTACTGCTTGGCTGTGTGCTACAGACGGAGTTTGCCGGAAAAGCCAAACTCATCGCCCAGGAAGCGGCAAAAGCAGGTGTGATGGTGCTCATCGCCGGCGGCGACGTGGTGCGTTTTGCGCCAGCGTTAAATGTGAGCGACGAGGAGATAGCCACCGGGCTTGATCGTTTTGCCCTGGCGTGCGAACGCCTTCAGACGGGAGGCGCATCATGCGGGTGATTCGTCCTGTCGAACATGCGGATATCGCCGCGTTGATGCAGCTTGCAGGCAAAACGGGCGGCGGCTTAACCTCGCTACCGGCAAATGAAGCGACGCTGGCGGCCCGCATTGAACGCGCGCTAAAAACCTGGTCCGGCGAGCTGCCAAAAGGCGAACAAGGGTATGTATTCGTTCTCGAGGATAGTGAAACGGGTGAGGTCGGCGGGATCTGCGCCATTGAGGTCGCGGTCGGCCTTAACGACCCCTGGTATAACTATCGTGTCGGTACGCTGGTTCATGCCTCCAAAGAGCTGAATGTATATAACGCGTTGCCAACATTATTCCTGAGTAATGATCATACCGGCAGCAGTGAGCTTTGCACGCTGTTTCTCGATCCCGAATGGCGTAAAGAGGGTAACGGCTACCTGTTGTCAAAATCGCGCTTTATGTTTATGGCCGCGTTTCGCGATAAATTCAATGAGAAAGTGGTGGCGGAAATGCGCGGCGTCATTGACGAGCACGGTTATTCTCCCTTCTGGCAAAGTCTCGGCAAACGCTTTTTTTCTATGGATTTCAGCCGGGCGGATTTTTTATGCGGTACCGGGCAAAAAGCGTTTATCGCCGAGCTGATGCCCAAACATCCTATTTATACCCACTTCTTATCTGAAGAGGCACAGGCCGTGATTGGCGAAGTCCACCCGCAAACGGCGCCAGCCCGCGCGGTGCTGGAAAAGGAAGGTTTTCGCTATCGCCACTATATCGACATCTTCGACGGTGGGCCGACGCTGGAGTGTGATATTGACCGCGTGCGGGCCATTCGTAAAAGCCGACTGGTGGAAGTCGCGGAAGGGCAACCCGCGCCTGGCGACTATCCGGCATGTCTGGTCGCCAATGAAAACTATCACCACTTTCGGGCCGCGCTGGTGCGTGCCGATCCACAGACTTCACGACTTGTACTTACCGCCGCGCAGTTGGATGCGCTGAAATGTCGCGCGGGCGACCACGTTCGGCTGGTACGCCTTTGCGCTGAGGAGAAAACCGTATGACGCTATGGATAAACGGCGACTGGATAGCCGGTCAGGGCGAACGCCGCCGCAAAACGAACCCGGTGAGCGCGGAGATACTTTGGCAGGGGAATGACGCTAATGCGGCACAGGTCGCCGAGGCCTGTCAGGCGGCGCGTGCGGCGTTTCCTCGTTGGGCCAGACAGCCTTTTACGGCACGACAGGCTATCGTAGAGAAATTTGCCGCCCTGCTGGAGGCGCATAAAGCCGAGCTCACGGAGGTCATCGCACGTGAAACCGGTAAACCGCGCTGGGAGGCGGCGACGGAAGTGACGGCGATGATCAATAAGATTGCCATCTCGATTAAGGCTTACCACGCCAGAACAGGCGAACAAAAAAGCGAACTTGTCGATGGCGCCGCGACGTTGCGCCATCGTCCTCACGGTGTGCTGGCGGTATTCGGCCCTTATAACTTTCCCGGCCATTTACCGAATGGCCATATTGTGCCCGCGTTGCTGGCAGGCAATACGCTGATCTTCAAACCTAGCGAGCTAACGCCATGGACCGGGGAAACGGTAATAAAACTCTGGGAACGGGCGGGGCTACCGGCAGGCGTTCTTAATCTGGTGCAGGGCGGCCGGGAGACCGGACAAGCGCTAAGTTCGCTCGACGATCTCGACGGACTGCTGTTTACCGGCAGCGCCAGTACCGGATATCAGCTTCATCGCCAGCTATCCGGCCAGCCGGAAAAAATCCTGGCTCTTGAAATGGGCGGAAACAACCCGCTCATTATTGAGGATGTGGCAAATATAGATGCGGCGGTACATCTGACGCTGCAATCGGCGTTTATTACCGCCGGACAGCGCTGTACCTGCGCGCGACGCCTTCTGGTAAAACAGGGTGCGCAGGGAGATGCATTTCTGGCGCGGCTGGTTGACATCGCCGGACGTCTGCAGCCCGGCAGATGGGACGACGATCCGCAGCCGTTTATCGGCGGACTGATTTCAGCGCAGGCGGCACAGCATGTGATGGAGGCCTGGCGTCAACGAGAGGCATTAGGCGGGCGCACGTTACTGGCGCCGCGGAAGGTCAAAGAGGGAACCTCTCTGCTGACGCCTGGCATCATTGAGCTGACGGGCGTCGCGGATGTGCCGGATGAAGAGGTGTTTGGTCCGCTGCTGAGCGTCTGGCGTTATGCGCATTTCGATGAGGCGATTCGTCTGGCGAATAATACCCGTTTTGGTCTGTCGTGTGGGTTGGTGTCGACGGATCGCGCGCAGTTCGAACAGCTCTTGCTGGAGGCGCGGGCAGGGATCGTTAACTGGAATAAACCGCTCACCGGGGCAGCGAGTACCGCGCCGTTTGGTGGTATCGGCGCGTCTGGCAACCATCGGCCCAGCGCCTGGTATGCCGCCGATTATTGCGCCTGGCCGATGGCCAGTCTGGAATCTCCCGAACTGACGTTGCCTGCGACATTAAGCCCCGGCCTCGACTTTTCTCGCAGGGAGGCGGTATGACGGCGCATGAAGTTAATTTTGACGGGCTGGTGGGGCTTACGCACCATTATGCCGGGCTATCCTTCGGCAATGAGGCATCGACCCGCCACCGTTTTCAGGTGTCGAATCCTCGTCTGGCAGTAAAGCAGGGGCTGCTAAAGATGAAGGCTTTGGCGGATGCCGGCTTTCCCCAGGCGGTGATCCCGCCGCATGAGCGGCCTTTTATTCCGGCGTTGCGTCAGCTCGGCTTCACAGGGAGCGATGAGCAGATTCTGGATAAGGTTGCGCGTCAGGCGCCACGCTGGCTTTCCAGCGTGAGTTCCGCGTCGCCAATGTGGGTTGCGAATGCGGCGACGGTTTGCCCATCGGCAGACGCGCTGGACGGGAAAGTTCACCTGACGGTGGCGAATTTAAATAATAAATTTCATCGCGCTCTTGAGGCGCCTGTTACCGAAGCGCTGCTACGCGCCATATTTCGCGATGAAAGTCAGTTTTCAGTGCATAGCGCGTTACCGCAGGTCGCATTATTGGGAGATGAAGGCGCGGCGAATCATAACCGTCTTGGCGGCGAGTATGGTTCGGCAGGCGTGCAGCTTTTTGTCTATGGGCGCGAAGAGGAGAATGAAATACGACCCGCTCGTTATCCGGCGCGCCAGAGCCGCGAAGCCAGCGAGGCCGTGGCGCGTCTTAATCAGGTGAATCCGCAACAGGTTATCTTCGCTCAGCAAAACCCGGAGGTCATCGATCAAGGCGTATTCCATAATGATGTCATCGCCGTTTCGAATCGACAGGTATTGTTTTGTCACGAAGCGGCGTTTGCCCGTCAGAAAGTGCTCATTAATCAGTTGCGTACGCGCGTTGACGGTTTTATGGCGATAGAGGTGCCCGCCGGCGAGGTTTCTGTATCAGATGCTGTGGCGACCTACCTGTTTAATAGTCAGTTGCTAAGCCGTGACGACGGCTCAATGCTGTTAGTGTTGCCGCGGGAATGTCAGGACCATGCCGGCGTCTGGCGCTATCTGAATAAGCTGGTGGCGGAGGATAACCCCATCAGCGCGATGCAGGTGTTTGATTTGCGAGAAAGTATGGCCAACGGCGGCGGCCCGGCCTGTCTGCGATTACGCGTGGTGTTAACAGAAGAAGAACGACGGGCGGTGAGTCCAGCGGTAATGATGAATGACGCTCTGTTTACGGCCCTTAACGCGTGGGCGGATCGTTATTATCGCGATCGCCTGACCGCCGCCGATCTGGCCGATCCGTTATTATTGCGAGAAGGCCGGGAGGCGCTGGATGTGTTAACGCGTCTGCTGGATTTGGGGTCGGTTTATCCTTTCCAGCAAACGGGGGCGGCTGATGGATAACTTTCTGGCGTTGACGCTAAGCGGCACGACACCACGGGTGACGCAGGGGAAGGGCGCGGGTTTTCGCTGGCGCTGGTTAAGCCATGGTCTGCTTGAACTCACGCCCGATGCGCCGGTCGACCGCGCGTTAATTCTTTCTGCGGGGATACACGGCAATGAAACCGCGCCGGTCGAGATGCTGGATAAGCTGCTGTCGGCGCTGTATTCAGGCTGCTTGACGTTAACGTGGCGAGTGCTGGTGGTACTCGGCAATCCGCAGGCGCTGGCGGCGGGAATACGCTATTGTCACAGCGATATGAACCGTATGTTTGGCGGGCGTTGGCAGTCCTTTGCCGAAAGCGATGAAACGCGGCGGGCGCGTGAGTTGGAGCTAAGTCTGGAAACCTTCTTTTCATCTGGCCAGGCGCGGGTACGCTGGCATCTGGATCTGCATACCGCCATTCGTGGCTCGCATCATTTGCGTTTTGGCGTATTGCCGCAGCGCGACCGCCCGTGGGAGACAGATTTTCTGGCGTGGCTGGGCGCGGCAGGACTGGAGGCGTTGGTATTTCATCAAGCGCCCGGCGGTACGTTTACGCACTTTAGCTCTGAACATTTCGGCGCGCTTTCCTGTACGCTGGAGTTGGGAAAGGCGTTGCCGTTTGGGCAAAACGATCTGACGCAGTTCAGCGTAACCTCGCAGGCGTTGTCGGCGCTGCTGAGCGGTGTCGAAACGTCAACCTCGTCTTCGCCGCCGCTACGCTATCGGGTGGTGTCGCAAATCACGCGTCACAGCGACAAGTTCGCGCTTTATATGGATGCGCAAACGCTGAATTTTACTGCCTTTGCGAAGGGAACGTTGCTGGCCGAGGAGGGGGATAAGCGCGTGACGGTGACGCATGACGTTGAATATGTTCTCTTTCCTAATCCCTCTGTCGCCTGCGGATTGCGGGCTGGATTAATGCTGGAAAGACTGCCCTGATAAATGTCCCTGTAAGCTCACGTTAGGATTACAGGGATGATTTGGGACACAGTTTCATGCTATTACGGATTATTCCTGGAGAATTGCTTTATTAATAAGCGTTGCTGCGTTATAGTTCTGCATAATTTCTGCTATATCATGCTGTTGTATATTTCTCTTTCAACTCTGCGCAATTTATTCTTTTTTTCTTCACAATTGGCGAAAAAGTGTTTTTTATACTTTCATTGTTTTACCGTTGTTATGACTAATTGACGCTAAGACGGTTAAAGTTAATCACGACAACACGGCGCTGTTTTAAATATGCCGTAAAAATAACTGAAAGGAAGGATGGAAATATGCGTAAACTGACTGCTCTATTTGTTGCCTCTACCCTGGCGATGGGTGCTGCGAATCTCGCTCATGCCGCTGAGACTACCACCGCCGCGCCAGCGGATGCGAAGCCAATGATGCAGCATAAAGGTAAATTTGGCCCACATCACGATATGATGTTTAAAAACCTGAACCTGACGGACGCACAGAAGCAACAAATTCGCGACATTATGAAAGCGCAGCGCGAGCAAATGAAACGTCCGCTGCTGGAAGAGCGTCGCGCCATGCATGATATTATCGCCAGCGATACCTTCGATAAAGCCAAAGCCGAAGCGCAAATTACGAAAATGGAAGCGCAGCGCAAGGCCAATATGCTGGCGCATATGGAAACCCAGAATAAAATTTATAACGTTCTGACGCCGGAGCAGAAAAAGCAATATAACGCTAATTTTGAGAAGCGTCTGACGGAACGCCCGGCGCAAGAAGGTAAAATGCCTGCTGCGGCAGAATAACTTTCCGCATAATTTAAGACCGCCGGTCTTGTCGACAACACAATCGTTGAGGTGGACAGGATCGGCGGTTTTCTTTATGACTGGCGACAGTCGGTGTGCAGTTCAATGATCTCATATTGACCTGACATTAACGGTTTACAGAGAATCTTATAGCCGTCCTGATCAAAACCCGCAGGGGTGCGCACCAGGGTGGCGGCCTCATCCAGCGAGGGTACCGCCCCCAGCCATAACCAATTGTTGATAATGTGGAACTGGGTCATTTGTGGGCGGCTCTCTTTTAACGCGATAGCGCCTTTCCAGGGCCAGCAAACCACACGTAACCGTTCCAGCGAGGCCTGCAGACGAAGAAAATGCGCCTGCGGGGTTTCTTGCCCACAACACGCGCCAGCGCAGCGCTTCAGAGCGAAACGAAAACAGGCGCGCCCACGGCTTACCGGTTCAAGCCCCAGCAGGCCATAACACAATTTTTGTTCATCGGCGAGGTTCTGTAAGCTTTGCAGCGCCGCCCGACGGTTGGCGAAGAGGCCAAACAGGTTCGGCTCATGGGAAAAATCGACGCTGCGGGCGGAAACGACCTCAATCTTTTGTTCGCTCAACTGTAGAGAGCAAAGCTGGCGATTACGCCGTAACCGCTTGTTAAACAGCGGCTGTTGTTCTTTGATCAGCCGCGCCTCCAGCAGCAACGCGCCCATTTCCCCAGCGGTGCAGATCCAGCTTATCCGCCGCGCCTGTCGCAGCATAGCGGCCTCGTCAGGCGTTCGCAGATGTGAGAGCACCCGGCTGCGAATATTTACGCTTTTACCGATATAAAGCGGCAGCGTATCGCTTTCGCTATGAAATATATAGACGCCCGGTAAGGCTGGCGCTTCGCTGAGGAAAGGACGTAAATGTTCTGGATATTCGTAAATGGCCGCCGCTTCAAACTCAAGGCGGGGGGCTGATTGACGCCGTACCACAGTGATCTCCGTTAACTGGTTATTCATCCAGTATAACAGCGGATGGGTGATTAAAAAAGAGGCTGGGAAGAGAGGAGGCCGGATAGACGAGCGATATCCGGCACAACAGTAGAAGTACGCTTACTTTTTCCAAAAGTCGTCGAATACCGTAATCGGCAAACGGCGCTTATGTTCAGTTTTTACATACCAGCCTTCGATAGTTTTAGCGATGGCGGAGTCCAGCGTTTTGCCTTCCAGGTAATCGTCAATATTGTCATACGTTACGCCCAGCGCGGCTTCATCAGGCAGTGAAGGGCGGTCGTCTTCCAAATCGGCGGTGGGGACTTTTTTATACAGATGCTCAGGACAGCCCAGCGCTGCGAGAAGCTGTTTGCCCTGGCGTTTGTTAAGGCGATGAAGCGGGTTAATATCGGTACCGCCATCGCCATATTTGGTGAAGAACCCGGTTATCGCTTCCGCCGCATGGTCGGTGCCCACCACAACGCCGTGAGTCATACCGGCGATGCTATATTGCGCTTTCATTCGCTCACGCGCTTTTTCATTGCCGCGAACAAAATCGCTCAGCTCAATTCCCGCTTCGCGCAGCGCCTGTTCGCTGGCGAGGACGGCGCCTTTAATATTGACGGTGAGTACTCTGTCCGGCTGAATAAAAGCGATGGCGTCCTGGCAATCCTGTTCATCGGCCTGTACGCCATAAGGCAGACGAACGGCGATAAACTGCAGCGCATTATCACCAGTCTCTTCCCGCAATTCGGCGATAGCCATCTGGCTGAGTTTCCCGGCCAGCGTCGAATCCTGCCCGCCGCTGATGCCTAACACCAGCGATTTCAAAAAGGGATAGGTTTTCAGGTACGCTTTAAGAAAATCCACGCTGCGGCGAATTTCTTCTTCAGGGTTGATATGCGGTTTCGCGCCAAGCGCCTGGATTATCTCTTGCTGCAGAGTCATTTAACCCCCTTCGACATTAAAAAAATGAATCTTTACCCTGTTAAAGCTAACCCTTCGCCGCTGAAACAACAAGGTTTGGCGGGCTAAGCGGTGTTTAAAACAACATGTCGCTGCGTTAGAGAATTTTCCGAAAGGCTTTTTGTCGCGAGGCGCGGCTTGAAAAATATTCTGATGTATTCCAGGCTTACATAACACGCTGATAAACAAGAGGACGGAAAATGAACAAGAACGTAGCAGGAATTTTAAGCGCAGCGGCGGTAATGACTATGCTGGCAGGCTGTACGGCGTATGATCGTACAAAAGACCAATTTGTTGAGCCTGTCGTTAAAGATGTTAAAAAAGGAATGAGCAGGGCGCAAGTTGCGCAGATTGCGGGCAAACCGTCATCTGAAGTGAGCATGATTCATGCGCGTGGTACCTGTCAGACCTACATCCTGGGTCAACGTGATGGTAAAGCGGAAACCTACTTTGTTGCGCTGGATGATACCGGGCACGTGATTAACTCCGGCTACCAGACCTGTGCGGAGTACGACACTGACCCACAGGCGCCGAAGCAGTAACAACTGTACATTGCCTGAACATTCAAGGAAACCGGCCTGCGAGCCGGTTTTTTTGTGCCTGCCATAACCTTATTTATTATCGCGAATTATTTGCCCGAAATGTGAGGGGGGTCATAACGCCAGGTCAATGAGAGACAATTTAGTGGGTCAAGGAAATACCATCCGGCGGTCCGATCCCGTATACTCATTTCAGCCACCTAAAAAAGTAAATCCGGTTACGCAAGTCGCCCAGAGTATGGATGCAGGTTGAGGCTTGCGGCGTATCTGGTTGACAGATAATCGCACATGAGGAAGGTTTTTATGGAAAAGAAACACATTTATCTGTTTTGTTCTGCGGGCATGTCAACATCGTTACTGGTATCAAAAATGCGCGCTCAGGCTGAAAAATATGAAGTGCCGGTGATTATTGAAGCATTCCCTGAAACCCTGGCCGGTGAAAAAGGCCCGGCAGCGGACGTCGTGTTATTAGGCCCGCAAATTGCTTATATGCTCCCCGAAATTCAGCGTTTATTACCCGGTAAACCGGTAGAAGTCATTGATTCAATGTTGTACGGCAAGGTAGATGGCTTAGGCGTGCTTAAAGCTGCGGTAGCGGCAATTAAAAAAGCCGCCGCGAATTAATTATTTTTTAATTTTTCCCGTCAAAGAGTTATTTCATACACTAACCGCAATATTTTATTGCGGTATTTAAGGGTATTTTTCTATGAGTAACGTTATTGCTTCACTTGAAAAGGTACTCCTTCCTTTTGCTGTAAAAATAGGAAAGCAGCCACACGTTAATGCAATCAAGAACGGCTTTATTCGTTTAATGCCATTAACCCTTGCGGGGGCGATGTTTGTATTAATTAATAACGTTTTCCTGAGCTTTGGGGAGGGGTCGTTTTTTTATTCCATGGGCATTCGGCTTGATGCCTCAACCATTGAAACACTTAATGGATTGAAAGGCATCGGCGGGAACGTCTATAACGGCACATTGGGCATTATGTCGCTCATGGCGCCATTTTTTATCGGCATGGCGCTAGCGGAAGAGCGCAAGGTTGATGCGCTGGCCGCCGGACTGCTCTCCGTGGCGGCATTTATGACCGTAACGCCGTATAGTGTCGGCGAGGCCTATGCCGTAGGCGCTAACTGGCTGGGCGGCGCGAATATTATCTCCGGTATTATTATTGGCCTGGTGGTCGCGGAGATGTTTACATTTATTGTCCGGCGCAACTGGGTGATTAAACTACCGGACAGCGTACCGGCTTCGGTGTCTCGTTCATTCTCAGCATTAATTCCCGGCTTTATTATTCTCTCTATTATGGGGATTATTGCCTGGGCGCTGTCTAATTACGGTTCTAACTTCCATCAGATTATTATGGACACTATCTCTACGCCGCTGGCATCGCTGGGTAGCGTGGTAGGGTGGGCATATGTCATTTTTGTACCGCTGCTGTGGTTCTTTGGTATTCATGGTTCGCTGGCGCTGACCGCGCTGGACAGCGGCATCATGACGCCCTGGGCGCTGGAAAACATCTCTATTTACCAGCAGTATGGCTCCGTCGATGCGGCGCTGGAAGCCGGTAAAACGTTCCATATCTGGGCGAAACCGATGCTGGATTCTTATATCTTCCTCGGTGGTAGCGGCGCAACGCTGGGTCTGATCATCGCTATCTTCCTGGCATCCCGTCGCGCGGACTATCGCCAGGTGGCAAAACTGGCGCTGCCGTCAGGTATCTTCCAGATTAACGAACCCATCCTGTTTGGCCTGCCGATTATTATGAACCCGGTGATGTTTATCCCCTTCATTCTGGTTCAGCCGATTCTGGCGGCGATTACGCTGGTGGCTTACTATTTGGGTATTATTCCGCCGATTACCAATATTGCGCCGTGGACCATGCCAACCGGGCTGGGGGCGTTCTTTAACACCAACGGCAGTGTCGCCGCGTTGCTGGTTGCGCTATTTAACCTGGCGGTCGCTACCCTGATTTATCTCCCCTTCGTGGTGGTGGCTAACAAAGCGCAGAACGCCATCGAGCAGGAAGAAAGCGAAGAAGATATCGCTAACGCACTGAAATTCTAAACTCCGCGTCGGCATGGGATGCCATGCCGGGCTGAATCAGAGGAAAGACTATGTTTGATCTTGAAAATGTTGTAGATAACCAGACAGCGGCTGAGGAACTCGAAGAAGTCGTTATGGGGCTTATCATCAATTCTGGTCAGGCGCGCAGCCTGGCATATGGCGCGCTCAGAAAAGCGAAAGAAGGCGATTTTGAGGCGGCGAAAGCGATGATGGACCAGTCGCGCATAGCGCTCAATGAAGCGCATCTTGTGCAGACAAAACTCATCGAAGGTGATCAGGGCGAAGGCAAAATGAAAGTCAGTCTGGTCCTGGTTCACGCTCAGGATCATTTGATGACCTCAATGCTGGCTCGTGAACTGATCGCCGAGTTGATTGAGCTCCATGAGAAACTGAAATAACAGGGGGCGGATGATGCAGCTACAGGTTAACGCAACGGAAATCAAAACGGTTTATGAGCAGCAGCTCTTCAATGGCAAAAATTTCCATGTGTTTATCTATAACAAGACGGAAAGCGTCACCGGGCTGCATCAGCACGACTACTATGAATTTACCCTGGTATTAACCGGACGTTATTACCAGGAGATCAACGGGAAGCGTGTGCTGCTGGAACGTGGAGATTTTGTTTTTATCCCGGTGGGGTCGAATCACCAAAGTTTCTATGAGTTTGGCGCAACGCGTATTCTGAACGTAGGAATTAGTAAACGTTTTTTTGAACAGCATTATCTTCCGTTACTGCCGTTTTGTTTTGTGGCATCGCAGGTATACAGGGCGAATAGCACCTTCCTTACCTATATTGAAACGGTGATTGCGTCGTTGAATTTTCGCGGCAATGGGCTCGACGAATTTATCGAAGTGGTGACATTTTATATTATAAACCGCTTACGTCATTACCGCGAAGAGCAGGTTTATGATGATATTCCACAATGGCTGAAAGCAACCGTGGAGATAATGCATGATAAAACGCAGTTTGGCGAACATGCGCTGGAAAATATGGTGCGCCTGTCGGCAAAATCCCAGGAGTATCTGACGCGCGCCACCCGACGTTATTACAGCAAAACGCCGATGCAAATCATTAATGAGATTCGCATTAATTTTGCCAAGAAACAGTTGGAAATGACCAACTATTCGGTTACGGATATTGCTTATGAAGCCGGGTATAGCAGTCCAAGTCTGTTTATTAAAACGTTTAAGAAGATGACCTCATTCACGCCGAATAGTTATCGGAAGCGATTGACGGAAATTAATGAGTAACGGTTTACATTGCTCGATTAGTTACATTTCACGCTTGCCCCAATAGCGCGGGGAACGTCACGCTATTTCTTACGAGCGGGCATAGCGTAATACATATCAGTGTCATACACTGAAGGGAGATATTATGAGCCAGAAATTAAAAGTCGTCACTATTGGTGGCGGGAGCAGCTACACCCCTGAATTACTTGAAGGCTTTATTAAGCGCTACCATGAATTACCTGTCACCGAATTATGGCTGGTTGACGTTGAAGACGGGAAAGAGAAGCTGGGCATTATTTATGATCTCTGCCAGCGAATGATTGATAAAGCAGGCGTTCCGCTAAAATTGTATAAAACGCTGGATCGCCGGGAAGCGCTGAAAGACGCTAATTTTGTCACTACCCAGCTACGCGTTGGTCAACTCAAAGCCCGTGAGCTGGACGAGCGTATCCCGCTTAGCCACGGCTATCTGGGGCAAGAAACCAACGGCGCTGGCGGTTTATTTAAAGGGTTGCGTACCATTCCGGTTATTTTTGACATCATTAAGGATGTTGAAGAATTATGTCCGAATGCGTGGGTCATTAACTTTACTAACCCGGCGGGGATGGTGACGGAAGCGGTTTATCGTCATACCAACTTTAAAAAATTCATCGGCGTATGTAATATTCCTGTCGGCATGAAAATGTTTATTCATGACGTGCTGGCGCTGAATGAGAATGACGATCTTTCCATTGACCTGTTTGGTCTAAACCATATGGTCTTTATTAAAGATGTGCTGGTGAATGGCACCTCACGGTTCGCAGAATTACTGGATGGCGTGGCGTCCGGTCAGTTGAAAGCGTCAACCGTAAAAAATATCTTTGATCTGCCGTTTAGTGAAGGATTGATTCGCTCGCTGAACATGCTGCCGTGCTCTTATTTGTTGTATTACTTCAAGCAAAAAGAGATGTTGGCGATTGAAATGGGCGAATATTACAAAGGCGGCGCGCGCGCTCAGGTCGTACAGAAAGTGGAGAAACAACTCTTCGACTTGTACAAAAATCCTGAGCTAAACGTGAAGCCGAAAGAGCTTGAGCAACGCGGCGGCGCTTATTATTCCGATGCCGCTTGTGAAGTCATTAACGCTATTTATAATGACAAGCAGACTGAGCATTACGTTAATATTCCACATCATGGGCATGTCGAGAATATCCCGGCGGACTGGGCGGTGGAAATGACCTGCATTCTGGGACGCAATGGCGCGACGCCGCACCCGCGTATCACCCGTTTTGACGAAAAAGTGCTGGGGCTTATCCACACTATTAAAGGATTTGAGGTCGCGGCCAGCAATGCGGCGCTGAGCGGAAACTTTAATGATGTTCTGCTGGCGCTTAACCTGAGTCCGCTGGTGCATTCCGACCGCGACGCAGAAGTCCTGGCGCGTGAACTCATTCTGGCGCATGAAAAATGGCTGCCTAATTTTGCCGCTTGCATCGAAGCGCTTAAAGGTAAGCACCACTGACAGAGGTAGGCTATGGAACGCGTGTTGATTGTGAATGCCGATGATTTTGGCCTGAGTAAAGGGCAAAATTACGGCATTGTTGAAGCATATCGCAACGGCGTTGTGACCTCCACGACGGCGCTGGTCAATGGCGAGGCTATTGACCATGCGGCGCAGCTTAGCCGCGAGCTGCCTGCGCTTGGGGTGGGAATGCATTTTGTTTTGACGTTAGGCAAACCGGTGTCAGAGATGCCGGGCCTGACGCGAGACGGCCTGTTGGGGAAATGGATCTGGCAAATGGCGGAGGAGGATACGCTTCCGCTGGATGAAATTGCGCATGAACTGGCGTGTCAGTATCAGCGTTTCATCGACGTATTTGGCAGCGAGCCAACGCATCTCGACAGTCACCATCATGTGCATATGTTCCCGCAAATTTTCCCCATCGTCGCCCGCTTTGCGGCGCAGCGCGGGATTGCGTTACGTATTGACCGCCAGACGGTGTTGAACGCCGACGATCTGCCGTCGGATTTGCGCAGCACTCAAGGATTTAGTAGTGAATTTTACGGCGAGGAGATCACCGAAGCGTGCTTTTTACGCATTCTGGATGCCTCGACGCATCGAGGAGAAGCCTCTCTGGAGGTGATGTGTCATCCGGCGTTTGTGGACAACATTATTCGCCAGAGCGCCTATTGTTACCCCCGCTTAACTGAACTGGAGGTATTGACGTCTGCGTCACTCAAGGCAGCGATTGCGGAACGTGGATATCGTCCTGGCAGTTTTCTTGATATTTAGCTCCTGAGTTTGCGGCGCAGGAATGCGCCGCATTTTTTGCCGTTTATGCAGGAATCGCGTTAATTTTCCCCGCACGCGACCAGACACGGTGTGCCGCCATCAGCGTCAGCAGAGTGTCCATAAAGTGGTGGTCAACGTTATCTGTCTCAACAAGTCCTTCTTCCCCCTGGCTATCAATGTTTAAAAGCGCCTTAAACCGTCGGGCGTCGCCTGCCAGTGCGATGGGCTTCAGATGTTTGTAGGCTTCCAGAAGGTAGTAACGAGCATCGCCGCAACTCTCGATATCGGCAATATTGCCGCACGGTACTATTACCGCATCGACCGTTAGCGACGGCGCGCCGGCAAAGGTTGCCGCAATAGTTAATGTTGAACCGTCATCAGCCGTTACTTCACCCATCCGTGAATAGAGCAGTTTTGCGTGGACGCCTTTGGCTTTTAAAGCCTGCAAAATGGTCAACAGATCGGCGGCGTTAACCTTGTCGTTCAGCAGGATAGCGACCACGCGGCCTTTAACATCGCCGTCCGGCACCGCATACAGGCTGAGCGCCGGATCTTTTTTCAGACCGTTGACATCAGGAGGCGGGGCAATTTGCGTTTGCTCATGGGTGAGTGCAAAACCGAGATTATGCGCGACGCCCTCAGCCAGCGTAACATCAATATGCGCTAACTGATCGACCACCCGCTCCCGAATATACGCGCGGGCGACTTTACCCAGTTCAAAGCTGAACGCGTCAATAATATGCTGCTGTTCTATCGGCGTCTGACTGAGCCAGAACAGGCGAGGATGCGAGTAATATTCACCGAAAGAGGGGCTGCGTTCGCGGATTTTATTGCCATCCACGCGTTCCTGGTATGATTCGAAGCCGCCGCGTTTTGGCGCTGGCGGCGTTTCGCGCGGCCAGTTGTCATTAATGGAGTTCGGTTCATAGTTCGCCGGATTGGTGTCGATATCCATCCGGTGCATACCGTCACGCTGGAAGTTATGGTAGGGGCAGGTAGGGCGGTTAATCGGAATTTCGTGGAAGTTTGGCCCGCCCAGACGGCTGATTTGCGTGTCGGTATAAGAGAACAGACGCCCCTGTAACAGCGGATCGTTGGTAAAATCAATGCCGGGAACAATATGTCCTGGATGAAATGCCGCCTGTTCGTTTTCAGCGAAAAAGTTATCCGGATTACGGTTTAACACCATTTTGCCGACGCGTTGTACTGGCACCAGCTCTTCCGGAATCAGTTTGGTCGGATCGAGCAGATCAAAATCGAATTTAAATTCATCCTCTTCGGCAATGAGTTGTAGGCCCAGCTCGTATTCCGGAAAATCGCCCGCTTCGATGGCCTCCCACAGATCCCGGCGGTGAAAATCCGGATCGCGACCGGTCAGTTTTTGTGACTCATCCCATACCAGCGAGGCTTTACCCGCCAACGGTTTCCAGTGGAAACGGACAAAGGTCGCTTTCCCTTGTGCATTGATCAGACGGAAGGTGTGAATGCCGAACCCTTCCATCGTCCGATAACTCCGTGGAATACCGCGATCCGACATTGCCCACATGACGTTGTGCAGCGTCTCAGGCTGTAAGGAAACATAGTCCCAGAAGGTGTCGTGCGCGCTCTGTCCTTGCGGAATAGCCCAATGTGGTTCGGGCTTAACGGCGTGCACAAAATCCGGAAACTTATGCGCATCCTGGATAAAAAAGATCGGCGTGTTATTACCGACGAGATCGAAAATTCCCTCTTCGGTATAAAATTTGGTCGCAAAACCGCGGATATCACGTACGGTATCAGCAGACCCCGCGCCGCCCTGTACTGTCGAAAAGCGAACAAAGACCGGGGTAATTTTCTGTGGATCGCACAGAAACGCGGCTTTCGTGATGTCGCTCAGGTCTTTATATGGCTGAAAATAGCCGTGCGCTGCAGATCCGCGGGCGTGAACGATCCTCTCCGGGATACGCTCATGGTCAAAGTGGGTAATTTTCTCGCGCAGGATAAAATCTTCCAACAGCGTAGGGCCACGGCTGCCGGCGCGAAGAGAATTTTGATCGTCGGCGATGCGCACGCCCTGATTGGTGGTCAGCGCATAATTTTCGCTGCCTTTACGAAAGGCGTCGAGGGCAGTGAGCTTATCATTCGCGGTCTCGGGCGCTTTTAAGCTGCCGGGGGCCGTCGGTTGCGCGCCCGGCGGCGTCGGTTCTGGCGTGGGGCGATGTGAACCGTCTGACGGCGCCAGGGAGTCCAGGCCGGGCTGTGATTCACGGGTATCATGCACGGGGGACTGATGGGGGGATTTCTCATTATGCGACATTGAACTCGTCTCCTGCTTTCATCACTGAAATGGGCGTGGTAGTAGTCAAAATCACTCTAACTATAGAACATTTCAGCAATTATGCCGGGGGAGAGCGGAACAGCAGACAGGGTATAACAGGGAAATCGCACGCGCGGAGCAGGACGTCGGGGGCGAAGATCGGCTAAAATAGTGTTTTTCTGATTTTTAGCCTTAGAGCCTATCCCAGTAGGCGTTATTGGCGCAGCCAGTTTGGACACGGACAGCGCGCAAAAACCGGAGCGTACACGTAGTACGTGAGGATTTTGAGCACTGCCCAGGACCAAAATGGCAAGTAAAATAGCCCTAATGGGATAGGCTCTTAGCCTCTTTTAGTGAAGCATTAATGATGAAACCTCTTCGCCAGCAAAATCGCCAGATTATTAGCTATATTCCGCGTGTTGAACCCGCGCCGCCGGAACATGCGATAAAAATGGATACGTTTCGCGACGTCTGGATACTGCGCGGTAAATATGTTGCCTTTGTTCTGACGGGGGAGTCATTTCAACGGTCGCCTGCCTTTAGCGTGCCAGAATCGGCGCAGCGTTGGGCGAATCAGGTTCGCCAGGAAAACGAAATCGCTGACTAAGAAAAAACAAAACGCCGGTACTGGAGACCGGCGTTTTTAGTGACAGACATTTTGAGTTGCTGATCGTCGTGTCTCAGACGATGTGAACGCCCGATAATGTATTATCGATGCGCCAGTTCGGCGTCTTCTTCGCTATCGAGAATGGTTTTATCGGTCTGCTTCAGCCACTGGCTGGTCAGCGTACCAGCGGTCATTGAGCCGCTCACGTTCAGTGCGGTACGGCCCATATCAATCAACGGTTCGACGGAGATTAGCAGCGCGACCAGCGTGACCGGTAAGCCCATGGCAGGCAGCACAATCAGCGCGGCGAAGGTCGCGCCGCCGCCAACGCCGGCAACACCCGCCGAACTTACGGTAACGATACCCACCAGCGTGGCTATCCATACGGGGTCTAAGGGGTTGATGCCGACCGTCGGCGCAACCATTACCGCTAACATTGCAGGATAAAGACCGGCACAACCGTTTTGGCCGATGGTCGCGCCAAAAGAGGCAGCAAAGCTGGCGATGGACTCCGGCACGCCCAGGCGGCGGGTTTGCGCTTCGACATTAAGTGGAATGGAGGCGGCGCTGGAGCGGCTGGTAAAGGCAAATGTCAGCACCGGCCACACCTTGCGGAAATATTTCAGCGGGCTAATCCCGTTCACGCCCAATAGTATGCCGTGAACCACAAACATTATCGCCAGACCAAGATATGACGCTACCACGAAGCTTCCAAGCTTAATGATGTCCTGCAAATTAGAGCCGGCAACCACTTTCGTCATCAGCGCCAGTACGCCGTAAGGCGTAAGTTGCATCACCAGACGCACCAGCTTCATCACCCAGCTTTGCAGGGTATCGATAGCAACAAGCACACGCTCGCCTTTTGGCGCATCATCTTTCAGCAGTTTAAGCGCGGCCACGCCCAGGAATGCGGCGAAAATCACCACGCTGATAATAGACGTAGGATTTGCGCCAGTCAGATCCGCAAACGGATTTTTCGGTACAAAAGACAGCACCAGTTGCGGCACGCTGAGATCGGCCACTTTGCCGACATAGCTCGTCTCAATGGCATTCAGACGCGCGGTTTCCGCGCCGCCCTGAACCAGACCTTCCGCCGTCAGTCCGAACAGATTGGTGACCAGCACGCCCACCAGCGCTGCGATAAGGGTAGTAAACAGCAGCGTGCCGATAGTCAGAAAACTGATTTTCCCCAATTGAGAGGCGTTATGCAGTCGTGCCACGGCGCTTAAAATAGAGGCGAATACCAGCGGCATCACAATCATTTGTAGCAATTGCACATAACCGTTGCCGACAATATTGAACCACTGAATGGAGTCTTTTAACACCTGACTGTCAGCGCCATAAATGGTGTGCAGGGCCAGACCAAAGACCACGCCCATCACAAGGCCGACAAGCACTTTTTTAGCCAGACTCCACTGTTTATGACGGGCCTGCGCCAGTACAAACAGCAGAATGACGAACACCGCAATGTTCGCAATTAATGGAAAATTCATCCCCGTTCTCCTGATTTTTTTATTATGAAGCGCTGTGTTTTAGCGATTCTGTTCGCGCAAGATTAGCAGAACTGTGAGCTGGCTCTTATATTCAAATGGAATGGTTTATACCAAAAATGACTTTGGCGTTGATTTACTAATCAATCTGGTGATTTATAAAACGATTGAACTGTATTTGCAGGATAGTGATCATTTGCGAAGACCAGCGTATGACGTTGTTTTCCGGCATGGACTGCGGCATCCACACCGCCCAGGCAAACAACGCCATACATAAAAATCGCTCCAGCTGATTGCCTTTGCGCGGCGCCAGAATAGGCAGGCGGAAACGCCAGCGGCACGGCCACAGTAAGGGAACGCCTGCGGGGGTGAGCATATCCGCGACGATATGGCTTAAATAGCCAAGTACCATGCCTTGCAGCGCATCCGCCGGGATAATCCACGTATCCGGTACCTTGAGATAAAAGGTCGCCAGTAGGGCAAAGACCGCCAGCAGACTATGGGTAAACCCCCGGTGACCGAACGCGCGGGCGATCGGTTTCGATACCCATTTCAGGCGCTGACCAAGAAAAGATTTGGGGTGGTCGATATCCGGCAGCAGACAGGTCAAAATAGCCGAAGGAATAATATGCCACCAGTCGCCGTGCGCAAGGACGGGCGTTAACTCGGCATTCTTGGCGAAAACCGCGCTGGCTATAGAAAAAAGAAGATGTCCTTCCGCCGTCATGATAAAACCCATTAAACTGTCAATTCATACAGTATAGGGTTTTTATACAGTAGGCGGAAGTGGTGACGTTGTAACTCTTTGTCTCTGTCAAAGCCGCTTGCCGTCTGGCTCAGCGGCTAATTGCCCGTTGACTTTGTTTCGGAAACATCTTAACCGAGTAGATGCGCCGCCGTCAGCTCTGTCAGTGAGTTAAGTTTGACATTCGCCAGCGCAAAGCGCGGATCATGCTGGTTTTCTTCTGCTGGCACCACAATGGCGCGCATTCGCGCCGCCTTTGCCGCGATTAAACCATTCACCGAATCTTCCAGCGCCACGCAGGTTAATGGATCAACGCCTAATTTGGCCGCACAATCCAGATAGACCTGCGGGTGCGGTTTGCTGTAGGGCAATTTTTCTGCAGAAGCCAGCGCGTCAAAACTGTCGCGCAGTTCGAACATGGTGAGCACTTTTTCCAGCATATGCAGCGGCGATGCCGAGGCAAGCCCCACTAATAGCCCCTGCGCTTTACACAGCGCCACGGCCTCGCGCACACCCGGTAAAAGAGGGCGCGTCTCTTCGATAAGCGTAATCGCGCGGGCAATAACACGGTTTGTCACTTCCTGGCGATCGGGGCCGCTCCACGGTTGCTGCGCAAACCAGAGATCGACAACCATATCAATGCGTAGCCCAAGCGTGTCTGGTAACTCATGGCGCCGAGTAATATCTACGCCTAAACTTGCCATCACGTCCAGTTCAGCGCGATCCCAGAGCGGTTCGGAATCGATCAGTAGTCCATCCATATCGAAAATTGCAGCAAGAATTTGGCGTGGGGTTGACATCACAACCTCTCCTGTTGAGATTAAAAAATAACGAATTAAGCGTTCATTATGACCATGTTCTTAGTATATCGCCCTTAAAGATCAGGCGAAAACGGGAATCAACAGGTAGACTTAGGCCAAAACGACGCGTCTTTATCAAGGGGAACTCATGACGTATCAACAAGCTGGACGCATTGCAATCCTAAAAAGAGTTGTAGGGTGGGTTATTTTTATTCCGGCACTGCTTTCCACGCTCATCTCAGTCCTTAAATTTATGTATGCGCACAGTGAAAAGCAGGAGGGGATAAATGCGGTAATGCTGGATTTTACCCACGTAATGATAGACATGATGCGCGTGAATACGCCGTTTCTGAATGTTTTTTGGTACAACTCGCCGACGCCGAATTTTCAGGGAAGCCTGAATATCGGTTTCTGGCTCATTTTTATTCTGATTTTTGTCGGGCTGGCGATGCAGGATTCCGGCGCCAGAATGAGCCGCCAGTCACGTTTTTTACGTGAAGGCGTGGAAGATCAGTTGATCCTGGAAAAAGCAAAAGGCGCGGAAGGGCTAACGCGTGAGCAGATAGAGTCACGTATCGTGGTGCCGCACCATACCATCTTTTTACAGTTTTTCCCGCTCTATATTTTGCCGGTCATTATTATCGTGCTCGGCTACTTTTTCTTTTCCTTGTTAGGCTTCATGTAAACTGAAAAATGCCGGATAGCCCGTATCCGGCATGGGCTGTACCTATACTGCAAGCAGCCGATCCATCGCTTTTTGCGCAGTAGCCAGGTGCTGACCGCCAAACAGCCTTGCCCGATTAAGCAGGGTGTAGAGCTGGTAAATCGGCTGCCTGTCGAGAAAATCCAGCGGTAGCGGCGAAACGGACTGATAGCCATCATAAATCTGCGGTGGCTGATCGGTATGCAGCGGTAGCATCGCCAGATCGCATTCTCTGTCGCCCCAATAGCAGGCTGGATCGAAGATATAGGGGCCGTCAGGGCCAAGCGCGCAGTTCGCCGACCATAGATCGCCATGTAAAAGAGAAGGCTGCGGTTGATGCGACGCCAGACGTTGCTGAACATGTTCAACAATGGCGTCAATATTACCAAAAGTAATGCCTTTTTCCGCGGCGAGTTCAAGCTGCCAGCCAATGCGCTGTTCGGCGAAAAAAGTCGACCAACGGCGTTGCCAGGTATTCGGCTGCGGCGTGGTAGAGAGTGCGTTATCAAAATCGAGGCCGAATTGAGGTTGATCGCTCCATTGGTGCAGGCGCGCCAGCTGTTGCCCAAGAATAAACGCATTATGGGCATCCAGCGGGCGGGGCGAGAGATAGTCCATGACTAAAAAGCTGTAATCCCGATCCGAACCTACCGCCCATACCTTAGGCACAACAACGGTTTTACTGCGGGAGAGCAGCTCCAGCTGATCGGCTTCTGCGGTAAAACCGCGAAGCATTTCTCGTTCATCGCACTTTACGAAAAAATCATGGCCTGCATAACGTAAATGCCATGCGGCATGAACTTCTCCGCCTGGCAGTTCATTACGCAGTTCGATTTCGCCTTCACCGACTTGCTCGCTTAAAAGACGACTGATAGCTTGCCACATATTGTCTCTCCCCACGTTGTCTGCCAGATCATAAGGTTAGCGCAAAAATGCGGTTAAAAAATACGAACTAACGCACATCGCGGACGCGCCGCGGCGGGAATGGCACTTATTGTGCGTTTTTACTCCACGCCTCCCAGGTCGCCACGGTAATGTCGACATCCTTATCTAACGCGCTTTTCGCAAGTCCGGCGACAAGCGCTTTGATTTCATCAGCGCTCTGAGCGCTAACAAAGCCAAACGTATTGGTGCCGAGCTCATGCACATTCCCTTCATCGTCCGTTAATGTCAGCAAAAAACCGCTACGCGTCAGATGGTTATTGAGTTCGTTAATCTCGGTCAGGGAATCTTCATGGAAGGTTACGGTAATAACATAACGGGTAATATCGCCACTGGCCATCGTTCACCTCGTTGGGAGCAACTGTGTTTTTAACAGCGGCGGATGCGCCGCCCGTTAACCGATTTTCCGGTATCCCCCTCACCGGGGGGGATACGATTATTGCGCGGAAAGGTAGGCGTATATTTTTTGGGTATCGTCACGGGAACACAGACGCGTACCTTGATTGAGCGTAGCGGCGCTGCCTGCCGCCACACCGAAGCGCACCATCTCTTCCAGCGACGCGTCTTGCGCCAGTTTTAACGTCATCGCGCCTACCATACTGTCGCCTGCGCCGACAGTACTTTGACTTTTCACCGGGGGAGGAACAACCTGGATGCAATTCTCACTGTCTATGCCCAGCGCCCCTTGCGGCCCCAGAGAGACCACTACCCGGCGAGCCTTGCCGCTTTGCACTAATTCCTGGGCCGCTTTACGCACATCATCAGGCTGCGTCAGATCGCGATTAACCAACGCGCTCAATTCTTTCAGGTTAGGTTTCACCAGTTCGATATCGCCAAGCGCCAGCGCGGCGGTGAGCGCGTCGCCAGAGCTATCAATAATGCAGCGAATGCCTTGCTTCTGTGCGGCGGAAATCAGTTGCGTGAGTTTCTCGACCTTAACGCCGGGCGGAAGGCTGCCGCTGATAACCAGAATTGCCCCGGATTCAATTTCCAGTACCTGTTCTTCAAGCTGGCGAAATTCGTCATCGTCCAGCGTGGCGCCGGGCATAACAAAACGATACTGTTCGCCGCTGGACTCGACGTGGACGTGCAGGTTCTGACGCGTCCAGTCTTTCGCATCGACGGTAGACACGGGGACATTTTCGTCAGCCAGTAGTGCGACCAGATGTTCGCCGGTAGCGCCGCCAGCCGGGAAAATTGCGGTCGCGGTGCCGCCAAGATGCGCAATGGCGCGAGCGACATTAATACCCCCGCCGCCGGGTTCGAATACCGGCGCGGAGCACCGCAGTTTACCTTCGGGATAAATTTGCGGCGTGATTGTTGCGCTATCGAGAGAGGGCGCAAGCGTCAACGTATAGATACGTACCATCGTTACCTCCTGTTAGGCTGATTTCAGTCTGGCACTTAATCCCCGGAAAGTGAAGGAATTAACAATATGATTTTCCGGATCTTTATTTAAAGAAGTGCGATGTAAAGTTATATAAATAAATGAATGCTTCGGGAGGGTTCTTATTCAAAAAATGAAATAGTAATTGATTGCTATGTTATTCGGGGCTTCTTATAATTCGCTACCTTTCCAGGGGCGTTTGTCATTGATCCCTATGAAAGTTTCCGGGACCGTCGTGGTCTCTTTTTTAGTTGTACGGACTCTATATAAATGAAGCTTTTGAAGGCAGTACCCGCTGTAGTTATGCTGGCGGGTGGCGTGTTCGCGTCTCTGTATGCCGCCGCCGATGATTCCGTTTTTACTGTCATGGATGATCCCTCCACCGCGAAAAAACCTTTTGAAGGTAATCTGAATGCGGGCTACCTTGCTCAGTCAGGCAATACTAAAAGTTCTTCCTTAACGGCTGACACGGCGATGACCTGGTATGGACAACGTACCGCCTGGTCATTATGGGGCAATGCCAGCAATACCTCCTCTAATGATGAACGCTCTTCAGAAAAATATGCGGTAGGCGCGCGTAACCGTTTTAATATGACGGATTATGATTATGCCTTTGGCCAGGCCAGTTGGCTGACAGACCGTTTCAACGGTTATCGTCAGCGCGACGTACTGACCGCCGGTTACGGGCGGCAGTTCCTTAATGGTCCAGTGCACAGCTTCCGTTTTGAATTCGGTCCTGGGGTTCGCTATGACGAACATACGGACGATACTACTGAAACGCAGCCGTTGGGTTATGCTTCCGGCAGCTATGCCTGGCAGTTAACTGACAATGCTAAGTTTACACAGGGGGTGTCAGTATTTGGCGCAGAAGACACCACACTAAATTCGGAAACAGCCCTCAATGTCGCCATTAACGAACATTTTGGTCTAAAGGTGGGGTATAATTTAACGTGGAACTCGCAGCCGCCTGAATCAGCGCCTGAACATACCGATCGCCGCACTACGGTAACGCTGGGCTATAAGATGTAATATTGCGCCGGGTTACGTTACGTAACCCGGTTATTCCGTGGTGACGCCTCAGAAGAAGAAGGTGATGTCGCCGTTGATATAAGAATAGTCGTCTCCGGTGCGAAATTCCGACGTGACTTTGTTTAAAGAAAGAGAGAATGCGACGGGAGAATAGCCGATGGTGGCACCGACGCGATATTCATCCACGGTTTTATTAATATCCACCGTTTCCATTTTTGTTTGCAGCGTTTTCCCCTGTAACGTGTAGTTTTTATCAACTTCCCTGCGCTCAACGCCAGCAAATACTTTATAGATCAATCCCTCTTTTTGAGTGTGTATTAACCCTCGGCGGGACAATAACCCAAACCCATTATCAGAGTTGAAGGTCTTATCATTTCCCAGCGCAACGGTTGCGCCGTACCCCAAATACTGGAAGAGATTGCCGCCGACAGCAGAGACTTCTGGATAGAAGCCCACATTGACACCCAGAATATCAATAGCTGGCGTAAGGGAGACCATTCCTTTTGCCGTGTAACCATAACGGTTTTCAATTTGATCCTGCCAGGCAGGGTATTTTTCTGCGCCTATTATTCGATGCGCCCGATTCTGAACCTCCTGACCGCCTGCGTCAGGACCAATAACGCCGATATCGGTACCTAAACGATAACGTAACCAATTGGTGGCTAATGAATTCCACTCCAGTCCGGTATGAAGAAAGGCGCTGAACGCGCGGTCGCCTTTGACGGCTTCAGGCTTTCTCTTATTGGCGCCTGATGGAGAATAAATATCTTGCGCGATATGAAAAGAGAGTTGACTGGCGTCAGTGAGATCGTGGCTGTAGCCTAAAAAGAGCCCGGCAGTATAATCACCCCGGTCTGCAGCCGGGTGCCCATAAAGGGCATTTAAGGATGGTTGAAATATACCTGCATCATCATTCGCCACTGAAATAGCAAGGCTACTGGCATTGGCCATTGTGGTCGTACTGAGTATGGCGGCAATCATCGTTGCGCAATAGCTGTATTTGTTCACTTTTTACCCCTGAATATGAAAGTGAATACTCTTATTTTTACAAAGTAATAAGCACAGCCGCATGATGCGCAGTGCTTATTGAATATTTAAATATAACTAAACTCCTGCCAGCAGCGAGTCATTGAGAGGATACGTTGCCTTAATGTTGAAAAATGGTGTTAAAAAACACGCGCCAGATATTATTGAATATCCATTTTTCATTCGCTATCTGAGTGCGAGAAATTATTGGCTTCACGATTATGCATATAATACGATGTTTTTTGGTATCAATATGAATATCACGTTGTATTCTTTTGAGCTCATTTTCTATGATGGCTTCGATGTTTATCTGTTATTAATTTTTACCGTGATAGTGTTGTCTTTAATGATGAGCGCATCTAACGGCTGGTAGGGTAATATAACAAATTATTGCCATCTGAATTATTAGGGTAGTTATTATTAAGGAAGAAAAAGTGAATAAAACCATTAATCTGCTAAAATTACTGCCCGTAGTATTATTAAGCGCATGTACTACATCGTATCCTCCCCAGGATATAATATCGGCACCCGAGTTACCCCATCGTAACGTACTCGTTCAGCAACCTGATAACTGTAGCGTTGGCTGTCCTCAAGGAGGAAGTCAACAAACAATCTATCGCCATGTCTATACGCTCAATAATAATAGCGCCACGAAATTTGCCAACTGGGTTGCCTATAGTGTGACAAAAACCAGCCAGGCAAGCGGTCGTCCGCGGAACTGGGCGCAGGACCCCGATTTACCGCCCTCGGATACGTTGGCCCCTTCGGCCTATAAAAATGCCCATACGCTATTAAAAGTCGACAGGGGACACCAGGCCCCGTTGGCAGGATTGGGCGGCGTATCGGACTGGCCGTCGTTAAATTATTTATCGAATATTACGCCGCAGAAATCCGCCCTGAATCAGGGAGCATGGGCTGCACTGGAAAACCGGGTGCGCGAACTTGCCAAACAGGCTGATGTATCTGTAGTGCACGTAGTGACCGGCCCCCTTTTTGAGCGGCATATCGCCACATTGCCAGAAGATGCGACGGTAGAAATTCCCAGCGGGTACTGGAAGGTTTTATTCACCGGAACGGCGCCGTCAAAAAGTGAAGGAAATTACGCTGCGTTTATTATGGATCAGAATACACCCCGTTCGGCGAATTTTTGCGACTATCAGGTTACCGTGGAGGCTATCGAACATAAAACGAAGCCAGTGCTGACGCTGTGGTCTGCCTTGCCTGAAGCGGTAGCCAGCGAGGTGAAAACGACAAAGGGGAGTCTGGCGCAGAAGTTAGGTTGTCGATGAGAAGCGCTATACGGCGCGTAGAAAGATAACGGAGAAATCCTGTCAAGGCTCTTGATTTGCTACAGAGTGATGCAATCTCCCTTTTTTTAGTGTTACCATCGTCATGCCGGACGAAAATAGCGATTTTCGTTTGTGTCGAAGGTTGTGCGCCAATTTAGCAATGGTTGGCTAGATGGATACACAACTCACTGTCAATAAATTCATTTTCTCTTTGTATGTGATCTTGCGTATGGGTCACCACTGCAAATAAGGATATTACATGCCTGTTATTACTCTTCCTGATGGCAGCCAACGCCATTATGACCACCCTGTAAGCCCGATGGATGTTGCTCTGGACATTGGTCCTGGCCTGGCGAAAGCCACCATTGCGGGCCGTGTGAATGGCGAGCTGGTTGATGCTTGCGATCTGATTGAAAATGATGCGACGCTTGCCATCATCACCGCAAAAGATGAAGAGGGTCTGGAGATCATTCGTCACTCTTGCGCGCATCTGTTAGGTCACGCAATCAAGCAACTTTGGCCGCACACGAAAATGGCGATCGGCCCGGTTGTCGACAACGGTTTTTACTATGACGTTGATCTTGACCGCACGCTAACTCAGGAAGATGTCGAAGCGCTCGAAAAGCGGATGCATGAGCTCGCCGAGAAAAATTACGACGTTATCAAGAAAAAGGTGAGCTGGCATGACGCGCGCGAAACCTTCGTGAAGCGCGGCGAGACTTACAAAGTCGCTATTCTTGATGAAAATATCGCCCATGATGATAAGCCAGGCTTGTACCATCATGAAGAATATGTCGACATGTGTCGTGGTCCGCACGTGCCGAATATGCGTTTCTGCCATCACTTTAAACTGATGAAAACTGCTGGCGCATACTGGCGCGGTGACAGCAATAATAAGATGCTGCAGCGTATTTACGGTACGGCATGGGCAGATAAAAAAGCCCTGAACGCTTATCTGCAGCGCCTGGAAGAGGCCGCAAAACGCGACCACCGTAAAATTGGTAAGCAGCTCGACCTGTATCATATGCAGGAAGAAGCGCCGGGCATGGTGTTCTGGCATAACGACGGCTGGACTATCTTCCGCGAGCTGGAGGTCTTTGTTCGTTCTAAACTCAAAGAGTACCAGTATCAAGAAGTTAAAGGCCCGTTCATGATGGACCGTGTGCTGTGGGAAAAAACCGGGCACTGGGACAACTATAAAGATGCGATGTTCACCACGTCCTCAGAAAACCGCGAATATTGCATCAAGCCGATGAACTGCCCGGGCCACGTTCAGATCTTTAACCAGGGTCTGAAATCCTATCGTGATTTGCCGCTGCGTATGGCGGAATTCGGTAGCTGCCACCGTAACGAGCCATCAGGCGCGCTGCATGGTCTGATGCGCGTACGCGGCTTTACGCAGGATGATGCGCATATCTTCTGCACCGAAGAGCAGATCCGCGATGAAGTTAACGCTTGTATTCGTATGGTCTACGATATGTACAGCACCTTTGGCTTCGAGAAGATCGTCGTCAAGCTTTCCACTCGTCCTGACAAGCGTATCGGCAGCGATGAGATGTGGGATCGTGCTGAGGCGGATCTGGCGGTTGCGCTGGAAGAAAATAATATCCCGTTTGAGTATCAACTGGGTGAAGGCGCATTCTACGGTCCGAAAATTGAATTTACCTTATATGACTGCCTCGATCGTGCATGGCAGTGCGGTACAGTACAGCTGGACTTCTCCTTACCGTCTCGTCTGAGCGCCTCCTATGTAGGCGAAGACAACGAGCGTAAGGTGCCGGTAATGATTCACCGTGCGATTCTTGGGTCGATGGAGCGCTTCATCGGTATCCTGACCGAAGAGTTCGCTGGTTTCTTCCCAACCTGGCTTGCGCCGGTTCAGGTAGTCGTGATGAATATTACCGATTCGCAGTCTGAATACGTTAACGAATTGACGCAGAAACTACAAAATGCGGGCATTCGTGTAAAAGCAGACTTGAGAAATGAGAAGATTGGCTTTAAAATCCGCGAGCACACTTTACGTCGTGTCCCTTATATGTTGGTCTGTGGTGATAAAGAGGTGGAAGCAGGCAAAGTTGCCGTTCGCACCCGCCGCGGTAAAGACCTGGGCAGTCTGGACGTAAATGACGTGATTGAGAAGCTGCAACAAGAGATTCGCAGCCGCAGTCTTCAACAACTGGAGGAATAAAGTATTAAAGGCGGAAAACGAGTTCAAACGGCGCGTCCGAATCGTATTAATAGCGAAATTCGCGCGCAAGAAGTTCGCTTAACAGGTCTGGAAGGCGAGCAGCTTGGTATTGTGAGTCTGAGAGAAGCTCTGGAAAAAGCTGAAGAAGCCGGAGTAGACTTAGTCGAAATCAGCCCTAACGCCGAGCCGCCGGTTTGTCGTATAATGGATTACGGCAAATTCCTCTATGAAAAGAGTAAGTCTTCTAAGGAACAGAAGAAAAAGCAAAAAGTTATCCAGGTGAAGGAAATTAAATTCCGTCCTGGGACAGATGAAGGCGACTATCAGGTAAAACTCCGCAGCCTGATTCGCTTTCTCGAAGAGGGCGATAAGGCCAAGATCACGCTGCGTTTCCGCGGCCGTGAAATGGCCCACCAGCAAATCGGTATGGAAGTGCTTAATCGCGTGAAAGACGATTTGCAAGAACTGGCAGTGGTCGAATCCTTCCCAACGAAGATCGAAGGCCGTCAGATGATCATGGTGCTTGCTCCTAAGAAGAAACAGTAAGGCCTTCAAGTAACAATTCTGTGAAGCCTTCGGGCTTCACAGGCTTTGTTCGCCTATGTTTCGTTTATTAACAATGCGAAGTGGAAGTTATTAAAATGCCAAAAATTAAGACCGTACGCGGTGCTGCTAAGCGCTTCAAAAAAACCGGTAAAGGTGGTTTTAAGCACAAGCACGCTAACCTGCGTCACATTCTGACCAAAAAAGCGACTAAACGTAAACGTCACCTGCGTCCGAAAGCCATGGTTTCTAAAGGCGATCTGGGCCTGGTTATCGCGTGCCTGCCGTACGCATAAGCCGTTAACGTTTTTAACTTTTTAATTAGAATAGATACAGGAGAGCACATATGGCTCGCGTAAAACGTGGTGTAATTGCACGCGCACGTCACAAGAAAATTTTGAAACAAGCCAAAGGCTACTACGGTGCGCGTTCTCGCGTATACCGCGTTGCCTTCCAGGCAGTTATCAAAGCTGGTCAGTATGCTTACCGTGACCGTCGTCAACGTAAGCGTCAGTTCCGTCAACTGTGGATTGCGCGTATCAACGCAGCAGCACGTCAGAACGGTATTTCTTACAGCAAATTCATCAACGGCCTGAAAAAAGCCTCTGTTGAAATCGACCGTAAGATCCTGGCTGATATCGCCGTATTCGACAAAGTCGCGTTCACCGCGCTGGTTGAAAAAGCGAAAGCAGCTCTGGCATAAGCCAGTGAAAAGAGGGAGCCTGGCTCCCTCTCTTTTATTTACTGTTCAGTGAGTTGACAATTGACCTGTAACCCTTTTCAATAAAGGATATTCGGTTTTACCACATAAGGTAACGCAAGCATGAACGCTGCTATTTTCCGTTTCTTTTTTTACTTTAGCACCTGATTCCAGGAGGCTAGCGCGTGAAAAACGAAACGAAAAACAGCGCAAAAAAGCCTCCTGATGGAGGCTTTTTTTGTATCTGAAATCGAGAGATTACGTCCAATGAACCGGTGTCTTCACCGACACAATGAGGAAAACCATGTCACATCTCGCAGAGCTGGTTGCCAATGCAGCGGCCGCCATTAACCAGGCGTCAGATGTTGCCGCGTTAGACAATGTACGCGTCGAATATTTGGGCAAGAAAGGGCATTTAACCCTTCAGATGACGACCCTACGCGATCTGCCGCCGGAAGAGCGTCCGGCAGCCGGGGCAGTCATTAACGCCGCGAAAGAGCAGGTACAACAGGCTCTTAACGCGCGTAAAGCCGAGCTGGAAAGCGCAGCGCTTAACGCCCGTCTGGCCGCTGAAACCATCGATATCTCCCTGCCGGGGCGCCGTATTGAGAACGGCGGTCTGCATCCGGTCACGCGTACCATTGACCGTATTGAAAGTTTCTTCGGCGAGCTTGGTTTTACCGTGGCGACTGGCCCGGAAATCGAAGATGACTACCATAACTTCGATGCGTTAAACATTCCGGGTCATCACCCGGCCCGCGCCGATCATGATACCTTCTGGTTTGACGCGACCCGTTTGCTGCGGACCCAGACGTCTGGCGTCCAGATCCGGACGATGAAAGCGCAGCAACCGCCGATCCGTATTATTGCGCCGGGCCGTGTATACCGTAATGACTACGACCAGACGCATACTCCGATGTTCCATCAGATGGAAGGTCTGATTGTTGATACCAACATCAGCTTCACCAACCTCAAAGGTACGCTGCACGACTTCCTGCGTAATTTCTTTGAGGAGGATCTGCAGATTCGCTTCCGTCCTTCTTATTTTCCGTTTACCGAACCTTCTGCAGAAGTGGATGTGATGGGGAAAAACGGCAAATGGCTGGAAGTGCTGGGCTGCGGGATGGTACATCCGAATGTGCTGCGTAATGTCGGTATCGATCCGGAAATCTATTCTGGCTTCGCTTTTGGTATGGGGATGGAACGTCTGACCATGTTGCGTTATGGCGTCACCGACCTGCGTTCATTCTTCGAAAACGATCTGCGTTTCCTCAAACAGTTTAAATAAAGGCAGGATAAAACAATGAAATTCAGCGAACTGTGGTTACGCGAGTGGGTTAACCCGGCAATTGATAGCGATGCGTTGGCTAACCAGATTACGATGGCTGGCCTGGAAGTAGACGGCGTTGAGCCGGTCGCGGGAAGCTTCAATGGCGTTGTGGTTGGGGAAGTGGTTGAGTGCGCCCAGCATCCGAACGCTGACAAATTGCGTGTAACGAAAGTCAACGTCGGCGGAGAACGCCTGTTGGATATCGTCTGCGGCGCGCCAAACTGTCGTCAGGGGTTGAAAGTAGCGGTGGCCACCATTGGCGCTATTCTGCCGGGCGATTTCAAAATTAAAGCGGCAAAACTGCGCGGCGAACCGTCTGAAGGGATGCTGTGCTCCTTCTCCGAACTGGGGATTTCCGACGATCACAGCGGCATTATCGAACTGCCGGCGGATGCGCCGCTGGGTACCGATATCCGTGAATACCTGAAGCTTGACGACAATACCATCGAAATTAGCGTCACGCCGAACCGTGCGGATTGCTTAGGTATCATCGGCGTTGCGCGCGATGTGGCGGTACTGAACAAAGCGCCGCTCCAGGAGCCTGAAATGGCGCCGGTTACGGCAACCATCAGCGATACGCTGCCGATTACAGTAGAGGCCGCTGATGCGTGTCCACGCTATCTTGGCCGGGTGGTAAAAGGTATCAATGTTAACGCGCCGACGCCGCTGTGGATGAAAGAGAAACTGCGTCGCTGCGGTATTCGCTCCATCGATGCGGTGGTTGACGTCACGAACTATGTGCTGCTCGAACTGGGTCAGCCAATGCATGCTTTCGATAAAGATCGCATTGATGGCGGTATTGTCGTGCGGATGGCAAAAGAGGGTGAAACCGTCGTCCTGCTGGACGGTAGCGAAGCAACGTTAAATGCGGACACGCTGGTGATCGCCGATCACCATAAGGCGCTGGGGATAGCCGGTATTTTTGGCGGCGAACATTCCGGCGTGAACGGCGAAACGCAAAATGTGCTGCTGGAATGTGCGTACTTTAATCCGCTGTCTATCACCGGTCGCGCTCGCCGCCACGGTCTGCATACCGATGCGTCTCACCGCTACGAGCGCGGGGTGGACCCGGCGCTGCAATATAAAGCGATAGAGCGCGCTACTCGTCTGCTTCTTGATATCTGTGGCGGTGATGCGGGTCCGATAATTGATGTGAGCAACGAAGCAACGTTGCCGAAACGCGCCACCATTACTCTGCGTCGCAGTAAACTGGATCGCCTGATCGGGCATCATATTGCGGATGAGCAGGTCAGTGATATTCTGCGTCGTCTGGGCTGTGAAGTGACCGAAGGGCAGGACGAGTGGAAAGCCGTGGCGCCGACCTGGCGTTTCGATATGGAGATTGAAGAAGATCTGGTGGAAGAGGTGGCCCGCGTTTACGGCTATAACAATATTCCGGACGAGCCAATCCAGGCCGGTTTAATCATGGGGACGCACCGTGAAGCCGATCTGTCGTTGAAGCGGGTTAAAACCATGCTTAACGACAAAGGCTATCAGGAAGTGATTACCTATAGCTTTGTCGATCCTAAAGTACAACAGCTCATCCATCCAGGCGCAGAAGCGCTGCTGCTGCCAAACCCTATCTCCGTTGAGATGTCGGCGATGCGTCTGTCTCTGTGGAGCGGATTGTTGGCGACGGTGGTCTATAACCAAAACCGTCAGCAGAATCGCGTGCGTATTTTTGAAACCGGTTTACGTTTCGTTCCGGATACACAAGCCAATCTGGGTATTCGACAGGATCTGATGCTGGCTGGCGTGATTTGCGGTAACCGCTATGATGAGCACTGGAACCTGGCAAAAGAGACCGTTGATTTCTATGATTTGAAAGGCGATCTGGAAGCAGTACTGGATTTAACCGGCAAACTGGGTGATATCCAGTTTAAGGCGGAGATGAATCCGGCTCTGCATCCGGGACAGTCTGCGGCGATTTATCTGAAAGATGAACGTATTGGTTTTATTGGGGTTGTTCACCCTGAACTGGAACGTAAACTGGATCTGAATGGTCGTACGCTGGTGTTTGAACTGGAATGGAATAAGCTCGCAGACCGTATCGTGCCGCAGGCGCGGGAGATTTCACGCTTCCCGGCTAACCGTCGCGATATTGCGGTTGTTGTTGCAGAAAACGTTCCCGCAGCGGATATTTTATCCGAATGTAAGAAAGTTGGCGTAAATCAGGTAGTTGGCGTAAACTTATTTGACGTGTACCGCGGTAAGGGTGTTGCGGAGGGTTATAAGAGCCTCGCTATCAGCCTGATCCTTCAGGATACCAACCGTACACTCGAAGAAGAGGAGATTGCCGCTACCGTCGCCAAATGTGTAGAGGCATTAAAAGAGCGATTCCAGGCATCATTGAGGGATTGAACCTATGGCGCTTACAAAAGCTGAAATGTCAGAATATCTGTTTGATAAGCTTGGGCTTAGCAAGCGGGATGCCAAAGAACTGGTTGAACTGTTTTTCGAAGAGATCCGTCGTGCTCTGGAAAACGGTGAGCAGGTGAAACTCTCTGGTTTTGGTAACTTCGATCTGCGTGATAAAAATCAACGTCCGGGGCGTAACCCGAAAACGGGTGAAGATATTCCTATTACAGCACGGCGCGTGGTGACCTTCAGACCCGGGCAGAAGTTAAAGAGCCGGGTCGAAAACGCTTCGCCCAAAGAAGAGTAATCAGATCCAGGCATAACATCCATCAGGGTGTATTGCGGCAGATACGCTGCCATCCCGAAAGTAGATCAGCGGGATGACAGCGTATCTGTCAGCCTGAAAGATGACCCGTATAACTAAAAAGGCCGCATTGCGGCCTTTTTTCTTTCAAGTAAAGGATACCCACCGTAAAATCACGCTACCTCTTTTCAGCTGAATGGATAACATGCTGACTTTTGCCCGCCAACAACAGCGACGAAACGTTCGCTGGCTTCTGAGCCTGTCACTGCTGGTGCTACTGGCTACACTTCTGAGCTTATGCGCAGGCGAACAGTGGATTGCCCCCGGTGACTGGTTAAGCGCCCGGGGGGAACTGTTTGTCTGGCAAATTCGCCTTCCCCGCACGCTTGCGGTATTGCTGGTTGGCGCTGCGCTGGCGCTATCGGGTGCTGTGATGCAGGCGCTGTTTGAAAACCCACTTGCTGAACCGGGTCTGCTCGGCGTTTCGAATGGGGCCGGTGTTGGGCTTATTGCCGCCGTCTTACTGGGGCAGGGGCAACTGCCAGGATGGGCGCTGGGACTGTGCGCTATAGCCGGCGCGCTCATTATTACGTTAATCCTGCTGCGTTTTGCGCGCCGCCATCTCTCTACCAGCCGCTTGTTGTTGGCGGGCGTCGCGCTGGGCATTATCTGTAGCGCGCTGATGACGTGGGCTATCTATTTTTCCACCTCTTTCGATCTGCGGCAATTAATGTACTGGATGATGGGAGGATTTGGCGGCGTTGACTGGCAGCAGAGCTGGCTAATGATTGCGCTCATCCCAGTACTGATCTGGATATGTTGCCAGTCGCAACCGCTGAATATGCTGGCGCTAGGGGAAACCTCGGCGCGGCAGCTTGGCCTGCCGCTGTGGTTCTGGCGCAATTTGTTGGTCGTCGCCACTGGCTGGATGGTGGGCGTCAGCGTGGCGATGGCGGGGGCGATTGGTTTTATCGGTCTGGTTATTCCGCACATCCTGCGCTTATGTGGTTTAACCGATCACCGGGTTTTACTTCCCGGCTGCGCGCTGGCCGGGGCTATCGCCCTGCTATTGGCTGATGTGGTCGCCCGACTGGCGCTGGCGTCGGCTGAACTGCCTATCGGGGTGGTCACCGCCACATTGGGGGCGCCAGTGTTTATCTGGCTGCTGCTCAAATCCGCGCGTTAGCGCATCGGTAAACAACTGCTTTCATCATTCGCAGTCTATGATTAAAGGCTAACGATGAAACCCGCTATTCTACCGACATCAGGGAGACACCATGCAAAACTCGCTTCTTAATACTCACGTTACGACGATTGATGGAGAGGTCACTACACTTGAAAAATACGCCGGAAAAGTGCTGCTCATTGTAAACGTCGCCTCCAGATGTGGCCTGACGCCGCAATATGAACAGTTGGAAAATATCCAGAAGGCGTGGGCAGATCAGGGGTTTGTCGTGTTGGGTTTTCCCTGCAACCAGTTTATGGGGCAGGAGCCAGGCAGCGAAGAGGAGATTAAAACCTATTGCGCCAGCACCTGGGGCGTCACGTTCCCGATGTTCAGTAAAATTGATGTGAATGGCGACGCGCGCCATCCGCTGTATCAAAAACTGATAGCCGCTGCGCCAACGGCAGTCGCGCCGGAGAAGAGCGGCTTTTACGAACGGATGGTAAGCAAAGGGCGTACGCCACTCTATCCGGATGATATTCTGTGGAATTTTGAAAAATTTTTGGTAGGCCGGGATGGTCAGGTGGTACAGCGTTTTTCGCCGGATATGACGCCTGAAGATCCTATTGTGATGGAAAGCATAAAAATCGCGTTGGCAAAATAATGTCTCAATTGATGCAATTAAAGGACGTCGCCGAGAGCACCCGCCTGGGGCCGCTTTCCGGCGAAGTAAGCGCAGGAGAGATCCTTCATCTTGTCGGGCCGAACGGCGCCGGAAAAAGCACGCTGCTGGCGCGTATGGCGGGGTTAACCTCCGGCGAGGGGAGCATCAGGTTTGGCGGAGCGCCGCTGGAGGCATGGGCGACGGCAACGCTTGCCCAACACCGCGCTTATCTTGCGCAACAGCAAAATCCGCCGTTCGCCATGCCGGTCTGGCATTACCTGACATTGCATCAACCTGATAAAACGCGAACCGGGCAGCTTAACGAGGTGGCCGATATGCTTGGACTGGGCGACAAACTGGGGCGAAGCGTGAATCAGCTTTCCGGTGGCGAGTGGCAGCGTGTTCGCCTTGCTGCCGTTGTACTACAAATTCATCCCGACGCTAATCCGGTCGGTCAATTATTGCTGCTTGATGAGCCGATGAACAGTCTCGATGTTGCGCAACAAAACGCTCTGGATCGGGTATTACATCATTTGTGTCAGGCAGGGATCGCGATTGTGATGAGTAGCCACGATCTGAACCACACGCTGCGCCATGCGCATAAAGCCTGGTTACTAAAGCGCGGTAAACTCATTGCCTGCGGCCGCCGGGAAGAGGTGCTCACCCCCTCTTATCTGGCGCAAGCCTACGGTCTGCGCTTTCGACGACTCGACGTCGAGGGGCATCCAATGCTCATTTCGGCCACTTAAGTAAAATCGTTTCTTGAAAAGCAGGTAATTTCGACGCTAAATTAATACCAAAATAAAAACAGAGGATTGTTGCGGCATGCGTTTTTGGCTTCTTGTTATCACAGCATTGTTCCTGGCAGGATGCAGTACTCATCGGGCACCGGCGCCAAATGCCAGATTATCAGACTCCATTACCGTCATTGCGGGTCTGAACGATCAGTTGCAGTCCTGGCGCGGTACGCCATACCGTTACGGCGGCATGAGTCGCAGAGGCGTGGACTGTTCCGGCTTTGTGGTAGTCACTATGCGCGACAAGTTTGATTTGCAGTTGCCTCGTGATACGCGTGAACAATCAAAAATCGGCACCAGAATCGATAAAGATGAATTGCTGCCCGGAGATTTGGTTTTCTTTAAAACCGGTTCGGGCGAAAGTGGTTTACATGTTGGTATTTACGATACAAATAATGAGTTTATTCATGCCTCTACCAGTCGTGGCGTGATGCGTTCATCGCTGGATAATGTGTACTGGCGAAAAAACTTCTGGCAGGCACGGCGAATTTAACCTCGCAGACGATATAAATTTTATAGTCTATTTTTAACATATCGCCGGTTGAACTTATGACATCTGTTGTCATCATATATAATGATATAACCGTAGCATTTACAAACGTACTTTTATTAAAAACGGGCGTGTTCACGCCCTGTTAAAAGTACAACATTGGATATTGGTTTATAATCAGAGTAAGTTAAAAAAAGGAACCGGTTTACCGGTAAACAAGAAAAATGATGACGCTTCAATTAGTATCTGAAGTTACGTCTGTTTCCGTCCGTAGTGACTGGATGGCGAATAGCGCCCTAACCATGGGACTGGCGTAATGATTGCTTCACTTGATGAGCTTTACCATTCCGAACTCTTTTTCCTTCCCGTCATGGATGAAAATGCTCGGCTTGTTGGTTTAGAGATTATTGCAACGTTTGCCGCTGAAGACGGCGCCGTGCGAATGCCGACTGAGTTGGTAGCGCCTCGCCTTTCGGTGGAGGAACAATACTGTCTGTTTGTTGAAAAACTTGCGTTGTTAGAAACCTGTCAGCACTTTTTTATTCAGCATAAACTTATTGCATGGCTTAATTTACCGCCTGCAATTAGTGACTTATTATTATTAGATAGCGAACTTTTTTCCCGGGCAGCGCGCTTTCCGTTTCTTGAATTAGCTATAAATGAGAATTATCCTGGGTTAAACCAGGGCAAAAACAATGAAACGTTAGCTAATCTGGCAATGCATTTCCCATTAATGCTGGCAAATTTTGGGGCAGGCGAGGCGTCGACTAAAGCTATTTTCGATGGGCTTTTCAAACGAGTCATGTTGGATAAAAATTTTATTCAGCAGCGAGCTGAAATGATCTCATTCGAACCATTCATGCACGCTATCGTTGCCCAGATCTCCTCCAGCTGCGAGTCGCTGATGATTGCCGGTATTGATACTGAGGCGATGTTTGCGCGCGCAGCGCCATTGGGGTTTAGCGCATTCCAGGGCGGACTATGGCCTCCGGTGCCGGTAAGCCAGCTCATTAAACTCGTTCAGCGATAACCTTTCTGTTTGCCGGTGTTTAACCGGTGATTAACCGTCTACACTGAAGACAGGAGGCCCTATGACCCTGTCTTTTACTGCCCGTTGGCGCGATGAATTGCCAGCAACGTATACCGCGCTTTTACCCACACCGTTAAAAAATGCGCGACTGATTTGGTATAACGACGAACTGGCGCAGCAGTTAGCCATTCCCGCTTCGTTATTTGACGCTACCAATGGCGCTGGCGTTTGGGGCGGCGAAACCTTATTACCCGGTATGTCGCCTGTCGCGCAGGTATATAGCGGGCATCAGTTCGGCATCTGGGCGGGACAACTCGGCGACGGACGCGGTATTTTGCTGGGCGAACAGCTCCTGGCGGATGGCTCGACCCTCGACTGGCATCTGAAAGGCGCCGGATTAACACCCTATTCGCGAATGGGGGATGGACGCGCCGTCCTGCGTTCAACCATACGAGAAAGTCTTGCCAGCGAAGCCATGCATTATCTGGGTATTCCCACTACGCGCGCGTTATCTATCGTAGCCAGCGATACGCCGGTTCAGCGAGAGACGCAGGAAACGGGCGCGATGTTAATGCGTCTGGCGCAAAGTCATATGCGTTTTGGTCATTTCGAACATTTCTACTACCGCCGTGAGCCGGAAAAAGTTCAGCAACTGGCTGATTTCGCTATTCGTCATTACTGGCCGCAATGGCAGGATGTCCCGGAAAAATATGCTTTGTGGTTTGAAGAGGTGGCGGCGCGTACCGGAAGACTCATCGCCGAGTGGCAAACCGTCGGTTTTTCGCACGGCGTTATGAATACGGATAACATGTCGATTCTGGGGCTGACCATCGACTATGGCCCCTTTGGTTTTCTCGATGACTACGATCCCGGCTTCATTGGTAACCATTCCGACCATCAGGGACGTTACCGCTTCGATAATCAACCGTCGGTGGCGCTGTGGAATTTACAACGTCTGGCGCAGACGTTAACCCCTTTTATTGAGATCGACGCGTTAAACAGAGCGCTGGATCGCTACCAGGACGCGTTGTTAACGCACTATGGGCAGCGAATGCGCCAGAAGCTGGGCTTCTTTACCGAGCAAAAAGACGATAACGCTTTACTGAATGAATTGTTTAGTCTGATGGCGCGCGAAGGGAGTGACTATACCCGTACATTTCGGATGTTAAGCCATACGGAGCAACAGAGCGCTTCCTCGCCGTTGCGGGATACGTTTATCGATCGCGGGGCGTTCGATGCCTGGTTCGACCGCTACCGGGCGCGATTGCGCACAGAGGCGGTGGATGACGCGCTGCGCCAACAGCAGATGCAACGCGTGAATCCTGCGATTGTGTTGCGCAACTGGCTGGCGCAACGCGCGATAGATGCGGCTGAACAAGGAGACATGGCGGAACTGCATCGGTTGCATGAAGTTTTACGTCAACCTTTTACCGATCGAGATGATGACTATGCCAGCCGACCGCCGGAGTGGGGAAAGCGGCTGGAGGTCAGTTGTTCAAGTTAGCCAGATGCCAGCAGAATCGTCTGCTGGCGGGAGCGCTATTTGGTTAACAGTAGCTTACCGGCCTGAGTTTTGCGCAACAGATACTCCTGACCGTTGTGATCGATAATGACTTTGCCGTCCGGACCTAATAGCGCCTGACTGTTGACGCGCCGTTCAGCGGCAGGGAGAAGCGTTTCATTGTCTATTTCCTTAGGGTGAGGCAGCTCGGTGTTATCCATACGCGACATGTTATTTATTAATAATCAAACTCACAATGATTATTATTATCAATAATTAATGCGATAACAGCAAGTGCTAATTCTGTGGAGTGATATACGCGCGCGTAGAGAAAAGGGTGGGTAACGCATCAAAGAAACGCCCATCCCGGCAGGATGGGCGAGCTATTAAAAGCGGCTGTCTACCGCCGCGGCAAGTTTTTCCAACAGAACTTCCGTATCTTCCCAGTTCAGGCAGGGATCGGTAATGGACTGACCATAGATTAATGGTTGACCGCTGATAATTTTTTGCGTGCCTTCCCGTAAAAAACTCTCTGCCATAATCCCGGCAATTGCCGTGGAGCCATTACGAATCTGCTGGCAAATATCATCACATACCTCTAACTGGCGGCGATGCTGTTTTTGACAGTTGCCGTGGCTGAAGTCGACGACCAGATGTTCCGGCAGATCAAATTCATGCAACGTGTCGCAGGCGGCGGCAATATCTTCAGCGTGGTAGTTCGGTTTTTTACCGCCGCGCATGATGATGTGCCCATACGGGTTGCCACTCGTCTGGTAGATAGTCATCTGTCCGTCTTTATCCGGCGAGAGAAACATATGGCTGGCGCGGGAGGCGCGAATAGCGTCAACGGCAATGCGAGTATTGCCATCCGTACCATTTTTAAAGCCGACCGGACAAGAGAGCGCAGAAGCCATTTCCCGATGGATTTGGCTTTCGGTGGTACGCGCGCCAATCGCTCCCCAACTGATCAGATCGGCAATAAACTGGCCGGTGACCATATCAAGAAATTCTGTGGCGGTCGGTACTCCCAGTTCGTTCACCTGCAATAGCAAGCGACGCGCCAGTTCAAGCCCATAATTGACGCGGTAACTTCCATTCAAGTCGGGATCGGAAATCAGGCCTTTCCATCCCACAACGGTGCGCGGTTTTTCAAAATAGGTGCGCATGACGATCTCCAGACGCGCCTGATGCTTTTGGCGTTGCGCCTGGAGCTGCGTCGCGTATTCCATGGCAGCATTCAGATCGTGAATCGAACAGGGGCCAATGACGACCAGTAGCCGTGGATCTTCACCATTTAAAATCTTTTCTATCCGGCGTCGGGAGTCGGTAACGTGACTGGCGACGGAGGACGATACAGGATACCGCTGCGCGAGTTCGGTTGGTGTTACCAGGCTGTCGATACGCGCAGTACGGAGTTCGTCGGTTCTGTTCATTACAAGTCTCAGAAATTTGTTGCTTCAACGGCAGGACTACCGGGAAGTGATGGGCATCACGATAAACCAATCCCTGCTGATTTCAAGTGCGAGGCGTGTCACACCTCGCAGGCAGAACGGCATGATAACAAAAACCAACCCATTAAACTAGTTTGCTAGTACATCCTGCGGTTAAGCCCCATAATGTCGAGAATTTTGGTGGCTATCTCTTCAACGGAATAATTGGTGCTGTTCAGGCAGGGGATCTGATTTTTACGATACAGCGCTTCGACCTCCGCCACTTCCATGCGGCACTGACGCAACGAGGCATAGCGACTGTTTTCACGGCGTTCTTCGCGAATTGCCGCCAGGCGTTCAGGGTCAATTGTCAGGCCGAACAGTTTATGTTGTAGCGGTTTTAACGATGTGGGCAGCGTCAAATTATCCATATCATCGGCGATGAAAGGGTAGTTAGCCGCACGAATACCGAATTGCATTGCCAGATAGAGGCTGGTGGGCGTTTTTCCACAGCGCGAAACGCCAAGTAAAATGACCTGGGCCTGATCGAGGTTACGCAATGAAATGCCATCATCATGCGCCAGGGTATAATCGATAGCGGCAATACGGGCGTCATACTTGTTCAGGTTACCCGGATTAAGCCCATGAGTACGATGAGCGATCGGCGTCGGATCCAGTTTCATCTCCTGCTGAAGCGGCGCCACCAGCGCCTGGACGATATCCTGGCAGAAACCTTCGCTCTGTAAGATGATGGCGCGAATTTCAGGTAAAACAATCGAGTAAAACACCAGCGGACGAACGCCGGTTTGCTGATAAATGGCGTCAATTTGGTCTTTGACGGCGCGGGCGCGACTTTCGTTTTCCACGAATGGCAGCGTGATGCTGCTGATCGTCACCGGAAACTGCGACATAACCGCGTGACCCAGGACCTCGGCGGTGATGGCGGTACCATCAGAAATATAGAAAACATGGCGATCAACAACATTATCCATTCTGTTCATCCTGAAGAGTAAACATAATTATCTGAAAGCATAAATTAAAAGTAACGGGAAACGTATAACTTGTCGCTTATTTTATAAAATGACAGGCACTTTTTATAATTAATGAAAAGTGTGTTTCATTTCCTGGAAACGCAGTTTATACCGGGGGTGATTAAGGGAATGCCGTGCTATGCGCGGGTTTGCGCAACTACGTAAACAATCTGAAAAAATGAAAAAATAAATTTGCTTGAACGATTCACCGTTTTTTTCGCGGGTTTAAGTATGCCAGGATAAATACGCAACTATGTGTTTCTTAAACTCGTTCATTTATCACAAAAGGATTGTTCGATGTCCAACAATGGCTCGTCACCGCTGGTGCTTTGGTATAACCAACTCGGCATGAATGATGTAGACAGAGTTGGGGGCAAAAATGCCTCCCTGGGTGAAATGATTACTAACCTTTCCGGCATGGGCGTATCCGTTCCGAATGGTTTTGCAACCACTGCCGATGCGTTTAACCAGTTTTTGGATCAAAGCGGCGTAAACCAGCGCATTTATGAGCTGCTGGATAAGACAGATATTGATGATGTCTCCCAGCTGGCGAAAGCGGGCGCGCAGATCCGCCAGTGGATTATCGACACTCCTTTCCAGCCGGAGCTGGAAAACGCCATCCGCGATGCCTATGCACAGCTTTCGTCGGATGATGAAAATGCCTCTTTTGCCGTGCGTTCCTCCGCCACGGCGGAAGATATGCCAGATGCTTCGTTTGCGGGCCAACAGGAAACGTTTCTTAACGTTCAGGGCTTCGATGCGGTACTGGTGGCAGTGAAACACGTATTTGCTTCTCTGTTTAACGATCGCGCCATCTCTTATCGCGTTCACCAGGGATATGATCATCGCGGCGTAGCGCTTTCCGCTGGCGTGCAGCGGATGGTTCGCTCCGATCTCGCCTCGTCAGGGGTGATGTTCTCTATCGATACCGAATCCGGCTTTGACCAGGTGGTCTTTATCACCTCGGCATGGGGACTGGGTGAAATGGTGGTGCAGGGCGCGGTTAACCCGGATGAATTTTATGTCCATAAGCCAACCCTGGCGGCAGGCCGTCCGGCCATCGTACGCCGCACCATGGGGTCGAAAAAAATCCGCATGGTTTACGCCGCCACCCAGGAGCACGGTAAGCAAGTGAAGATTGAGGATGTGCCGCAGGAACAGCGCGACATTTTCTCGCTCACCAACGAAGAAGTGCAGGAACTGGCGAAACAAGCGGTGCAGATTGAGCAGCACTATGGTCGTCCGATGGATATCGAATGGGCGAAAGACGGTCATACCGGTAAGCTCTTTATTGTGCAGGCACGTCCGGAAACCGTGCGCTCTCGTGGCCAGGTGATGGAGCGTTATACGCTACATGCGCAGGGGAAAATCATTGCCGAAGGTCGTGCCATTGGGCATCGTATCGGCGCAGGTACGGTAAAAGTTATTCACGATATCGGCGAAATGAACCGTATTGAGCCTGGCGATGTGCTTGTCACCGATATGACCGACCCGGACTGGGAACCGATCATGAAAAAAGCGGCGGCGATTGTCACTAACCGTGGCGGGCGCACCTGTCACGCGGCGATTATCGCCCGCGAATTGGGCATTCCGGCGGTAGTCGGCTGCGGCGACGCCACCGAACGCATGGAAGATGGCGAAAAAGTAACCGTCTCCTGCGCAGAAGGTGATACCGGTTATGTGTATGCCGACATGCTGGATTTCAGCGTAAAAAGCTCCAGCGTAGATACCATGCCAGAGCTACCGCTGAAGGTCATGATGAACGTCGGCAACCCGGACAGGGCATTTGACTTTGCCTGCCTGCCGAATGAAGGCGTAGGTCTGGCGCGACTGGAATTCATCATTAACCGTATGATTGGCGTTCACCCGCGCGCGCTGCTGGAGTTTGACGACCAGGATGCCGCACTGCAAAACGACATTCGTGAGATGATGAAAGGGTTTGACTCGCCGCGTGAATTTTACGTTGGTCGACTGACGGAAGGGATCGCGACGTTAGGCGCCGCCTTCTACCCGAAACGCGTTATCGTTCGCCTGTCTGACTTTAAGTCCAACGAATACGCCAACCTGGTCGGCGGCGAACGTTATGAGCCGCATGAAGAAAACCCGATGCTGGGCTTCCGCGGCGCGGGCCGTTACGTCGCAGAAAGTTTCCGCGATTGTTTTGCGCTGGAATGCGAAGCGGTGAAACGCGTGCGCAACGATATGGGCCTTACCAACGTCGAAATCATGATCCCGTTCGTGCGGACGGTCGACCAGGCGAAAGCGGTCATCGAAGAGCTGGCGCGCCAGGGGCTTAAACGCGGCGAGAACGGGCTGAAGATCATCATGATGTGCGAGATCCCGTCCAATGCCTTGCTGGCTGAACAGTTCCTCGAGTATTTTGATGGCTTCTCGATTGGTTCTAACGACATGACGCAGCTGGCGCTGGGGCTGGATCGCGATTCCGGCGTAGTGTCTGAACTGTTTGACGAGCGTAACGACGCGGTGAAAGCGCTGCTGTCGATGGCGATCCGCGCGGCGAAAAAACAGGGCAAATATGTTGGAATTTGCGGCCAGGGCCCGTCCGACCATGAAGACTTTGCCGCCTGGCTGATGGAAGAGGGGATCGACAGCCTGTCGCTGAACCCGGACACCGTGGTTCAGACCTGGCTGAGTCTGGCGGAACTGAAGAAGTAGTGTGATACCGGATGGCGGCGTTAACGTCGCCATCCGGCAATTTATACCGCGGTGTGCTCCTTGCGCAGCCGCTCAATAATATCCTGCCGCAACAGAAACTTCTGTACTTTGCCAGAGGCGGTTCTGGGCAGTTTTTCCACGATGACGATCCGTTCCGGATATTTATACTTCGCTACCCGTTTTCGACTGAAAAAAGCGATCACCTCTTCCAGCGTCAGCGAAAGGTGCGGCGGTTTTAAGACCACATACGCGCATGAACGTTCGCCTAAGCGTTCATCAGGCATAGCAACGACGCAAGCATCGTGTATGCGAGGGTGCTGTAGCAAAATATCTTCGACTTCGCGACTGCTGATATTTTCACCTCCACGTATAATAATATCCTTTTTGCGCCCGGTAATTTTGATATAACCGTCTTCATCCATGCGGCAGAGGTCGCCGCTGTAATACCAGCCTTCATTATCCAGTGCGCGGGCGGTAAGTTCCGGCTCGTCCAGGTATCCCATAAAAACGTTTGGCCCGCGCGAGGCTTCTTCGCCTTCGTGGCCTGCTGGAAGCGTATTGCGATCTTCATCCACGATTTTAATTTCTACACCGGTGGCGGCATAACCATCGGTATTCATCATGCGTGAAACCGAATCACCCAGATTAACCATCGAGTGTGGAGAACTTTCTGTAGAACCGTAAATACTCAATAATTTGATACCGCGCTGCTGGCAGTCGCGGGCAACCTTTTTGGGAATAGTCGTGCCGCCGCATAAAAAGAATCGCAGTGAGGAGAGGTCGGCAGGCTGTTGCTCAACGGCACAAAGCAGATCGTAAATAAACGGCGTCGCGCCTGACATACAGGTACAGCGTTGCTGCGCTAATAAGGTAAGGCAGGCTTCTGGGGTAAAGATGTCCAGCAATACGCTACGCGCCCCGATTAAAAAGGGCGCGGTGACGCCGTGTAAAAATCCGGTGGCGTGGCCCAGTGGCGCAGGCATCAGGAACACATCTTGCCAGGTTAAATTCAACCGCGCGCAATACGCCCGTTCACTGGCAAGAATATTATTGTGGGTCAACATCACCCCTTTCGGCATTCCTTCTGTGCCGGAGGTAAACAGCACTGCCGCCAGTTCATCACCGTGAATGTTAATGTCTGACTGCAACGGTTCGCTGCGGTCGATGATTTGACTAAGCGCAAGCGCTGTGGTGGCAGGCGCCAGTTTATCCACGCCGACAATATGCGTCAGATGGCGCAGTTGATTTTGTAGCGGAAGGATAAGATCGACCGGACGATTCTGTTTGAATACGGTGGGGGCGAAGAATATTTTAGCCTGACATTTGTTCAGCACCCAAACCAGCTCTGCTTCTCGCCAGGCGGGAAGTAGCGGGACAGATACCGCGCCCGTTTTCAGGCAGGCCAGATAAATGAGGGTAAACTCACACCAGCCCGGAAGCTGAAAGGCCACGCGATCGCCCGGTTGAATCCCCTGAGACAGTAACCAGTTTGCCAGGCGGCTTGCCGCGTAGTCGAGCGCGGCGTAGGTCCAGGACGCGCCATGATTATCGACCACGGCGATTTTATCGGGTACGGCGCGTGCGGTTTGCCGCCAGTAGTCGCCCAGTGAAGCATCGCCCCAGTAGCCGGACTCGCGATAGGTTTTCCGCCTTGCGGCGTCAAACGTTAATGTAACACTCATTGACTTGTTCTCTATTAATACAAATGACGTAATCTCCGGGGGCAAACCGAATAAGACGCCGTAGCGTCGTTATCCGGTGTTTCAGAGCGTCAGCCGTAGCGAAACTCAACGCCGAACGTTCCCGCCGGGTATTCCCATTTTTCGAGAAGAGTATTGCCGCAGAGAACCCTGCAGGTCCCGCATTCCAGGCAGCCCGCGGAGTCAAAATGAATATTTCCCGCATCGTCCAGCTTATAGAGTCCGGCAGGGCAGGCTTTTATTAATTTATTAAACTCCTGCATGTCAGGCGAGGAGCGCAAAATGATATGTGGGTGTCCTTCATCTACGTAAAATTTATTTACGCCCAATTTGACGTCAACATTCACCTTATTGTCCGAACTCATAATGCCGTAGCCCCTTTTATGCCGTCTTTTAATAGATTCACCAGTCCAATTTTTTTCGCATGTGACAGGATAGTTTTACGCAACGGTGGGACTGGACCGCCATCAACGGTGAACAGATCGCCCACAATGTTTGCCGCCATTCGCGGGTACTCGGTAAAAAGCCGTGGGTTTTCCATTAATCCGGGGAGTTTGCGGAAATGCCGCATATCGCGTAACACGCCGTTTTTCTCCAGCGCGCGTTTGTAACCGGCAAGACTCGCGGCGGAAAAATCTTGCCGCGCTTTAGCGTCAATGGCGGTTTGAGCGGCCGCTTGCGCGGACGCGATGGCTAAATCCATGCCGCGGACGGTATAGCCGAGATTCAGGCAAAGACCGGCGGCGTCGCCGACAATCATCACGCCGTCATTTGCCAGCTCCGGCATCATTGCTATGCCGCCTTCGGGCACCATATGAGCGGAGTATTCAAGCAGCGTTCCCCCCTGAATCAAAGGGCGTATTGCCGGATGCTGTTTAAAATCTTCCAGCATTTGCGGTACGCTTTTGGTCGCGTGAGCAATGTCGCCCAGGCCACATACCAGCCCCAGAGAAACCGAATCGCGGTTGGTATAAAGAAACCCGCCGCCCATGAGCCCGTTGGAGGGCGCGCCAGCGAATAACCAGGCGGCGCCTTCATGGGACGCCAGATTAAAACGCTCTTCAATAAGTGCCGGAGAGAGCCCAATCAACTCTTTTACGCCGACGGCATAGTGATGCGCAGAAGATGCAGGCACCATGTCCAGTGAACGGCCCAGCATGGAATTCACGCCGTCCGCGAGAATCACAATATTCGCATCAAGAATATCATCCCCGGCCTGAACGCCAGTGACGCGATTGCCTTCACGTACCAGAGCGTCGACCCGCACACCTGGGATAAACTGCGCGCCAGCCTGTTCCGCCTGCGCCATTAGCCACGGGTCCAGTTTGTTGCGCAGTACGGTATATGACGTAAGGGGCGGAGTAGGGGGCGCGCGGTGAAAATCAAGTGTGACGGCGCTTTCTTCGGTTAAAAAGGAGATTTTTTCACGGGTAACGACGCGTTCGATGGGGGCGGACGTTGCGAATCCCGGCATAATACTTTCGATACTGTGAGCGTAGAGCCGGCCACCGGTCATATTTTTGCTGCCCGCGCTGTTTCCGCGTTCAATAACCAGTACATCCAGTCCCGCTTTTGCCATCACATACGCGGCGACCGTTCCTGCTACGCCTGCGCCCACCACAATAGCGTCAAATTTATCATCCGACATGCTTTATGCTCCTTTCCCGCCGTATCGACGACGGGAGATGTGCGTTGAAAAAGGAATTAGCGGCTTAACTGGTCGATGAGGGCAGGAACAACCTTATAGATATCGCCCACCAGACCATAATCGGCATAATTGAAAATGGGCGCGTTTTTATCTTTGTTTATTGCGACAATAATTTTTGCGCCGTTTCCACCCACCATATGTTGAATTTGGCCGGAAATGCCCAGCGTCAGATAGAGATCGGATTTCAACAGAACGCCGGATACGCCAATATAACGCTCGCGTTCCATCCAGTTTTCACCTTCCGCAATGGGGCGGGAACAGCCCACTTCTGCGCCGAGGACGGTCGCCAGTTTATGCACCATATCCAGATCGCTTTGCGCCGCCAGACCTCGTCCTACGCCGATGACCCGTTTGGCTTTGCTCAAATCGACGCTGCTTAACGATTTCGCTCGCCGCTGCTGGCACAATACCTCGTGGCGTGGGGCAATATATGCCAGCGTGGTCTGCGGGCAAGTATGACCGGGGAGAGGGGCGGCGGGTTCCAGCACGCCGGGTGCCAGCGTAATAATCGCCTGCGGACTGTTTAATTTCTCTTTGCCGAAAGCAAGTCCGCCGTACATGCGATGCTCTGCGTGTAGCGTCCCGTCGAGGAGGTCAATAGACGTCGCGTCGTTCACCATCATGGCGTCAAGCTGGATGCTCAGCCGGGCGCCCAGCGCTTTACAGCGCTTGGTCGCCGCCATGAGCAGCAGCCCATTTTGGTCGCCTAATAATGAGGCCAGCGTTTCGGCATAGTTTTCCACGCGCTGCAAATCCGTATGCGATTCAAGAACGACTATCTCATCAGCGCCAAGCGCTTTCACGTAGTCGATCTCCGTGTTTCCTTGCACGATGGCGTAAACTTTTTCTCCCCACTGCCGCGCGCCGGTCATTAATTCGGCATAACGCTCTACGTTATCGCTAAATACCCATACGTTAGCTAAATGATTCATGATAATTTTTCTCCGTTGGGTTTAGTTCAGGGATTTTTTCAAATGGTCGGCCAGTGCGGTGATGGCTTCCGGCGAATCGTTATCGAGAATGATATGCTTGCGTTCTGTCTGCGGCGGTACCGAGATGGCGACCAGTTCCGCCATTGGCGTGGTTGGGGTCCAGTGGATATCGCTCGCCAGCCACGACGTAACGGCTTTTTTCCCGGCGCCGAGAATGGCTTTCATTGACGGGATGCGTGGAACGTTAATATCTGAGGTCACGCAAAGCACCGCGGGCAGCGTGAGCTCGATAATTTCAACGTCTTCTTCCAGTGTGCGTTCAACGATGATTTTGTCGCCGTCGCGTTGAATATGGCTTACTGCGTTGATGACGGGGAGTTTCAGGAGTTCGCCAGTCAGCAGGCCCACCTGTTGGGCATAAATATCGCCGGAGCCCTCTCCAAAGAGCAGCAGGTCAAAGCCGATTTTCTCCGCCGCGGATGCTAGCGCCAGCGCGGTTTCTTTGGGCAGGGCGTGCTCCAGCTGCGCATCCTGAACCATAAAAAGCGCATCTGGCCCGCGGGATAACACATCTTTGCGGACTTTTGAATTTTGTAACAGAGAGCCGCCGACGGTGAGCGCGGCGATCTCGTCGCCATCGCCAGCTAACTGCGCGGCGGCCTCAATTGCATTTAAATCAAACTGGCTGATTTTGGCCTCGGCACGATCAAAATTGAGCGAATGCTCCGGGGTCACGGTAATGTCCTGTTCTTCAGGCACCAACTTAAAGCAGGTTATTATTTTCATTGCATCTCCAGTGAGTCGCGTGCGGATAAGTAACGTAAATCTGACTGAAAATAGTCTGCGGCAGTCTGAAGAGGTTTTCGATGGGTCAATCTGTTTTCCTTGCCAACAATCTTGCACGAAAAATCTGCGAACAGAGAATCGTTAGCAACCATCTGAAAAGGGCGTCATAAAAATATAAATACGGTAGTGAGAATAATAAGTGCGAAGCATATCATCATTTTTTAACATGAAACGTGCGATGTTGTTTCTGTGAGGTTAAAAGAAAACATCAAAGATATGTCGGCTATGTATTTTTGTCTGATAATACGCTATCGACAGGTAATCTGAGCTGTCTGCAAAAGAACATAATATCTTGCATTCGGAACGAATAATCTTGTTTTGCTGGTAATCTCCACGGTTGTACAACACTGACGCTCGCTTTATTTTATCCTGGTTATCTTTTTAAACCTGACAGAGGTTATTATGTATCAGCGCTGTTTTGACTCCGCCGCGGAGACGATTTTTGAACAGGACAAGACCCCTCGATTTTCACGTTTTGTCATTAGCGATGATCCAAACTGGGAGTCTGGCCATCATATGCATGATAATGAAACAGAGCTTATTTACGTCAAAAAAGGGATAGCCAGGCTAATTATTGACTCTTCACTCTACGTCGCGCATGCGGACGATATTGTCGTCGTTGAGCGGGGGCGGCTACACGCTGTAGCATCCGACAGCAATTCGCCGGCTACCACCTATACCTGTGCGCTGTATGGGTTTTGTTTTCCAGGTTGGGAAGAAAACCAACTATTGCAGAGTCATTCCTGTCCGGTGGTTTCCGTGGTTCAGGGAAAAGAGGTCATTAAAAGTATCTTTAATGAATTAAGCGTGTTACTTCCGCAGGGGAAAAACGTATTGGCTTCCTCTGTATACGATGCATTTGCTTATACTCTGACCGCACTTTACTATGAAAATTTTAAAAATGCCTATCGTTCTGAACAAGGCTACATTAAAAAAGATGTATTAATTAAGGATGTGCTTGTTTATCTCAATAATAATTATCGTGAAAAAATCACGCTTGACCAGCTATCGAAAAAATTTCGTGCCAGCGTCAGTTATATATGCCATGAATTTGCCAAAGAATATCATATATCCCCTATCAACTATGTTATTCAACGACGTATGACCGAGGCCAAGTTTGCGCTGACAAACACTGAGTCGCCACTGGCAGAAATTTCATGGCGGGTAGGATATGAAAATGTGGACCATTTTGCCAAATTGTTTATGCGGCATGTAGGATGTTCTCCCAACGATTATCGTAAGCAATTTAAAAATAGTCTGGTTGAGCAGGCGTATTTGCTGCCAAATACCTGACGGCGAAATTTATCTGATTTATTCGGCCTGATGCCGTAAAGCAGTCAGGCCGAATAAGACGTTCCGGTACGATCCTTACTTGTTCTGATAGTCTTTCAGAATCTGGCGTCCTGCCACATAGATCATAATTTCATCCGTGCCGCCACCGATACGTTCGCAGCGAACATCGCGCCAGAAGCGGGAAACACGGGCTTCGTCAGTATAGCCAAGCCCACCCATAATCTGAATCGCATCGTCAATCACTTCCATCGCTGTGCGTGCGCAGTACAGCTTAGCCAGCGCGGCGCTGGTACGCAGTGACTCTTCCCGATCGGCCTGCCAGGCGACTTTCAACACCATATTGCGCATGTTTTCGATTTTGATGGCCATTAACGCCAGCTTTTCCTGGATCATCTGGTTATGGCCGATGGGTTTACCAAAGGCGATACGCTGGTTGGCGTAACGGGCGGCATCTTCAAATGCGCATTCGGCGAAACCTGTACTGCGCGCCGCATTAATCAAACGCTCCATTTCAAAATTGTACATGACATTGAGGAAACCCATGCCTTCTTCACCGACCCGGTCGCTTTCGTCCACCTCGACATTATCGAGATAAACTTCGCATGTACTCAACATGTGCCAGCCAATTTTGTGCAGCGGATTAATCTTTATGCCCGGTTTATTTGAGTCCACCCACCAAAGCGTGAACGCTTTTTTAGGATCTTTTGGCTCCGTATCGCGCGCCAGAACCAGCATGTAAGGATATTCTTTTGCACCGGTGATAAATGTTTTTTGGCCGTTAAGATAAACCTTGCCGTTTTTACGCGTCCAGGTTGTTGTGGCGCTATTATTATCAGAGCCCGCGCCAGGTTCTGTTAAGGCTAGCGCATATGCTGGATCGCCGGTGGCCAGAGTGCTTTCTGCTGTTTTACGCAGTTGTTCTGCGGAACCAAAACGGCGCATGCTGTGAATGCATTGGCCGTTGGTAATCAAAAAGGCCGGAGCGCCGCATTTTGAGATTTCCATCAGCGCCAGCATTTGCGTTACATAGTCAGCCGGAATGCCGCCGAATTCTTCCGGGACGCCCAGCATCGAAATACCGTTTTCCGCCAGCGCCTGCATAAATTCTTTGGGATAGGTGCCCGTTTGATCGCAGGTACGGAAATACTTTTCCGGAAAATTGCTGGTGATTAACTCGCGAATACTGGCCAGTAATAGTTCTTGTTCTTCAGTTAATGAAAAATCCATATTTGTACTCCTTTTAATGTGTTGCGTCAGGAAGCGTGAATCCCATAGTGCTATCGGTAAATAATCTTGTGTCCATCAGTTTTAAATCTGGTGAGATAACCGGTGAAAAATCCATCTTGTCAAGAATATCCCGTTGCAGATCGACGCCAGGCGCAATTTCAATTAAATGCAGGCCATCTTGTTTGAGAGTGAAAACCGCACGTTCAGTGATGTAACGCACATCTAACCCGCGCTCAAGCGCAATTTTTCCACTGAACGTAATTTCCGGCAGTTCGCTGACGAATTTTTTCACGCGACCTTCCTGCAGAATATTTAATTTGCCATCGGTAATTTCAGTTTTTAAACTTCCGGCCGTCAGAGTTCCGCAGAAAATAATTTTTTGCGACGTTGCGCTAATATCGATAAACCCGCCGGTGCCCATAATTTTGCCGTTGAATTTATGTACACCGACATTACCGTGTTGATCCACTTCGGCAAAACTTAAATAGCAGACATCGAGCCCACCGCCGTGATAAAAATCAAATTGTGAGGTCATATCAAGGATCGCGCGGGTATTGACATTGGCGCCGAAGGCCACGCCCTGAGAGGTAATACCGCCCACCGGGCCTGTTTCCACGGTCAGCACGAAGTCATCGGCGCAGCCTTCCTCGCGAGCGACCAGACCAATACCGTCGGCAATGCCTACGCCCACATTGCCTACCGCGCCTTTACGCATTTCAAACAGCGCGCGTCGGGCTACCAGCTTGCGCTGATTAAGGGGCAGGGTAAGCTGGGTACTATCATCAAGAGTAAAATCCCCGGAGATAAATCGGTTCACCGGCGCGCCGCCATACAGTTGCGTCTGGTCGGCGTCGACAACCACAATATCCACCAGATAGCCGGGAATACGCACGGATTTTGGATGCAGCGTGGCTTTTTTTACCATTTTCTGCACCTGCATCATTACAATACCGCCATTATTGTGAACGGCCTGGGCGATCACCAGCGCATCAAGATACATCACCTCATCTTCAAATGATGCATAGCCTTCGCTGTCGCAGGTGGTGGCGCGGATAAAAGCCACATTAGGCGCTATCGCTTTATAATAGAGATATTCTTTATTATCGATCTCTACCAGCTTAATGAGATCTTCTTTAGTCACGTCGTTTAATTTTCCGCCCTGTTGGCGAGGGTCGACAAAGGTACCAATACCGATATCGCTCAGAATACCCGGCTGGTGTGCGGCGCTGGCGCGCAGCGTCTGGGTTAATACGCCTTGTGGGTAGTTATAGGCGGCGATTTTATTTTGTTCAGCCAGTTCAGAAATACGGGGAGATTGCCCCCAATGTCCGCATAGCGCCCATTTTACCAATCCCTCCTGCGCCAGCGGGCTGATGCCGCGATCGGCGCGGTCACCTAATCCGGTAGGGCTAATAATAGATAAATCTCGTGGTGACTGGGTTGTTTGATATTTATCTGCCAGTGCGGTAATTAATGTTGTCGCTTCGAGAATACCGCCGCCAGCGCCCAGAATACATAAAGTGGCCTCGTCTGGAATATAATTTACTGCTTCTTGTGCAGAGAGCACGGGAACGCGGCCATTAATGCGTGATGGCTTATTGATTTTCATATTTACTCCACTATTATCCCTGAAAGCAATATCGATATAACCGTGTTAAGGTAATAAAGACAGCGGCTTTCAATGAATATGGAACATATTCATGTCAGATAACTATTTATTTTTATTGTGGCAGAAAGAGAATATTCTGCCACACGATAAAGTATTACGCCTGGTGCAATATAGTTAATACGGTACGCAGATCGGCTACCGATATTTGTCCCGGCGCAGATGCTTTTTTCACCGCGCCAAACGTTGCTGCAGAACCGAACACTTCGCCGGCAAGACGAGATATTACCCCGGTTTTCGACATCGACATGGTAATAATCGGACGATCCGCATAGCGCTCCTGCATTTCTACAGTGGCGGTAAGTAAGGTCAGGACATCGGCTTTAGTCTGCGGCATGACGGCGATCTTCGGAATATCGGCGCCCAGTTCCTGCATTTTACGCAGACGCTGAACAATCTCTTCCGCTGCGGGCGTTTTATGAAAATCATGGTTAGACATGATCACCGCAACATTGTGTTGATGAGCATAGCCGACGGTGGCTTTCACCTCATCGTCGCCGGTAAAAAGCTCAAGATCGATCATATCGACCAGACCGCTGTCAACCGCTGCACGATTCAGAGCGATATACTGTCCGGTGGTTAGCGCCTGTTCGCCGCCTTCTTTCGCGCTGCGGAAGGTAAATAGCAAGGGTTTATCGGTAATAATCTCCCGGATGGCACCGGCGGCCTCAAGTACGCTTTCTGCCGTCGTCACGTTGGCAAAATGGTCAACGCGCCACTCCAGAATATCGAAATCTGCTTCACGGTAGGCGAGTGCTTCCGATTTCACATCGGTAATGGTTTTTCCCATTAGCGACACAATGATCTTTGGCGCGCCTTCGCCAACCACGAGATCTCTTACAGTTACGGTTTTCATTTGGTACCCTTCATTGTCATTCGTCGCAATTATAATTTTACCGGTCAGGCTGTGAAACCCATCACCTGCTTCACATAGTCCAATGGAAACGCTTTTCCTGTCCACAGTTCAAACTGTTCGGCTCCTTGCCATAACAACATGCCGTAACCATCAATTGTTTTGCAACCAGCTTGTTGCGCCTGCTGCAATAACTTTGTCATATGCGGATTATAAACACATTCGGTGACCAGCAATTCAGGCCGGAGCAGGGAAACATCGCCGATCAGGGATTCGTTCTCCAATGGTTTCATGCCAACTTTGGTACCGTTCGTCAGAATATCTGCGCTGGCAAGCGCTTCAGTAAAAGCGTGCTGATCGGCAAGATCGGTGACGGTAACGACGCAATCGGTGTTTTCATTCACCCGCTTCGCAAAGGCAACCGCTTTTTCGAAAAAGTCATCTTTACGGTTAAACAGTTTAATTTCCTTAATGCCTTCAATGGCTGCCTGGGCGCCAATGGCGGTAGCCGCGCCTCCCGCGCCGAGCAGCACCATGGTTTTTCCCCGAATATCGAAACCGCTTTCTTTAATTGCCCGAATATGGCCCGTACCATCCGTGTTGTAGCCGCGTAGATAGCCGTCATCGTTAACAATGGTGTTGATAGCGCCAACCAGTTTTGCTGCTGGCGTTAATTCATCGACATACTCACACGCGAGCTGTTTGTTTGGCATGGAGACGCCCGTACCGCGCATTTTTAATGCTTTCAGTCCTTCAATGGCGCTGGCAAACGTCGTGTTATCCACTTCGAAAGCCATATAGGTATACGGTAGCCCCGCTTTCTCTAACGCTTTGTTTTGCATTTCGGGCGATAAGCTATGACGGATAGGATACGCCATAAGACCAATTAATTCATATTTTGCGGTAACATCCATTTTATACTCCTTAATAAGTGGACAGTGCAGAGCAGGGCGCATGCCTGTTGCGCATCGTTAACATTTTTACTGGAAATAACGCTCGCCAAATCGGACATCGTTTTGCGGGATCTTAAATACGCGATAATAGCGAATAAATACAATAATGGCGGTGATAAATGTCAGTAGTGCAAAGGCAAAATCTAACAAAATGATATATTGCAGGCCAATAGTAGAGAGATAACCGGTAATCAGTGGGATAAGAAAGTTAGCTACGCCCCCCATCATCATATATATACTGGTGACTTTAGCTTTACTCTTAGGGAAAAATTCCGACATTACCGATACGCCTAATTGTAAAATACCTCCAGCAGCGGAAAAACCAATCACGAAGGCGCCAGCATTACAGATCAGTGGAGAGGGATACAGGTAAATTGCCGCAGCGGTGAGTGTCGCCAGCCCGGCATTGAAAACATTGGCCCAGATGGGGCGAACCATTTTTTTCAGCAATGCGGCAAAAATAAACACGCAAACCAACGATCCCATACTGTAATAAGAGATGGTTTTCAGCGCGTCGGATTCCGCCATTCCGGCGAAGGCCATCGCATATTTAGGCATCCAGACCACAATCACATAGAAGGTTGAGAACGCGGCGACGCCAAATAAAACGGAAGCTACGCCTTCCAGCCAGACGAGGGGAGTACTGTTCATCTGGGGTAATTCTTTCGCAATACTGGCATCGACAAGTTGGCTGGGAAAACGGCTTTTCAACAGCATCAACGTGATGAGGACGAAAAGGATACCGGGGATTACCACCGCGTAGCCGTACCAGATATGGTTGACTAACAAGGCGCTGACAATAAGGGGATAAATCATTTGCCCAAAAGAGACCATCGCTTTAACCAGAATAACTGCCGAGCCCGATGCTTTGGGAAAACACTCCATTAATGCAGGGTATCCGCCGGTATCCAGCGCGGAGTTCGCCACGCCGACACACACCGCTAATATGAAAGCGATCATCAGGTTAGGACTGGCGGGAATACCGAAGAAAAATAGCATATATAGTACGGCGCCAAGCAGTATTATTGCCCGACGGCCAAATTTATCGGACAGTACGCCAAAGAATAAAATACTGACCAGACGGCCAAGACCAATGCCAGAGATTAAATAGGCGATACCGGCACTATCCGTGGAGAATTTCTGTGCAAGGGAGGTCATGTTCTGGGCTAGTGTAATAACACTCATGCCGTGGAGAAAGTAACTAAAATAAATGCAGATAACAGCCAGCAAATATGGCATGTTGCGAGCCTTGTTCTGAGACATTTGTTCACAGCTCCTTGCTGATGGTTTGATTCAATGTCCTGCTTATTACTGCTTTACTACATGCAGCGATTGTTCAGTAACACTATAAGTCGGTACTGTCGTTATATGTACATAACATGGCGTTTAAAATGCCAGGTTTATTGCATTGATAGCATTTCATTTGTTAGCCAGGAAATATAAAAATTGCTGCGAATTTGTTGTTTAATACATATAACTCGTGATGCTCATCGCAATTTTTCTGATAAGTGTGAAGATAATGAATAATAATTAACACGAAAATTACATTTTTTGTTTCCCGGTGATAATGGCTAACGTTTTATTTTGCATAGCAAGGCAATAATATTGCAACTGGCACGCTAACATTTATTGCGCAGTTGACGCTGCTTCAGCGTGATGTTGTGATTCAGCCCGACTTCGGTAACCGATGAACAGTGCGAGGAGAAATCCCGCTGCGGCGATACCGGTATCAAACCACATAATATGTGCAATGCTCATTTCTGAAATCCGCGCTGTGATCAACGGAATAGTGAACGTCGCGATACTGCCGGCGCTGTAATAAATGCCGGTCGCTTTACCTTTCTCCTGTGGAAAACGGGCCGCCATCAGCGTCAGGCCGATTTGTACTACGCCACCGGCGGAAGAGAATCCAATGACGAATGCGAAGATCATAACAACATAGGCCTGAGGATGCAGGCAGACCGTCAGAAGCGCAATAAAAGAGATAAAGGTATAAAACATCAATAATGTGGTAGAGCGAATTGTTTTTCTGACCAGCGGGGCGGTTATAAAAACGCAGAGTAGCGAGCCGCAGGTATAAATACTTAACAGTTTGATGGATTGGGTATACGACATTCCTGCGACGAACTGTCCATACTGCGCCAGCCACTGGCTGATAAGATAAAAGGTTGCCATCGAGATATAGCCATAAAGGGTGTAGCTGATAAGATCGATGAGGGAGCAATGATGTACGCCTGTGACAGGCGCTTGCGAGATTTTGGGCTTCAATATCCGACCAGGATAGGGTGGAAAAGGACAGCGTAATAAAAACAGAGCATTAATAAGCATGATCGCCCCGGCAAGCAGGAAGGACCAGCCAAACCACATATTAGCCCAGACTAATAAACTGATAATAATGGGCAACAAGAATTGCCCGCCAGAGACAAATGCTTTAATCAGAATATTTGCCGTACTGGGGGAGCGAGGGAAGGCTTCCATCAAACTGGGATAGGTACCTGCATCTAAAAAACTGTTGGCCATACCCGCTAAAAAACCACAGGCATAAGCGACAAAAATCGTCTGAGCATAAAGAGTGCCAATGAAAAAAATCAGGTAACAGGCGGTCCCCAGAATGATAAAAGGACGGCGACCAAAGCGATCGGAAAGCATACCGGCGATTAACAAAACGCTTAGCCGGCCAATACCAAGCGAAGAGATCACAATAGATACGCCTGCGGCACTGGTATGCCATTGCTGTTCAAGCGATGACATGTTCAGGCTCATCAGGATAACCCCCATGCCATGTACAAAGTAATTAAAATACAACCCTACAGCGGTAGGGAAATAACGATTTTTCATATTATCTGACTCAGAGATGCCGCCTGAACGTTACAGTGGTATACACAGGCAGGAAGCATATTGGATAGGGTGACAAGTCAATGTCGTGATTGTGTGGTTTTCTATCCGGTATCAATACGATGCGGCGATAAAGTTTACGTCTAACACAGCCGCTCCAGATCATGTGCGAAAAGTTCGGCAGCAACAGATTGATAAATTTTCCACTCGATAAAATCCCCCTCTGTATAAATGGACTGAAAAGAAGATAAATCAGGGAAGTAACGCATTGTATTATTGCCGATGCGGTTATTTATTTTGTCAACAATGGCGTTAATTCGTCGCTGTCTCCTGGCTTTCATTTCCTTTAGCCTGGCAATGATTTCTGGAGAGACGGGTATGTCGCCAGCTTCCCATCGTTGCCAGGTTGCCGAATTATTATCCTGGGTGATATAGATTGTGCATTCTTCAATCGTCATATCAAAAATACGCCGTAGTGCTTGTAGTTCTAACGCGTTCATCATTTTTTAGGCTTTTATATGAAAAAAGTGATGCTATAAATAGCACCACCGACACCGTTTCGACTTGAACAGAATCACACTATTTTGTGCAATATTATTTGTTCGTTGCAGATATCGCGGTGTTGAAGGGAAACGGGAGCTGGCTTATGTAACAATGCGGCGAAAAAAGTTAAAAAAAAGCCCATCGTAGGAGACGGGCAAAGACTACACACAGCAATTCGTTGTTTCACTCAGGGGATTTCCATGCTTATAAATCAATGTGTTGATTTATAACCGTGTGCTAATAGTAGGCATGAGCACTTTTTGCGTCGATCAGATTCGTCTCAATAGTTTAAAAACTGTAACGGATTTGCGACAGAAATGAGATGCGGCGGGGAACAGACGGGCGAATCAAAATGGAGTGTGCGTTGAATTGATAAACGTCGCTAAAGCATCGGGCGGCAATGCCGCCCGACGGGATTATGACTGCTTGTTGGCTTCCTCGATGTCATCCAGCTCTTCAAGGATCTCCTCTGGTTCATTCGTCGGCGCCGGAACTTCATGTACCCATGCGGAGAACAAACGCCAGGTCACGGCCAGAAGCACCGGTCCAATAAACAGACCAATCATACCGAATGCAATCAGGCCGCCGATTACCCCGGAAAGGATCAGAAGCAGCGGTAAATCGGCGCCCATGCGGATGAGTACCGGGCGAATCACGTTATCCAGAGTGCCGACGACGGCGCTCCAAACCAGCAGCACGGTGCCCCAGGTGGTGTCGCCTGTCCAGTAAAGCCAGATAATGGCTGGAATCAATACCGGCAACGGCCCCAACTGAACCAGACACGAAAGGATCATCACTACCGTCAACAGAGTAGCGTAAGGCACGCCGGAAATCGCCAGCCCGACGCCGCCAAGTACCGCCTGTACCAGCGCGGTGACCACCACGCCAAGCGCCACGGCGCGGATCGCCTGGGCAGCCAGCAGAACCGCCGCATCGCCGCGTTTAGCCGCGAGACGACAGGCAAAATGGCGTATACCCATCGCCACTTGTTCGCCGCGCCAGTAAAGCAGGGCGCTAAACAACAGCATCAGGGCGCAGTGCATCATAAAGCGTCCGATATGCGCCGCCTGACCGACAAACCAGGTCGTGGTTGTGCCGATATAAGGCCGCACTTTCGCCATAATAGCGCTACCGCCCATATCCAGCAGGCTATGCCATCCGGCATACAGTTTGGCGCCAACCAACGGAATATTATTTAACCATGCCAGATCGGGTAGCGTCATATCGCCGCCGGTCACTGCATGGATGAGCGGGCCGCTACCATCGACAATGCTGTTCACCAGCAAGGCGACGGGAATAACGAAGAGCAGCACTAACAGCAGCGTCATGACCAGTACGGCAAGCGAGCGGCGGCCCCACAATATTTTTTGTAATTTCAGCAAAACGGGCCAGGTCGCGATAACAATCGTACCTGCCCATGCAAACCCCAAAATAAAAGGCTGTACTATCCACAAACAGGCCACAATCATGATGGCTAAAAACAGCACCGATAGCAGCACTTGCGCAATATCCCTGGGCTGACGAACATTTACCATAAATACTTTTCACCTTTGTCTTTGCGCCAGAACGTTGGCGCGACGTGAACATGCAAACCACACCCTATAATGATGAGCAATTTCAGCGGTTTTTAACAGGCCGATTCTGCATGTAATTCTGTTGGGCGCACAGGAAAAAAATGTGATACAACAAATAACGCAACACGCAAACGATTAAGCATCCCTTCCTGTGCGTAGACCGCTCGCGCTCGCCGGGTTGGGCGCCACCGTTCACAACATAGACCGCAGGAAAAGGTCAATATAATGATTCCACAAATTTCTCAGGCACCCGGCGTCGTTCAGCTGGTGCTCAATTTTTTGCAGGCGCTGGAGCAGCAAGGGTTTACGGGCGATACGGCAACCAGCTATGCCGACCGTCTGACAATGTCGACCGATAACAGTATCTACCAGCTTCTTCCCGATGCTGTTGTGTTTCCCCGTTCTACGGCAGATGTCGCGCTTCTTGCCCGTCTGGCGGCGGAGCCGCGCTTTACGTCGCTGATATTTACCCCTCGAGGCGGCGGTACTGGCACGAATGGCCAGGCGCTAAACCAGGGCATTATTGTTGATATGTCCCGCTATATGAACCGCATTATTGAAATTAATCCTGAAGAGGGATGGGTGCGGGTAGAGGCGGGAGTGATAAAAGATCAGCTTAATCAGGCGTTAAAGCCGTATGGCTATTTTTTTGCGCCGGAACTTTCCACCAGTAATCGCGCCACGCTTGGCGGTATGATTAATACCGATGCCTCCGGTCAGGGTTCGCTGGTCTATGGAAAAACGTCAGATCACGTCTTAGGCATACGGGCCGTATTGTTAGGGGGCGATATCCTTGACACGCAATCGATGCCTGTAGAGCTTGCCCGGACGTTGGGTGAAAACACGACGACGCCAGGCCGCATCTATCAGACCGTCTATCAGTCCTGCCTGGAAAACCGTCAACTTATCCTCGATAGCTTTCCAAAGCTCAATCGCTTCCTGACAGGCTACGATTTACGCCACGTCTTTAACGATGACATGACCCGCTTCGATCTCACTCGCATCTTAACGGGGTCGGAAGGGACGCTGGCGTTTATTACTGAAGCCCGGCTGGATATTACCCCGATACCCAAAGTCCGCCGTCTGGTGAATGTAAAATACGACTCCTTTGATTCCGCGCTGCGTAACGCCCCTTTTATGGTTGACGCGCGCGCCTTATCCGTCGAGACGGTCGATTCCAAAGTCCTTAACCTTGCGCGGGAAGATATTGTCTGGCACTCCGTTAGCGAATTGATTACCGATGTGCCGGATAAAGAGATGCTTGGCCTGAATATCGTGGAATTTGCGGGTGATGATGAAGCGCTTATTGACGGACAGGTCGAGGCGCTGTGCCACCGGCTGGATGGCCTGATGGCGCGAGCGGAAGCGGGCGTGATCGGCTGGCAACTTTGTACCGATTTGACGGGTATTGAGCGTATTTACGCGATGCGTAAAAAAGCGGTAGGGCTGCTGGGTAATGCGAAAGGCGCTGCCAAACCGATTCCTTTTGCGGAAGATACCTGCGTGCCGCCTGAACATCTGGCCGATTACATCGCCGAATTTCGCGCCCTGCTGGATGGTCATGGCTTAAGTTACGGCATGTTCGGCCACGTGGATGCCGGGGTGCTGCATGTGCGTCCGGCGCTGGATATGTGCGATCCGCAGCAGGAACTGTTGATGAAACAGATCTCCGATGAGGTCGTCGCGCTGACCGCCAGATACGGCGGGCTGTTGTGGGGCGAGCATGGAAAAGGTTTTCGTGCGGAATACAGCCCGGCCTTTTTCGGCGAAGTCCTGTATGGCGAGCTGCGCAAAATAAAAGCGGCTTTTGATCCGAATAATCGACTTAACCCGGGCAAAATTTGTCCGCCGCAGGGGATAGAGGCGCCGATGATGAAGGTGGATGCGGTAAAACGCGGCACCTGGGATCGGCAAATCCCGCTGGCGGTACGGCAGACCTGGCGCGGCGCTATGGAGTGTAATGGTAACGGCCTGTGCTTTAATTTCGATGCGAAAAGCCCGATGTGCCCGTCGATGAAAATTAGCCTTAACCGGATCCACTCGCCGAAAGGGAGGGCGACGCTGGTGCGGGAATGGCTCCGTCTATTGGCCGATCGCGGCGTCGATCCGTTGAAGCTGGAAAAGGAGCTGCCGGAAAAACGCGCCAGCTTACGCACGCTGATTGCCCGCACCCGGAATAGTTGGCACAAACGCAAAGGCGAGTATGACTTTTCCCATGAAGTTAAAGAGGCCATGTCCGGCTGTCTGGCGTGTAAAGCCTGTACGACCCAGTGTCCGATTAAAATCGATGTTCCGGAGTTTCGTTCACGTTTCTTACAGCTTTACCATACGCGTTATCTGCGCCCGGTACGCGATCATCTGGTGGCGACGGTCGAGACCTACGCGCCGCTGATGGCGCGTGCGCCAAAGACCTTTAACTTTTTTATTAACCAACCGGTGGTTCGTAATCTGGCGAAAAAACATATCGGTATGGTGGATTTACCTCTGCTTTCTGCCCCTTCATTGCAACAGCAACTGGTGGGCCATCCGTCCGCTAATATGACGCTTGAGCAACTGGAGCGCATGAGCGCCGAGCAAAAAGCGAAAACGGTACTGGTAGTTCAGGATCCGTTTACCAGCTACTACGACGCCCGGGTCGTGGCGGACTTTATCCGCCTGGCGGAAAAACTGGGCAGGAGGCCGGTATTGTTACCGTTCTCGCCGAATGGTAAGGCGCAGCATATTAAAGGTTTTCTTAATCGCTTTGCGAAAACGGCGAAAAAAACCTCTGAGTTCCTTAATCGGATCGCTGCGTTGGGGATGCCGATGGTGGGCGTCGATCCGGCGCTGGTTCTGTGTTATCGCGACGAATACAAACTGGCGCTGGGCGAACAGCGCGGCGATTTTCATGTGTTGCTGGTGAATGAATGGCTGGCGCAGGAAATAAATGCAAGACTGTCCATCGAGGTGAGCGGCGAACCGTGGTACTTTTTTGGTCATTGTACGGAAGTCACGGCTTTACCCGGCGCGCCTGCGCAGTGGGCCGCCATCTTTGCCCATTTTGGCGCGAAGCTGGAAAATGTCAGCGTAGGCTGCTGCGGTATGGCGGGCACTTATGGACATGAACTAACCAATCATAAAAATTCGCTGGGAATTTATGAGCTATCTTGGCATCAGGCGATGCAACGTTTACCGCGAAACCGTTGCCTGGCAACCGGTTATTCCTGCCGAAGCCAGGTTAAACGCATTGAAGGTACGGGCGTGCGTCACCCGTTGCAGGCATTACTGGAGATTATAGGTTGATCTGGAAACGTGAAGTGACCCTCGATGCGCTTAATGCGATGGGGGAAGGGAATATGGTTGGCCTGCTTGATATCCGCTTTGAGCGTATTGGGGACGATACGCTGGAAGCGACAATGCCCGTCGATCATCGCACCAAACAGCCGTTCGGCTTGCTGCATGGCGGAGCGTCTGTGGTGCTGGCGGAAAGTATCGGCTCGGTCGCAGGCTATCTGTGTACGCAGGGGGAGCAAAAGGTGGTGGGGCTGGAGGTGAATGCCAACCATGTACGGTCGGCGCGTCAGGGGCGCGTACGAGGCGTCTGTAAAGCGTTGCATACCGGGGCTCGCCATCAGGTCTGGCAGATAGAGATCTTTGATGAACAGGGACGTCTGTGCTGTTCTTCGCGTCTTACTACAGCGATTGTGTGACGTTGTCACCATAAAAGTGTGATGCATATTGCTTTTGGTCAAAATGTGCGCAGAAAAAGGTGATATACTGTGCACGTTTACACATAAGCGAGGATGATATGTCTACTGATTTGGACCCAACCCAACTGGCGATTGAATTTTTACGCCGTGATAAAACCGAACTTTCTCCCGCGCAGTATTTGAAGCGTTTAAAACAGCTGGAGTTAGAGTTTGCCGATCTCCTCACCCTCTCTGCAACCGAACTGAAAGAAGAGATCTATTTCGCCTGGCGGTTGGGCGTGCATTAATAAAGTCTGTGTAGGCCGGATAAGGCGTTAGCCGCCATCCGGCTATGTTACCAGGCAATCTCACCAGACACTGTCCCCCGGTAATAGATAACCCCCTTGATTTTGTTTAAAAAAAATACAGATCGCCATTTGTGCTAAAAAGGCGCGCTCTCTTTATGAGATTATTCTTATGCCCCTTCAAGAGCTAAGCCATTAAGAGTGCCGGAGATAAGCGCCGGATGGGGCCGGAACCCTTAAGCCTGTATTGAACAGACTTAAGGGTTTTTCTTTTCCGGGCGCGTAAAAAACTAAGGTCTGTCAATAACCGCCGGCATGTCGTCAGCCGTATGATTATTCAAAATACGGTTAGCCAGCACCCCTGACATCATCGATCCGTTAACGTTCAGTGCCGTGCGGGCCATATCAACGATAGGTTCGATGGCAATAAAAATACCGACCAGCGCAACGGGAAAATTCAACGTCGACAGGACAATCAGCGCCGCGAACGTACCACCGCCGCCGACGCCGGCTACGCCAATAGACCCTAGCGCAATGGCAGGCAACATCGCGGCCAGAAAATGCAGCGAGAGCGGATCAATGCCGATGGTGGGCGAAATCATCGCTACCATAATAGCCGGATAAATCCCGGCGCAGCCATTTTGCCCCATACTGGAGCCAAACGAGGCGGAAATATTGGCAATGGTGCTTTGTACGCCAAATTTTTCCTGGGCGGAAATGGCCAGCGGGATAGAGGCTGCGCTGCTGCGGGAAACAAACGCAAAGGTTAAGACGGGCCAGACCATTCTGAAATAACGCGCTGGATTATTACCGCTGAGGATCAGCAAGATGGCATGCACGATAAACATCATGAAAATCGCGATATAACAGGCGCCGATAAAACCAAGTAAGCTGGTGAATTGTTCAAAGTGGTATGATGAAAATACGGTAGTCATTAATGCCATGACGCCATAGGGCGTTAATGCAATAACGATACGTACCATCTTCATGACCCAGATCTGGATAGCGTTAATGCCTGCGCTTAATTTCTGACCTTCTTCCGGCGCCTCTTTTTTGACCTTTAACAGGGCGATCCCCGCTATTAGCGTGAAGATAACGATGCCGATAACGGAAACACTTCTGGCCCCCGTAAGATCAAGAAAAATATTAGTCGGAATCAGCGATGTCACTAACTGGGGAATCGACACCGCGGCAGTCTTATTGACTTCTTCTGTAGTTAACATTGACGGCATGTGCACAAAAGCGCTGGCGTCAAGCCCCAGTACATGGGCGGTCAGTAATCCGATAAAACCAGCAGCCATCACCAGGCATAACATGCATCCGACGATCGTCAGCGACATTTTTCCGATGCCGGCACTATTTTCCAGTTTATTGATGGCGGAAAGAATAGAAATAAAAATTAGCGGTATAGCGACCAGTTTTAGCAGGTGGACGTAACCATTGCCGACGATGCTATACCATTCGATAATAGTTTTAGTGTGATTTGCTGAAATAAAATGCAGGGATAAACCAATAACAGCCCCTAAAAAGATAGCGATAAAAACGCTTTTCGACAGGGAATCGCTTTTTTGATTAATTCTCAAGATGACCCACGAGAAAACCAAAAAAAGTGCGATATACGCGAGCGTAACAACCATATTTTAAGCCTCTTGCCTCATTCAGCACCTGAAATGCCGGAAAGAGTTTACATAAACCTATAGCTCAAACTGAGTTATAGAACCGCAGCGGATTATAAAGAGCGCAACGCCAGGTATCCATACAAAAAATGGGGTTCTGACCTCGCCGCCCGGCAATGTCGACAGCCTATTAATTAAATAGTCATTTTCTATACATCTTTTCGTTTTTGACCTGCCAGAACGGTTAATGTCTTATAAATCATTACTTATCAAAAAGTTAAGTGGTTTTTTGTCCGTCGTATGACCTGGCGGACAGGGTCTATGCTTAATAAAAGGCGCTCAATATGACCATTTGTTGGAAAGCCCCTGCGGTTAAGGGGTTGAAGTGATAATCATTATCACTAACATGCTGTTATATCCTGGTGATTTAGAACGCGAGGTAACTCTATGGAATTGCATTCAGGCACGTTTAACCCGGAGGACTTCCCCTGGCAAGGGCTGACGTTAACGCCAGCGGCGGCAGCGCACATACGGGAACTGGCAGCAAAGCAGCCGGGCATGTTGGGCGTGCGGTTAAGCGTAAAACAGACGGGATGTGCCGGATTCGGCTATGTTCTGGATACCGTTCGGGAGCCGGATAAAGACGATCTGGTTTTTGAAGCCGAAGGCGCAAAGCTTTTCGCACCGTTACAGGCGATGCCTTTTATTGACGGAACAGAAGTGGATTACGTACAGGAAGGGCTGAACCAGTTATTTAAATTTCATAACCCCAAAGCCCAGAATGAATGCGGCTGCGGCGAAAGTTTTGGGCTATAGGCGGTACTATGTCTCGTAATACTGAAGCAACGGAAGAGGTCGGCATCTGGACAGGCGGACGCCTTAATTACAAAGAAGGATTTTTCACGCAACTACCCACTGATGAACTGGCAAAAGGCATCAGCGAAGAGGTGGTGCGCGCGATTTCCGCAAAGCGTAACGAACCTGAGTGGATGCTGGAATTTCGTCTCAATGCCTATAGAGCCTGGCTGGACATGGATGAACCGCACTGGCTGAAGGCGCACTACGATAAACTGAACTATCAGGACTACAGCTATTACTCTGCGCCATCATGCGGAAACTGCGACGATAGCTGCGTTTCCCAGCCGGGAGCCGTACAGCAAACGGGCGCGAATACCTTTTTGAGTAAAGAGGTTGAAGACGCCTTCGAGCAACTTGGCGTTCCGGTTCGCGAAGGGAAAGAGGTCGCCGTCGATGCGATTTTTGACTCGGTCTCCGTAGCGACCACATACCGTGAAAAACTGGCGGAACAGGGCATTATTTTCTGTTCTTTTGGCGAAGCGATACACGATCACCCTGACCTGGTCAGGAAATATCTTGGCACCGTCGTGCCGGGGAACGATAACTTTTTTGCCGCGCTGAATGCGGCAGTCGCTTCCGATGGGACATTTATCTATGTTCCCAAAGGCGTGCGTTGCCCAATGGAGTTATCCACCTATTTTCGCATTAACGCCGAGAAAACCGGTCAGTTTGAGCGCACGATTCTGGTGGCGGATGAAGGCAGCTATGTGAGTTATATCGAAGGCTGCTCCGCGCCCGTACGCGACAGTTATCAGCTCCACGCCGCGGTAGTGGAAGTCATCATCCATAAAGATGCTGAAGTAAAATATTCCACTGTACAAAACTGGTTCCCGGGCGACAACAACACGGGCGGCATTCTGAACTTTGTGACCAAGCGGGCGTTGTGCGAAGGGGAAAACAGCAAGATGTCGTGGACCCAGTCGGAAACCGGTTCGGCGATTACCTGGAAATACCCGAGCTGTATTCTGCGCGGTGATAATTCTATCGGCGAGTTCTATTCCGTTGCGCTGACCAGTGGACATCAGCAGGCTGACACCGGCACCAAAATGATCCATATCGGTAAAAACACGCGCTCAACCATTATTTCAAAAGGCATTTCCGCCGGCCACAGCCAGAACAGCTACCGTGGGCTGGTAAAAATTATGCCGACGGCGACCAACGCCCGAAATTTCACCCAATGCGACTCCATGTTGATTGGCGCGGACTGCGGCGCGCATACGTTCCCGTATGTTGAATGCCGCAATAACAGCGCGCAGCTGGAGCACGAAGCGACAACATCACGCATCGGTGAAGATCAGCTTTTCTATTGTTTGCAACGCGGTATCAGCGAAGAAGACGCTATTTCGATGATCGTCAACGGTTTCTGTAAAGACGTTTTCTCGGAACTGCCGCTGGAGTTTGCCGTTGAAGCGCAAAAACTGCTGGCGATTAGCCTTGAGCACAGCGTCGGTTAATGATGAAGGAAAACCCATGTTAAGCATTAAAGATTTACAGGTCAGTGTGGAAGAAAAAGCGATTTTGCGTGGCCTGAATCTGGAGATTCGCCCCGGCGAAGTTCATGCCATTATGGGGCCGAACGGTTCCGGGAAAAGCACGCTCTCCGCCACTCTGGCGGGACGTGAAGATTATGAGGTCACCGGCGGCTCGGTTACGTTCAAAGGTAAAGATCTGCTTGAACTGTCGCCGGAGGACCGGGCGGGCGAAGGGATTTTTATGGCCTTCCAGTACCCGGTAGAAATCCCCGGCGTCAGTAACCAGTTTTTCCTGCAAACCGCGCTGAATGCCGTGCGCGCCTACCGCGGGCAGGCGTCGTTGGATCGCTTTGATTTTCAGGATCTGATGGAAGAAAAGATCGCATTGCTGAAAATGCCGGAAGATTTACTGACCCGTTCGGTAAACGTCGGTTTTTCCGGCGGGGAGAAAAAGCGCAATGATATTTTGCAAATGGCGGTGCTGGAGCCGGAACTGTGCATCCTTGATGAGTCTGACTCCGGACTGGATATCGATGCGTTGAAAATTGTGGCGGAAGGCGTCAACGCGTTACGCGACGATAAACGCGCTTTTATTATCGTGACCCACTATCAGCGCATACTGGACTACATCAAGCCTGATTACGTCCATGTCCTCTATCAGGGGCGAATTGTCCGATCCGGCGATTTTACTCTGGTCAAACAACTGGAGGAGCAGGGTTATGGCTGGCTTACCGAACAGCAGTAAAGCGCTACAGCAATGGCAGCATCTCTTTGAAGAAAAAGGAGAAAGTCGAACTGAGCAAGCAAGAAAACATTTACAACAGATGTTACGTCTGGGATTGCCGACGCGTAAACATGAAGACTGGAAATACACGCCGCTGGAGGGCTTAACCCATAGCCAGTTTATCCAGCAGTGTGCGACTATCAGCGCCGCACAGCGTGATGCGCTGGCGCTGCAAATCGATGCCGTGCGGCTGGTGTTTGTCGATGGTCGGTTTATGCCAGAGCTCAGTGATAGCACGCAAAACAGCGGATTTGACGTTAGCGTCAGGGATGAGCGCCAGACGCTTGCCGCGCCGGTACATCCCGAGGTTTTTCTGCATCTGACGGAAAGCCTGGCGCAATGTGTCACGTATATACAGGTACGGCGAAATCAGCGTCCGACCAGGCCGCTACTGTTAATGCATATCACGCAGGGCGTGGATGGCGACGAGCTGAATACCGCGCATTATCGCCACCATCTGGCGCTGGCGGAAGGCGCGGAAGCGACGGTTATTGAGCATTATGTCAGCCTTACAGCGGCAAAACATTTTACCGGCGCGCGTCTGACGATGAACGTTGCAGACAATGCGCAACTGCGTCATATCAAACTGGCGTTTGAAAATGCGTCCAGCTATCACTTTGCGCATAACGATCTTCTGCTGGCGACAGACGCCTCGGCGTTTAGCCACAGTTTTCTGCTGGGCGCCGCAGTACTACGTCACCACAGCAGCTCACAACTGAATGGTGAAAACGCGACGCTTCGACTGAATAGTCTGGCGATGCCGGTGAAAAATGAAGTCTGCGATACGCGGACATGGCTGGAACATAACAAAGGCTACTGTAACAGCCGCCAGTTGCACAAGACCATCGTCAGCGACAAAGGACGCGCGGTCTTTAATGGCCTGATTAACGTGGCGCAACACGCCATTAAAACCGACGGCCAGATGACCAATAATAACCTGTTGTTGGGGAAACTGGCTGAAGTCGATACCAAACCGCAATTAGAGATCTATGCCGATGACGTGAAGTGCAGCCACGGCGCGACAATCGGGCGTATTGACGATGAGCAGATGTTTTATCTGCAATCACGCGGCATCAGGCAGCAGGAGGCGCGGCACATGATTCTTTACGCGTTTGCCGCAGAGTTAACGGAAGCTATCCATGATAGCGCCCTTAAACAGCAGGTGCTGGCGCGAATCGGCCAGCGACTGCCCGGAGGCCTGGTATGACATTTCCTGTAGAAAAAGTACGGGCGGATTTTCCCATACTGCAGCGTGAAGTTAACGGCCTGCCGCTGGCTTACCTGGACAGCGCAGCCAGCGCTCAAAAACCTAATCAGGTGATTGATGCTGAATCTGCCTTCTACCGTCACGGCTATGCTGCGGTACATCGAGGTATCCATACGTTAAGCGCGCAGGCGACCGAAAGCATGGAGAATGTGCGTAAGCAGGCGTCGCGGTTTATTAACGCCCGCTCCGCAGAAGAACTGGTTTTCGTGCGCGGTACGACGGAGGGCATTAACCTTGTCGCCAACAGTTGGGGAACGGAAAATATTCGCGCCGGGGATAACATTATTATCAGCGAGATGGAGCATCACGCCAACATCGTTCCCTGGCAGATGCTGTGCGAGCGCAAAGGCGCCGAACTGCGCGTGATCCCGTTGCATCCTGACGGTACGCTGCGGCTGGAGACCTTAGCAGCACTGTTCGATGACCGGACCCGACTGCTGGCCATTACCCATGTTTCCAATGTGCTGGGGACGGAAAACCCACTGCCGGACATGATTGCGCTGGCGCGCCAGCATGGGGCGAAAGTGCTGGTGGATGGCGCCCAGGCCGTGATGCACCATGCTGTTGACGTCCAGGCGCTGGACTGCGATTTTTACGTTTTCTCCGGCCATAAACTTTACGGGCCGACCGGCATCGGCATTCTGTATGTTAAAGAGGCGTTGCTGCAAGAAATGCCGCCGTGGGAAGGGGGCGGGTCGATGATCTCGACCGTCAGCCTGACGCAGGGAACGACGTGGGCGAAAGCGCCCTGGCGTTTTGAGGCGGGAACGCCGAATACTGGCGGCATCATTGGTCTGGGCGCGGCGATTGACTATGTGACGTCGCTGGGACTGGATAAGATTGGCGATTATGAGCAGATGCTGATGCGCTATGCGCTGGAGCAACTGGCGCAGGTGCCTGATATCACGCTATATGGCCCGGCGCAGCGGTTGGGCGTCATCGCGTTTAATCTGGGTAAACACCACGCTTACGACGTCGGCAGCTTTCTTGATAATTACGGCATCGCGGTACGAACGGGGCATCACTGCGCGATGCCGCTCATGGCCTGGTATGGCGTGCCGGCAATGTGCCGGGCTTCGCTGGCGATGTATAACACCCATGAAGAAGTGGACCGACTGGTGGCAGGATTAACGCGTATCCACCGCTTATTGGGATAACAGTGAGGTTTTATGGCTGCGTTACCGGATAAAGAAAAATTTCTGCGTAACTTTACGCGTTGCGCTAATTGGGAAGAGAAATATTTATATATTATTGAGTTGGGGCAGCGCCTGGCGGAGTTAAATCCGCAGGATCGCAATCCGCAAAATACGATTCATGGCTGTCAGAGCCAGGTGTGGATCGTGATGCGGCGAAACGCCAACGGCATTATCGAATTGCAGGGCGACAGCGACGCGGCGATCGTTAAAGGCCTTATGGCGGTGGTATTTATTTTGTACCACCAAATGACGGCGCAGGATATTGTGCATTTTGATGTCCGGCCATGGTTCGAAAAAATGGCGCTTACGCAGCACCTCACGCCTTCTCGTTCTCAGGGGCTGGAAGCAATGATTCGCGCAATTCGCGCTAAGGCCGCCACTCTTAGCTAAACTGTACAGACAGCGTTCTACCTGATGTCAAATCCTTTGTCGGACGGCGACGTCGCTTTATCCAGAGTGGACAGAGCGTATATTTTGTTGTTCTGATAAGCGAAGCGCTACCAGTCGTCGCAGAGGGCATCACCAGGAATACAGGAGGTTTGGTATGAAACGTGCGTCTTTCATTACGCTAACTATTATCGGCGCGTATAGCGCGTTACAGGCAGCCTGGGCGGTTGATTATCCATTACCGCCCGTAGGCAGCCGTCTTATTGGTCAGAATCAAACCTATACCGTACAGGAAGGTGATAAAAACCTGCAGGCTATCGCCCGGCGTTTTGATACGGCGGCGATGCTCATTCTTGAAGCGAACAATACGATTGCGCCGGTGCCTAAGCCCGGTACGCTAATTACCATTCCCTCGCAGATGCTATTGCCGGATGCGCCCAGGGAAGGCGTTATCGTCAACCTCGCGGAGCTACGGTTGTATTATTACCCGCCGGGAGAAAACCGCGTTCAGGTGTATCCCATCGGCATCGGTTTGCAGGGGCTGGAAACTCCCGTCATGGACACCCGGATAGGGCAAAAGATCCCCAACCCGACGTGGACGCCGACGGCGGGCATACGCCAACGTTCGCTTGAGCGGGGGATCACGCTGCCGCCGGTGATCCCTGCCGGGCCAAATAACCCGCTGGGACGCTATGCGCTGCGTCTGGCGCACGGTAATGGGGAATATCTCATTCATGGTACCAGCGCGCCGGATAGCGTGGGTCTGCGCGTGAGTTCCGGTTGCATTCGCATGAACGCGCCGGACATCAAAGCGTTATTTGCGCAGGTCAGAACGGGGACGCCGGTAAAAGTGATTAACCAGCCAGTGAAATTCTCTGTCGAGCCGAATGGCATTCGTTATGTAGAGGTACACAGGCCGCTATCGCCGGAAGAAGAGCAAAACGTGCAGACAATGCCCTATGTGTTGCCTGCGGAATTTACCGCGTTCAGAAACGCACAAGGGGTGGATAGTCGCCTGGTCGATAAGGCGCTATACCGGCGAGCCGGGTATCCAGTCAGCGTGAGCGCCGGGCAGACGCCAGCGGTAAATACGACCGCAGTCGAATCCGCTCAGAACGGTTTTGTCGGAGAAGAGGGGCAAACGCGCGTCACGCAGTAGCCTTCGCAGCAAACGACGGACAAAAAAATGGCGCACGATGTGCGCCATTTTATATCGTGCGTCAAATTATTTACAGATGCGGAATACTTTGTTGTCCAGACGTTGGTTCGCGCGAGCTGCGTCGTCTTTAGCAGCCTGAACGTCAGAACGCATTGCATTTACGTCATTACTCAGTTGCTCAACTTTAGCGCTCAGCGTCTGTACATCGGAAGACAACTGATCGATTTTAGCGTTGCTTGAACAACCTGCCAGTAACGTGGAACCCAGAACTACTGCACCTAAGATCAGCTGGTTAGTACGGTTCATAACAATAACATTATACTTTGTGTGGTTATGTGGGTAAAAAAAATGGCGCACGATGTGCGCCATTTTTATTACGCAGGTACTATTACTTACGGTATTTAGTAGCCTGGTTGTCCAGACGCTGGTTAGCGCGAGCTGCGTCGTCTTTAGCAGCCTGAACGTCGGAACGCATTGCGTTCACGTCGTTGCTCAGCTGGTCAACTTTAGCGTTCAGAGTCTGAACGTCAGAAGACAGCTGATCGATTTTAGCGTTGCTGGAGCAACCAGCCAGCAGAGTAGAACCCAGGATTACCGCGCCCAGTACCAGTTTAGTACGATTCATTATTAATACCCTCTAGATTGAGTTAATCTCCATGTAGCGTTACAAGTATTACACAAACTTTTTTATGTTGAGAATATTTTTTTGATGGGAATGCACTTATTTTTGATCGTTCGCTCAAAGAAGCATCGAAATGCATGAAAGTCCCTAAAAAACCGAAAGAAAACAGGGGGCTTCCATCGGATTCTTCTTAGATAATCCGCAATTAGATAGTAAAATCCGATTTGATTTTTTTATTAATAGTGGCTATCGATTAAATAAAAAAAGCGCCGGAAGGGCGCTTTTTTAAACAAATTAATTCACACAACAATTATTACAGTACGTGAACAGAGGCGGTGTTAGTGGTGCCGCTTGGAACCAGCGCGCCGGAGACCATCACTACGACGTCGCCTTTCTGGGCGAGGCCGCTTTGCAGGGCGACATCTTTGCCCAGACGGTAGAAATCATCAGTAGAATTGATTTCTTTCACCAGCTGCGATACCACGCCTTTGCTCAGTACTAACTGACGGGCGGTCACTTCATTGGTGGTCAATGCCAGGATGGTGGCGTCCGGGAAGTATTTACGCACGGCGCGAGCGGATTTACCGCCCTGGGTCGCTACCACGATCAGCGGCGCTTCCAGTTTTTCGGCGGTTTCTACCGCACCGCGGCATACCGCTTCCGTAATGCGCAGTTTACGGCTGTCGTTGTTGTAGTCCAGACGGCTGTTCATGACACGGTCGGTACGTTCGCAGATGGTCGCCATGATAGAAACGGCTTCCAGCGGGTATTTCCCTTTTGCGGATTCGCCGGACAGCATAACCGCATCCGTACCGTCGAGGATGGCGTTCGCAACGTCGCCTGCTTCTGCGCGGGTCGGACGCGGGTTTTTGATCATAGAATCCAGCATCTGAGTCGCGGTGATCACGACTTTACGTGCGCGGATACATTTTTCGATCATCATTTTCTGCGCAAAAATCACTTCTTCAACCGGGATTTCTACGCCCAGGTCGCCACGCGCAACCATGATGCCGTCGGAAGCTTCGAGAATTTCATCGAAGTTGTTCAGGCCTTCCTGGTTTTCGATCTTAGAGATAATCTGGATATTTTCGCCGCCGTGAGCTTTCAGATGCTCGCGAATTTCGACAACGTCAGAACGTTTACGGATAAAGGACGCCGCAACAAAGTCAACGCCCTGTTCACAACCGAAGATCAGGTCCTGTTTGTCTTTTTCAGCCAGCGCCGGCAGAGCAATAGAAACGCCCGGCAGGTTAACGCCTTTGTTCTCGCCCAGATCGCCGTTGTTCAGCACCTTACAAATGACTTTATTGCCTTCGATGGCGGTCACTTCCATACCGATCAGACCATCGTCAACCAGGACGGTGTTGCCAACGCTCAGGTCGCTGGTGAAGCCTTCATAGGTGACGGCAACGATTTCATTATTACCGACCACGGATTTGTCGGTGGTAAAAGTAAAGGTTTGGCCCGCTTTCAGCGAAACGTCGTTACCGCCTTCCAGTTTAATGGTGCGGATTTCTGGTCCTTTAGTATCAAGCAGAATAGCGGCTTTTTTACCAGTTTTGCTCATCACGTTGCGCAAGTTCTGGATACGCTGACCGTGTTCTGCATAATCGCCATGAGAGAAGTTCAGACGCATCACGTTCATGCCCGCGTCCAGCATTTTGCTTAACATCTCTTCGGATTCGGTTTTCGGACCGATAGTACAAACAATTTTCGTCTTTTTCATGACAGTCTTAGTCTTTAAGTTGAGGAGGATATGGAAATCTGGCTTCGGGCGCGCACGGCCCGGAAGCTAAGCCTGTGTTGCTAAAGTGATGATGCCTCGCTCTAAGGATAGGTGACATCGAAAGAGCGTGCAGAGGAATGTGTGCTCGCGTTTCAGCCCAACGGGAAGGGGATAATTTTAGTCGTTGAGTTTTACAGTCCAATGCGCTGAAACCATTCAAGAGACAATTGGCGCGCATTATACGCTGAAATTTACAAAAAAGGAAAATGAAAACCCTGTTTCAAAAGACATCTGTGCAGATCCACAACGGTTTGTTATTACGCTGTTTACGATGTCGCTGGCGATGACGCCGCCCGAACAGGGACGGCGTTGCGCAACAGCTGGTGTTGTTGCGCATAATGTCAATCGAGCAACTTTTTGCCTTCCAGGTCGATGGCGATGTTTTGGTTGTGTGCTTTTCGATAGCACAGTATCGCTATCCCGATCGCCGCCCAGCTAATTCCGAGTATCAGAGCGTGAATGTTCATGTTTAAACAGACGTAGCCGATGACGATCATCCCCATGATCGGCGAAATGACATGGGCGAAAATGCGCCGCTGGGCTTTCATCCGGAAATTGAACAGGATAAACACACACAGGTTCACGACAAAAAAAGCGAAAAGCGCGCCAAAGTTCACCAGCGTGGAGATAGATTCAATCTTGCCGGAAAACAGGTAGCTGAGCAGCAGGGTGACGCCGCCGGTAAACAGAATGGCATAATCCGGCGTTTTACGCGTGGTATGGACGTGAGCGAGGAAGGCGGGCAACATTCGGTCGCGCCCCATTGAAAATAACACTCTGGACACCGCCGTTTGCGCGGTAATAATGTTGCCGACGGCGCACACAAACGCCACAATGATGGAAAACGCCACTTTGAGCCAGATACCGCCAACGTTGCCGGCAATGGTGAAAAATGCTTCATTCGTCGCATTGCCTTCCGCGAAGCGGTCGACATTACCGGTGGCGAACGCCGCAAACGCCACAACGATAATAAACAGTACCGTCGCCAAAACTAACGCCAACAGCGTTGCTTTACTGACGGCGCGTCCCCCGCCTTCGCTTTCTTCACTTAATGTACTGATAGCGTCAAAGCCGAGAAAGTTCAGCGCAGCCACCGAAATCGCCGTCGCGATGAGCCCTGGGGTGAACCACTGTGAATCGAAAAAAGGCCGGAAGGAAAGCGTTATCTGACTACTGTCCTGCATCATCAGACGGATAATGAGTAGCACGAAAATCGCCAGAATACCGAGTTGAATAAAGACCAGTAACTTATCGAATTTCGCCGTTTGCTGTATCCCGAGATAGTTGACTCCGGTGCCAATAGCCACATAAATCAACGGCCAGACCCAGACCGGGATTTGCGGTAAAATAGCGTGGACCGCGACGCCGCCCAGCACTGCCACGAGCGTAGGGAACAAAAGATAATCCAGCAGTAATATCCATCCGGTCAGAAACCCTACGGCGGGATTAATGCATACGCCAGCATACGCATAGGCCGAACCCGACGAGGAGATATGTTGCGATAAGGTAGAGTAGCTGTACGCGGTAAAAAACATCGCGATCGCGCCAATAATATAAACCAGCGCAACCATACCGTGCGAAAGATTATAAACGACGCCATAAAGAGAGACTGGCGCGATAGGCACCATAAACACCAGACCATAAAGCACTAAATCGGTAAGAGACAATTTTTTGACTTTTTTCATGATAAATACCTTAATGGCTTTTTATGCCAGATCGCGTAAAAACGCGCTTACCGCTGCGAGGCAGGGCGCGATATTTTCTTCATGCGGGTTATGGCTGCTGCCGGGAATAGTGACCGCGCGGCAGTCTGAAATGTGAGAGAGAAGCGGAGAGACGACGCGCTCGGTTGCCTGATCGTTTTCGCCGCGTAGTACCAGAACAGGACAGCGTATCTGGCACAAATGGGGCGTAATATCCCAGTCGGCAAGTTTGCCATTTGCCGCCAGTTCATTGGTTCCCCATAAAATGTGATAACCCGTAGGGTCGGCGGCGAACTGCGCATTAGAGCGCTGAACATGAATGGCTTCTTCCGCGAGGGTATAAACGTGTCTGGCATAATAAGCGACCAGCTGTTCCGGTGGGTTTTGATAAATGACGGCGGGCATAATGACGTTTTTGATATCGTCATCGGACATTGGCGTCAGAGCGTTAAAGAGCCGTATGGCTTCCTGTTGCCACAGGGCGATACTGGCCGGCGAACTGGCCAGTATCGTCCCGCGAAGCCCGGCAGGCTGTAAGCAGGCGTGCTCTGCGGCAAGCATTCCGCCCCAGGAATGTCCCAGTATCGAATACCCGTGTCCAATACCCAGGTGATGAATTAATTGGGTTAATTGACGGAGATAACGCGCAATAGTCCAGAAAGACGCGTCGGCATGAGGAAAATGCGTTGAACGACCGCAGCCATATTGATCGTAAAATATTACCATGCGCCCGTCATCAGCCAGACGGCGATAATTTAATAAATAATCAAAGCCGCCAGAAGGGCCGCCGTGAAGGATAATGAGCGGCGTGAGTAATGATTTTCTGTCTCCATAAATCCGATAGCTTGTCAATATGTTTTCAGAAAACATTTCGCCATAGAGATAAGTATCATTCATATTCTTAATGACTCAGTGTGTGGCAGGGCAGGCGAAATTTATATTCGCCTGGGTAATATTATTTTTTTATTGTGTGTAAAACATTACACCAGAAGGTGGCGTAATGTTCCCATTGCAGAAACTGCGGGCTTCCCCAGTGCGGTGAACAATCACTGGCAAAGCAACATACTTTCCCTTTATGGTAAGTACCCATAACTAACAGTGGATCGCCATTAATTTCAGCAAGGACCTGACTATTTTCTTTGGCGATAAGCTTGTTATAGCCCAATAGCGGCGGCCATTCGCTAAATGGCTGGGTAATAACATGCTCTACCGCAGTATTTACTGCTTTACATCCTTGCGGTAGTTCTACGCGGTCATCTACATCCAGCATATCAACCGGCAATACCTCCGCCAGAACCGTATTTTTATAATTGGCTTTTGCTTCTATTCCCGTAAAGGATAAATATCCGCCGATCATCAACAGACCGCCGCCCTCAGCAACATAATCCGCGATAAGTTGTAATGCATCAGGAATAATGTCCATATTATAAAACGTTCTGTTTTGTAGCAGGAACGTATTGCTACCGATATCACTGATGACGATCGCATCATAGCAGGCTAATGCTTCGGCGGTTTGTGGAAAACGAGTTTGCACAATATGGGCAGGCATGTAGTCCACATCGATATTACCCTGGCGTAAGCAGGATAATAAATAGTCTGCGCCTTCTTCATATTTGCTCGATGTAAAGCTATCAAAACCTTTAGAGTGAATCATATGAATGTGCCAGGATTCGCCAATAAATAAAATTTTCATTATGTCACCTGTTAATTAATGTGAATGACTTTATTAGATTGGGTACGCATTCGATGTAAAACCTGCAAGTGCTGAGGCATACTCGACGCACCGACTTGTTCCACCGCCAGAGAAGCGAAAGCGGAGGCATATTGAATGGCTGCGACCATGTCTGCTTGTCGCGCCAGCGCGGCGGCTAAGGCGCCATTAAAAGCGTCACCGGCCCCAGCGGCATCTTTTACCACGGCGCTCCACGCAGGAATATACAACGTGCGGGCGTGCTCACAGAGCAGAGATCCACGGGCGCCAAGGGTAATGATGACTTTTTTCACCCCGGATTGCAGAATAATATTTCCGGCTTTTTTCGCATCATTAATATCAGTAATGGTTACGCCGGATAAAAAAGAGGCTTCAGTTTCATTCGGCGTGATGATGTCAATATCAGATAATAAATGCGTCACCTGTTTCGTATAGGGGGCAGGATTCAGCATGATCATTTTATTTTCTTGTTTGCCCAGGCGAATAAATTCAGTCAACGCTTCAATGTTCGTTTCGAGCTGCATTAACATAACGTCAGACTCGGCGATATAACGGTGTTGCTCATTAATCTCTTGCGTGGTGAGCATCATATTGGCGCCAGGGTAGATGGCGATAATATTATCGCCATCCACGGCGGAGACATAGATCAATGCGCTACCGGTGGGCGCTTTATCTGTTTGATACGCGCTGTATGAGGCGATGCCTGATTGAATAATATGATTCATAGCAAATGCGCTGAACTGATCTTTGCCCACTTTAAAAATAAAATGCGCCGCAGCGCCGGCATTGTTCGCCGCTAAAGCCTGGTTGGCTCCTTTACCGCCAGGATAGAATCCAAATTGACTGGCCAGAATGGATTCTCCGCTTTGTGGAAACCACGGCACGGTTGCTGAAACATCAATATTGAATGAGCCTAAAACACACACCTTGCCTGCTTTTTTTGTGTTTTCCCGGCGCAGTTTTGCATCCTGATGGATTGGCGTGGCGATAGTGCTGGAGATATCAATCTTATTTTCAGTGATAAGCTTACTCAGCGCGTCACGGTTTAAAATCCCTCCGCCATAGCAACGCTGAAGCATACCTGATTTCTGGAAATAGCGTAGATCGGAACGAATAGTCTCCTGGCTAACCTTATAAAGGTCTGAAAGTTTACTGACGCTAACACTATTATCCTTTATCAGTAAATTAATGATGGCATGACGTCTTTCTTCTTTAAACATATTGCCTCCGGGTAGTGAGTTGAATTGTATTTATGGCAATGTTGTCATGCGGTGAATTCAATCACAGATTATGCGGTCAACCGGAAGTAACCCCAAATGAATGTCAATAATCAGAAGCGCAGCCAATGTGTTAAATATTAATTGCTTACAGAAGGGGAAAATAGTTTTGTGAGTGTTGTCATATATTTTCTATGTAATATGACGGGGTGAACGTAAAATAGTTGGGCTTGCACGATTCAGTGAGTATATGCAGCCGGACAGCGTTCGCTTATCAGTCGCTACCCTCGACGAAATAAGACGATATCGCTCTCCGGCCCGGGGGTTATATACGCTCGATTTTTGCCGGCAGCCCCTGACGTACTGCCGCGCCAGAAACCCAGTCGAGCCAGGTGTTGGTAATGGTTCTTGTCGGATCGGCAAAGCCCAGATCGTTAAGATTTATGCCTGCCCTGATTTGTGGATCATACGGCATAGGCACGCCATCCAGAGAGTGCTGCGTTGCGCCCATCTCGCGGTGGCCATATCCGTGTTCGATGGCGATGACGCCTGGCATCACGCCATTTAACAAACTGATTTGCGCCACGACCTGACCGCCCGGCGTAATGATCCGTACCCGATCGCCATGTTGCAGTCCATAACGCTCGCCATCTTGCGGATTCAGCGCCACCAGGTTTGCTGGCTTCACATGGTGTAAGCGCGGGATGACGGCTGTTGAGCTGGACATGGTATTTGATTTAAATGAAATCAGTTTCAGCGGCCATTGCCCAATGGGAAACTGGTCGTCAATCGCACGACCATCTGACAAACGCGCCGGATACCAGACCGGGCAACCGCTGAAGCGCTCCCCGGTGATGGCGTGACGGTGGGCGGCGACATCTGCATTCCAGATCTGTAAGGGTTTTTTCCACGCGTTACCTAACCGTTGCTCCGTATAGCCGCTATCCTCGGGCGCAAACCGGCCGCCACGCGAGTAGATAAACGCCACGCGACCGACCTCATCAGCTTTAAGCGTGTGCTGAATTGCTGGCAGAATGCGGCTGACGCCGGTAAGCGAAATATCTTCCTGATTTGCCAGCGCGACCGGCGTCTTGCCCATAAAGGCGATATTAGCGGCTACGCGCAGATAGAAGTCTTCCGCCCGGTTCAGTGGAAAAGTATTGCCCTGCGGATCGGTTATCGCCCGGTCGCCGAAGCCGGGCAGATGGAGCCGTTTTGCTACCGCAATACAAAATGCTTCCATTGAGACAGGTTGCCCGTCCGCCGTGCGGTGAGTGGCGGGGGCGACAACCGGCCAGCGGGCGGTAGTGGCTTTACTGGCTACGCCGCCCCAGGGCGCCGTAAAGCCCCAGCTCTCAAAATTGTGCGTATCCGGCACAATGTAATCCGCCAGCGCCGTCGTTTCATTCATAAAGGCGTCAATCGCGATAAAGAGCGGCAGTCGGCGAGGGTCTTTTAGTTTTTCTTCCGCCACGGCGCGTAGACCGGGAACACCGTAAAACGGGTTGCTCATATTGGAAATCCAGGCTTTAAGCGGATAAGGATAGCCTTCGAGCGCGGAGGTCAACAGTTCGGTAAGCTGGCCTGCCACAAAGGGATACCACGGCGCTTTGGCTGGATAAGGGGATTGCCCGCCGGCAATTTTGTCGCGGTATTCTTCCGATGCTTCATAAGCGGTTTTGCTACGGGCAATACTTAACCCTGACGGTTTCACTTTTCCGGCAAAACTGTTCATGTTGTAGCGGGGGCCGTCGCTAACGCCGTTGAATTTGCCGCCGCCGACAAAGACGCCGCCGGACAAGCTGAGGTTGCCGATCAGCGCGTTAAGCATCATGACCGACCAGGCGTTATAAAACCCATTGCCGGCCATCATGCCGCCGTGACTGATGACTGCGGCTTTACGTCCGTGAGCGGTAAAGGTTTCCGCCAGCGCGATAATTTGCGCTTCCGGCACGCCGCACTGTTCGCTGTATTGCGCCAACGAGAGCTTTTCTGCCGCCTCTTTCAGGCGTTGCAACCCGCTCTTCACCGTGACCCGTTGGCCGTCGGCGAGCGTAACGTACTGCGTCACGAAAAGCCGTGCCTGTCGGCAAGTGGATGCATCGACCAACTCGCCGTCGGTATTCAGTACGACAGGGGTCTCTTCGCCATCGGGCGTAAGATGGCGCAGCGTCAGGTGTTGTCCGGCAAGCGTCGGCAGTTCATCCGCAATGACCAGGTGCGTGGCGTTGGTCCAACTTTGCTCGCCGGCCTGCTGCATAGCCTGTACGCCGGGAATCGCCAGATAATCAGCATTATAACGTTGATTATCCATGATCCAGCGGATCATCCCCATTGCCAGCGCCGAATCGCTGCCGGGCATGACCGGTTGCCAGCGACCGCGAGGATCGGCGAGCACCGTTGATAAGGGCAGGGCGGGGGCGACCACGACGTATTGAAAATTCTCACGCAGCCGGGCGCTCGCCAACTGACGCGCCTGGCGTTTAAACGGATTACCGGACTGTGCCGGGGAGGTGCCCATAAAGAGCGCAAACTCCACGTTTTCCCAGTCGGGTTTGACATGCGGGTTTTTATCCAGATCGCCCATCAGCGCCCCGGAGCCGGCCCGGTAAGCCAGTCCACAGTAGGCACCATGCGCGCCGAAATTCTTGCTGCCGAAGCTATTTAGCGCAAAACGACGCAGAAACGCATCGCGGCCTTCGTCGCTGGTATTTGTGACCAGTAACTGATTGGTTTTGGGCCCGAAACTGGGGTGCTTTGCGTCAATTGGCGTATCCGGCGCATGAATCGCGCGCAGTCCGTCCACATGACCCTCGCCAAACAGATCGCCGCCTTCCACGACTTCTTCAATAAGCTGCTCAAAGCTGATGCGCTGCCATTTCCCTTCGCCGCGTTTACCCACGCGTTTCATCGGTTCAAGCAGTCGTAGCGGACTGTACAGGCTTTCCAGCAGCGTGGCGCCGCGCGCGCAGGCGGTTGAGCGGGCATCAAGACCGCTTTCTCCCGCCAGTTGCTCCATGGCTTCGCTAAAAGGGACGGACGAGTCAATCGGGTGTTCCTGCGACAAGGGGTGATAGGGATTGCCGGCGATGCGTATCACTTTGCCATCGGCATTAACCCGGGCGCGGATACCGCACTGTGTCCAACAGCCGAAGCATTGCGTCATGGCGATGGTTTGTTGTGGATTTTGCTGCCAGTGCGTTTGCGCCTGCGCCTCCGGAATTAACGCATTGCCAAAGATGCGGTCGCGCGTTACCTTGCCGGATGTCCCGTTTAACAGGCCATCAATTGCGCGTTTCGCCACATCACGGTAGCTCAGACCAAAAGTGACCATCCCACCGACGGCGAGACCGACTTTTAGCCACTGACGACGGGTTAAATTAGCCATGTTGTAATCTCCTGGTGAGTCCGTTCAGCGTTTCACGAATAATAATCAGTAGCGCTATCCACAGGCCGAAGGTGCCGAGAATAGCCAGCCAGCCATCCGTTCCGCCTGGTAACGAGTAAGGGTTAAATTGCGCGTTGAACTTGGGGACGGTTTGTACCTGAATCAACAATGTCCAGCGCATCAGCCAACATAGCGCCAGCGCGCTGAGAACCAGCAGGACGCGTCTTAGCTGTGATAACGGATGGCGTAGCGCCAGGCTACAGAACAGCAGTGTGCATACCCACAGCGCTACCCAGCCGACAGCGTAATATTTGGCTGACAGGGCGACGGTAATCCACTGACGGATTGCCGTGCCGGAAAGCGTATCGCCGCTAACCCACATGGCCACAACCAGCCCCAGCGCCGCCAGCGCCCAGATTTGTCCCCACAATATTTTTGGCAGCCTTACCGAGTCGCGTCGGGCGGCGACAATCATCAGCGCGAAGAACGCCTGTAAGGCGCTAAGAAACATCGCCACGGGGAAGGCGTAGCTAAACCAGATTGGGCGCGCCAGCACAACGGAGACTTCGCGGCCGGTATAAATCAACAGGCCCACCGCGCAAAGCGCGCTGGCTAACGCCAACCATTTAGTGACGTTGTAACTTTTATTGAATAATCGTTTAATCTGCTGCGCCAGGAACCACAGAGCGAGAAATCCGGTAAACAGCGGCAGGAATAACGCTCCCCAGGGCATCCACGACCAGGGCGTCGGCCAGGCATAGAAATGCCAGACGCGGGCGGTCTGGTGCAGATCCGCCGTCAACGCCAGCGGTGCGGTAATCGCACAGGTAATGGCAATCAGTAATGCCCGATTTTCTTCTGTTGCGGCGTCTTTTTTCCGCCAGTGAAGATAACAGGCAAACAGTGCGGCGCAGGCGGCAATACCAATAAAAAAGAAATATTGTACCGCCCACGGCAGCCAGCTAATGTCCTGCGGGTGAGCCAGCACTTCTTCAATGATGAGTGAATGCGTCATTCAGACCTCCTGCCAAAGCGCGGGCTGCGCACGGCCCATTAATGGGGTGACAAAGGCGTCGTCCAGACCCAGGTAGAAAACATGGGGCGACGTGCCGTTTTCCGGCTTTAATACCTTGATAGCGTCGCGATGCTGATGAAGCATGGTGGCGATGCGGCTATGGGGATCTTTGATATCGCCAATAATACGCGCGCCGCCGACGCAGGACTCTACGCAAGCGGGTAACAGTCCGGCTTCCAGACGATGGACGCAAAACGTGCATTTATCGGCAGTTTGCGTTTCATGATTGATAAATCGGGCGTCGTAAGGACACGCCTGGACACAATAGGCGCAGCCGACGCAGCGTTTGTTATCCACCACCACAATGCCATCTTCCCGCTGAAAGGTGGCTTGTACCGGGCAGACCGGCACACAGGGGGGGTTATCGCAATGGTTGCACAGACGCGGCAATAGCACATTCGTGACTTCCTGACTACCTTCACGCTGGACCTGGTATTGGTTCACGGTCGTACGAAACGCGCCCTGCGGCGTTTGGTTTTCAATAGTGCAACTTACGGTACAGGACTGACAGCCGATACAACGCCGCAGGTCGATAAGCATGGCGTAACGGTGTCGGGGAGAGCCTTCATGCCGCTCCGGCGAAAAAGGAAATTTCGCTTCAGCCAGCGGAACCAGCGAGGCGCCAGCGGTCAGGACGCCGAGCTGCTGGAGAAATTGCCGTTTACTGCTGTCCATATTGACTCCCGTCCACATTGCCAACAATGAAACATTTGTCACGATGTTGGTTCATGTGTAATGAATAAAAAATGTTGATGATTTACAGTGTAAAAATCGAGACGGGGTGTGCTCTATTGTGGTTAACCACATACCCGGCTTGTTGTTGATCTAAAACAACATAATTGACAGGGATATTGGGGTGAGAGGTAAAACCGTAAGGCGCCTGGCGGTGTTGGCGGCAGTAGGGCTACTTTGTCATGGCGCGTGGGCAGGGACGTGGAATATCGGTATTTTGGCCATGCGCGGCGAGGCGTCTACGCGTAGCCACTGGCAACCGTTGGCAAAGACATTAAGCCAACAGCTTCCAGGCGAAACCTTTCACATCCAGCCGCTGGATCTGCATCAAATGCAGGAGGCCGTTAACCAGGGAACCGTGCAGTTTGTGATAACCAACCCGGCGCAATTTGTCCAACTGAACAGCCATGCGCCGCTGCGCTGGTTAGCTTCCCTGCGCTCCACGCGCGATGGGAAAGCAGTGAGTAATGTTATTGGCAGCGTGATTTTGACCCGACGCGATAGCGGCATCACCACGGCGCATGATCTCATCGGTAAGACCGTCGGCGCGATTGATGCTCAGGCGTTTGGCGGCTATTTATTAGGCTATAAAGCGCTCAGCGACGCGGGCTTACGCCCGGAGCGCGATTTTCATCTCCGTTTTACCGGATTTCCTGGCGATGCCTTAGTCTATATGCTGCGCGAAAAAGCGGTGCAGGCGGCAATTGTGCCAGTGTGCCTGTTAGAAAATATGGATCAGGAAGGATTGATTAATAAAAAGGACTTTATCGCGCTGCTTTCCCGACCGACGCCCCTGCCTTGCTTAACCAGTACGCCGTTATATCCTGACTGGTCGTTCGCGGCGCTACCTGCGGTAAGCGATGCGCTGGCGGATCGCGTAACGCGAGCGCTATTCAACGCGCCCGCCGCCGCGCCATTTCACTGGGGCGCGCCTGCGTCCACCAGTCAGGTGGAAGCGTTGCTGCGTGATGTTCGTCAGCACCCTCAGCAGCGTCGACTGTGGCTGGATGTCAAAAGTTGGTTAATCCAGCACCAGCTAATGGTCGGTGGCGTGATTCTGGCGTTCCTGTTGCTCACGCTCAATTATATTTGGGTCATGCTGCTGGTGCGTCGACGCGGAAAACAACTGGAACGTAATAATGTAGTCCTTCATCAGCATGAGCGGGCGCTGGAAACCGCCCGGCAAATGAGCGTGTTGGGTGAAATGACCTCCGGGTTTGCCCATGAGCTTAATCAGCCGCTTTCCGCGATTCGACATTATGCCCAGGGGTGCCTGATTCGACTGCGCGCTGCAGATGAACAGCATCCCTTGCTGCCGGCGCTGGAGCAGATTGACCAGCAGGCGCAACGCGGTGCGGATACTCTGCGTAACCTGCGTCACTGGGTCAGCCAGGCGCAGGGCAACCCGGTGCTAACCGAAGCGTGGAAGGCCATAGCCATTCGCGAGGCGATTGATCATGTCTGGCAATTGTTGCGTATGGCGCAACAGTTTCCGACAGTGACTCTGCATACCGAGGTTAGCGCTGCGCTGCGCGTAACGCTGCCGTCAGTGCTGCTGGAACAGGTGCTGGCGAATATCATTCTTAATGCGGCTCAGGCGGGCGCCACCCATTTATGGGTCGTTGCTGAACGTACTGAAAACGGCATCAGTATCGTTTTACAGGATAACGCCGGGGGAATCGACGAGGCGCTATTACGTCAGGCGTTTCAGCCGTTTATGACCACCCGCAAAGAGGGGATGGGCTTAGGGCTGGCGATTTGCCAGCGGCTGGTGCGGTATGGGCGGGGCGATATCAGCATCAGGAACCAGACCGCGCCGGATGGTCTGTCGGGAACGGTGGTCACGATACATTTCTTACATGAAAATGGGGGCAGGGATGGCGACAATTCATCTACTGGATGATGATACGGCGGTCACTAACGCGTGCGCGTTTTTACTGGAAAGTCTGGGATATGACGTAAAATGCTGGACGCAGGGGGCGGATTTTTTGGCGCAGGCCAGTCTGTATCAGGCCGGGGTCGTATTACTGGATATGCGAATGCCGGTACTGGATGGGCAGGGCGTTCATGATGCGTTGCGCCAGTGCGGAAGTACCCTGGCGGTTGTTTTTCTTACCGGGCATGGCGATGTACCGATGGCTGTGGAGCAGATGAAACGCGGCGCCGTCGATTTTCTGCAAAAACCGGTATCGGTAAAACCGCTACAGGCGGCGCTGGAGCGTGCGCTGACGGTTTCATCGGCAGCGGTGGCGCGTCGTGAGATTATACTGTGTTACCAGCAGTTGACGCCGAAAGAGCGTGAGCTGGCCAGCCTGGTGGCAAAAGGATTTATGAACCGTGAAATTGCGGAAGCGATGAATATCGCGGTGCGTACCGTAGAGGTGCACCGCGCCAGAGTCATGGAAAAAATGCAGGCCGGTAGCCTGGCGGAACTGATTAGGCGTTTCGAAAAAATGGCCTCGCCAGAGACCAGAATACGAACAACGTATGAGCCATGAATAATAAACAGCGTTATTTCTTTGATTTGCATCAAATTTTGTTTAATTGAGAAGACTGTTATATTCTGTTGGTTTGAGCTGGCGACGAGTAAAACGTATGACAAAACCGACAAAAGATGACGAACTGTACCGCGAGATGTGCCGGGTGGTGGGCAAGGTCGTGCTGGAAATGCGCGATCTGGGGCAGGAGCCTAAATATATTGTTATTGCGGGCGTGTTAAGAACCGCGCTGGCGAATCAACGCATCCAACGTAGCGCGTTAGAAAAACAGGCTATGGAAACCGTGATTAACGCTCTGGCGCGGTCATAGCCGGTATCATGGTGGAAACGGCCTGTTGGCAATGACGAAATGCTAGTGGGCATCGCCTTTGAATCGTCGCGATTGTCACCATGGCGGGCTGGTTGCCCGCCGTTAGCGATGCGCAGGGTTATCAGGTGATGGCTAAGCGCAGCCCTAATGTATCAGGGTACGGCTCAAAATAATTCTGGCTGCGTAGATAGTCATCCGGATGTTCCGCCAGATAGTGCTTCAGCAGCGTTAACGGTGCCAGGATAGGTAGTCGGCCCGCCCGGTAGCCGAGAATCACCTCGCGTAATTCCGCGCGTTGCCTGCTGTTCAACGCGCGGTGAAAATAGCCCTGGATATGCATCAGCACATTGGTGTGATTTTTACGTGAAGCGGGGTGGCGCAGGATAGCCATCAGTTTTTCTCTGTATCGGACAAAGAAGGCATCCAGATCGTCCCACTCATGCAGACGCGCGACGAAAGGGCCAATTTCGCGGTAGCCGGCCTGGTGGTGGGCGAGAAGCTGAAGTTTGTATCGGCTATGAAACGCGAGCAAACTGTGACGACTCAAGCCCTGCGCGCGTAGCGCATTTAATTCATGTAGCGCGAAGATACGTGCGATGAAATTCTCGCGTAGTACCGGATCGTGCAGGCGACCATCTTCCTCTATCGGCAGCCAGGGATATTTGTCCATCATCGCGGCGGTAAACAGCCCCGTGCCAGCTTTGCGGCCCCTGTTACCCTTTTCATCATACAGGCGAACGCGCTCCATTCCGCAACTGGGCGATTTTGCACACACAATAAACCCCGCCAGCTCGCCTATTGTTGGCAGAAACCGATCGGCAAAGGCATTCATTTGCTCGGTGACGTCATCGTGCGGGGCATGGCTATAGCGCATCCGAATGTCGCCACAGGTCGTCTGGATAAGACGCAGCGCAGGGCGGGGCACGGGCAGGCCGATCGCCACCTCCGGGCAGATCGGTTTGTAGGCCACCCACGGTGCCAGAGAGTTCATGACAAAATCCATACGCTTATGTCCGCCATCAAAGCGTACCGCGGCGCCAGTCAGACATCCGCTAATGCCGACTACGGGTTTGTTATTCATGATTCCCCCTTATTGAAAGTACGACGACTGACGCCAATGGCGCAAAATGTTATCTCACGCTGATTTAAAACTTACACAACTTTGTTTTTTTGTCTAAGTTTTCGCGGAGATTTTTTTGATGTACTTAAATATCAATAAGATATAATTAGGGGAAGAAATCTATTTCAGCGCTTATAGTGTGATAACCTCCAGCGAAGCGACCACGTTGCGCCACTGGGCAAGCTGTTTTTTCTGCCCGGCAGTGAGCTTTCCGGTGGTCACCAGGAACCATTTTCTCTGGGCGAACAGCTCGGGCGCCAGCACGACTGGGGGAGAGGGAAGCACATTGAGCCGCAGCTCTTGTCCGGTACGAGTCAACGCTTCCAGCCAGATTTCACAGTGATCCGAGAGATGCCATCCGCTAATAAAGGCATTGTTGCCAGGCGCTTTTCTGTCGCCTTCAAGGCAAAAAGAGGTGTAGGCAATAATGATGCCATCCAGTATTTCGCGCAGCGTCATCACGGCGGGAAGGTGCGCGGACACTTTGCTGCGCAACGGACGCAATAAATGGGTCACCAGTTCTGCGCGGGGATATTCCCGGCCACAGTCATAAATCAACTGCCGCAGCGCGTCAATTCGCCCTTCGTGGAGATGTTGAAGCATCGTCTCCTGGATCGTTATCCAGTTATCGCCCAGGCGAATAACCGGACGCGACAGTAAGGGTTTGACCTGGCTTATCGGTACGCCTTTTCTCACCCAGTCGAGAATGCTAAGCGCTTGTCGAATATCGTCATCGCTGTATAAGCGATGCCCGCCATCAGTACGCTGCGGTTTCAATAAACCATAGCGTCGCTGCCATGCCCTTAGCGTGGCGGCATTGATACCGCATAGTCTGGCAAATTCGCCTATAGAATACGACATGGTAAAGCCCGTTAAATAAGGGGATTCTACTATATCATGATCAAATGAAGACTAAGGTAGTGATAAATGGTGCGGCATACCAGGGCATCCGTATGGATTTTGTCGATGATGAGCAATACTGCGTGGCGTAAGGCTCATCAAAATATGACCAATGCTTAATATCATCGGACGCCCCTGGTTAATACTCTATTAACCTCATTCTTCGGGCACAGTTAAGTAACTCTGTCACTTTATGAACCTGTAGCTTTCTCATCATATTCATCCGGTGTGTTTCGACGGTTTTTATACTGATATGTAGCTTTTCGCTGATCCCATGATTGGTATACCCCTCGTCAATAAGTTTAAGAACCTGACGCTCGCGCAAAGTAAGCAGTTGATGATTGGTCGTGTCAGCGTTTAATTCAGCCAGGATAGCTTCCCGATTCAACGTTGGGTCAATGTAACGCTTGTTTACTGCTACTGTTTGCAATGCCGCTAACAGAACTTGCTGACTACTGCTTTTTAAAACATAGCCATTAGCACCTGCGGCTAAAGTTTTAATGGTCATATACTCTTGTTGGTATGCTGTGTAAACCAGAATATTCATTGCTGGCCAACGCTGATGTAATTGAGGAATGATATCCAGGCCATTGATGCCAGGTAAGCTAAGATCAAGGATAAGTATGTCAGGCTCGTATGCGCAACAGGCATTATAAACCTCAAGACCATTTTTAACATGCTCTACAATTTTAAAATGAGGCCAGGGTAATAAGGCATTCATAATGCCGTTAATGATGATTTCATGATCGTCTACTAATAAGATCTTATATTCTTTCATTTTGCTGCCCTCGCGAAAATTAAGATAATATTAAGTAATGGTGTAGTTTTTGAAGATCATACGTATTTTCTGGCGTAAGTCGGTTAGTTCCTCCAGCGCGATGATTTTCCCCATTTTTACGCGATTCTCAATGTCTATGACATAGCATACCAATTCAGTCTGCCCTATTTGACCTAAACAGCCTTTTAATGTGTGAATTAACTGATCAATTTTTTTTCCAGCCGATACGGCATTTTCAATATCAGCCAGCAAGAGGTCCAGTGATTGGAAAATCTTGCTATTAATGACCACATCATCTGTCGCCAGTAGCGCTGAGCAGCGACTCGGATCCTGCTCCTGTAGCTCTATATTTCGTAAAAGTTGGTATTCTGCGGCAATACTGATATAGCGAGCTAAGGTAGCCAATGTCACTGGTTTGGTAATGTAATGATGAATCCCATTTTTTTTACAACGATGAATATCTTCTGCCGCTACGCTAGCGGATAGCGCCACAAACATGCAGTCAGGATCTAAATTATTCGGCTCATCGTGCCATAATTGTACACATTCAATACCATCTATTTCTGGCATTCTAATGTCAATCAGTACTAAATCGAATCGCTGCTGTTGTGATAAAGTCAGAGCCTCGTTACTACTGGCGGCAATAGTGACGTGTTGGCCCAGGCTGACAAGCATTTTGCCGATGATATCCCGATTAATATCGGCATCATCAACCAAAAGAATCTGCAACTGCCAGGGGGGTAACAAATTATTTATTACTGGCATATTTGGTGTACGCAATATTAACTGTTGCGCCAGGTCGTAGAGTTTTCCGGGGAAATACAAAAGCTCTGCGTTGAGAAGCGCATTTTGCTGGTGGGGTGGTTCGCCGCGTATTCCCCAGCAAGCCAGTTGCCGATGCAGGCAGAACGGCGCTGATAGTGTCCCTTTAATTGGTTGAGGCGGCTGGTATTCTTGTAAGGGTAATACTAGCGAGACACAGGTTCCAACCCCGGGGACACTTTTTAGTGTCAGATTACCGCCCATCATTTTAGCCAGGCTTGACGCAATAGTCAGTCCAATTCCTGTACCTTGCGAATTTGTGTCTGCTTGATAAAAAGCAGTAAAGATTTGAGACTGCTGCTGTATTTCAATCCCTTTACCGCTATCGCTAACCAGAAATATTAATTGTTCCTCATGACGCTTGACCGTCAGACGTATCCCTCCGGTTTCGGTAAATTTTACCGCATTCCCGAGTAAATTAACCAAAATTTGCCGTAAACGGATACTGTCGGTATGAAAATAGAGAGGGACATGTTGACCGACAAAAGTACGTAATGACAGTTTTTTGCTTTGCGCTGGCCCCTGGATGGTTTGCATTGCCTGGTCCAGTAACGGCAGTAACGCTGTTTCTTCCATATGTAATGTGAAATGACCAGACTCGATGCGTGAAAAATCCAGCAGATTATTAATAATAGCTAACAAAGACAGTGTACAATTTCTGGCGGTATCAGCTAATCCTTGCTGCTCTATGTTTAAAGGGGTGGTTTGTAATAATTCAATCGCACCGAGTACGCCATTCATCGGAGTACGTAACTCATGACTTATTACCGTAAGATGAATGCTTTTACGTTTGTTAGCTCGCTCAGCGCGTTTTTTTGCTTCATTTAGCGCCTGGGTGCGCTCTGCGACTTTGTTTTCCAGATTGTCGTATTGGACTTGTAGAGTATCAAGCAGTTGGTTAAAAGCACCGGCAATACTATCTAATTCATCCAGTCGTTGTGCTGGTAAACGTGTGCTCAGCGGTGCAGTTGCGGTTTTATTAATGACATCGACAAAACGCCATAACGGTTTGGCCAGTGAGCGATGTAGTAACCAGCAAAAAGCCGACGTCATCAACACCAATGCTGTTAATGTAAAGGGGATTTGTTGAAGGATAATTTTTAAGATGCGATTATGTAGATTACCGTATGGGTACAGCGTAACCAGACTCCATCCGGGGCCATGCAAGGTTGTGCGTAATATCAGAAATCCGGGAATTTGCTGCCATCCATCATGCAGCGTTACATTTTCTAACTGTGTACGTATTTTTTGCGGGATGTATGAAAACGGCAATAAGTGGTTGTTTTGATCCAGCCATACTCGAATACTATCATCTAATGGCAGGTGGCTCTTAGTAATGAGATCGGGAAGTTTAACCGTCACCCCAAAAAATACGCCTTGCTGATCGGCAACCGCAACGGAAGCGTGCCATCCTTTGCCGTTTATGTATTCTGGTTCACTCCAGTAAAACCCGGCATGGGTTGGGTATAAAGGAAAGCTTTTTCGCGTTAAAGGCTGTAGAGTTGAATAATCTGAAGGGTTATCAGTAGATAATAACGAAATCTCATTTTTATGATTAAGAATAAAACTATCGCGACGAAAGCTTTTTTCATCGATATCAGAGGACTGCAGAAAGAGACGGTGCTTCTCTCCGTTTAGCGTCGGCGTGCAATTTGAAGGACCGACAGATAGATGCCGGCTCACCTCATGGAAAATATCGTTATGATGAATCTCAGTCGCTAATGAGCATTGATACATTAAATTCTTAGCGTCACGTTCAGCCTCTTCAAACCGTTGATTGCTTAGTACAATATTCATCTCGGATAGAACGGATAAATCCTCTATTATATGCTGCCGTTTCTGAACCATTGATATATAAGCTGCGGTAAGCACAGATAGCAGCCAAATAATTATTGTTGTTAATAAAAATAAAAAAGTTAGCCTGATTACTAAAGATGTTTGCAGCGTATTCTTGAGATTGAGCAAATTCATAATGCTTCCCTCCAGTTGCCTGTTGCAAAATCTTTGGCACTTGATCACTATCGCAGTACATATAGTTTCATCAGAAGATTAATCGATGGTGTTATCATTAGGAAGATAAATTTCTTCATATATAACCCAGTCGATGACTACAATTACTTTTTAATAAGATGGCGATGTAAAAACATCGTAACAGTTTATTTAATAAATAATTTTTCAAATTGTAAGTTTTTATGTCAATGTTGAAAATGTAATTGTGAATTTATCGGAAAATCCGAATGATAGAATCGCCTGTGACAAGGTATATGTAGACAGCATCCTGATATTGTACAAGAAGAGTATAGTCGAAATAAATGTGAATCAGGCTTTTTACGGATGTGGTTGTGAGCGAATTTGATAGAAACTCCCATTTATGTCTGAGGAGGGATTCATGCTGGCAGTTTTAAAAGGCATTCCATTAATTCAGGATATCAGGGCCGAAGGTAATAGCCGATCCTGGATAATGACTATTGATGGGCATCCTGCCAGAGGAGAAATTTTCTCAGAAGCATTTTCTATTTCTTTGTTCTTAAATGACCTGGAAAGCTTACCTAAGCCTTGTCTTGCCTATGTGACACTACTGCTTGCAGCACACCCGGACGTCCATGATTATGCTATACAGCTCACAGCGGATGGGGGATGGTTAAACGGTTATTATACCACAAGTAGTAGCTCTGAGCTTATTGCTATTGAGATAGAAAAACACCTGGCTTTAACTTGCATTTTAAAAAATGTAATACGCAGTCACCATAAACTTTATTCGGGTGGGGTATAAAATGGTAGTAAATAAACATTTAATCTTAATTTTACTATTTATACTCAATACAGCAAAGAGTGATGAGTTATCATGGAAAGGTAATGACTTCACCCTTTATGCCAGACAAATGCCATTAGCAGAGGTTTTACATCTGCTCTCAGAGAACTATGATACGGCTATTACTATTAGCCCATTGATAACAGCTACATTTAGTGGAAAAATTCCGCCTGGACCACCGGTCGATATTTTGAATAACCTGGCAGCACAATATGATTTGCTAACCTGGTTTGATGGCAGCATGTTATATGTATATCCTGCATCGTTATTAAAACATCAGGTTATCACTTTCAATATTTTATCTACTGGACGGTTCATTCATTACTTACGCAGCCAGAATATCCTTTCATCACCGGGATGCGAGGTTAAAGAAATTACCGGTACCAGAGCTGTGGAGGTGAGTGGTGTTCCCAGCTGTCTGACTCGTATTAGTCAATTAGCTTCAGTGCTGGATAATGCGTTAATCAAACGAAAAGACAGTGCGGTGAGTGTAAGTATATACACGCTTAAGTATGCCACTGCGATGGATACCCAATACCAATATCGCGATCAGTCCGTCGTGGTTCCAGGGGTCGTGAGTGTATTGCGTGAGATGAGTAAAACCAGCGTACCGGCGTCATCGACGACCAATGGTTCACCCGCTACACAGGCATTGCCCATGTTTGCTGCCGACCCACGCCAGAATGCAGTGATCGTTCGTGATTATGCGGCCAATATGGCCGGGTATCGGAAACTCATCACAGAATTAGATCAACGCCAGCAGATGATAGAGATTTCGGTGAAAATTATCGATGTTAATGCTGGAGATATTAACCAGTTAGGCATCGACTGGGGAACGGCAGTGTCGCTGGGTGGCAAGAAAATTGCGTTCAATACAGGTTTGAATGACGGTGGTGCTAGCGGTTTTTCAACGGTAATCAGCGATACCTCAAACTTTATGGTGCGTTTGAATGCCCTGGAAAAAAGCTCTCAGGCTTATGTACTTTCCCAGCCATCTGTGGTGACTTTAAATAATATCCAGGCTGTGCTGGATAAAAATATTACTTTCTATACCAAACTGCAGGGAGAAAAAGTGGCTAAACTTGAATCCATCACTACGGGTTCTTTGTTGCGCGTTACACCTCGCTTGTTAAATGACAATGGCACGCAAAAAATAATGCTTAATCTTAATATTCAGGATGGACAACAAAGTGATACGCAAAGCGAAACAGATCCGCTCCCCGAAGTGCAAAATTCTGAAATTGCTTCGCAAGCCACATTATTGGCCGGACAAAGTCTATTGCTGGGAGGGTTTAAACAAGGTAAACAAATCCACTCGCAAAACAAAATCCCTTTATTGGGAGATATCCCTGTCGTAGGTCATTTGTTTCGCAATGATACGACTCAAGTACATAGTGTAATCAGGCTTTTTTTGATTAAAGCCTCAGTAGTAAATAATGGCATATCTCATGGTTAATCCAAAGAGCTCCTGGAAAATACGTTTTTTAGGTCACGTTTTACAAGGCCGGGAAGTATGGCTGAATGAAGGTAACCTGTCACTGGGGGAGAAAGGATGCGATATTTGTATTCCGCTTACTATAAATGAAAAAATTATTCTGAGAGAACAGGCAGATAATTTATTTGTTGATGCCGGGAAAGCCAGAGTTAGAGTTAATGGCCGCAGATTTAATCCAAATAAGCCGCTACCATCCAGTGGGGTTTTGCAGGTTGCGGGAGTGGCTATCGCGTTTGGTAAACAGGATTGTGAACTTGCTGATTATCAAATACCCGTTTCCAGATCAGGCTACTGGTGGTTGGCTGGCGTATTCTTGATTTTTATCGGTGGAATGGGGGTCCTGTTAAGTATTAGTGGTCAGCCTGAAACGGTAAATGACTTACCTTTGCGGGTTAAGTTTTTATTAGACAAAAGCAATATTCATTATGTGCGGGCGCAATGGAAAGAAGATGGCAGCCTGCAGTTGTCCGGTTATTGCTCGTCAAGCGAACAGATGCAAAAGGTGAGAGCGACTCTCGAATCATGGGGGGTCATGTATCGGGATGGTGTAATCTGTGATGACTTATTGGTACGAGAAGTGCAGGATGTTTTGATAAAAATGGGTTACCCGCATGCTGAAGTATCCAGCGAAGGGCCGGGGAGCGTGTTAATTCATGATGATATACAAATGGATCAGCAATGGCGTAAGGTTCAACCATTACTTGCAGATATTCCCGGGTTATTGCACTGGCAGATTAGTCACTCTCATCAGTCTCAGGGGGATGATATTATTTCTGCGATAATAGAGAACGGTTTAGTGGGGCTTGTCAATGTTACGCCAATGCGGCGCTCTTTTGTTATCAGTGGTGTACTGGATGAATCTCATCAACGCATTTTGCAAGAAACGTTAGCAGCATTAAAGAAAAAGGATCCCGCTCTTTCTTTAATTTATCAGGATATTGCGCCTTCCCATGATGAAAGCAAGTATCTGCCTGCGCCAGTGGCTGGCTTTGTACAGAGTCGCCATGGTAATTACTTATTACTGACGAATAAAGAGCGTTTACGTGTAGGGGCATTGTTACCCAATGGGGGAGAAATTGTCCATCTGAGTGCCGATGTGGTAACGATTAAACATTATGATACTTTGATTAACTATCCATTAGATTTTAAGTGAGTGGAAAATGACAACTTTGACCCGGTTAGAAGATTTGCTGCTTCATTCGCGTGAAGAGGCCAAAGGCATAATTTTACAATTAAGGGCTGCCCGGAAACAGTTAGAAGAGAACAACGGTAAGTTAAAGGATCCGCAGCAATATCAGCAAAACACCTTATTGCTTGAAGCGATCGAGCAGGCCGAAAATATCATCAACATTATTTATTATCGTTACCATAACAGCGCACTTGTAGTGAGTGAGCAAGAGTAAAGTAAAAATATCTTAGAGCCTATCCCACCAGGCGTTAATTGGCGCAGCCAGTTTGGACACGGATAGCGCGCAAAAACCGCAGCGTACACGTAGTACGTGAGGTTTGACTCGCTACGCTCGCCCTTCGGGCCGCCGCTAGCGGCGTTCAAAACGCTAACGCGTTTTGGCGAGCACTGCCCAGGTTCAAAATGGCAAGTAAAATAGCCCTAATGGGATAGGCTCTTAGTTAGCACGTTAATTATCTATCGTGTATATGGAGGGGAATGATGATAAAGAAAAAGGCTGCGTTTAGTGAATATCGTGATTTAGAGCAAAGTTACATGCAGCTAAATCACTGTCTTAAAAAATTTCACCAAATCCGGGCTAAGGTGAGTCAACAGCTTGCTGAAAGGGCAGAGAGCCCCAAAAAGAGCAGAGAGACAGAGAGTATTCTTCATAACCTATTTCCACAAGGCGTTGCCGGGGTTAACCAGGAGGCCGAGAAGGATTTAAAGAAAATAGTAAGTTTGTTTAAACAACTTGAAGTACGACTGAAACAACTTAATGCTCAAGCCCCGGTGGAGATACCGTCAGGAAAAACAAAAAGGTAAAGCATAATGTCTTCAGGAAACATCTTATGGGGAAGTCAAAACCCTATTGTGTTTAAAAATAGCTTCGGCGTTAGCAACACTGATACCGGGGGTCAGGATGACTTATCCCAGCAAAATCCGTTTGCCGAAGGGTATGGTGTTTTGCTTATTCTCCTTATGGTTATTCAGGCTATTGCAAACGATAAATTTATTGAAGTCCAGAAGAACGCTGAACGTGCCAGAAATACCCAGGAAAAGTCAAATGAGATGGATGAGGTGATTGCTAAAGCAGCCAAGGGAGATGCTAAAACCAAAGAGGAGGTGCCTGATGACGTAATTAAATACATGCGCGATCACGGTATTCTCATCGATGGTCTGACCATTGATGAATATATGGCTAAATATGGCGATCATGGGAAGCTGGATAAAGGTGGCCTACAGGCGATCAAAGCGGCTTTGGATAATGACGCCAACCGGAATACCGATCTTATGAGTCAGGGGCAGATAACAATTCAAAAAATGTCTCAGGAGCTTAACGCTGTCCTTACCCAACTGACAGGGCTTATCAGTAAGTGGGGGGAAATTTCCAGTATGATAGCGCAGAAAACGTACTCATGAAAAAAGACCCGACCCTACAACAGGCACATGACACGATGCGGTTTTTCCGGCGTGGCGGCTCGCTGCGTATGTTGTTGGATGACGATGTTACACAGCCGCTTAATACTCTGTATCGCTATGCCATGCAGCTTATGGAGGTAAAAGAGTTCGCCGGCGCAGCGCGACTTTTTCAATTGTTGACGATATATGATGCCTGGTCATTTGACTACTGGTTTAGGTTAGGGGAATGCTGCCAGGCTCAAAAACATTGGGGGGAAGCGATATACGCTTATGGACGCGCGGCACAAATTAAGATTGATGCGCCGCAGGCGCCATGGGCCGCAGCGGAATGCTATCTCGCGTGTGATAACGTCTGTTATGCAATCAAAGCGTTAAAGGCCGTGGTGCGTATTTGCGGCGAGGTCAGTGAACATCAAATTCTCCGACAGCGTGCAGAAAAGATATTACAGCAACTTTCTGACAGGAGCTAAAAATGAATCGAATTCACAGTAATAGCGACAGCGCCGCAGGAGTAACCGCCTTAACACACCATCACTTAAGCAATGTCAGTTGCGTTTCCTCGGGTTCGCTGGGAAAGCGCCAGCATCGTGTGAATTCTACTTTTGGCGATGGCAACGCCGCGTGCCTGTTATCAGGGAAAATTAGTCTTCAGGAGGCAAGCAATGCGTTGAAGCAACTGCTTGATGCCGTACCCGGAAATCATAAGCGTCCATCATTGCCTGACTTTTTGCAGACCAATCCCGCGGTTTTATCAATGTTGATGACGACATTAATACTCAGCGTCTTTGGTAATAACGCTCAATCGTTATGCCAACAGCTTGAGCGGGCAACTGAGGTGCAAAATGCATTACGTGATAAGCAGGTAAAGGAGTATCAGGAGCAGATCCAGAAAGCGATAGAGCAGGAGGATAAAGCGCGTAAAGCGGGCATTTTTGGCGCTATTTTTGACTGGATTACCGGCATATTTGAAACCGTGATTGGCGCCTTAAAAGTTGTGGAGGGTTTTCTGTCCGGTAATCCCGCAGAAATGGCTAGCGGCGTAGCTTATATAGCCGCAGGTTGTGCAGGAATGGTTAAAGCCGGAGCCGAAACGGCAATGATGTGCGGTGCTGACCACGATACCTGTCAGGCAATTATTGACGTGACAAGTAAGATTCAATTTGGTTGTGAAGCCGTCGCGCTGGCACTGGATGTTTTCCAGATTGGCCGGGCTTTTATGGCGACGAGAGGTTTATCTGGCGCAGCTGCAAAAGTGCTTGACTCCGGCTTAGGCGAAGAAATGGTTGAGCGTATGGTTGGTGCAGGGGAAGGAGAAATAGAGGAGTTGGCTGAAAAGTTTGGCGAAGAGGTGAGCGAAAATTTTTCCAAACAATTTGAGACGATTGAACGTGAAATGGTTTCGCCGGGCGAGATGGAAGAGGAGTCTGCTGAGTTTTCTCGTAAGGTAGAAAATAATATGACAAAAAATGCGGGAAAAAGTTTTACGAAAGAGGGGGTGAAAGCCATGGCAAAAGAAGCGGCAAAAGAAGCCCTGGAAAAATGTGCGCAAGAAGGGGGAAAGTTTCTGTTAAAAAATTTTCGTAATAAAGTTCTCTGGAATATGTTCAAAAAAATCCTGTATGCCTTACTGAGTGATTGTTCATTTAAAGGCTTACAGGCTATCAGATGTGCAACCGAGGGCGCCAGTCAGATGAATACTGGCATGGTTAACGCAGATAAAGCGAAGCTCGAAAAGAAAATAGAGCAATTAATAACTCAGCAACGGTTTCTGGATTTCATAATGCAACAAACGGAAGACCAAAAAAAGATAGAACAAAAACGCTTAGAGGAGCTTTATAAGAGTAGCGGTGCCGCGCTTAGAGATGTATTAGATACCATTGATCACTATAGTAGCGTTCAGTCGAGAATAGCTGGCTGTCGCGCTTAATCTGAGGATAAAAATATGGAAGCGAGTAACGTAGCACTGGTATTACCAGCGCCTTCCTTGTTAACGCCTTCTTCCAGTCAAGCTCCCTCCGGGGAGGGAATGGGTACTGAATCAATGCTTCTGTTATTTGATGATATCTGGACGAAGCTAATGGAGCTTGCCAAAAAGTTGCGCGATATCATGCGCAGCTATAACGTAGTAAAACAACGGCTGGGCTGGGAACTGCAAGTCAATGTTTTACAGACGCAAATGAAAACAATTGATGAAGCGTTTAGAGCATCAATGATTACTGCGGGTGGCGCAATATTGTCGGGCGTGCTGACGATAGGATTAGGAGCTGTAGGCGGGGAAACCGGTCTTATAGCGGGTCAAGCCGTAGGCCACACAGCTGGGGGCGTCATGGGCCTGGGGGCCGGTGTAGCGCAACGTCAAAGTGATCAGGATAAAGCGATTGCCGACCTGCAACAAAATGGGGCCCAATCTTATAATAAATCCCTGACGGAAATTATGGAGAAAGCAACTGAAATTATGCAGCAAATCATGGGGGTGGGGTCGTCACTGGTCGCGGTTCTTGCTGAAATACTCCGGGCATTAACGAGGTAAATATGGTGCAAGAAATAGAGCAATGGTTGCGTCGGCATCAGGTGTTTACTGAGCCTGCATATTTAGGGGAGACCGCCATATTACTTGGGCAACAGTTTATATTATCGCCTTACCTGGTGATCTATCGTATTGAGGCAAAAGAAATGATTATTTGTGAGTTCAGGCGCCTGACGCCCGGGCAACCTCGACCACAGCAATTGTTTCGCTTACTGGGACTTTTACGCGGGATATTTGTGCATCACCCGCAGTTAACATGTTTAAAGATGTTGATAATCACCGACGTTCTGGATGAAAAAAAAGCCATGCTACGCAGGAAATTATTGCGCATCCTGACAGTAATGGGAGCGACCTTTACACAGCTTGATGGCGATAACTGGACAGTTTTATCCGCCGAGCATCTTATCCAGCGACGTTTTTAAATGACCTTCCTGACGTAAATCATTATCACGTGAAAATAACAATCAATAGGTATGATGATGAAAGAAGATCAGAAAAATAAAATACCCGAAGACATTCTGAAACAGCTATTATCCGTTGATCCGGAAACCGTTTATGCCAGTGGTTACGCCTCATGGCAGGAGGGGGATTATTCGCGCGCCGTAATCGATTTTAGTTGGCTGGTGATGGCCCAGCCATGGAGTTGGCGTGCCCATATTGCATTAGCTGGCACCTGGATGATGCTTAAAGAATACACGACGGCCATTAATTTCTATGGACATGCCTTGATGCTGGATGCCAGCCATCCAGAGCCGGTTTACCAAACGGGTGTCTGTCTCAAAATGATGGGGGAACCCGGGTTGGCGAGAGAGGCTTTTCAAACCGCAATCAAGATGAGTTATGCGGATGCCTCATGGAGTGAGATTCGCCAGAATGCGCAAATAATGGTTGATACTCTTATTGCTTAAATAACAGAACGAAATATGAAAATTCATATTCCGTCAGCGGCAAGTAATATAGTCGATGGTAATAGTCCTCCTTCCGATATACAAGCGAAGGAGGTATCGTTTCCTCCCCCTGAAATTCCAGCGCCTGGCACCCCCGCAGCCCCTGTGCTGCTTACGCCTGAACAAATAAGGCAGCAGAGGGATTATGCTATACATTTTATGCAATACACTATTCGTGCGCTGGGTGCGACAGTCGTGTTTGGGTTATCGGTTGCTGCAGCGGTAATTTCTGGCGGGGCAGGATTACCCATTGCTATTCTTGCGGGGGCGGCGCTCGTGATTGCTATTGGGGATGCTTGCTGTGCGTATCATAATTATCAATCGATATGTCAGCAAAAGGAGCCATTACAAACCGCCAGTGATAGCGTTGCTCTTGTGGTCAGTGCGCTGGCCTTAAAATGTGGGGCAAGTCTTAACTGCGCTAACACCCTTGCTAATTGTCTTTCTTTATTAATACGTTCAGGAATCGCTATTTCTTCGTTGGTTATACAACTACAGTTTCCACTGCCCGCCGCTGAAAATATAGCGGCCTCTTTGGACATGGGGAGTGTAATTACCTCCGTTAGCCTGACGGCGATAGGTGCGGTACTGGATTATTGCCTTGCCCGCCCCTCTGGCGACGATCAGGAAAATTCTGTTGATGAACTTTATGCCGATCCCAGTGCGTTATTGGCGGAACAAATGGCATCGCTCTGCCAATCTGCTACTACACCTGCATTAATGGACAGTTCTGGTCATACATCTCGGGGAGAACCATGAAACCTGTTAGCCCAAATGCTCAGGTAGGAGGGCAACGTCCTGTTAACGCGCCTGAGGAATCACCTCCATGTCCCTCATTGCCACATCCGGAAACCAATATGGAGAGTGGTAGAATAGGTCCTCAACAAGGAAAAGAGCGGTTATTGGCCGGACTTGCGAAACGAGTGATAGAGTGTTTTCCAAAAGAAATTTTTAGTTGGCAAACGGTCATTTTGGGCGGACAGATTTTATGCTGTTCCGCTGGAATAGCATTAACTGTGCTAAGTGGTGGAGGCGCGCCGCTCGTAGCCCTGGCAGGGATTGGCCTTGCTATTGCCATCGCGGATGTCGCCTGTCTTATCTACCATCATAAACATCATTTGCCTATGGCTCACGACAGTATAGGCAATGCCGTTTTTTATATTGCTAATTGTTTCGCCAATCAACGCAAAAGTATGGCGATTGCTAAAGCCGTCTCCCTGGGCGGTAGATTAGCCTTAACCGCGACGGTAATGACGCATTCATACTGGAGTGGTAGTTTGGGACTACAGCCTCATTTATTAGAGCGTCTTAATGATATTACCTATGGACTAATGAGTTTTACTCGCTTCGGTATGGATGGGATGGCAATGACCGGTATGCAGGTCAGCAGCCCATTATATCGTTTGCTGGCTCAGGTAACGCCAGAACAACGTGCGCCGGAGTAATCGTTTTCAGGTATATACCGGATGTTCATTGCTTTCTAAATTTTGCTATGTTGCCAGTATCCTTACGATGTATTTATTTTAAGGAAAAGCATTATGGATATTGCACAATTAGTGGATATGCTCTCCCACATGGCGCACCAGGCAGGCCAGGCCATTAATGACAAAATGAATGGTAATGATTTGCTCAACCCAGAATCGATGATTAAAGCGCAATTTGCCTTACAGCAGTATTCTACATTTATTAATTACGAAAGTTCACTGATCAAAATGATCAAGGATATGCTTAGTGGAATCATTGCTAAAATCTGAAGTTATTAGCGACGATGTTCGACGGTTGCTGCTGGAAATCATGTTTGCGGGCGTTAACCATAGCCTGATTTCCCAGGTACATGCGATGTTACCAGCGCTAACGGTTATTGTTCCGGATAAAAAATTACAGTTGGTATGTCTGGCATTATTGTTGGCGGGTTTAAATGAGCCGCTAAAAGCCGCGAAAATTTTATCGGATATAGATTTGCCAGAGGCTATGGCGCTGCGTCTGTTATTTCCTGCACCAAATGAGGGGTTTGAAAATTGAATATTTCTGATATGAGCGTAGTGCCTGTAAGCACTCAATCTTATGTAAAGTCCTCTGCAGAACCGAGCCAGGAGCAAATTAATTTTTTTGAACAATTGCTGAAAGATGAAGCATCCACCAGTAACGCCAGTGCTTTATTACCGCAGGTTATGTTGACCAGACAAATGGATTATATGCAGTTAACGGTAGGCGTCGATTATCTTGCCAGAATATCAGGCGCAGCATCGCAAGCGCTTAATAAGCTGGATAACATGGCATGAAGGTTCATCGTATAGTATTTCTTACTGTCCTTACGTTCTTTCTTACGGCATGTGATGTGGATCTTTATCGCTCATTGCCAGAGGATGAGGCGAATCAAATGCTGGCATTACTTATGCAGCATCATATTGATGCGGAAAAAAAACAGGAAGAGGACGGTGTTACCTTACGTGTCGAGCAGTCGCAGTTTATTAATGCGGTTGAGCTACTTAGACTTAACGGTTATCCGCATCGTCAGTTTACAACGGCGGATAAGATGTTTCCGGCTAATCAGTTAGTGGTATCACCCCAGGAAGAACAGCAGAAGATTAATTTTTTAAAAGAACAAAGAATTGAAGGAATGCTGAGTCAGATGGAGGGCGTGATTAATGCAAAAGTGACCATTGCGCTACCGACTTATGATGAGGGAAGTAACGCTTCTCCGAGCTCAGTTGCCGTATTTATAAAATATTCACCTCAGGTCAATATGGAGGCCTTTCGGGTAAAAATTAAAGATTTAATAGAGATGTCAATCCCTGGGTTGCAATACAGTAAGATTAGTATCTTGATGCAGCCTGCTGAATTCAGAATGGTAGCTGACGTACCCGCGAGACAAACATTCTGGATTATGGACGTTATCAACGCCAATAAAGGGAAGGTGGTGAAGTGGTTGATGAAATACCCTTATCCGTTGATGTTATCGTTGACAGGACTGTTATTAGGAGTGGGCATCCTGATCGGCTATTTTTGCTTGAGACGCCGTTTTTGAGCCGACCTGATCCCGAGGTGTTGCAACTTTATCGTTATTTCTGGCAACCTGCTCGTTACGCTGTACCGGAATGGCTGGATAAGCTGGGCTTTCATCTTTCAAACTGCTGGCGTTATGGCGATCGGCCCGAGTTGGATCGTCTTCTTGACAGAGCGTTAAATAGACTAAGAGGAAGCTCTGTTATCCCAGCCTGTTTAAATGACAGGCAAAAACGGCAGGTTCGTCTTGCGCCGCGTATATCGGCATTTGCCTTTGGGCTGGGATTATTCAAACTCAGGTGTAGTGACTATTTTATGCTACCAGAGTATCGGCAATTGCTTCTACAGTGGTTTAGCGAGGATGAGATCTGGCAGCTATATGGTTGGTTGGGGCAAAGAGATGGCAAATTACTTCCTCCGCAAGTGATGCAACAAACTGCATTGCAGATCGGTACCGCCATTCTTAATCGGGAAGCGCATGACGATGCGGTTTTACATGCGCTATTAGTATTATTACCCCCTCCGCAGCGTATACTTTGGCCGAAGACTTCTCTTACCGAGATTATCTTCATGGAGCATTTGCTATGAGTTTTACTTCACTTCCTCTGACGGAAATTAACCATAAGCTACCCGCTCGAAATATTATTGAGTCACAGTGGATAACATTACAATTAACTTTATTTGCGCAAGAGCAACAAGCTAAGAGAGTTTCACATGCTATTGTGAGCTCCGCTTACCGTAAGGCTGAAAAAATCATCCGAGACGCCTATCGTTATCAGCGTGAACAGAAAGTTGAGCAGCAACAAGAACTAGCGTGCTTGCGTAAAAATACGCTGGAAAAAATGGAAGTGGAATGGCTGGAACAGCATGTAAAACATTTACAAGAAGATGAAAATCAATTTCGTTCATTGGTCGATCACGCAGCGCATCATATTAAAAATAGTATAGAACAGGTTCTGTTGGCCTGGTTCGATCAACAGTCGGTAGACAGTGTTATGTGCCATCGTCTGGCACGCCAGGCCACGGCTATGGCGGAAGAGGGAGCGCTTTATTTGCGTATTCATCCTGAAAAAGAGGCATTGATGCGTGAAACTTTTGGCAAGCGGTTTACGTTGATTATCGAGCCTGGTTTCTCTCCCGATCAGGCTGAAATTTCCTCAACACGATATGCCGTTGAGTTTTCACTTTCTCGTCATTTCAACGCGTTACTGAAATGGTTACGTAATGGTGAAGATAAAAGAGGTCGCGATGAATATTAAAATTAATGAGATAAAAATGACGCCCCCTACAGCATTTACCCCTGGCCAGGTTATAGAGGAACAAGAGGTTATTTCGCCTTCAATGTTAGCTCTCCAGGAGTTACAGGAAACGACGGGGGCAGCGCTCTATGAGACGATGGAAGAAATAGGAATGGCGCTGAGTGGTAAACTGCGCGAAAGTAATAAATTCACTGATGCTGAGAAACTGGAGCGCAGGCAGCAGGCTTTGCTGCGTTTGATAAAACAAATACAGGAGGATAATGGGGCAGCGTTGCGTCCGCTTACCGAAGAGAATAGTGATCCTGATTTACAGAATGCGTATCAAATTATCGCTCTTGCAATGGCGCTTACTGCCGGCGGGTTGTCAAAAAAGAAAAAACGCGATTTGCAATCGCAACTGGATACGCTTACAGCGGAGGAGGGATGGGAACTTGCCGTTTTTAGTTTACTGGAACTTGGCGAAGTGGACACCGCTACGTTGTCCTCGCTGAAGCGTTTTATGCAACAGGCGATAGACAACGATGAAATGCCCTTATCGCAGTGGTTCAGACGCGTGGCAGACTGGCCGGATCGCTGTGAACGGGTCCGTATTTTGCTAAGAGCAATAGCCTTTGAACTTAGCATATGCATCGAACCCTCGGAGCAAAGTCGTTTGGCCGCAGCATTAGTACGTTTGCGTCGTTTGCTGTTATTCCTTGGCCTTGAAAAAGAGTGCCAGCGTGAGGAGTGGATTTGCCAGTTGCCGCCTAATACATTACTGCCGCTACTACTCGATATTATTTGTGAGCGCTGGCTTTTCAGTGATTGGTTGCTTGATAGACTTACCGCTATAGTTTCTTCATCGAAGATGTTCAATCGGTTACTCCAACAACTTGATGCGCAGTTTATGCTGATACCCGATAACTGTTTTAACGACGAAGATCAACGTGAACAAATTCTCGAAACGCTTCGTGAAGTAAAGATAAATCAGGTTTTATTCTGATACCTGGCTTTCAATATTTAGGTAAATTGGCTTTCTGGCTCATCATGAGGCGTCAGGATGGATTGGGATCTCATTACTGAACGTAATATTCAGCTTTTTATTCAATTAGCAGGATTAGCTGAACGGCCTTTAGCAACCAATATGTTCTGGCGGCAAGGACAATATGAAACCTATCTAAACTATCATAACGGTCGTATTCACTTATGTCAGATACTCAAGCAAACCTTCTTAGACGAAGAACTGCTTTTTAAAGCGTTGGCTAACTGGAAACCCGCAGCGTTCCAGGGTATTCCTCAACGATTATTTTTGTTGCGCGATGGGCTTGCAATGAGTTGTTCTCCACCTCTTTCCAGCTCCGCCGAGCTCTGGTTACGATTACATCATCGACAAATAAAATTTCTGGAGTCGCAATGCGTTCATGGTTAGGTGAGGGAGTCAGGGCGCAACAGTGGCTCAGTGTATGCGCGGGTCGGCAGGATATGGTTCTGGCGACGGTGTTATTAATCGCTATTGTGATGATGCTGTTACCTTTGCCGACCTGGATGGTTGATATCCTGATTACTATCAACCTTATGTTTTCAGTGATCCTGCTCTTAATTGCTATTTATCTTAGTGACCCTCTCGATTTATCGGTATTTCCGTCTTTATTACTTATTACTACATTATATCGTTTGTCACTCACAATCAGCACATCACGGCTGGTACTGTTACAACATAATGCCGGTAATATTGTGGATGCTTTCGGTAAGTTTGTCGTAGGAGGAAATCTCACCGTTGGGTTGGTCGTATTTACCATCATTACTATCGTGCAGTTTATTGTCATTACAAAAGGTATCGAGAGGGTGGCGGAAGTTAGCGCACGTTTCTCGCTTGATGGGATGCCAGGCAAACAAATGAGTATCGATGGCGATTTGCGTGCCGGAGTTATCGATGCAGACCATGCCCGTACATTAAGACAGCATGTCCAGCAGGAAAGCCGCTTTCTCGGTGCGATGGACGGTGCGATGAAATTTGTTAAAGGCGATACGATTGCCGGTATTATTGTTGTTCTGGTGAACATTATCGGCGGTATCATTATCGCTATCGTACAATATGATATGTCGATGAGTGAGGCTGTTCACACTTATAGCGTACTGTCAATCGGAGATGGTTTATGTGGGCAAATTCCATCGCTGCTGATTTCCCTTAGCGCGGGAATTATTGTCACCCGTGTCCCGGGTGAGAAACGCCAGAACCTGGCGACAGAGTTGAGTTCTCAAATTGCCAGACAACCTCAGTCGCTCATATTAACCGCTGTGGTTTTAATGCTCCTCGCTTTAATTCCTGGCTTTCCTTTTATCACTCTCGCTTTCTTTTCAGCGTTGTTAGCATTGCCAATTATCCTCATTCGCCGCAAAAAGTCTGTGGTTTCCGCAAATGGCGTCGAAGCACCGGAAAAAGATAGTATGGTTCCCGGCGCATGTCCTCTAATCTTACGTCTTAGCCCGACGTTACATTCTGCCGACCTGATTCGTGATATTGACGCCATGAGATGGTTTTTATTTGAGGATACCGGCGTCCCTCTCCCTGAGGTGAATATTGAGGTTTTGCCTGAACCCACCGAAAAATTGACGGTACTGCTATATCAGGAACCCGTATTTAGTTTATCTATTCCCGCTCAGGCGGATTATTTATTGATAGGCGCGGACGCTAATGTGGTGGGTGACAGCCAGACGTTACCGAACGGGATGGGGCAGATCTGTTGGCTTACAAAAGACATGGCCCATAAGGCGCAAGGTTTTGGACTGGACGTTTTCGCGGGCAGCCAACGTATCTCTGCCTTATTAAAATGTGTCCTGCTTCGGCATATGGGAGAGTTTATTGGTGTTCAGGAAACGCGTTATCTAATGAATGCGATGGAAAAAAACTACTCTGAGCTGGTGAAAGAGCTTCAACGCCAGTTACCCATTAATAAAATCGCTGAAACTTTGCAACGGCTTGTATCAGAACGGGTTTCTATTAGAGATTTACGTCTTATTTTCGGCACCTTAATTGACTGGGCGCCACGTGAAAAAGATGTCCTGATGTTGACAGAATATGTCCGTATCGCGCTTCGCCGTCATATTCTGCGTCGTCTTAATCCGGAAGGAAAACCGCTGCCGATTTTGCGGATCGGCGAAGGTATTGAGAACCTCGTGCGTGAATCCATTCGCCAGACGGCAATGGGGACCTATACTGCGCTGTCGTCTCGTCATAAGACGCAGATCCTGCAACTTATCGAGCAGGCGCTGAAGCAGTCAGCCAAATTATTCATTGTCACTTCTGTCGACACCCGACGTTTCTTGCGAAAAATTACAGAAGCCACCTTGTTCGACGTACCGATTTTGTCATGGCAGGAATTAGGAGAGGAGAGCCTTATACAAGTGGTAGAAAGTATTGACCTTAGCGAAGAGGAGTTGGCGGACAATGAAGAATGAATTGATGCAACGTCTGAGGCTGAAATATCCGCCCCCCGATGGTTATTGTCGATGGGGCCGAATTCAGGATGTCAGCGCAACGTTGTTAAATGCGTGGTTGCCTGGGGTATTTATGGGTGAGTTGTGCTGTATAAAGCCTGGAGAAGAACTTGCTGAAGTCGTGGGGATTAATGGCAGCAAAGCTTTGCTATCTCCTTTTACGAGTACAACCGGACTTCACTGCGGGCAGCAAGTGATGGCCTTAAGGCGACGCCATCAGGTTCCCGTGGGCGAAGCGTTATTAGGGCGAGTCATTGATGGTTTTGGTCGTCCCCTTGATGGCCGCGAACTGCCAGAAGTCTGCTGGAAAGACTATGATGCAATGCCTCCTCCCGCAATGGTTCGACAGCCTATCACTCAACCATTAATGACGGGGATTCGCGCTATTGATAGCGTTGCGACCTGTGGCGAAGGGCAACGAGTGGGGATTTTTTCTGCTCCTGGCGTGGGGAAAAGCACGCTTCTGGCGATGCTGTGTAATGCGCCAGACGCAGACTGCAATGTTCTGGTGTTAATTGGTGAACGTGGACGAGAAGTCCGCGAGTTCATCGATTTTACACTGTCTGAAGAGACCCGAAAACGTTGTGTCATTGTTGTCGCAACCTCTGACAGACCCGCCTTAGAGCGCGTGAGGGCGCTGTTTGTGGCCACCACGATAGCAGAATTTTTTCGCGATAATGGAAAGCGAGTCGTCTTGCTTGCCGACTCACTGACGCGTTATGCCAGGGCCGCACGGGAAATCGCTCTGGCCGCCGGAGAGACCGCGGTTTCTGGAGAATATCCGCCAGGCGTATTTAGTGCATTGCCACGACTTTTAGAACGTACAGGAATGGGGGAAAAAGGCAGTATTACCGCATTTTATACGGTACTGGTGGAAGGCGATGATATGAATGAGCCGTTGGCGGATGAAGTCCGTTCACTGCTTGACGGACATATTGTGCTATCCCGACGGCTTGCAGAGAGGGGGCATTATCCTGCCATTGACGTGTTGGCAACGCTCAGCCGCGTTTTTCCAGTCGTTACCAGCCATGAGCATCGTCAACTGGCGGCGATATTGCGACGGTGCATGGCGCTTTACCAGGAGGTTGAACTGTTAATACGCATTGGGGAATACCAGCGAGGAGTTGATACTGATACTGACAAAGCCATTGATGCCTATCCGGATATTTGTACATTTTTGCGACAAAGTAAGGATGAAGTATGCGGACCCGAGCTACTTATAGAAAAATTACACCAAATCCTCACCGAGTGATCATGGAAACTTTGCTGGAGATAATCGCGCGGCGTGAAAAGCAATTACGCGGCAAGCTTACCGTACTTGATCAGCAGCAACAGGCGATTATTACGGAACAGCAGATTTGCCAGACGCGCGCTTTAGCAGTGTCTACCAGACTGAAAGAATTAATGGGCTGGCAAGGTACGTTATCTTGTCATTTATTGTTGGATAAGAAACAACAAATGGCCGGGTTATTCACTCAGGCGCAGAGCTTTTTGACGCAACGGCAGCAGTTAGAGAATCAGTATCAGCAGCTTGTCTCCCGGCGAAGCGAATTACAGAAGAATTTTAATGCGCTTATGAAAAAGAAAGAAAAAATTACTATGGTATTAAGCGATGCGTATTACCAAAGTTGAGGGAAGTCTTGGGTTGCCATGCCAGTCTTATCAGGATGATAACGAGGCGGAGGCGGAACGTATGGACTTTGAACAACTCATGCACCAGGCATTACCCATTGGTGAGAATAATCCTCCTGCAGCATTGAATAAGAACGTGGTTTTCACGCAACGTTATCGTGTTAGTGGCGGTTATCTTGACGGTGTAGAGTGTGAAGTATGTGAATCAGGGGGGCTAATTCAGTTAAGAATCAATGTCCCTCATCATGAAATTTACCGTTCGATGAAAGCGCTAAAGCAGTGGCTGGAGTCTCAGTTGTTGCATATGGGGTATATAATTTCCCTGGAGATATTCTATGTTAAGAATAGCGAATGAAGAGCGTCCGTGGGTGGAGATGCTTCCAACGCAAGGCGCTACCATTGGTGAGCTGACATTGAGTATGCAACAATATCCAGTACAGCAAGGGACGTTATTTACCATAAATTATCATAATGAGCTGGGTAGGGTGTGGATTGCAGAACAATGCTGGCAGCGCTGGTGTGAAGGGTTAATTGGCACCGCTAATCGATCGGCTATCGATCCTGAATTGCTATACGGAATAGCTGAATGGGGGCTGGCGCCGTTATTGCAAGCCAGTGATGCGACCCTCTGTCAGAACGAACCGCCAACATCCTGCAGTAATCTACCACATCAGCTAGCGTTGCATATTAAATGGACAGTTGAAGAACATGAGTTCCATAGCATCATTTTTACATGGCCAACGGGTTTTTTGCGCAATATAGTCGGAGAGCTTTCTGCTGAGCGACAACAGATTTATCCTGCCCCTCCTGTGGTAGTCCCTGTATATTTAGGCTGGTGCCAGCTTACGTTAATTGAACTTGAGTCTATCGAAATCGGCATGGGCGTTCGGATTCATTGCTTTGGCGACATCAGACTCGGTTTTTTTGCTATTCAACTACCTGGGGGGATCTACGCGAGGGTGTTGCTGACAGAGGATAACACGATGAAATTTGATGAATTAGTCCAGGATATCGAAACGCTACTTGCGTCAGGGAGTCCAATGTCAAAGAGTGACGGAACATCTTCAGTAGAACTTGAGCAGATACCACAACAGGTGCTCTTTGAGATCGGACGTGCGAGTCTGGAAATTGGACAATTACGACAACTTAAAACGGGGGACGTTTTGCCTGTAGGTGGATGTTTTGCGCCAGAGGTGACGATAAGAGTAAATGACCGTATTATTGGGCAAGGTGAGTTGATTGCCTGTGGCAATGAATTTATGGTGCGTATTACACGTTGGTATCTTTGCAAAAATACAGCGTAAACCTGATAAGAAAAATAATATGCGAACAATATAATAGCGTTCCAGGTCGTGTCATGAGAGATACAGTATGTCTTTACCCGATTCGCCTTTGCAACTGATTGGTATATTGTTTCTGCTTTCAATACTGCCTCTCATTATCGTCATGGGAACCTCTTTCCTTAAACTGGCGGTGGTATTTTCGATTTTACGAAATGCTCTGGGTATTCAACAAGTTCCCCCAAATATCGCACTGTATGGCCTCGCGCTTGTACTTTCCTTATTCATTATGGGGCCGACGCTATTAGCTGTAAAAGAGCGCTGGCATCCGGTTCAGGTCGCTGGCGCTCCTTTCTGGACGTCTGAGTGGGACAGTAAAGCATTAGCGCCTTATCGACAGTTTTTGCAAAAAAACTCTGAAGAGAAGGAAGCCAATTATTTTCGGAATTTGATAAAACGAACCTGGCCTGAAGACATAAAAAGAAAGATAAAACCTGATTCTTTGCTCATATTAATTCCGGCATTTACGGTGAGTCAGTTAACGCAGGCATTTCGGATTGGATTACTTATTTATCTTCCCTTTCTGGCTATTGACCTGCTTATTTCAAATATACTGCTGGCTATGGGAATGATGATGGTGTCGCCAATGACCATTTCATTACCGTTTAAGCTGCTAATATTTTTACTGGCAGGCGGTTGGGATCTGACACTGGCGCAATTGGTACAGAGCTTTTCATGAATGATTCTGAATTGACGCAATTTGTAACGCAACTTTTATGGATCGTCCTTTTTACGTCTATGCCGGTGGTGTTGGTGGCATCGGTAGTTGGTGTCATCGTAAGCCTTGTTCAGGCCTTGACTCAAATACAGGACCAAACGCTACAGTTCATGATTAAATTATTGGCAATTGCAATAACCTTAATGGTCAGCTACCCATGGCTTAGCGGTATCCTGTTGAATTATACCCGGCAGATAATGTTACGAATTGGAGAGCATGGTTGAATGGCACAACAGGTAAATGAGTGGCTTATTACATTGGCTGTGGCTTTTATTCGACCATTGAGCCTCTCTTTATTACTTCCCCTATTAAAAAGTGGCAGTTTAGGGTCCGCGATTTTACGTAATGGCGTGCTTATGTCACTTACCTTTCCCATATTACCAATCATTTACCAGCAGAGGATTATGATGCATATTGGTAAAGATTACAGCTGGTTAGGGTTAGTCACCGGAGAGGTGATTATTGGTTTTTTAATTGGGTTTTGTGCGGCGGTTCCCTTTTGGGCCGTTGATATGGCGGGGTTTCTGCTTGATACTTTACGTGGCGCGACAATGGGTACGATATTCAATTCTACAATAGAAGCTGAAACCTCACTTTTTGGCTTGCTTTTCAGTCAGTTCTTGTGTGTTATTTTCTTTATAAGCGGCGGCATGGAGTTTATATTAAACATTCTGTATGAGTCATATCAATATTTACCACCAGGGCGTACTTTATTATTTGACCGGCAATTTTTAAAATATATCCAGGCAGAGTGGAGAACGCTTTATCAATTATGTATCAGCTTCTCTCTTCCTGCCATCATATGTATGGTATTAGCCGATCTGGCTTTAGGTCTTTTAAATCGGTCGGCACAACAATTGAATGTGTTTTTCTTCTCAATGCCGCTCAAAAGTATATTGGTTCTACTGACGCTCCTGATCTCATTCCCTTATGCTCTTCATCACTATTTGGTTGAAAGCGATAAATTTTATATTTATCTAAAAGACTGGTTTCCATCTGTATGAGCGAGAAAACAGAACAGCCTACAGAAAAGAAATTACGTGATGGCCGTAAGGAAGGGCAGGTTGTCAAAAGTATTGAAATAACATCATTATTTCAGCTGATTGCGCTTTATTTGTATTTTCATTTCTTTACTGAAAAGATGATTTTGATACTGATTGAGTCAATAACTTTCACATTACAATTAGTAAATAAACCATTTTCTTATGCATTAACGCAATTGAGTCATGCTTTAATAGAGTCACTGACTTCTGCACTGCTGTTTCTGGGCGCTGGGGTAATAGTTGCTACTGTGGGTAGCGTGTTTCTTCAGGTGGGGGTGGTTATTGCCAGCAAGGCCATAGGTTTTAAAAGCGAGCATATAAATCCGGTAAGTAATTTTAAGCAGATATTCTCTTTACATAGCGTAGTAGAATTATGTAAATCCAGCCTAAAAGTTATCATGTTATCTCTTATCTTTGCCTTTTTCTTTTATTATTATGCCAGTACTTTTCGGGCGCTACCGTACTGTGGGTTAGCCTGTGGCGTGCTTGTGGTTTCTTCTTTAATAAAATGGTTATGGGTAGGGGTGATGGCTTTTTATATCGTCGTTGGCATACTGGACTATTCTTTTCAATATTATAAGATTAGAAAAGATCTAAAAATGAGTAAAGATGACGTAAAACAAGAGCATAAAGATCTGGAGGGCGACCCTCAAATGAAGACACGGCGTCGGGAAATGCAGAGTGAAATACAGAGTGGGAGTTTAGCTCAATCTGTTAAACAATCTGTTGCGGTAGTGCGTAATCCAACGCATATTGCGGTTTGTCTTGGCTATCATCCCACCGATATGCCAATACCACGCGTCCTGGAAAAAGGCAGTGATGCTCAAGCTAACTATATTGTTAACATCGCTGAACGCAACTGCATCCCCGTTGTTGAAAATGTTGAGCTGGCCCGCTCATTATTTTTTGAAGTGGAACGCGGAGATAAAATTCCTGAAACGTTATTTGAACCCGTTGCAGCCTTGTTACGTATGGTGATGAAGATAGATTATGCGCATTCTACCGAAACACCATAAATGCTTTTGGTATGCTTCTTCAGGCCACTGCGAAGGTTAAGAGGGTAATAGCGTATAGAGCAGTGCTTGACGATAAAGGTGAGAGACTGAAAATAATCGCTTTTAGCCTGGCACAAGCACCAGATAGCGTATTATAAAATTAAACAAGATAATGGATTGGTGCGTCTGAATGGACTCGAACCATCGACCCCCACCATGTCAAGGTGGTGCTCTAACCAACTGAGCTACAGACGCATTAAAATGATGGTGCGTTCAATTGGACTCGAACCAACGACCCCCACCATGTCAAGGTGGTGCTCTAACCAACTGAGCTATGAACGCAACGTTGTAGGTGACAACGGGGACGAATATTAGCGTCACAACCGCAATGAGGCAAGAGGGAAATCGCAATTTTCTTCCTGAAATCACCTGATTGCGGTGGAAATATGCAACATGTCGAGAAAATAGCCGCCATGCGACGGCTATCGTCGTATTATCGCGCAGCGCGCTGCAAAATGATGGCGGACGGCTGACGTTGTAGATAGCGCATCCGTAGCATCATTAACACCGCCGCCGAGGTCAGGCCGATGATGAACCCCATCCAGAAGCCCGCCGGTCCCATACGATCCACCACCAGATCCGTTAACGCCAGGATATAACCGCTGGGTAAACCTAACACCCAGTAGGCGGTAAAGGTGATAAAAAAGATGGAACGCGTATCTTTATAACCGCGCAGAATACCGCTGCCGATAACCTGTATAGAGTCGGAAATCTGGTAAACCGCAGCGAGCAGCATTAATTGCGCGGCAAGCGCCACGACCTCGGGGTTGTCATTGTAAAGCAAAGCAATATGCTTACGCAGAGTAACGGTAAAGATCGCGGTAACCACAGCCATACAAATGCCGACGCCTAAACCGGTACGCGCTGCGGTTTGCGCATCCAGCGTTGAGCCCTGGCCCAGACGATAACCCACTCGAATTGTTACCGCCGCAGCCAGCGACATCGGCAGTACGAACATCAGCGAGCTAAAGTTAAGCGCAATCTGATGACCGGCGACATCCACAATACCTAATGGCGAAACCAGCAGCGCAACGACCGCAAATAACGTCACTTCAAAGAACAGCGCCAGCGCAATCGGCAACCCCAGTTGAATCAGGCGCTTCATGACGACGCTATCAGGTTTGCCAAAGCCTTTTTCATTACGAATATCACGCATTGAACGCGCGTGTTTAATGTAAGAAAGCATGGCGATAAACATCACCCAATAGACCGCCGCAGTCGCAACGCCGCAGCCGATACCGCCGAGTTCCGGCATACCAAAATGGCCATAGATAAAAATATAGTTCACCGGAATATTCACCAGCAGGCCCAAAAATCCCATCACCATACCCGGTTTGGTTTTGGCCAGACCTTCGCACTGGTTTCGCGCTACCTGAAAGAAAAGGTATCCTGGCGCGCCCCACAGCAGCGCGCGAAGATAACCCACGGCTTTATCGGCCAGCGCCGGATCAATATTATGCATAGAGCGGATAATGTATCCGGCATTCCACAGGACGATCATCACCAGCACGGAGACAAAGCCCGCCAGCCAGAACCCTTGTCGAACCTGATGCGCGATACGCTCACGACGGCCGGAGCCATTGAGTTGCGCAATCACAGGCGTCAAGGCCAGCAGTAAGCCGTGACCAAACAAAATGGCGGGAAGCCAGATAGAGGTGCCGATAGCGACGGCAGCCATGTCCGTAGCGCTATAGCCTCCCGCCATGACGGTATCGACGAATCCCATTGCGGTCTGTGCCACTTGCGCAAGGATCACCGGTATCGCTAACGCTAATAACTGACGCGCTTCACTGGTATACTTCTGCACGTATTCACCTTTTATTTTGTTGTTATATGAAAGACTAAAAAGCCGCCGTAGTGGCAGCCAAAAGAAATAGCAGGGGAAATTTCAGTCTATTGTAGCGGGGTATTACTATTTCTCCAGCGAAAAAACAGTTGTTAACGGCGCATTGCTGGCAAGCTGTTTTTCCACCTGCTATTGTGCTGAACAGTTCTGCTTTTATTTATTTCAGGAGTTGAAGATATGTTTACGGGGATCGTACAGGGTACCGCGAAACTGGTATCGATTGATGAAAAACCCAACTTTCGCACCCATGTGGTGACGTTACCGGACTACATGCTGGAGGGGCTGGAGACGGGGGCGTCGGTAGCGCATAACGGATGCTGTTTGACGGTGACTGAAATAAACGGTAACCAGATAAGTTTTGATCTGATGAAAGAAACGTTGCGCATCACCAATCTGGGCGCGTTGAGGGTAGGTGATGAGGTCAACGTAGAGCGCGCCGCCAAATTCAGCGATGAAATCGGTGGTCATCTGATGTCGGGGCATATTATTACGACGGCGGAGATCGCGAAAATCCTGACCTCCGAAAATAACCATCAGGTGTGGTTTAAAGTGCAGGATGCGTCCCTGATGAAGTATATCCTGTACAAAGGCTTTATCGGCGTTGACGGTATCAGTTTGACCGTCGGCGAGGTAACGCCAACGCGCTTCTGCGTGCATCTCATTCCGGAAACGCTGGAACGTACTACGCTTGGCAGAAAAAAACTGGGTGAGCGTGTGAATATCGAGATCGATCCGCAAACGCAGGCGGTTGTCGATACCGTAGAACGCGTACTGGCTACACGAGAAAATGCGGTCAGAAATCAGGCCGACATTGGCTAACGGAAAATAAGATTCCCCCGCATGAAATGCGGGGGAGATGATTAGCGAGGAACGCGCAGACCGTTTTCAACGCCGCGCGTAAATACCACCTGCCAAAGCTGAATATCACGCGCGCGAAACGCACCCGCGCAGGCGTTGAGATAATAGCTGAACATACGTTTAAAGCGCTCGTTATAATTGCCCGCAATCTCTGGCCAGGCATTGATAAAGCGCTCGTGCCACGCCATCAGAGTCGTGTCATAGTCGGCGCCAAAGTTATGCCAGTCTTCCATTACAAAGTGTGATTCGCTGGCCTCGGCGATTTGACGAACAGACGGCAAACAACCGTTGGGGAAAATATACTTATTGATCCACGGATCGACATTATGATCGGTTTTTTTAGAACCAATAGTATGGAGCAGGAAAAGACCATCCGGTTTTAAATTCCTGTCAACGACCTCAAAATAGGTGTTGTAGTTTTTTGGCCCGACATGTTCGAACATGCCGACAGAGACGATTCGGTCAAACTGATCGTTAAGGTCGCGATAATCTTCGAGGAGAATGGAGACATCCAGACCTTCGCAACGCGTCTGCGCCATTTTTTGTTGTTCAGCGGAGATCGTTACGCCCACCACGCTAACGCCATAATGGGTCGCCATATATTGCGACAGGCCGCCCCAGCCGCAGCCGATATCCAGCACACGCATCCCCGGTTGTAGCTGTAGCTTTTCGCAAATTAATTTCAGCTTGGCTTGCTGTGCCGCTTCCAGCGTATCGGCATCTTTCCAGTAGGCGCAAGAATATTGCATATAGGGATCGAGCATACGGGAAAAAAGGTCATTACCAAGATCGTAATGTTCCTTGCCGACAATCCAGGCGCGTTTTTTACTTTGTAGATTAATCAGACGCGCGCCGAGGATACGGAGCGTATCTTTAACATGGTGGGGGAGTTGATTTTCAAGACCGGCACGTAAGACTTTGCTGAAGAAAATATCCAGACGCTCGCATTCCCACCAGCCATCCATGTAACTCTCACCTAACCCCAACGATCCTTCCTGAAGGACGCGTTTAAAAAAATCGGGATTCTTAACACGAATGTCAGACGGGGCGGAACCATTAATTGTAATATCCGCGCGGCTTAACAATTCGTTGGCGATTCGGTACCAGTTATCATCCGGCACGCTGACTTCTTCTATACACGATGAACTCATAGTTTCTCCATCACTGGACGGTGATCAGAACCTTAAAACAGCGTAGACGCTTTTTTGGCTTTGTGAGAAATCCCACGGACAATTCCGTGAGCCAGTTATCCGACGTAGAACAGAGGAAGGGAGGAACCCTTGCCGAAAAGGCCATCCATGGTGAATCGGGAACGCTCCGGTTCCCGTTAATGCCTAATAATTATCGTAATATAAACAACCGGGAATCAGTATAGGCCGCAATTTTTGATGATTCAACCGAAAATTGTTAGCGTGCTAATTACCAGCGGTTAACAAGTCTTTAGTGAGACTTGTCGTGGGCGACATTGGCATGGGGAAATCCGGTCTCAGCGCAATCTGCATGAGACTGCATTTTGTAACCTAACGCCGCCAGAACAACGGTAGAGAGCATTACGCTGGTGGTGGTCAGCAGCGGCGTGCTGATGAGCCATGAAACCACCAGGCTTGCCAGGAAACATAACCCCAGTTGCAGCGTATTTTGTAGCGCCGCAGCGCGCCCCGTGGCTTGAGGGAAAGGGCGTAACGCTTGCGCGACGACGATAGGGTAGATGGCGCCATTAGCAATCGCCATTACGCAGAAAGGAATCAGGATCTCCACCAGTGAGGCATTATTCAGAAGGCCCGCTCCCCAGGTGGCGATAACGCTCAGCGCATACAGCCCTAACAGCCACGGAAGCAATTGGTAGCCCTGCCATTTTTGTAGCGCCGCGCGGCAACCATATCCGCCAATCAGAAAAGCGATGGTTTGCGGAACATAGCTCAGGCCAATCACTGCCGGGCTGTAACCCATCGCGCTGAGAATAAATGGGGACCCTGTTAGCCACGCAAAAAAGCTGGCGGAACAGGCGGCATAAATCAGCACATTACCGCGATAGGTTTTAGAGCGTAACAACGTCGCGAAAGTGAGTTTATCCTGTCCTTCGGTACGCGCTTTTCCCGATGGTTTTAAGCGCAGCGCCGGCAACATCAGCAACAACGTAATCACGAACAGAGTGGCGAAAATCGCCTGCCATGAGAAATGCGTCAGTATCCAGCTTCCCAGTAAGGGCGCAAGCGCCGGGGATAAGCCCACCAGTGGCATGATAGTGGCGAAGATACGATTAATTTTTTGCGAAGGATAATAATCGGTCACCAGCGCTTGCCAGATTACCGTTGCCGCGCAAACGCCGACGGCCTGCACGAAGCGCAGCGTCAGCAGTGCTGCCGCGCTTTCTACCCACAGCATCCCCAGACTTCCGAGCGCAAAGATAGATAACCCCAGCAGTAAAATCGGTTTACGGCCATAACGATCCGATAGCGGTCCCCAAAGTAGTTGCGCGACGGCAAAGCCAGCTAAAAACAGGCTGAGGCTGGCACTGACCGCGGCGGCAGGCGTTTGTAAATCCGCCTGTATGGCGGCAAACGCGGGCAGGTACATGTCCGTAGCCAGAAATCCCAGCACGCTAAGACCGGCTAACCAGACTAAAAAACCTTTTCCAGGTTGCATATTTGTTTCTCTTTCTTATCAGACAGACATTGTCGCAGAGTGTAGGGAGTGAAATTACGGTTGTGAAACGTTAATATTTGTCCAGTGAATTCAAAATTTTTGTAGGCAAATTATGTGGTCGGAATACTCGCTTGAAGTGGTTGACGCCGTGGCGCGCAATGGCAGTTTTAGCGCGGCGGCGCAGGAACTGCACCGTGTGCCTTCAGCAGTCAGTTACACCGTTCGTCAGCTAGAGGAGTGGCTGGCCGTACCGCTTTTTGTACGACGTCACCGTGATGTTGAACTGACGCCTGCTGGCGTCTGGTTTTTAAAAGAAGGGCGTTCTGTTATCAAAAAAATGCAGATCACTCGCCAGCAGTGTCAGCAAATTGCTAATGGCTGGCGTGGGCAGTTAGCTATTGCGGTGGACAATATCGTCAGACCAGAACGTACCCGGCAGATGATCGTCGATTTCTATCGCCATTTTGACGATGTGGAACTGCTGGTTTTTCAGGAGGTGTTTAACGGCGTCTGGGACGCGCTCTCCGACGGGCGTGTCGAACTGGCGATTGGGGCGACGCAGGCGATTCCGGTAGGGGGGCGTTACGCTTTTCGGGATATGGGGACCCTGAGCTGGAGCTGCGTAGTGGCAAGCGATCACCCGCTGGCGTCGATGCCTGGGCCGTTAAGCGATGATACCCTGCGCAACTGGCCGTCGCTGGTCAGGGAAGACACTTCGCGAACCTTACCGAAACGGATTACCTGGCTGCTGGATAACCAAAAAAGGGTCGTCGTACCGGACTGGGAGTCATCGGCAACCTGCCTGTCGGCAGGACTATGCGTGGGAATGGTGCCGACGCATTTTGCCCGCCAGTGGATAGACAGCGGAAAATGGGTGGCGCTGACGTTAGAGAATCCGTTTCCCGATGCGGCCTGTTGCGTGACGTGGCAGCAAAACGAGGCCTCGCCCGCGCTGGCATGGCTGCTGGACTATTTGGGCGATAGCGAAACGTTGAATCGGGAGTGGCTGCGGGAGCCAGAAGAGGCTCCCGACAGCGGGGATTAACGCCGATAGTCGCGGAACGGGCCGTCAGCGACCGAGCGACGCTCAACCAGGCGTGGATGAACTTCAATAGACTGTGACTCTTCGCGCTTATTGACGATGCGATCCAATAGCATATTAAATGCGGTTTCGCCTAAAGAGTCTTTGGGCTGGTGAATCGTCGTCAGTGCCGGGGTAAAGTAACGGGCGTTACGCACATTGTCATAACCGATCACCGAAACGTCCTGCGGTACGCGAAGCCCCATTTCGTCAGCCGCGCAAAGCGCGCCCATCGCCATAATATCGCCGCCGCAGAAAACGGCGGTAGGGCGATGTGACTGCGATAAGATTTGCTGCATCGCGTGGTAACCGGACTCCGGCTCGAAGTCGCCCTGAACAATCCAGTTGTCCGGCACGTTGATCAGCGCCTCCTCCATGGCTTTCATAAAGCCTGCCAGCCGCCCCGCGCCGGTGTTGCGCTCCAGCGGGCCGGGAATAACGCCGATATCCCGGTGGCCGCGCTCAACCAGATAACGACCCGCCATATAGCCGCCTGCAAAGGCGTTATCAATCACCGTGTCGGTAAAATCGGCCTTCGCTTCACCCCAGTCCATCACCACCATCGGAATATGGCGATACTCTTCCAGCATGGAAAGCAGAGGTTCTGGATACTCAGAACACATCACCAGCAGGCCATCCACGCGCTTTTGCGCCATCATGGACAGGTAGGCGCGCTGTTTTTCCAGGTTATTCCAGGCGTTGCCTAAAATCAGCGTATAGCCTTTCTGGAAACAGTTTTTTTCAACCGCCTCGATAATTTCGGCAAAATAGGCCGCTTCGCTGCTGGTCGCCAGTAAGCCTATCGACTTGGTATGGTTAACCTTCAGGCTACGCGCGACGGCGCTGGGAGAGTAGTGCAGCTCTTTAATTGCCGCCCAGACCGCGTTACGCGTTTCTTCAGCGACAAAACGCGTTTTGTTGATTACGTGTGATACAGTTGTAGTGGAAACGTTTGCTCGTTTCGCTACATCTTTAATTGTTGCCATTACATTTCACTCCAGACCCTCGCTAAGCTCCTGAGAAACGCCAGGTAAACGTTTGCCTACACACACCCTAATCGCAACGTCAGGGTTGCGGCACGCCGGAAAAACGACACGGAACGTCAGGAAGGGGTCAATGGCCGTTACGCTAATTCAGTAAGCCTGGAATTTTGTCTGATCTTGAGGAAAAGGGGAAGCGTTAAAAACAGTTATCAATATAAAACATGAGAGATTTTTGTGCGGGAATGTGCAAAAATGCGCTATATCACTTTTTGTGTGGGAATAAAAAGGAGAAAACTTGATGAGTACCGACCTGAAATTTTCGTTGATTACTACGCTGATTGTTCTGGGCGTGATTGTCGCAGGTGGATTAACGGCCGCTCTGCACTGATTTCCTCTCTTCTGAGGGTGGGCGTCTCCTCTATTCTATCCCTCTCTAAAACGCAGAAGGCGTACCTTCTGCGTACTCAGACTTATGCGGCGAGATTTTTCGCAACAAATTCCCAGTTAACCAGCGCCCAGAAATGCTCCAGATAGTTTGGACGGGCGTTGCGGTAGTCGATGTAATACGCGTGTTCCCACACATCAACCGTTAGCAACGGCGTTGCATCCGTAGTCAGCGGCGTACCGGCATTTGAGGTAGAAACGATAGCCAGTTTGCCATCAGCGCTTTTTACCAGCCATGTCCATCCGGAACCAAAGTTTTTGATAGCGGCATCGGTGAACTGCGCTTTAAATTCCGCGAAGCTGCCAAAAGATGCCGCGATAGCATCAGCCAGTTTCCCGGTCGGTTCGCCGCCAGCGTTTGGCGCCAGGCAGTTCCAGTAGAAGGTGTGGTTCCACACCTGAGCGGCGTTATTAAAGATGCCGCCTTCGGAAGTGCGCACGATCTCTTCCAGCGATTTGCCTTCAAACGCCGTGCCTTTGATCAAATTGTTAAGATTGGTCACGTAAGTCTGATGATGTTTGCCATAGTGATATTCCAGCGTCTCAGCAGAAATATGCGGCGCCAGAGCATCTTTGGCATACGGTAATGCAGGTAATTCGAACGACATTGCTTCTCTCCTTATTATTAATATTGCGCACGCACAATACCCCTGGTGCGCGTAAGGATAGGGTAGCAAATTGAGCGGTGGCGCAAAAGAAGAAGTTATCCTGTCGTTAAACGACAGGATAAAATATTAGCGAATTGTTTTAGGCGTCATCACCCGGCGGGCGCCGACATAATGACGTTGCCAGTATTCTTCGTTCAGTGAGGTGATCTTAATTTCCTGACCGCTGCGCGGAGACTGGATAAACTTACCGTTGCCGACATAGACGCCAACGTGATCGGCGGTGCCGCGCCCCTGCGTACGGAAGAACACCAGATCGCCGTTTTTCAACTCGCTACGCTCAATGGGCGCCGCGTCACGCAGGTGATACATCTCATTCGCCGTTCGGGGGATACGGATCTTCACTAAATCTTTATAGGCATAATAAACCAGACCGCTGCAATCAAAACCGGTGCGCGGCGACGCGCCTCCCCAGTGATACGGTTTACCAATCTGATTCATGAGTTTGGACATCGCGGTTTTCGTCGCTTTTTGTACTTTTGCACGATGCGCATCGGCAATAGAGACCGGCAATGTTCCCTTCCCCTTCACGCAGTGCGGCTTACGGCCTTTACGCGTCGTGCATTTTTCCGTTACGTCGAGGGCGGCGATTGACGTGGGCGCGGTTCTGTTACGACGATGCGTCGTATGACGAGATTTCGTGGAGGCGGTGGTACGTTTTGGCGTAGAAGCGGAAGAAGAACGGCTGGTTTTTGAGGTTTTTTTTACGTTTTTTTTGCTGGTTTTACTGATCTTTTTCGTTGTGCTTTTCTTTTTATCTGCCGTTTTCGTGACATGAGAAACAGCAGGCGTCGCTTTGGCTTGCCTGGAAGCATGGGCCATTGGCGTAAAGGGGAGAGTAGTAAAAAGTAAAGCACAGAGCGTGATCGAGATTTTGTTTATCCGCGCCACTGAGCAATCCTCTGTTAAAGGCAGGCGATTCATGCCTGCGTATGATTTACAAAACCTGATAATTCTAATCTACAAAAGCACAGATTGGTAATTGCTTTTGGTTTCTGAAGCTGTGTTTCGTTAACAGATGTAAAAAAATAGCAATTAATGCTAAACACGAACGCGTTATCTACAAATCACTGCGCGGCAACCCACTTAAAAGATATTTTGTATACAACTTATTCCCGCAGACGGTAAAATAATAAGGCATGATGAAAATGTTATTTTCCGTTGCCAGCCTGACCCGTTACAATGACAGGCTTCAGTCGTAAAAGTAGTTTAAGGAAGCGAGACAATGAGCACCACTATCGAAAAAATTCAGCGCCAGATCGCTGAAAACCCGATTCTCCTGTATATGAAAGGTTCACCGAAACTGCCAAGCTGTGGTTTCTCTGCGCAGGCCGTTCAGGCGCTTTCAGCCTGCGGGGAACGTTTTGCCTATGTTGATATCCTGCAAAACCCGGATATTCGCGCTGAATTACCGAAATACGCCAACTGGCCGACATTCCCACAACTGTGGGTGGACGGCGAGCTGGTCGGCGGGTGTGATATTGTGATTGAAATGTATCAGCGTGGCGAGCTGCAGCAGCTTATTAAAGAAACTGCGGCAAAATATAAAACTCAGGAGCCGGACGCAGAGTAATCTGTGAAAGGGGAAAGCGACCTGTAAAGGTCGCTTTTTTACCGCCATCGTGAGCAAGAGCGGCGTTGTTAGCCTCGTTATTTGTCCGTCGGCAAAGGTAACGGCCAGCCGCCCAGGCGCTTCCAGCGATTGACGATTTCACAAAACAGCACCGCTGTCCGCTCGGTATCATACAAAGCGGAATGGGCTTTTTCACCGTCAAACTCCATACCTGCCGCCAGGCACGCTTTTGATAACACCGTTTGTCCCAGCGCCAGTCCGCTCAATGCCGCAGTATCAAAGGTGACGAACGGATGAAACGGGTTACGTTTCAGCGAGGCGCGCTCTGCGGCGGCCATCATAAAACTGTGATCAAAAGTGGCGTTATGCGCGACCATAATGGCGCGGCTACAACCGCTGTCTTTGATACCTTTACGCACCATTTTGAAAATAGCGTGTAGCGCCTCATATTCACTCACCGCGCCGCGTAGCGGGTTAGAGGGATCGATACCGTTAAACGCAAGCGCTTCCGGCTGTAAGTTGGCTCCAGCGAACGGCTCCACATGGAAATGCAGCGTCATGTCCGGCATCAGCCAGCCTTGTTCATCCATTTTCAGCGTGATGGCGGCGATTTCGAGCAGCGCATCGGTTTTAGCGTTAAATCCTGCAGTTTCAACGTCGATGACGACAGGATAAAAACCACGAAAACGGTCGCACAGACCGGAAAGTTGAGCGTTATCGGACATCTGAGTCTCTTAATACGAAAAAATGCAGCGCGTATTATGGCAAATTTTACGCCGGGATGCAGTAAAACAACGGGCGCAGTGACCTGCGCCCGGCGGGGGATCAGTTACCCAGACCGCGGCCTGCGTCTTTAGCTTCAATCAATTCGATTTTATAGCCATCCGGATCTTCAACGAAGGCGATGATGGTCGAACCGCCTTTTACCGGCCCCGCTTCACGGGTCACGTTGCCGCCGTTCTGACGAATGCGTTCACAGGCTTCAGCAGCATTGTCAACGCTCAGCGCGATATGCCCGTACGCATTGCCCATGTCATAGCTCTCAACGCCCCAGTTATAGGTTAGTTCGATGACCGCTTCTTCCGTTTCCGGACCATATCCCACAAAGGCCAGCGAGTATTTGTATTCCGGATTCTCACTGGTACGCAGCAATTTCATGCCCAGAACGTTGGTGTAAAAAGCGATGGAACGCTGCAAATCGCCGACGCGCAGCATAGTATGCAATAAACGCATTTTCGTTGTCCTTAAAATAGTCAAGATATTCAAAGTATAGCGGCGATGTGAGGCCGCTATCAATGAAATTACAGAGTAGGGTAGTCAGTGTAGCCTTCCGCGCCGCCGCCATAAAAACTTTCGGGACGCTGTGGATTAAGTTCCGCTTTACGTTGCAGACGCGCTACCAGATCCGGGTTCGCGATGTAATCGCGACCAAACGCCACGGCGTCAATCAGCCCTTTTTCGATCAGACCTTCCGCTTTTTCTGGCGTATAGGCGCCAGCGCCGATGATGGGACCGTGGAAACACGCGCGCACTTTTTCACGGAACGCGTCGCTGTACGGTTCACCGCCCGCCCAGTCTGGTTCAGACATATGCAGATAAGCAATGCCGCGTTTGCCTAACGCTTCAATCAGATAAAGGGCGTCAGCTTCTTCATTCGGGCCGTTATCGACATTCTGGAAAGTGCCGACAGGAGAAAGGCGGATGCCGATACGGTCCGCGCCCCATTCTTCAATGCCGGCATCAACCACTTCCAGTACCAGACGGGCGCGATTCTCTACGCCGCCGCCGTACCGATCGGTACGGTGATTAGAAGACGGTGAGAGGAACTGGTGCAGCAGATAACCGTGCGCGGAATGCAGCTCCACCAGATCGAAGCCCGCCTCTCGGGCATTGGCGATAGCCTGGCGGAAATCGTTGACGATCCCGGGGATCTCGTGAGTATCCAGCGCGCGCGGCGTGGAAGTCTCTACGCGGATGGCCTGACCGTTTTCGTCACGCAAAGAGGTGCGGGTTCCCGCATTGATAGCGGATGGCGCGACGGGCGCTTGTCCGCCTGGTTGCAGGCTGGCGTGTGAAATACGGCCCGTATGCCACAATTGCACCGCCATATGGCCGCCCTGGGCATGGACTCCCTGAGTGATTTTTTTCCAGGCGGCGATCTGCTCATCGCTGTGTAATCCCGGTGCGCCGGCATAGCCTTTCGCCTGTGCGGAGATTTGTGTGGCTTCGCTGATGATCAATCCGGCGCTGGCGCGTTGACGGTAATATTCCGCCATTAACGGCGTAGGAATGTCGCCCGGTTCAATACTCCGCAAACGCGTCAAAGGCGCCATAAATACGCGATTTGTCGCCGTGATGGCACCCACCTTGAGGGGGGTAAACAGTTTTGCTGATGACATAGTGGCTCCTGATATAAGTAGACCGGTCGTCTTGTAATAAAGGAAATAAAAACGCCTGTTACTGCTCAGGCGTTGCAATGATGGTCTTAACATGCGCCAACGCATTTTCCAGCGGCGCGGCGCTACGGGATATTTTTGCCTGCAAATTGGCGCCCAGCCACAGAGCATAAAGTACCTGCGCCTGTGGCAACGGCTGGCCGGTGAAATGTAAACAGTGGCTATTACGGCCATCTTCCAGCGCGCGTGCAAGCAGTGCCATGATCTCCTGCGCCCCTTTATCCATCGTAGAGCGCATATCCTCCGACAGATCGCAGACCTCCGCTGACAGTTTCACCGTCAGGCAACCGCTGATGGCGCCTTGCTGGCAAAACTGCTTTAACGTTTCCTGATACCAGGCGAGAAGACGATCGCGATGATTACCGGGACCGGAGGTGAAGTGCGCCGTAAGACGCTGATGATAGCAGGCGTAATGTCGCTCAAGCATGGCGACGCCGAAGGCTTCTTTCGAGCGAAAGTAGTGATAAAACGACCCTTTAGGCACCTGGGCGGTTTTGAGCAACTCGCTAAGCCCCATGCCGGTAAAACCCCGTTGCATACAAAGCTGCTCGCCGGTGGCCAGCAGATGTTCGCGGGTATCGTGTTCGGTTTGCTTATTCATAGCAGGCAGTATAGTAGACCAGTCGGTCTACTGCAAGCAGAGTTGCCATAATGTCAGTTAGCGTCTTCAATAGTCATAAGCGCCAAACGTTGAGGAGGGGATGTGGCCGAGCAGTTGGAGTTTTTTCCTGTAGCAAGCCCATGTCGCGGTATCTGCCAGTCTGATGAGCGTGGCTTTTGTCGGGGATGTATGCGCAGCCGCGACGAACGCTTTAACTGGCAAAAAATGAGCGATGCCGAGAAACAAAATGTACTGCGGCTTTGTCGCCAGCGTTTCTTGCGTAAAATACGCGCAAATAAGCCTCTCCCATCGGAAGATCCTCAACAACCTTCACTCTTTTAAACGCGGAATTGCGTATACTCAACCTCATTATTCTCTATGAGGAATCTGTTATGGTTCAGCGTGTCACCATCGCTCCACAAGGCCCGGAGTTTTCGCGTTTTGTCATGGGTTACTGGCGTTTGATGGACTGGAATATGTCCGCGCGTCAGTTAGTGAGTTTTATCGAAGAACATCTGGATTTGGGCGTCACTACCGTTGACCATGCGGACATTTATGGCGGTTATCAGTGCGAAGCGGCGTTTGGCGAGGCGCTAACGCTGGCGCCGCATTTGCGGGAAAAACTGCAAATCGTTACCAAATGCGGTATTGCGATCACCGCCAGAGCGGAAAATAGGCTCGGTCATTATATTACCGATCGCCGCCATATTATTCTGAGCGCCGAACAGTCATTAAAGAATCTGGCGACAGATTATCTGGATATGTTGTTAATTCACCGTCCCGATCCGTTAATGGATGCGGATGACGTCGCCGAGGCGTTTCAACATCTGCATCAAAGCGGCAAAGTGCGCCATTTTGGCGTTTCTAATTTTACGCCAGCGCAATTTACGTTGCTGCAATCGCGCCTGCCGTTCACCCTGGCGACCAACCAGGTGGAGATCTCGCCGGTTCACCAGCCTTTGTTGCTGGACGGCACATTAGATCAATTACAGCAACTGCGTATTCGTCCGATGGCCTGGTCATGTCTTGGCGGCGGTCGGCTGTTTAATGATGAGGCTTATCAGCCGTTGCGCCAGGAACTTTCCGTTATCGCGCAAGAACTCAACGCCAGTTCTATTGAACAGGTGGTCTATGCCTGGATTTTACGTTTGCCGTCGCAGCCGCTGCCGATTATTGGCTCGGGTAAAATCGAACGCGTACGTGCCGCACTAGAAGCGGAAACGCTGTCATTGTCGCGTCAACAGTGGTTCCGAATCCGCAAGGCGGCACTGGGTTATGACGTGCCGTAATCGCCAACTCGTTGACTTTCCGTACATGTTTTCGCCAGTGGTTTACACTTAACAGGCGACCACATGTAACGGAGGTTTTATGAAGCGATTAAGTTTAGCGATGGTGACGCTGCTGGCCTGTGCGGGTGCGCAGGCCGCCAGCGAGAAAGTAGAGATGAATCTGGTGACGGCGCAAGGCGTAGGACAGTCTATCGGCACCGTCGTCATCGATGAAACCGAAGGCGGTTTAAAATTTACCCCACACCTTAAAGCGTTGCCGCCGGGCGAGCATGGTTTTCACATTCATGCCAAAGGTAGCTGCCAGCCCGCGATTAAAGACGGCAAAGCGGTTGCCGCAGAAGCCGCTGGTGGTCATCTGGACCCACAAAATACCGGTAAGCATGAAGGACCGGAAGGTCAGGGGCATCTGGGCGACCTCCCGGTGTTAGTCGTTAATAATGATGGTATCGCCACCGAACCGGTTACTGCGCCGCGTCTGAAGTCTCTTGATGAAGTGAAAGATAAAGCGCTCATGATCCATGTGGGCGGCGATAACATGTCCGATCAGCCGAAACCGCTCGGCGGCGGCGGAACGCGTTACGCCTGCGGCGTCATTAAATAACCCGGAGACAGTGTTCCCTGCGCTGGAGCCTGTTCCAGCTGCGACAGCGAACAGTGTAAACGCCAGATAATCGCCGCCAGCTCATGCGCGGCGGGTTGATGATGATGTGCGAGCGTGTCGCAGATACGCTGTAGTTCCTGTAGCGTAACGGCAAGCGGGCGTTGCTGTACGCCGCGCTCGCTCATCACATCGCGCAGCAGGGATATACAAATATCCCGCACCCGGGAAAGCGGATCGGAACGCGACTCCCAGGCGCGCAGCTGCCACACCACATGCGAGCAGTTCAGCAGCACCACTCCCCAACGTAATAACCACCGGCGCGCCAGCGCATCCTGGCTATTGCTGAGCTGACTGACGTGATGATAGGTCAGCGATTCAAACTCGCTTTCGTTATGGGAAGGGTGACGGCTAAGCTGATCGACGAAATCCCGGCGTAGCGCGCGGATATGGCGGCGGCTTTTTACGGCATCGGAACCGGGGCGCAAAATCGCAAACGCCAGCCAGGAAATCGCGACGCCGACGATCTTGGCGGTATTATCGTTAAGGAAGTCGGCGAAGTCGTACACCGGTGGATTGGTCACGGCGATGAATGAGCCCATAAAAACGATAAGCTGCCCCCACAGTCCCGCCAGCTTAGGCATCTGCAGTTTAAGCAGTTGCATCGTGACGAACAGCGGAAAAAGGAAAAGTAAGAATTGCCACAGATCGGTGATTTGCACCATCAGGCCAAATTTCACCACGAAGCTGAATAAGGACAGCAGCACTAAAGTACGCATCAATAAGGAAAGCGACTTAAACGGCGTGGCGACGATGGAGTAGAGGACGCAACTGATCGCCGCCAGGGTTAATGCGCCGGGCCCGGATTCCCATTGCGCGCCAATACTCCAGGCGCCAATCACCGTGAGCGTGCAAAAGGTACGCACGCCGCTCCAGATGGCCTCTGCGTTATCCGTATGCCGCGCAAGGCCGGGAGTGCGGCGGATATGGATTTGATCCACCGGCGCGCCGCTTTCGATCAGATATAACTGGCGGCTGCTGCGCAGATATAAGTGGCAAAAATAGCGTAATCGCTGCCAGAACGCGAGGTGACGATAATCCTGTTCATCCTGCGGGCGTAGCGGCGCAATAATCCGCGCCACGGTGTAGCTGTCCGCGCGCGGTTTTGCCAACTCAGCTAAGAGTTGTTCAATGACTTCGCGGCTGTTTTCCGGCGGCGTCGGCCAGTTTAAAAGCATTCTACGCAGACTGGAGATCACGCTGGTTAGCCGTAATTGCTGGTGTAACAATGCATTTAGCAATGCATTCTGGCGGCGAAAACGGTAGTGACTCCAGAAGGCCTGAATACGCAGCAGGTTCATGGTCAGGATTTGCCCAATGACCCCCTCATGCGCGGAGCGGATAGCGTCAGTAGTCTCCGGCTGCCACAGTAGACTGGCATGTTCCAGCAAGCGCGCATGCATGTTTTTCAACGCGGTGAGCAGGGCGGTACCATCCGATGTGCTGGGTAGGATCATCATCATCATGCCGCCACAGAGGATGCCGACGATAACTTCACATACACGTGCCTGGGCGATATCCCACAACTGCGTGATTTCTACAATATTAACCATCGGGAACGCGATGATCGCCGCCGTGTAGCCGGACAACTGGAAAGCATAAGCGGCATTATTGGTAAAATGCGCGCAGGCCCAGGTACAAAAACCGATCCAGGCGGCCATGCTAAATAAGAACAACCAGGGTTCATTCAGCGTATGGCCGGCAATAATTAACGCGGCGGTCGCGCCGAGTAAACTCCCGGCAATACGCCCCAGACTTTTACTGATTACGCCGCCTACGGTCGGAAAGCTCACCACTGCGGCCGAAGTCATCGCCCAGTAGGGCTCATCCAGATTGAGATAATAAGCGAATGTCAGCGCGAGACACATGGCAATGGTATTGCGCAACGCGTAACGCCACTGGCCGGAGGTCGCTTTAAACCAGGGCGTATTTCGCAGGGCCGGCAGGGAGAGTTTCATTACCGCTGTCCAATGGCTACGCTGCAGGTAGTGCCGGAGACGAGCGTGATATCCTGCGGCAAAGCGTCAAATTCGATACGTACCGGTACGCGTTGCGCCAGACGTACCCACGGTACGTTGGGTTTGATATCGGGCACTAAACCGGAGTCGCTTTCCACGCTTTGGTCGTAAATAGCGCGCCCGATACTGCCAACGTGACCCTGTAACTTAACATTGCCACTATACAGTGTTATTAATGCAGGCTCACCTTCGCGGATGTGGCGTAGTTTGGTTTCTTCGAAATATCCCATTACATAAAATGAATGGCTATCTACCAGGGCGAAAAGTGGCTTACCGGTGCTGGCATAATCACCGGTACGCGTGGAAAGGTTGGTCACCCAGCCGGATACCGGCGCTTTTACTTCCGTCTGGCTAAGCTGCCACTGCGCCTGTTTTAACGTTGCCAGTGCGACATCTACGCTGGCCTGCATCGCTTTAACATTCAGATTGGCGCTATCCAGATCTTCAGCAGAGATGTAGTTACGCGATAAATGTCGACGTCGATCGGCTTCATTATTCGCTTTTGCCAGATCGGACTGCGCTTTGGCCAACTGCGCCTGCGCGTTAAGTTCTGCAATATGGAAGGGCGTTTTATCAATGACAAAGAGAACGTCCCCGGCGTTGACGAACTGATTATCTTTGATATTGAGTTGGGTAATGCTGCCAGAAACCTGTGGCGTTACGCTGACCTGTTCCGCGCGGATTTTACCATCGCGCGTCCACGGTGACTGCATATAGTAATTCCATAGCCACCACGCGGCCAGAACGGCGACGACGGCGACAATGAGAGTAGAAAAATATTTTATTGTTTTTAACGACATATTTACCACGCGATCAGTAAAACGAGGCCCAGACATACGCAAAGCGTAAAGAGGGAGAGATCCATTAACAGGGGATGCCAGATTTCATCAGAGTATATCCGGTCACGCAGGAGTCGGTGAATAAACAACCAGATAACGAACCCAAGCGCAAAGGCTTTAAAGAATGGCGGAAAGTAAACAGATGCTCCCAACATGAGATCTTGTAAGGGCAATCCTGTGGCGTTGAGTATACACTTCACAAGCAATGTTCCTTTGCGTCAGACATCGATGCTTTAGTTTTAGCCAAAACTGAAGCTACAGGTGCCAAGTGCGCACTATGTCTGAAAAAATGTCTATTGGTAAGCAAATTTAGCAATACATTTGTTTTGAGAATACAAATACTGCACACTATTCTAAAATCAGCATAATAACTTAGCAAGCTAATTATAAGGAGATGAAATTGGAATCGCCACTAGGTTCTGATCTGGCACGGTTGGTGCGCATTTGGCGTGCTCTGATTGACCATCGCCTCAAGCCTCTGGAATTGACGCAGACACATTGGGTCACGTTGCACAATATTCATCAATTGCCGCCTGACCAGTCGCAGATTCAATTGGCTAAAGCGATAGGCATTGAGCAGCCATCGCTGGTACGCACGTTGGATCAACTTGAAGATAAGGGGCTAATTTCGCGGCAAACCTGCGCCAGCGATCGTCGCGCTAAGCGCATTAAACTGACCGAGAAAGCGGAGCCGCTGATCGCTGAGATGGAAGCGGTCATTCATAAAACGCGCGGTGAAATTTTGGCTGGGATTTCTTCAGAGGAGATTGAGCTTCTGATTAAACTTATCGCCAAACTTGAACACAATATTATGGAATTGCACTCTCACGATTGAGGTGCAGGGGCATACGTGTGGCCATGTGACCACACGTAAAGCCTGGTTTAGCGTGGAGAGACGGTAACCTGGCTGCCGTTGCTGGCCAGCACGACACGCTGACCTGCCGAGAAACGCGTATTTCCTTGTTTCTGCACAACCATAATGGTGTTGCCATCGTCTTTACGAATTTCCAGTTCCACACCCTGGGTTTTATTCATTGCGCTCTGGACGCCCTGGCCCGCTACGCCACCAGCCACCGCGCCTGCCGCGGTCGCCAGTGAACGACCCGTACCGCCGCCGATAGTGTTGCCGAGGAATCCGCCCAACACCGCGCCGCCGATAGCGCCAATCACGTTAGAATCATCACCGCCCTGAATTTGAACCGGACGAACGTTAACGATAGTACCGTACGTTACATTCTGAACTTGTTTAGCCTCGGATGCGGTATAAACATCACCCGAAAGGCTATCATTGTTAACACACCCAGCTAAGGATAACCCCATCAGTGAAACGGCCAGTACACGTTTAATCATTTACCCATCTCCTGTTCTTCACGAAACGCTATGTCAGCATCCCTATAGCTAAATTATATGGCATTTATGCAGTTAAGGTCATATCTTCTGCTGAAAGAATGTAAAAATCATAATCAGAAGTTAATTAACCAATCTTAAACGAAGTCGGAAGCAAGAAAAGATAGGTCATTGATATCCGTGGACGACACGGCAAAAAACGTGACGTGGGCATAGCATTACAAAATACGTTATGCCGAGTGTTAAGGCTTAACCCAGCTTAAAAGGAAGAGGTATGAAATCGGGCCGTTTTATTGGCGTTATGTCCGGAACCAGCCTTGATGGCGTGGATGTTGTACTGGCGGCAATTGATGAAACTATGGTTGCGCAACAGGCAAGTCTCACCTGGCCCATTCCCGTTCATCTGAAAAAAGGCATTCTCGATATTTGCCAGGGACAACCGCTTACGCTCTCGCAACTCGGCCAGCTGGATACCCAGTTAGGCCGGCTTTTTGCACAGGCGGTTAATGCGCTGTTAGCGCAACAACGTTTGCAGCCGCGGGATATCGTCGCCATTGGTTGTCATGGGCAAACGGTCTGGCATGAGCCGACCGGCGAGGCCCCGCATACGCTGCAAATTGGCGATAATAATCACATCGTCGCCCATACGGGGATTACAGTGGTCGGCGATTTTCGGCGGCGGGATATTGCGCTGGGCGGACAAGGCGCGCCGCTGGTGCCCGCTTTCCATCACGCGCTGTTGGGACATCCGACGGAAAAACGTATGGTCCTGAATATCGGCGGCATCGCCAATTTATCTCTGCTTTTCCCCGGACAGGCGGTGCGCGGGTACGACACGGGGCCGGGTAATATGTTGATGGATGCGTGGATTTGGCGACAATGCGCGCAGCCCTACGACAAAGACGCGGCATGGGCGAAAGAAGGTCAGGTTATTCTTCCATTGCTGCAAAAGATGTTGCGCGATCCGTACTTTGCTGCGTCGGCGCCCAAAAGTACAGGACGCGAATATTTCAACTATGGCTGGTTAGAGCGCCATCTTGCGGCTTTCCCTGGCGCAGACGCGCGCGATGTACAGGCCACGCTGGCGGAGCTGACGGCGGTCTCCATCGCCCAACAGGTGCTGCTCAACGGCGGCTGCGAGCGGCTGATGGTCTGTGGCGGCGGAAGCCGGAATCCGTTAGTGATGGCCCGTCTGGCGGCGCTGTTGCCCGGTATCGAGGTTTCGACCACCGATAAGGCGGGGATCAGCGGCGATGATATGGAAGCGCTGGCCTTTGCCTGGCTTGCCTGGCGAACGCTCGCGGGCCTGCCGGGAAACTTACCTTCCGTGACGGGGGCTACAGAAGCCAGTGTTTTAGGCGCTATTTACCCGGCTAACCCAATAACTCAGAGTTAACTGAATTTTTCCCGGACCCTATATCGGTAAACTAGCAAGGTCAGGAAGGGGCGTTTGCCCTTCCAGAAGCAGGAGAGCTTTCGGGATATGCCTATGAAAAAGATCGCAATAATGTGTTTACCTGTGCTGCTGACCGGCTGTAGCGTTTATCAACAATTTGTTGAACGTATGCAAACGGATACGCTGGAATACCAGTGTGATGAGAAGCCGCTTACCGTTAAAGTCAATAACCCGCGTGAAGAGGTCAGTTTTGTTTATGACAATAAGCTGCTGACCCTGAAGCAAGGAATCTCGGCCTCGGGCGCGCGTTATACCGACGGGATTTATGTTTTCTGGTCGCAAGGCGAGAGCGCCACGGTCTATAAGCGAGACAGAATTGTGCTTAATAACTGTCAGTTACAAAATCCGAAGCGTTGAGATTTTCAGTATGGGGGCGCACAATAGCGCCACCCACTGATTATTTCTGATCAACGCCATGTCTGATAACGACCAATTGCAGCAGATCGCGCATCTGCGCCGTGAATATACGAAAGGCGGCTTGCGTCGCCGCGATTTACCCGCTGAACCGTTAACCTTATTTGAGCGCTGGCTTGGGCAAGCGTGCGACGCGCGACTGGCCGATCCGACGGCAATGGTCGTGGCGACCGTAGATGACAAGGGGCAACCGTACCAGCGTATTGTGTTGCTCAAGCATTATGATGAAAAAGGCCTGGTCTTTTATACCAACCTGGGAAGCCGCAAGGCGCATCAAATTGAGCACAATCCGCGTATCAGCCTGTTATTTCCCTGGCATATGCTTGAACGCCAGGTGATGGTGACAGGCAAAGCCGAGCGTCTCTCCACTCTTGAGGTGGTGAGGTATTTCCACAGCCGTCCGCGCGACAGCCAGATCGGCGCATGGGTCTCTAAACAATCCAGCCGCATTTCCGCGCGCGGTATCCTCGAAAGCAAATTCCTGGAGCTCAAGCAGAAGTTTCAACAGGGCGAAGTGCCGTTACCCAGCTTCTGGGGTGGTTTTCGCGTGAGTATCGAACAGATGGAGTTCTGGCAGGGCGGCGAACATCGTCTGCACGATCGCTTTTTATACCAACGCGACGACGGCGCATGGAAAATCGACCGTCTTGCGCCCTAAAGATGCAAAAATCTTGTTTTAAGCACTGGTGCGGATGAATCCGCCGTTTTATGCTATGTCTCTTTCGCGTCTGGCGAAAAGTCGTGTACCGGCAAAGGTGCAGTCGTTTTATACATGGAGATTTTGATGGCAAGCAGTAACTTGATTAAACAATTGCAAGAGCGGGGGCTGGTAGCCCAGGTGACGGACGAAGACGCGTTGGCAGAGCGACTGGCGCAAGGCCCGATCGCGCTCTATTGCGGCTTCGATCCTACCGCTGACAGCTTGCATTTGGGGCATCTGGTTCCATTGTTATGCCTGAAACGCTTCCAGCAGGCAGGGCACAAACCTGTTGCGCTGGTAGGCGGCGCGACCGGTCTGATTGGCGACCCGAGCTTTAAAGCTGCCGAGCGTAAACTGAACACTGAAGAGACCGTTCAGGAGTGGGTGGCGAAAATTCGTAAACAGGTTGCCCCATTCCTGGACTTTGATTGCGGCGAAAACTCCGCCATCGCGGCCAATAACTATGACTGGTTCGGCAGCATGAATGTGCTGACTTTCCTGCGCGATATCGGTAAACATTTTTCCGTTAATCAGATGATCAACAAAGAAGCGGTGAAGCAGCGTCTGAACCGTGACGATCAGGGTATCTCTTTCACGGAGTTCTCTTATAACCTGCTACAGGGGTACGACTTCGCTTGTCTGAATAAACTGCACGGCGTTGCCTTACAGATTGGCGGTTCTGACCAGTGGGGGAACATCACTTCCGGTATCGACCTGACCCGTCGCCTGCACCAGAATCAGGTATTTGGTTTGACCGTTCCGCTGATCACCAAAGCTGACGGCACGAAATTCGGTAAAACCGAAGGCGGCGCTGTCTGGCTGGATCCGAAGAAAACCAGTCCGTACAAATTCTACCAGTTCTGGATTAACACCGCAGATGCCGATGTTTATCGCTTCCTGAAATTCTTCACTTTTATGGACATTGAAGAGATCAATGCCCTGGAAGAAGAAGATAAAAACAGCGGTAAAGCGCCGCGCGCGCAGTATGTGCTGGCCGAGCAGGTGACGCGCCTGGTTCATGGTGAAGAGGGGCTGGTCGCGGCGAAACGGATCACTGAATGCCTGTTCAGCGGTTCACTGAGCGCGCTGAGCGAAGCTGACTTTGAGCAGTTGGCGCAAGACGGCGTACCGATGGTTGAAATGGAAAAAGGCGCCGACCTGATGCAAGCGCTGGTAGACGCCGAACTCCAGCCGTCGCGTGGTCAGGCGCGTAAGACTATCGCCTCCAACGCTGTCACTATCAATGGTGAAAAACAATCCGATCCTGAATACATCTTTAACGATGAGGACCGTCTGTTTGGCCGCTACACCTTATTACGTCGCGGCAAAAAGAACTATTGTCTGATTTGCTGGAAATAAGGCATTAAGTAACAGGGAGTGAGAAATCACTCCCTTATTTTTGATGTTCAGGTAAAAAAATGAAGAATATCCTCGCTATCCAGTCCCATGTTGTTTTCGGACATGCGGGCAACAGCGCCGCCGAATTTCCCATGCGCCGTCTTGGCGCGAATGTTTGGCCGCTGAATACCGTTCAGTTTTCTAACCACACGCAATATGGTAAATGGACCGGCTGTGTCATGCCGCCCAGCCATCTGACTGAGATTGTCCAGGGGATTGCGGACATTGGCCAGTTAGCGCACTGCGACGCCGTACTTAGCGGTTACCTGGGATCTGCCGAGCAGGGAGAACACATTCTCGGTATTGTGCGCCAGGTTAAAGCGGCAAATCCGCAGGCAAAATATTTCTGCGACCCCGTGATGGGGCATCCGGAAAAGGGCTGTATCGTGGCGCCTGGCGTCGCAGAGTTCCATGTGCGTTATGCGTTACCCGCCAGCGATATTATCGCGCCTAACCTGATTGAACTGGAAATTCTCAGCAAACATAGCGTGAATAATGTGAATGACGCCGTGCAGGCGGCGCGTGAACTGATTGCTCAGGGGCCAGAAATTGTACTGGTAAAACATCTCGCCCGCGCCGGTTACAGTTCAGAACGCTTTGAAATGCTGCTGGTGACGGCACAGGAAGCCTGGCATATTAGCCGTCCGCTGGTGGATTTCGGCTCACGTCAGCCGGTTGGCGTTGGCGATGTCACCAGTGGTTTATTGCTGGTCAAACTTTTGCAGGGCGCGACGTTGCAGCAGGCGCTGGAGCACGTTACGGCGGCAGTCTATGAGATTATGATCGCCACCAAAACGATGCAGGAGTACGAACTGCAGGTCGTGGCGGCCCAGGACAGGATCGCTAACCCTGAACATTACTTCAGCGCAACGCGGCTGTAATTATTGCTGCTAAAAAGAGGCCGGATGGCGGTACAGCGAGCTATCCGGCAACATGACATTAATTCAGTCCTTCCGCTTTAAGCGCTGCCGCAACGGTCGGTCTTTTTGCGACACGCTGCATATAACTTTCAATATGCGTTAACCCGTCCATATTCAGTTTTACGCCATAGGCCCAACGCAATACGGTAAACAGATAAGCGTCTGCGATGGTAAAACGCTGGCCGCAAATCCACTGGTCGTCTGAAAGCGACTCATCCACATACTGCAATTTCTTTTCCAGACCGGCGCGAACGGCGGGTTTAAGTGTTTCCGGCGTGTCAGGGCGGAACAGCGGGGTAAAGCCTTTATGCAGTTCCGTTGCAATATAGTTGAGCCATTCCAGCGTATGATAGCGAGCAAGACTACTTACCGGCGCCAGAAGCTGGCGGTCGGGAACGCTGTCGGCGAGGTACTGCATAATGGCGACGCCTTCAGTCAACAGTGTGCCGTCATCCAGTAGCAGAGCCGGAACCTGTCCTTTAGGGTTGACTGCCAGGTAATCATCACCGTTTTCCAGGCGTTTTTTTGCGAGATCGACGCCATCAAGCGTAAAGTCTTTGCCAATTTCGCGCAGGGTAATATGGGAAGCAAGAGAGCAGGCACCCGGTTTGTAGAACAGTTTCATCGGTAACTCCTTTTTGCTGAGGTTTAAAGTATGGTAGTGCGGGGACGAGCAAAAAAAAAGCCGCTAACGCACAGTTAGCGGCCTGAATGTTGTTTCCCGGAAAATTAAACTGTAGCGGCTTTAGAGCCTTTTTCAGCGGTATCATCGTCCTGGGTCATACGGTTCAGCTTAGGCGCTGTCAGCAGCATCAGGACGGCGATAACGGCGGTTGCTATGCCAATCTGCATAAATACGCGACCATAGACTTCCAGGGACATCAGTGGGTCAGTCACGTCGCTCGGCACAGCCATCAGGTTGGCGACATAACCGCCGATGATGTTAGCGCCTGCCGTTGTCAGGAACCAGCTACCCATGATGAAACCCATCAGACGCTGCGGAACCAACTGTGCGACCATTGCCAGTCCCAGACCGGAGATCATCAGCTCACCGATACTTTGCAGGCCGTAGCTTGCGATCAGCCAGTTTACGGATACGATGCCGGCATCGTTCGCAAATTTGGCACCCAGCGGCAGAATCAGGAACGCGCCGGAACACAGCACCATACCAATGGCGAATTTCATCGGCATCGGCAGCGTATCGCCCATCCTGTTATAGATAGCGGCCAGAATCGGGCTGCCGATAATGATCCAGAATGGGTTCAGCGCCTGATACTGTTCCGGTTCGAACGCGATACCGAGAATAGAGTGCTCGACGTTACGAATGGCAAAGAAGTTCAGCGACGTCGGCATCTGGCTGTACAGTACGAAGAAGATAATCGCCTGCAGCATCAAAATAAAGGCGACGATCATTTTACGGCGAGCCGCGCCGTGCATGGAAAACGCTTCTTTACCGAAGATAATGACGATGCCAAGAGCGATTACGCCCAGCACCATACGCGCGATATCCTGGTTGTGCAGCAGCCAGGTGGCGACCGCAATCAGAACGACAATACCCACGATTGTCAGCAGCAGATTACGGAAGTTGATCGGTTCAAAGTCGGGTTTGGAACCGTAGCTTTTCACCCAGCGCTGGCAGAAAGCAAAGTTAACGACGGTTATCAGCATACCGACGACGCTAAGCGCAAACGCGGTGCTCCAGCCATAACGCGCCGCCAGCCACGGCGTCGCCAGCATAGAGAAGAAGGAGCCGATGTTGACGGACATATAATACATCGTAAATGCGCCGTCGAGACGCGGATCGTCCTTCGCGTAACAGGTAGACAGCAGGGAAGACGGGTTAGCTTTAAACAGACCGTTACCCACAGCGATAGCCGCCATGCCCATATAGACGATGCCAGCGTCATGACCAGACCATGCGACCAGCGCATAACCGATAGCCAGCACCACGGCACCCAGCATAATAACGCGTTTGGTGCCCAGAATTTTATCACCTAACCAACCGCCAATGGCGACCAGGCCGTACACCAGCGCACTGAAGGAAGAGAAAAGGGTGATGGAATCCGCTTCTGACATACCCAGTTGTTTTACCAGGTAGACGGCCATAATGCCTTGCAGGCCGTAATAACCAAAACGCTCCCATAACTCTATCGAGAAGATGAGATAGAACGCCTTCGGTTGTTTGAAAGCGTTCAAACTGACGCTTTCAGTTGGTTTTTTGTTTGCAGTAGACACTTTTACCTCTTTTTTACGCCCCGTATTAACAGGGGTTGTCTGGCGCGTGATGAGTCAGACTCATCCGTCCGATTGTTATATTGGAGGGGAAACGGCAGGTAATGTTCACTATCTTTCCTCTCCAGACAAGAGCTTTGTAATAATCTGTTACATATAACTCTTCTGGTTGAATCGTCCGATGTCAGAAATGTTATCCAGCGTTAAATTTCTTCATTTGAAGAATGGCAGATTTTTACACTGCAAAAAGGCCATTAGTTTGGGTGAAAGGCGATATCTTCTGCTATTTAAGGTGAAAAGCAGTGATATAGGCCATTATCTGAAAAAATGGCAGAGTAATGTTTTGTAGTGAAAACGGGGCGTCAGTCTATCCGGTTGTAAATGTAACCTTAGGTGTCATTAAATTTTACATGAAGTTATCAAAGTGATCCTGATCACGGATAGATAGAAATTTTTGCGATTAAAAAAATGATTAACCTGACGTGGAGGGAAAACGAAAGCACATTACATCAGAAAAAGGACAGAGACTGGAATGATTGATGGCTAAAATAGATCCAGGCCGAAGGTGGGAGCGCGCTGGCGTGACGGACGCACTCCGACCATATCAAATATCGACTTTTTCTTTGTATTCGCAAAGGTCTTCAATGAGGCAGGAGCCGCAGCGGGGTTTTCGGGCGATACAGGTATAGCGGCCATGCAAAATTAACCAGTGATGGCAGTCCACTTTGAACTCATTCGGCACCACTTTCAGCAACTTCTCTTCTACCTGCTCGACATTTTTACCCGGCGCGAACTGTGTTCGGTTGCATACACGAAATATATGCGTATCAACGGCGATGGTCGGCCAGCCGAAGGCGGTATTTAGCACCACGTTAGCGGTTTTACGCCCCACGCCGGGAAGCGCTTCCAGCGCCGCCCGATCCTCCGGCACTTCGCCATTATGCTTGTCCAGTAAAATACGGCAGGTCTTAACCACGTTTTCCGCTTTACTGTTAAATAAGCCGATGGTTTTGATATAGGATTTCACGCCTTCTACGCCCAGTTCCAGCATCGCGGCTGGTGTATTGGCGACCGGGTAAAGTTTGGCGGTAGCCTTGTTCACGCTGACGTCGGTTGCCTGCGCGGAAAGCAACACGGCAATCAGCAACTCAAACGGCGACGTGAAATTGAGTTCCGTTGTGGGGTGCGGATTGTTGTCGCGCAGGCGCGTCAGAATTTCCAGCCTTTTTGCTTTGTTCATCAGACTTTCCCTGTTTCACCTGCCGGAACAGCGGAAGGCGCGGTTTCGGCGCGGCGTTTCTTCATTTTTTCATCAATAAGATATTTTACCGCCAGCATGAGCCCCAGGCCGATAAACGCGCCTGGCGGCAGCATCGCCAGCAGGAAAGGCGAGTCGGTGTGAAATATCTCGACCCGTAATACTTTTGCCCAGCCTCCCAGCAGGCTATCCGCGCCATCGAAAAGCGTACCATTCCCGAGGATCTCGCGCAGCGAACCCAGCACGAACATCGCGCCTGTCGCGCCCATGCCGATGGAAAAACCGTCCAACGCGGAAAGCCACGGTCCTTTTTTCGCGGCAAACGCTTCGGCGCGACCAACAACAATGCAGTTCGTTACAATCAGAGGAATAAAAATCCCTAAAGACTGATACAAACCGAACGCATACGCATTGATCAGCATCTGTACTGCGCTTACCACCGAGGCAATGATCATGACGTAAATCGGGATACGGATTTCTGCCGGCGTCCAGCGACGTAGTGCGGACACCGTAAGGTTGGTCAGCGTTAATACCAGCGTTGTGGCCAGACCCAGCCCCAGAGCGTTGGTTGCCGTAGACGTCACCGCCAGTAAAGGGCACAGGCCAAGTAGCTGCACCAGAGCAGAGTTATTTTTCCATAACCCCTGAACAACAATGTCTTTTATTTCGCTCATGGTTATTCTCCACAGGCGGTTAAATGGGGGAGCTGAGCGGGCAGTGATTCGGCGTACAGCCCGGCGCGTTTAACCGCATTCACCACGGCGCGCGGCGTTATTGTCGCCCCGGTAAATTGATCAAAATCACCGCCATCCTTTTTCACCGCCCAGTGCGTATCATTTTCACCGCTGATGGTTTTACCGCTAAAGTGGGTAATCCAGTCAGACAAACGGCGCTCAATTTTATCACCTAACCCTGGCGTCTCATGATGTTCCGTCACACGCGTCCCCAGGACGGTACCGTTGAAATCTGCGCCAACAATAAGCTGGATAGCGCCGGAATAGCCATCTGGGGCGGTGGCCTCAATGATGGCCGCTACGGGTTTATCATCCTTGCGAGCGATAAAAACACGGTGTGTGCCTTTGCCGAGGGCGGGCGCATCGACCAGATAACAGCTCTCTTGCAGATTATTATTGTAACGATCTGGCGGCAATACCTGATCGAACAGGGCATGTTGTTGTTGCAGCGCTTGTTCGTGGATGGTTGATTTTGTCATCTGATTAATCACCGCGGTCAATCCCGTAGAGCCTGCGGCAAAAAGCGCCAGCGTAATACCGTGTTTACGAATCGTTTTCAGCATGGTTTATCCTTTGCGATGTCCATAGACGCGGGGGCGCGTGTAGTAGTCGATCAGAGGAACCGTGATATTCGCCAACAGGACAGCAAAAGCAACGCCGTCCGGATAGCCGCCGAAGCTACGAATCAGCCACACTAATACCCCAGCCAGCGCGCCGAAAATTAAACGTCCACGGTTGGTCGTGGAGGCGGTAACCGGATCCGTTAAGATAAAAAATGCGCCCAGCATGGTGGCGCCTGACAGCAGATGAAGCTGCGGCGAGGCCAGCGTAGCGGGCGAGAAAAGCCAACCTAACGCTGCGCATAGCGCCAGCGTGAGCAGAAAACTGACCGGGATATGCCAGCGGATAGCTTTTTGCCACAGCAGGAATACGCCGCCGACAAGCCAGGCGAGGTTAACCCACTGCCAGCCCACGCCGGCCAGCGCGCCGCTGTATATCGGGTACTGCATGATTTGCTCAACGGAGTGCCCGGCGCGCAAGGAAGTTTTAAACGTATCCAGCGGCGTCGCCTGGCTGATACCGTCAATACCGATACGTAGCAGCGTCATATCGCCGCCGCTGGCGGTATGCCCGCTAAAAATCATCCGCAACGTGTCCAGCATATCGGGCGTTGTTGCGGCTATTTCATAAGGCGGCAACCAGCTTGTCATTTGCACCGGAAAGGAAATTAATAGCACCACGTAGCCGATCATGGCCGGATTAAAGGGGTTTTGTCCCAGCCCGCCATATAACTGTTTAGCGATAATAATGGCGAATCCGGTTCCCAGCACGACCATCCACCAGGGCGCAAGCGGAGGGATGCTGACCGCCAGCAAAAGCCCCGTCAATAACGCGGAATAATCCTGCAGGTGACTGGCGACCGATTGTTTGCGCAGCCTGAGGACAATGGCTTCTGCGACGAGCGCCGTGATAGCAGCCAGAACGATCTGGAAAAGCGTTCCCCAACCAAAAAACCACGTCTGCGCGGCAATCCCCGGCAGAGCGGCGATTAATACCAGCAACATGATTCGCGATGTCTGGCGCTGGTTATGGGTATAAGGCGAGCTTGCGATTCTGAATACCATTTAATCCTCGTTAACAACCTGCTGCTGTGCTGCTTTTTTTGCCTGAACGCGGGCGATAGCCGCAGCAACCGCGGCTTTACGCGGGTCGGCCGGTTCGGCAGGTTCGCTTCCGGCCTGCTGCTCCTGTTTACGAGCTTTGGCGCGGGCGATGGCCGCTTCCACCGCGGCTTTACGCGGATCGACCGGTTCGGCAGGTTCGCTTCCGGCCTGCTGCTCCTGCTTATGGGCTTTGGCGCGGGCGATAGCCGCTTCCACCGCGGCTTTACGCGGGTCGGCCGGTTCGGCAGGTTCGCTTCCGGCCTGCTGCTCCTGCTTACGGGCTTTGGCGCGGGCGATGGCCGCTTCCACCGCGGCTTTACGCGGATCGACCGGTTCGGCAGGTTCGCTTCCGGCCTGCTGCTCCTGTTTGCGGGCTTTGGCGCGGGCGATAGCCGCCTCCACCGCGGCTTTGCGCGGATCGACCGGTTCGGCAGGTTCGCTTCCGGCCTGCTGCTCCTGTTTGCGGGCTTTGGCGCGAGCGATAGCCGCCTCCACTGCGGCTTTACGCGGGTCGCCGCCGGATATCGCGCTGTCAGCCACCGGATGAGCGGCTTGTTTAGCGCGCGCTTGCGCTTTACGCGCTTCACGGGCCGCGATGACGGCGCTATTGTCTGGCTGACTACCCGCCTGAATAACCACCGGTTGCGTGGCCTGCGCCTGTTTCTCTTTTACCCGCGCCAGCGCAGCGGCAATGGCATCCTGATCTTTTGCCGCTGGTTGTACCGCTGCGCTCTTATGACGTGCAAGGCGGGCGGCTTTTTCGCGCTCCAGTCTTGCCTGACGAGCCTCAAAACGCGCTTTGGCTTCGGCGGCGCGTTTTTCTTCAAGCCTGATCGCATTAATCTCCGCTTTTTCCTGACGGAAATATTGGACGAGCGGAATATTACTCGGGCAGACCCAGGCGCAGGCGCCGCATTCTATACAATCAGCAATATGGTGAGCGGTAGCCTTGTCATGCTGCTGCCCTTTGCTGAACCAATAAAGCTGCTGCGGTAAAAGGTCGGCAGGGCAGGCGTCAGCGCAAGCGCTGCAACGAATACAGCTTTTCTCTTCCTGAGGCGCCCCCATTTCAGTCACGGATGGCGCCAGCAGGCAGTTGGTGATTTTTACGACCGGTACGTCAAGCCAGGGAAGGGTGAATCCCATCAACGGGCCGCCCATGATGACCATCTGGTCAGCAGAAGGGCAGAACCCGGCATCGTTAAGCAAATGACGAACGGGAGTGCCGAGCCGCGCCCAGACGTTACCCGGACGGCTTACCGCTTCACCCGTTAAGGTGACGACGCGTTCTGTGATCGGTTCGCCGTCAATCACGGCGCGTTTAACGGCATACGCCGTACCGACGTTTTGCATCAGCACGCCAATATCAGAGGAGCGCCCGCCGTGGGGAACCTGTTTTCCCGTCAGTATTTGGGTGAGCTGTTTTGCGCCGCCGGAAGGGTATTTGGTTGGGATCACACGTAACGAAATATCGTGGGCGTCAGCCAGTACGGCGCGCAGCATGGAAATAGCCTGCGGTTTGTTATCTTCAATGCCGATTAATACCTCACGCGGTTGCAGAATATGCGCCAGGATGCGAATACCTTCCACAATCTGCGCGGCGCAGTCCTGCATCAGACGATCGTCCGCCGTAATGTAAGGTTCGCACTCTGCGGCATTGATAATAAGCGTGGTGATTTTATCGCCGCCGCCCTGCAATTTAACGCCGGTGGGAAACCCTGCGCCGCCAAGCCCGGCAACGCCATACTGATGAATGCGTTCAATGAGCGCTTCACGGCTGTGGGCGCGGTAATCAGACCAGCCCTCGCGTTCAATCCAGCGGTCCTCGCCGTCGGCATCAATGATGACGCTTAACTCCGCCAGCGCCGAAGGATGTGCCGTCGAGTGGGGGGCAATAGCGATAACCGTCCCGGAGGTGGGCGCGTGTACCGGCAGCATTCTCCCACGTCCACGGGTAAGCGCCTGGCCGCGTAGCACGTGATCGCCGACGCTAACGCACAACTCGCCCTCAGCGCCAATGTGCTGTTTTAAGGGGATAACGAAGCGCGGCGCTAAAGGCACCTGACGCAGCGGCGTGCCGTTTGACTGGGTCTTCATTTCGGGCGGATGAATACCACCGTCGAAATCCCAGATTTTATCTTTTCTGAAAGCGGAAAATAGTTTAAGCATGTTGTTCCACGGGAATGATGCGAACGGGAATGGTGTTCAAATCCCATTTCCAACTGTCGGGCGTCTCATTCACCGGACGTAATTCGATGCAGTGCGTCGGACACGGATCGACGCACAGATTACAGCCAGTACAGAGATCGCTCATGACCGTGTGCATGGCGCGCGTTGCGCCAACAATGGCGTCAACCGGGCAGGCCTGAATACATTTTGTGCAGCCAATGCAGTTATTTTCATCAATAACTGCCAGCATACGTACTGGCGCGGCCTGCTGTTCTTCACCATCGCATGGCTGCGGCTCTACGTTTAGCAACTCTGCAATTTTCAGCATGACGGCTTCGCCGCCGGGCGCGCAACGATTGATTTTCTCGCCCTGGAGACCCACGGCTTCGGCGTAGGGGCGGCAGCCGGGATAGCCGCACTGACCACACTGGCTCTGCGGCAAAATCGCATCGATTTTTTCAACAACCGGATCATCTTCAACCGCGAATCGGCGGGAGGCATAACCCAGAATGGCGCCGAACACCAGACCCAGAAGGGTCAGGGCGCCAACGGCAATCCAGATAGTATTCATTACAACTTCACCAAACCACTAAAGCCCATAAAGGCCAAAGACATTAATCCTGCGGTAATCAATGCTATCGCGTTACCACGAAAAGGGGCGGGCACATCCGCCACGGCAAGGCGTTCGCGGATGGCGGCAAACAGAACCATCACTAATGAAAAACCGACGGCGGCGGAAAATCCGTACAGCGCCGACTGAAGAAAGTGATGACCGAGATTAATATTCAGTAACGCTACGCCCAGAACCGCACAGTTAGTGGTAATCAGTGGTAAGAAGATGCCTAACAAGCGGTATAACGCCGGGCTGGTTTTCCGCACAACCATTTCGGTAAATTGCACGACCACAGCAATGACGAGGATAAAGGCTAGCGTCCGCAGATAAATCAGATCCAGCGGAATAAGTATCCAGGTGTCGATAAGCCAGGCGCATATCGACGCCAGCGTCATGACAAAGGTCGTCGCGAGGCCCATCCCCATGGCGGTTTCCAGTTTTTTGGATACGCCCATAAAGGGACAAAGGCCCAGGAATTTGACCAGTACAAAGTTATTGACCAGTACAGTTCCGACAAAGAGCAGCAGGTAATCAGTCATGTTTCGGCCTGAAATAAAAAAGCCGCCTATTATCTGTCAAACTACCACAGGCGACAACAGGTTAACTGTAGGGTTATTACGGATTAACAAACGTTGTTTTAACGCGCGCTGAACGTTTGAGATAAGGCACAATGAGCGCCGTCGCCAACAGTGGGAAGAGTAACTGACGCACGGCAAAGGCATCTGAGACGGGCGAAAAGGCAAATGCTTTAACCGCCAGTAACACCGACACCAGCAGCCAGATAATGTAATGCTTTGGCACGCAGCGTCTGCGCTTGAAGAATGCGATCGTCAACCACAAGGTATAGTACCACATGGCGATAGCGGTAATAAATGAAATGCCCCATAGCAGTAAATTACCGGTTTCCTGTCCGCTAAGCGTCTTGAACGTTTGCGGTGTGGCAAGCGCCATAACGTAGAGTAATAACGCCAGCGAGGCGCTCAACAACGCGACTAACAGCCAGGCTAACGGGCCAAGAAGCCAGCCTCCAATTCGTTGTGGCGGTGTTGTAGTCATATCTTCTCCGGGGTTACGCGCGTTAACGGTCATGCCGCTCATTTTGGGGCAAATATTATAAGGTTTTTGATGTTAAACGCTACTTTCTTTATTGCACATAGCGCCAGACGGATTGCGGAACCTGACCTACATCAAACAGGCGTCCTCCGGAAACCAGTTCGGCACGGCGGTGATCTGCAGCGCGATACATATTAACAATGTCCATGTCATCAGTAAGGGTATAGTTAAGGTGGTCGAACAGTTTTTCCAGACTTTCGAGCGAACTAATTTTGCGGAATTTTAATAGATAATCCTGAACAGTCATATAAAGTTGATCCATATTAAATATAATGCCAACGGAGTAGTCACTGATAAAAAATAAACAAAACCGCACCAGTGAGAGGTCAGGGGTGCAGGTAAAAAGGGAATATTCTTACCGGTAAAGAGTCAGGCGCCACATGGCGCCTGGGGCGAAAGGTTAACGCGCTTTCCTACAACAGGCAATAAACGTCAGACCAGATAGGACATATTTCGTTTTTTTTGCCGGTTTTTGACTTTTCTTTACACCCCCCGGGGCGCCGCTTACCGTACCACGCGAAAATGCCTTTACATTATCTGACGCTTACTTCTTCTGGACGGAAGCCGTGGGCTCTGGTGGTTGGTAATTGTCAATATGGTTGGCAATACCTAAAAGAATGACTGAGATAACGAGAACTATCCACCCAGTTAATTCAATAAGACGATTCATTATTGACGACATTTGCTTTGATTTATCCATAAACACAGGGGGTAAATGTTACTTTCCTGGCGAACGGTCGGCAAGAGGGAGGGAAACGTTTTCAGCCTCTGTTCTGTAACAAGTTAATCATTTGATGCTACGTTGATGGTCAGGACGCTATTGCGGCTAATCGCACGATGGTGTGGAATAGCGATATCTAAAACCGGAGGCAGTGAGATGAATGACAAAATCCGCGTTGGGTTAATCGGTTATGGCTACGCCAGTAAAACCTTTCATGCGCCCTTAATTATGGGAACGCCAGGGCTAGAGCTTGCGGCGGTATCCAGCAGCGATGAAACAAAAGTGAAAGCAGACTGGCCGGCGGTTTCCGTGGTCTCTGAGCCCCGACATTTATTTAACGATCCGCATATCGACCTGATCGTGATCCCGACGCCCAACGATACCCATTTCCCGCTGGCGAAAGCTGCGCTGGAAGCCGGTAAGCATGTGGTGGTTGATAAACCCTTTACCGTGACACTGTCACAGGCGCGAGAGTTGGATGCGCTAGCGCGGAGCACTGGCCGGGTACTTTCCGTCTTCCACAACCGACGCTGGGACAGCGATTTTTTGACGCTGAAAGCCTTGCTGGCCGATGGCGTGCTCGGCGAGGTGTCCTTGTTTGAATCCCACTTTGATCGCTTTCGTCCCCAGGTGCGCGACCGCTGGCGCGAGCAAGGCGGGCCGGGAAGTGGTATCTGGTACGATCTGGCGCCGCACTTGTTGGATCAGGCCATTCAACTTTTTGGCCTGCCGGTCAGCATGACGGTGGATTTAGCGCAACTGCGTCCGGGCGCGCAATCTACAGATTATTTCCACGCGATTTTATCCTACCCCCAGCGCCGCGTGATTTTGCACGGTACGATGCTGGCCGCGGCGGAATCCGCGCGATACATCGTTCATGGTTCGCGCGGTAGCTATGTTAAATATGGCCTCGATCCCCAGGAAGAACGGTTAAAAAACGGCGAGCGTTTACCGCAGGAAGACTGGGGATACGACATGCGTGACGGCGTATTGACCCTGGTTGAGGGAGAGACGCGCAAAGAAGAGAACTGGCTTACGTTGCCGGGTAACTATCCGGCATATTATGCCGCTATCCGCGATGCGTTAAACGGTAACGGTGAAAATCCCGTGCCGGCAAGCCAGGCGATTCAAATTATGGAGTTGATTGAACTGGGCATGGAATCGGCAAAACATCGCGCGACGCTGTGTCTTGCCTGAGATGTCGCATTTCTCCGCCTGGGATAGCATTAAACCGCAGGCGGAGAAGAGCGTTAGTGTCAATAAAGCAATCTTACGCCGCGGCCACTTTTTCGCGCAGCGCACGTTTTTCGCTATCGCTCAGAAAGGCGATTTCCAGACCGTTAATCTGCGCCTGGCGAATCTGTTCGCGGCTCAATCCTGCCGCTGGCGCGGCGACGTGATATTCATGGATAATATCTACGCCCTGAACAGCCGGATCGTCCGTATTAAGACTGGCGAGAACGCCATGCTCAAGGAAGGTTTTGAGTGGATGATCCGCCAGCGATGCGACGGTACTGGTCTGAATATTCGAGGTCAGACAGGATTCAATACCGATACGCTGCTGTGCAAGAAAATCCATTAACGCGCGATCTTCGACAGCTTTTACGCCATGTCCGATACGCTCGGCCCCCAGTTCGCGAATCGCCTGCCAGATACTTTCCGGCCCTGCGGCTTCGCCAGCGTGAACGGTAATATGCCAGCCCGCATCGCGCGCCCGATTAAAGTGCGACAAAAACAGACTGCCGGGAAAGCCCAGCTCATCACCGGCTAAATCCAGCGCGGTGATTTTTTCTCTGTGCGCCAGCAGCGCATCAAGCTCCTGTAAACATGCCTCCTCGCCGAAGGTACGGCTCATAATGCCAATGAGTCGCGCCTCGACGCCAAACGTGTTACAGCCGTCGCGTACGCCGTCGATAACGGCTTCAACCACGCCTGCGATCGGTAACTGATGCGCCATCGCCATATAGCCGGGCGAAAAGCGAAGCTCGACGTAATGCAGGCCGTTACGTGCGGCATCTTCAATATTTTCAAAGGCCACACGGCGGCAGGCGTCAAGCGATGCCAGGACTTTTACCCCCCAATCGAGCTTCGTGAGAAAGCTCACTAAATCGGGTTCGGTTGAGGTGACCTGGACATGCGGAATCAACGTTTCCAGCGTTTGGGCGGGAAGGGCGATGTTGAACTGTCGACCAAGATCCAGAATTGTTTGGGCGCGAATGTTGCCATCAAGGTGGCGGTGGATGTCAGTCAAAGGAAGCGTAATATCAATCATGGGCGCACTCAATTTTTAATAAAAGTGCGCACCATTATACTACAGATTGATAATGCTCTGGAAATTTTGCAAAAACGGAGTCATTACGTTGCAACTTCGCGAGAGCGCGGGAGAAATTTTGTATCATTCTCTTTAACGCGCCCCCGGTCAGCTCACGGGGGCGTCTCTGTTATCGCCTCTCAGGATAAAGGGGCAACCCCCCGCCTGTAGACAGTATCAGCGAACGGTGCGGTGGCAAAATCCATATCCGAGATCGTAAAGGGGAGCAGATCGGCTTCGCCAAAACGATCGGCGACATAATCCCACTACGTACACCATGTCCCGCGTCGGTCAACTTCCTGTGAAAAATCGAACATATCCCTTCCTTATGCCTGAACGGTATTCATCAGGCCAACCATTTCATCTTTTACCGACTGAACCCGCGGGCCGATAATTACCTGCAAATTATGCTGATTGAGCTGTACGATGCCTGTCGCGTGATTGTCCTTCAATGCCTGGACATCGACAAACGACATATCTTTCACTGACAGGCGTAGGGGGGATGCAGTTGTCCAGACTCACGATGTTTTCCGTGCCGCCTAATGCTCACGACGAGCACCATGTGCGGAGTCAAACGATAGCCGCTCGCCTGGTAACGCAAAAGTAGAGGCTGCGCGTCGTTCGGCGCAGGCCGGGTGCAGCATCGCGACACCCGGCAAGGCGATTATTGTTGAGGCAGCGCCGGAACGTCCGGAACGGAAAGCGCCGGCATCCCAAACAGGCCGACAAAGTCTTCCAACGGCATTTTTTGTCCGTTGAGCGTGATCTGGCCATTGGCGTACTGCAAACTGGAGGCGATAGTATTATCCTTCAGCGTTGTCAGTCGGAACATCTGACCCATTGCGGACAGCCCCTGCACCTGCTGTTTTGCCAGTTTTTCCGCATCATCCTGCTGATAGCCTTCCAGTTTTGCTATCTGCGTCATAAACTCGACCGCCATGTCCATTGGAATTGCCAGTTTCGCATCCAGCGATTTCACGGAGCGGTCGACTTCCTGCGCCAGCGTTTGTGGTTGTGCCGTTGTGGTTGCCGGATCTTTGAGGAACAGCGACAGATTCAGCGTGGTTTCCCCTTTGGCGTTTTTCCAGCTAAGCGGCGCCAGAGTCAGTACCGGATCGCCTTTTAACAGCACGGGGAGAGCGCTAAAGAACGCTTCGGTGACTTTTTGCTGATAAAGCTCAGGATTCTGCGCCACGTCCGGCTGATTCAGCAGCGCCTGCGTTTGCGCATGATATTGCTGACTAAACTGGTGCCAGGCTTCGCCGTCGATTTGGCCGACTTTCAGCGTTAATTTACCGCTGCCCAAATCCTGATTCTGCACTTTCAGGCTGTTAAGCGAGTAATCCAACTGGCTGTTAATGGTTTTTCCGTCGTTGACGAGATCGGACTTGCCGGTAATTTCCATCCCTTCCAGCACCGCCATCTCTTTACCCTCAATGGCGATGGACAGTTTATCCAGCGTTAACTTTTGGTCGCCCACACGTTCGCCAAAGCTTGCCAGTTTACTGGTACCGTCGGTTTTCAAATTATTAAAGGTGAGTTGGACCTTCTGATTATATTCGTTAACGGCATCGACCAGGCCGCTCTGCGCTTCGCCTGACAGCGAAACCACATTACCGTCTTTATCGGCGTTAAGCTGGAACTCGCCGCCGCTAAAGGCGACCTTTTCACCGGCATTCTCGTAGTTTAACGGCTTGAGAGAGATATCGGAGCGGGTATCGCCGCCATAACCAATGCGGGTATTGATAACAAAGGGCGTGTCGCCTTTCGCGATATCAAAGAGGGGTTTTGCCGCATCGTTATTCACCAGAGTGGTTTTTACCGACGCCATAGAAGGGATCAGATTGAGCGTTTTGAGCTGGGCGAGCGGGAAGGGGCCATGTGAAACGGACTCGTCCAGCACAATGCTTTGCCCGGGCTTCAACCAGGTATTGTCTGCGCCGGCAACCGGTTTGACAACCAGTTGCAGATGGCTACTGAACACGCCACGCTGGTAGTTTTGATAACTTAATTCGACACCGGCCTCCGGCGCAGTACGCTTGAGCTGTTCATTGGCCTGAGTCACCATTTCTGCAAGATGGTTCTCCAGCTTTTTCCCCGTATACCAGGCACCGCTTGTCCAGACGATGCCAAGTGCAATCACTACACCTGCAGCTACCAGTGTTTTTTTCATATCAATTGTCCATAAAAATGAAACCAGGCGGATTAAACCGCCTGGAGGAGTTTTACGTCTGTTATAAGCTTAGCAAGAGTTGTTAAAAAATTCAGTACGTTGCTACAGCTTGTTATAAACACGCGCTAAACGGCCCGTGCCGCTGGCGTTAACCGGAGATTCATCCGCGCCGATAAAGGCCGATTCACCCGGCTTCAGTACCAGACGCTGTTCATCTTTACGTAACACCGCCTCACCCTCAACGCAGAACAGAATCGCGGCGCTGTGTTGGCCGATGCTCGTCTCCTGAAGCGCCAGGTCGTGCAGTGAAAAAGCAAAATCGTCAACCGGAATTGGGAAGTCCAGCTCCGCGCCGCTTTTTACCGGGGCAGTCAGCAACTCGCCGGCAGGCTTAGGTTCGAACTTCACGTTCGCGACCAGCTCAGGGATGTCGATATATTTTGGCGTAAGGCCAGCGCGCAGAACGTTATCGGAGTTCGCCATGACTTCCAGCGCAACGCCCTGCAGATAAGCATGAGGCGTTTCGGCAAACAGGAACATCGCCTCGCCGGGATTCAGTTTGACCACATTCAGCAACAAAGGAGAGAAAAGCCCGCTGTCGTCAGGATAATACTCTGAAATCACGCGGATCGTTTGCCACGGTTCGCCTTGTTGGCTGTTAAGCGCCGCTTTGAGTACGGCTAACGCGCGGGATTTTTCTTCGCCTTGCATATTCAACAGGCTGGCGAAAAGCTGGCTCAGACGTTCAGCGTTCGGCGCCTGCAAAAAGTGGGCGATAGCGGAATGCGCGCCGGCGACAGGTTGCAGTAAAGAGACAATGTCAGAAAATTCGCGGAACGCGTTCATCGCCAGGAAAGGCGTCAGGGCAAAAACCAGCTCTGGTTTATGGTTAGGATCTTTATAGTTCCGCTCTGCGGCATCCATGGGGATACCCGCCGCATTTTCTTTCGCGAAACCGATTTCGGAGTTGCGTTTATTCGGGTGCACCTGAATAGAGAGCGGCTGCGCGGCGCACAGTACTTTAAACAGAAACGGCAGTTCGCCGAAACGGTTGGCTACCGCTTCGCCCAGCATGGCGGTTTTATTCTTTTCGATGGCGTCACGCAGGGAGACGGTTTCGCCGTTGGCGGTGGTGATTCGCGAGCTGCTTTTGGGATGCGCGCCCATCCAGAGTTCAGCCATTGGCTGCTGCTGCGGATTGGCGATGCCATAAAGTTCCGTTAACGCAGTTTTACTTCCCCAGCCATAGTTTTGCACTGAGTTAATGAGTTTTTGCATTATCAAGCCCTGTTTCAATGTGGAGATCAATGGGAGGTATTAAACCAAGAAACCCGCATGAAGTAACCTCCGGGCGTAAAAAGTCGTACTTGTCTCAGTTTTTGTTAAAAAATTGTGTAGGATAGTGTTACTCGCTTTGAGTCGGGCAATGGAACACCTGCCCAGAGAATAACCATACCGAGCGGTAAGTGAGAGCACAATGTCAAACAAACCCTTCTTTTATCAAGACCCTTTTCCCCTCAAAAAGGACGATACCGAGTACTACTTGTTGACCAGCGAACATGTTTCCGTCGCCGAATTCGAAGGACAAGAGATCCTGAAAGTCGCGCCGGAAGCGCTAACGTTGTTGGCGCGTCAGGCCTTCCACGATGCGTCTTTTATGTTACGTCCCGCGCATCAGCAGCAGGTGGCGGATATTCTGCGCGATCCGCAGGCCAGTGAAAACGACAAATATGTCGCGCTGCAATTCCTGCGAAACTCCGATATTGCGGCCAAGGGCGTGTTGCCCACCTGCCAGGATACCGGTACGGCCATTATTGTCGGCAAAAAAGGCCAACGCGTCTGGACTGGTGGAGGTGATGAAGCGGCGCTGGCTCGCGGCGTATATAACACCTATATCGAAGATAACCTGCGCTATTCGCAAAACGCGGCGCTGGATATGTACAAAGAGGTCAATACCGGTACTAACTTGCCGGCGCAGATCGATCTCTACAGCGTCGATGGCGATGAATATAAATTCCTCTGTATCGCTAAAGGCGGCGGATCGGCGAATAAAACCTACCTTTATCAGGAGACAAAAGCGCTTCTGACGCCGGGTAAGCTCAAAAATTATCTCGTTGATAAAATGCGTACGCTGGGCACCGCCGCCTGTCCGCCGTATCACATCGCGTTTGTCATTGGCGGTACCTCGGCGGAAGCGAACCTGAAGACCGTTAAGCTGGCCTCGGCAAAATACTATGATGCGCTACCGACCGAAGGCAATGAACACGGGCAGGCCTTCCGCGATATTGAGCTGGAAAAAGAATTGTTGCTTGAGGCGCAAAATCTTGGCTTAGGTGCGCAGTTCGGCGGCAAATATTTCGCTCACGATATTCGTGTCATCCGATTGCCGCGCCATGGGGCATCGTGTCCGGTAGGTATGGGCGTGTCCTGCTCCGCGGATCGAAACATTAAAGCGAAGATCAACCGGGAAGGGATCTGGATCGAGAAGCTGGAGCGCAATCCCGGTAAATATATTCCAGAGGCGCTGCGCCAGGCGGGAGAGGGCGAGGCGGTGCGCGTTGATCTTAACCGTCCCATGAGCGAGATACTGCAACAACTGTCGCAGTATCCGGTATCAACGCGCCTGTCGCTGAACGGCACGATTATTGTGGGCCGCGACATCGCGCACGCTAAACTGAAAGAACGGATGGACAGAGGCGAAGGTTTGCCGCAGTACATCAAAGATCATCCTATCTATTATGCGGGGCCGGCAAAAACGCCGGAAGGGTACGCCTCCGGGTCGCTTGGGCCGACTACCGCAGGACGAATGGACTCTTATGTTGATCAGCTCCAGTCGCAGGGCGGCAGTATGATCATGTTGGCGAAAGGCAACCGCAGCCAGCAGGTGACCGATGCCTGTAAGAAACATGGCGGCTTCTACCTGGGCAGTATCGGCGGCCCGGCAGCCGTTCTGGCGCAGGGTAGTATCAAGCGCCTGGAGTGCGTGGAATATCCTGAACTGGGTATGGAGGCTATCTGGAAAATTGAAGTGGAGGATTTTCCGGCCTTTATTCTGGTGGATGATAAAGGTAACGATTTCTTCCAGCAGATTCAGTCATCGCAGTGCGCGCGCTGCGTTAAGTAATGTCGCCGCCCTGCGGGGCGGTAACATGATTCGCTATTTTGCCGGAGAACGGCGCAAGCGCCTTATCCGGTCTACACCGTTGTGTTGTTATCGTTAATACTCATAAGACCGCAAACATGTGAGCAATGTCGACACATGATCTCATCAACTTGAGTAAGGAGCAGGTAATGGTAACGGTACGCCGCGAGAAAGATTCAATGGGCGCGATTGAAGTCCCGGCAGATAAACTGTGGGGAGCGCAGACTCAACGTTCGCTGGAGCATTTTCGGATTTCCACGGAGAAAATGCCCGTCTCGCTCATTCACGCTCTGGCGTTGACCAAGCGCGCTGCTGCGAAGGTCAACCAGGACTTAGGGTTGTTGGCGGCGGAAAAAGCCAGCGCGATTATCCAGGCGGCTGATGAAGTGCTGGCGGGAAAACATGCTGATGAGTTTCCGCTGGCGATTTGGCAGACCGGGTCCGGTACGCAAAGCAACATGAATATGAATGAGGTGTTAGCGAACCGCGCCAGTGAAATTTTGGGCGGCGTTCGCGGTATGGAACGCAAGGTGCATCCCAATGATGACGTCAATAAGAGTCAAAGCTCAAACGATGTGTTCCCAACCGCCATGCACGTGGCGGCGTTACTGGCGTTACGCGAACACCTCATCCCGCAATTATCCGCATTAACGGATACGCTTCGCGATAAATCCCACGCTTTCGCCGATATTGTCAAAATTGGCCGTACTCACCTGCAGGACGCGACGCCGCTCACCTTAGGCCAGGAGATTTCCGGTTGGGTAGCCATGCTGGAACATAACCTCAGACACATTGAGCACAGTTTACCGCACGTCGCGGAACTGGCGCTCGGCGGAACCGCAGTAGGGACAGGGCTTAATACCCATCCGGAATATGCCCGGCGCGTGGCCGAGGAACTGGCGACGATTACCGCGGCGCCGTTTGTTACCGCCCCCAATAAATTCGAAGCGCTGGCGACCTGTGACGCGTTGGTACAGGCGCATGGCGCATTAAAAGGACTGGCGGCCTCGCTGATGAAAATCGCCAACGATGTTCGCTGGCTGGCGTCCGGCCCGCGCTGCGGCATTGGCGAGATTGCTATCCCGGAGAATGAGCCAGGCAGTTCCATTATGCCAGGTAAAGTGAATCCGACCCAGTGTGAAGCGGTAACGATGCTATGTTGCCAGGTAATGGGTAACGATGTGGCCATCAATATGGGGGGCGCATCGGGCAACTTTGAGCTCAATGTCTATCGTCCGATGGTTATTCATAATTTTTTGCAAACGGTGCGCCTGCTGGCCGATGGCATGGCGAGTTTCAATCAACACTGTGCGTCAGGAATCGAGCCAAACCGCGAGCGTATTACGCAGTTGCTGAATGAGTCGCTGATGCTGGTCACTGCGCTCAATACGCACATCGGTTACGATAAAGCGGCGGAGATTGCGAAGAAGGCGCATAAAGAAGGGCTGACGCTCAAAGCCTCAGCCGTGGCATTAGGATACCTTAGCGACGAGGAGTTCGACGCCTGGGTACGTCCGGAGTTGATGGTTGGCAGTATGACGCCGGGGCGTTAATCCGCCACATACAGGTGCAGTCGCGGAATAATCAGTCGCAGCGGCTGCGCCTGTGGTTTAAAACGGTGCTGAATATTGTCGGCGTCATAGTTTTCCAGCCCGCCAATATCCGGCACGCCAGCGCCGTTGTCCGTGTTGATTAACGCGATAATCGGCGTGGGACAGGCGTGTTGCACCTGTTTCTGCTGGCCCTTATACCAGATGCGGGCGATCGGCTGTACTTTAACCGGACGCTTAATCTTGAGTCGGGCCTGCTGCGGTAAGGCAGCGATATCCTGATATTCCCGTTCCAGCTTGAATTGCCATTGTTCGCGCGTCCACGGCGGGACGCTGCGCGGCGACGCGAGGCTTTTTTTCAACTGGCTCAGAACCTCATCCCGGCTTAAATTTTTAATAATATGTTTATTTGCCCAGCCGAAACGTATGGTGGCGGGGTTATTGATAAGCGTCAGCGTGCGGTAAGCGTTCAGAGTAATTAAGCCGGGTAGATGCCGATGCACCCACTCAAAACGTGCCGCTGAGGGAAGACCGGACTCTACCGTAACCATCTGCTCGAAGGTGGTTTTCAACTGGTTAATGCGCTGTACCTGATTTTCCAGATCTAGCTGTGTCACATTATCCACTTGATAGCATAAAACGCCAGGCAGGCGGACGGCGGCTTTACTGCTGCGATTTTCGGACTGCTGTTGAATAAACAAATGGCGATAGTGACGTAGCGCCAGCGTTTCGGCCTCTTTCCCCAGATGTTGCGTTACCTCGATAGTATCCAGCGGCGCATGTTCCGCCTCTTTGGTCACCTGCGGCAGTGAAAAGACACGGGCGATAAGTAGCGAATGCTGCTGTAGATTATCCGTCAGCGCCGCCAGGTGTTGTTCTATCTGGCGAAAAGTGCCATTCAGGCGTTCAACGAGATCGTAGCGGGACATGGTATCACTCACTTTAGTTACAACATACTATCTGTATAGCACAGTTCCCGCCGCTCAACCAGCGTGCAAAATACGTCAGGCAGCGGTCACGTTGGGCATAGCGTGCCAGACCGGCCAGTGAAAGCTAAATTTTGCGCCGCCCAGTTCGCTCTCGTCACAGACGACGCTACCGCCCATCGCCAGGGCGATAGAGTGTACGATGGCGAGTCCAAGCCCGCAGCCGCCTGTCGCCCGATCTCTACTGGGGTCGAGTCTGACAAAAGGTTCAAATATGCGCTCACGCGCATCCGCTTCAATGCCGGGGCCGTCATCTTCAACTATCAGCGTTGCCTGACTGCCGTCGAGTAACAGGCTGACTTGAACGGTGGTACGACTGTAGCGCAACGCATTATTCAGCAGGTTATCCAGCACTCGCGACATTAACCGCATATCAAGCGCGCCATAATCGCCGATTACACATGTGACAAGGTTTACGGCGCGTTCCGGGGTCACGCTTTGCACATCCTGCAAATGCGCGAGCAACCAGGCGGGGAGGTCGGGTTCGGTCAACATCAGTTCATTTTGCGGTCGGTCAAGGCGCGCATAGGTGAGCAGTTCTTCAATCAGCGCTTCCAGTTGACCAATATCGCGATTGAGCGCCTGTGATTCCGGCGGTGTCAGATTTTCACTCATTTCAAGCCGATAGCGTAAACGTACCAGCGGCGTGCGAAGCTCATGGGCGATACCGTCAATCAGCTGTTTTTTACTGGCGATCAGGGCATTAATGTTATCCGCCATCTGGTTGAACGCGACGCCCAGACGTTCGAAACTGGAGCCATTATCGAAGTGCAGGCGTTCAGTCAAATGACCCTCGCCAAAGCGCTGCGCGGCGGATTCGAGCCTGAGCATTTCTTGCCAGTGCGGGCGCATCCAGATAAACACAGGAAAGGCGAGAGAAAAGGCAATGAGCGCCATTAAGGCGATATCCAGCAGTCGCATTTGATGCAGGAAATAGAGATAGGGAACCGGGCCAACCGCCAGGACGTAATGGCTGCGCGGGATACGCTGAATAAAGGTGTATTGATCGTCAAGCGCGACAATATCGCCTTCACGCAGTCGCTGCGTGGTGGCGGCATCAAGCTTATAGTGATTTAACGGTTCAACGCGTAAATCGAAAGAGAGGTTCAGGTCCATCTCTTTTAACGTTTTCCCCCATTCACGCGGCGGAATTTCCCGCAGTTCGCTGCGCATCAGATAGAGCGAACTTTTCATCAGATCGTCGAGCGATTGCCTGCCCGCGCGTTCGGCGGTGAATTTGTACACCAGTCCGACCAATAAGGTCATGACCAGAAAACAGACGAACAGCAAAAGGTAAAACTGCACAAACAGCTTTTTCATCAACGCCCACCGGATCTCAATACATTAGCTCTATCGCGCGCTGACGAAAAAGATTTCCCGTCAGCGCCGCTGGTGGGTTATAAAAGCAGGCTTTGCGTCAACTGACAACCTCATTGTCCGGCGTTAAGGTCCGGACTTTCGTGAACAATGCGTCCATCGACAAGCGTCAAAACAGCGCGAATGGTATCAATTCTGTCTTCCGGCATCGTCATAAATGGCTGATTGAGTACCGCCAGATCGGCCTGTTTTCCGACGCTAAGCTGGCCCCGGTGTTGTTCGGCAAAGGCGAGCCAGGCGGCATGACGTGTATATAACGCTAGCGCTTCCAGACGCGTGAGCCGCTCGCTGGCGGGTTTACGCACGGAACCGCCTGACGCTATACCGGTGATATGATATTCGATAGCGTGCCAGACACCGGCAATGCCAATACGCGTCGAATCGGTACCGCCAGCCACGACAAGCCCTTTATCGAGCGCCAGTCGAACCGGCGGCGAATTGTCCGTCGCGCCGGGTGGATTGGCGTCACGGATGGCAAGCCCCTCAAAGTAAGGCCCCATTTGCACAGTGTATGCCAGACCCAGCTTACGCATTCGCTCAAGCGTCTGTGGCGAACCGGTATTCAGATGCGCAATAGACCAGCGGAGAGGGCGCAGATCGTACTGCTGCGCTACCTGCTCAAAAATCGTCAATATCGCGTCGGCGCTGTCATCGGTATAGGCGTGGATCTCAAGCGGTATTCCCCGTTTTGCCGCAAACGTCGCGACCTGGCGAAGCGCGGTTTTGTCCTGCTCTGAGGAAGAAAATCCTGGGGCCATCCGCACGCCGTCATTCATTCCGGCCACCAGGCTTTCCCCCAGACCCAGAAAAGCCAGTTGCCCGTCATCGGCACGCGCCGGGCGAAAGGCCATCAGGTTGCTGAACCACTGCGCTTCATGACCTTTCGCTTCCGGCTGTACCGGAATGCGATACCCCACGCGCAGCGGTAAATCCCCCTGGTTTCGCATTGCAAATAAAGGCTCATAAGCGGCGGCAGGCCCGGCAGAGGGGTCAATGATGCCGGTCACGCCGCGAGCGTTCATATCAGCGAAAAATTGCCGCAGACCACCCTCACGATCGGCGTTACTACTTATGCTGGCAAAAAGCTGGTTAAACGCGGCGATGTCACCAAATAATTTCCCCGTGGCGCTACCTTTTGCGTCGCGCTCTACGCGGATTCCCGCTAAATCAGGAGGAGGGGTGTTGTTAAGGCCAAGTACGTCTATACCGCGCTGATTCACTAACGCATAGTCGTAAAGATACTGAATATAAGCCGGATGATCGGGAAGGGCGTGGCTCAATTCGGCTACCGTCGGCGCCCGGTTTTCTGCAAATTGCGCCGGTATCCACGATCCCACTACGGCTACCCATTGATCGTGGGGACGACGGTTAGCGTCGGCGCGTAATTTATCCAGCGCGTCTTTAAGCGAAGGGCTGTCGTACCAGTAGGTTTCGAATGTCCAGGTTTGTCCGCCGCGAATGGCATGAATGTGGGTATCGGTCAGGCCGGGTATCACGGTTTTACCCTGTAAATCGATGGTACGGGTATGGTCGCCGCGCCATTCATCTGTCGCCGTATCATCGCCAATCGCCACAATCCGCGAGCCGGAAATCGCCAGCGCGCTGGCCTGCGGCTGGGCATCATTCAGAGTGATGATATTACCGTTATGTAAAATAATATCCGCTGCCGGGCGGGCGGCGGTGGCTGCGCCTGTGGCCGTGAGCAGAAAGAGAAGCGCGGTTCTGGAAAGCAGAGACGGGACGAGACTGATCATTAGCATGTTCCTTTTGTCGGGCGATAAGCAAACCATAGAGAGCGAACAAGAATCGTTCAATCCGTACCCAGGGAACAGTGCGTTCTGTTTTTAGAACGGTGGTGATAGAAAAAGCCCGCCGAAACGGCGGGCTTGAGAAGAATTAATGAATAATTAGAACTGGTAAACCATACCCAGCGCGACAACGTCATCGGTATTAATGCCGTTATCTGCATAGAAGTTATCGTCGTCATCCAGCAGGTTGATTTTATAATCAACATAGGTGGAGAAGTTTTTGTTGAAATAGTAGGTGGCGCCGACATCAGCATATTTGACCAAATCTTTGTCATCATTTACGCCGTTATTGACAAGGTCTTTACCTTTAGACATCAGGAAGGAAACTGCCGGACGTAAACCGAAATCAAATTGGTACTGCGCAGTAACTTCAAAGTTTTGTGTTTTATTAGCCACACCACCATGAGCATCAGAATCCAAAGAGCCATATGGCGTCATATTCCGGGTTTCAGAATACATAGTGGCTAAATAGATGTTGTTGGCATCATATTTCAAGCCAGCAGTCCATGCATCTGCTTTATCGCCTTTTGCATACTGTTCGCCACGCGAAACCTGATCGTTTGTACGGTCAGATGTTGTGTAAGCAGCACCTGCGCTAAAGCCCATGCCAAAATCGTAAGTGGTAGAAATACCAAAACCATCTCCGTTTTCTCTACGGAAATCGTCATCATCAGTACGGTTATTTGTACCTTCATTACCGTTACCGCTATTTTCATTATTGCCCTGGTATTGTAGAGCAAAACTCAGACCGTCTACCAGACCGAAGAAATCAGTGTTACGGTAGGTGGCCACGCCGTTAGCACGACCGGTCATGTAGTTGTCAGCGTAAGTATAGGAGTCGCCGCCGAACTCAGGCAGCATATCGGTCCAGCCTTCCACGTCGTACAGGACGCCGTAGTTACGACCATAGTCGAATGAGCCGTAGTCGCCGAATTTCAGGCCGGCGAATGCCAGACGAGTCCAGGAATTAGCGCCTTCGCCTTCGGTAGTGTTAGCCTGAACGTTATATTCCCACTGGCCGTAACCGGTCAGTTGGTCGTTAATCTGCGTTTCGCCTTTAAAACCGAAACGAACATAGGTTTGGTCGCCGTCAGAGCCACTATTGTCAGAGAAATAGTGCAGGCCGTCTACTTTACCGTAAAGGTCCAGCTTATTGCCGTCTTTGTTATAAACTTCAGCGGCGTGTGCTGCGCCAGCAGCCAGCAGAGCCGGGATGACAAGTGCCAATACTTTTCTTTTCATTTTTTTATCCTTAAAAACTTAACTTATTTGCAAAAGATTGAACTTCTACAGATTCGTTGAATCAAAGGCATCCTAATCTGAATAATATTATTTCAGCAAATGCTAACTTTTCTTATATGTTATTAATTAATACAAAAGTTACTATCGGAAACGCATATATTTATGGTGAATATATTTGTTATTATGTATTCATGTCTGTGATTTGTTTTATTTCACAATTTGCGAAAAAAGATGGCAATATAGCGGCGGGCAGACATTCTGTTATCAATTTTGTGAACTGGCTTCGAGTTTTTTTAATTTAACTTTCTTGAGCGAAAAAGACGTAATCATGAACCACAACGCAGAGAAAACGGTAATAAAGGGGCCGTTTCGACTAATAAAAATAGCATTCATGTATACAATGTCTGTTTTTTGAACAGTGGCGGTGATGAGCATCGCCACTATGACTTGATAAAGGCAGGTAAAATTTGTCGGCTAACTTATCCCGTCGTTTCGTCCCAGGCATGAGGGGCAAAAAGATAGCCTTTATTGCGAATGGTCTTTATACGATAGGGCTCAGCAGCGCTATCCAGCAGTTTCTTACGCAGGCGGGAAATCGCCACATCCACGCTGCGATCCAGACCATCATAATTGACGCCGCGCAGCGTTTTTAGCAACGCGTCGCGATCCATAATTTGTCCGGCGTGTGTCGCCAGTTCCCAGAGCAATTCAAAATCGGCGGTGGAGAGCGATATGAAATCGCCATTGAGCTGGACCGCCCGGTTAAGGGGATCGATGGTTAACGCGCCAAAACGCAGCGCTTTATGCGGCGTAAGCGCGCTCTCCTGAAGACTTTTTGCCTGTTGCGTTTGTTCGCTTTGCCGCAGGTGTAAGCGCAGACGCGCCAGCAAAACGGCCGGAGGCGTGGTTTTGAGGATGTAGTCGCAGGCGCCCATCTCCAGCGCCAGAATATGATTCATATCACTGTCCAGCGAGGTGAGCAGGACAATCGGGCCTTGCCAGCGGTGGCGTAAATCGCGGCATATCGTCATGCCATCTTTACCTGGAAGCATAATATCCAGTAAAACCAGATCGGGCTGAGTGGTGAGGATAAGATCCTCCGCCCGGTCACCACGCGGCTCAACAATGACATCAATATCATGTTTCGCCAGATAAGCGGCAATGAGAGAACCCACTTCAGCGTCATCTTCAACAAATACAATGCGGTTCATATTATAAATGGAGAATAGAAAACGCCAACATACACCGCCTCTGTTTTCCCTTCCATAAATCTTTTCTAAACGAGAGCGGTTCCGTTATGCTACACGCTGTTGTTATTAGCATGTTAAGGCAAGGTAATGGGACTCGTGATTAAAGCTGCCCTGGGGGCGCTGGTCGTCGTATTGATTGGTCTGCTGTCAAAAACAAAAAATTATTATATCGCCGGATTAATTCCTCTGTTTCCAACGTTTGCGCTTATCGCGCACTATATCGTGGCCAGCGAGCGGGGCATCGACGCGATGCGTACCACCATCGTCTTTAGCATGTGGTCGATCATTCCTTATTTCATTTATCTTGCAACGCTATGGTATTTCAGCGGCGTGATGCGCCTGCCCGTCGCGCTTGGCGGTGCGGTGGTCTGCTGGGGGCTAAGCGCGTGGCTGCTGATTTTTTGCTGGATTAAATGGCATTAATATTGGCAAAGACCGTGGTTTCCCCATCGTAATACAGACGGATATTACGATGGGGAGGTTGTCAACCCACCAGCATCCACGTAGCCGGAACCGCCGCGACCAGCAATAAACCAATCAGCACGACTTCCTGACGATTTAACACGTTGTCATGCTTGTGCGTCCGACGCGCATACAGGAAAACCAGTAATCCAGGCGCGTACAGTACGACGGACAGCAGCAGGTGCATAGGGCCCGACGCGTATAACAACCATAAGCCATAAATACAGGCTCCGATACCGACCGCCCGATGGAGGGGACGCGTTGCAATCTTCAGCAGAAATGCGCCGACCAGAAAGTAGGGCACCAGAATCATTTCTGACGCAATCGTCAATAGCGTGTTGTAGTCTGAACCGGTCAGCCAGATCAGCACCAGACAGATTTGCACACAGATATTGGTGAGCCATAACGATGCAGAAGGCGCGCCTTGCGCATTTTGTCGCGCGAAGATGCCCGGGAAGGATTTATAGGCTGCCGCCAGAAACGGCACCTCTGCCGCCATGATAGTCCAGCTTAGATAAGCCCCGCAGACAGACACAATCAGTCCCGCTGCAATAATAATTTCTCCCCACGGCCCCATCATTTTCACCATCAGACCGGCCATCGACGGGTTGCGCATCTCCGCCAGTTCCGGACGCGCAAGAACGCCAAGAGAAAGCAGCGTGACCAGGAGATATATTCCCAGCGCTGCGAGTACTGCCAGTAGCGTGGCGCGGCCTACATCGCGTTTATTTTTCGCTCGGGCCGAGACGACGACGGCGCCTTCAACGCCAATAAACACCCACAGCGTAATAAGCATGGTGTTCTTAACCTGTTCCCATACGGGAATACCGAGTTCAACACCAGTGAAGTCCAGTGTGAAGGTATCCAGTTTGAACATCATGATAGCCAGCACAATAAACGCGCCGAGCGGCAACAGTTTCGCCAGAGTCGCGACCAGATTGATGCTGGCTGCCGTTTGTACGCCGCGCAGGATGAGGAAATGGACAATCCAGAGCAAGACTGAAGCGCCGACAATAGCCTGCCAGGTATTACCGTCGCCAAACAGACGCAGGGCAGGCGTATCGGTAAAGAAACTCAGCGCTGAAAAAACGATAACCAAATAGGATACGTTGGCGATGACCGCGCACAGCCAATAGCCCCAGGCAGAACAAAAGCCAATCAGTTCGCCGAAGCCTTCGCGGGCGTAAGTAAAGATTCCGCCGTCAAGCTCGGAGCGAATGCGTGTAAGAATTAACATGGCGAATGCCAGTAAGAGTATCCCCACGCCGGTAATGGCCCAGCCAATTAACAACGCAGCCGGACTGGCAACGGCGGCCATATTCTGGGGCAGGCTGAAAACACCTGCGCCAAGCATTGAGCTTAAAACCAGCGCGGTCAGCGCGCTCAGTCCCAGTTTTTTTTCCATTGGTATCCAGCTATAAAAATGAAATTGGAAGAATAATTATTATGGCAAAACGCATAAAAATGGTGAAAGCCACTAAGGCGCGGGATTTTACGGAGAGAAGGGACCGCATGCAACGGCCTGGATAAGATTTATCGCCAAAAAAGCGAAAAGTGAGATTCATCGCGATATTTGACGGAACTGGCAACCCGCGGGAAAGTGCCGGATGGCGGCTTATCAGGCCTGCCGTTGAACGATCGTGTAGGCCTGATAAGGCAGGTATGCCGCCATCCGGCGAGAAAGCCTGATGGCGACGCGCGCCTTATTTATAGAGGTCGGCGCTGATGGTGATGTTATTGCCGCGCTCCTGCCACTGACGCGTAATATGATAATACTTAGCGCCTTTCTTCGCCGCGCGTTTGGCGACCTGGTAGGAGATTTCTGTCATATTGCCGTAGTTGCCGGTGAACTTAACGCTGTCGAAAGGCACCATCATCGCAGCCGTCGCTTTATTCAGCTCCTCAACTTTTGTGCCATCCGGAAGTGTGACAGTGTAACGTCCGCCTTTGGAGGATTGCGTTTCGAAGAAACGGCCTACTTCGGCGCTCGGCGAGGCTGACGTGGCGACGCCTGGAATTTCGACTTTCTTCGCAGCTTCGCCGCCCTGAGCCAGCGCGGCGCGGCCAGCTTCAGAGTCTGCCGGAATAGCGTCCGGGCTCTGGACGATGCGTTTTTTCGCATCTTGTTTATAGATAAATGCAGTGATGCGCTGGTTTCCGCCCTGATTCGCATCTATCTGACGAACAATATAGAAAGCGTATGCGCCTTTTTGTTTCGCCGCTTTCGTAATGGCATCGTTAACTTCCGGCTGGCTACGGTAGAAGCCCTGAACGGTGACGGTATCATACGGTTCTAATTGTACGGCCTGGTCTTTCGGTAATTCCACGATGCCATTAATGACACGATTTTTGGGCGCGTCGGCTTTCGGCGCGTCGGCTTTATACACGTCCGCCACAACACGCCAGTTACCACTGTTGCCGAACTCCGAGGTGTCGACAACATAGAAGGAGGCTGCGCCTTCTTTATCTGCGCGGCGGGACACGGCGGAGACCGCATCGCCAATAGCATTAAAACGACCGGTAATAACGATGCGGTCATAAGGTTTTAGTGCAGCCGCTTGCTCCGGCGTCAGTTCTGTTGCTGCATGGACAGAAAAAGCAGCCGCAGAAAGCAGAGCCGACGCCAGGAGAGTGTTCTTAAGCTTCATAAAAATAATCCTTCGCCTTGCGCAAACCAGGTACTGGTATTGTTATTGACTAGAAACGTGGCTGATTATTGCATTTAAACCATATGGATGTCTGCGGGATTTTTCACGCATCGTGTCATGTATCCTATCTTTGATGATAACATTTACCGATATGTCGAAAAAAACGGCGTCCGGGCGGCTAAGCTAATGAAGCGCATAAATTTAATAAGTTAATTTAATGTTAATTTCTTGATCGCGCCAGGGGTTTAATGATGTTTTGCTGTCAAATTTGAGCGAATTATCAGCCCTCGCAGGCCATTTTCAAGGCATTATGGCTGCTTAGCGGCTGAATCGTTCATGTTTTGCAAATTTGATAAAAAATTCTGTTTTTTGGCGCTAGATCACAGGCGTTATTTTCAGTAGGTTATAGAGAGTTTGTAACGGTTTTATTCTGCTGGGGTAACATTTACCTCAAACGCGGGCAGGCGTACGCTTCTCGCGCTTACTGACAAACCATCATCAAAAATACCGATGGAAGGGAACATTTATGCGAATTGGCATACCAAAAGAGCGGTTACCCAATGAAACCCGTGTCGCTGCGACGCCGAAAACGGTAGAGCAGCTACTGAAGCTGGGGTTTAGCGTCGCTATCGAAAGCGGGGCGGGTCAACTGGCAAGTTTTGACGACAAAGCGTTTGCGCAGGCTGGCGCGGATATTGTAGACGGCAATGCTATCTGGCAGTCGGAAATTATTCTCAAGGTTAATGCGCCTGAAGAAGAGGAAATCGCTTTACTGAACCCCGGGACTACGCTGGTCAGTTTTATCTGGCCTGCGCAAAATCCTGGGTTAATGGAGAAACTTGCCGAACGTAAGGTTACGGTGATGGCGATGGACTCCGTGCCGCGTATTTCCCGCGCGCAGTCGCTCGACGCGTTAAGCTCAATGGCGAATATCGCGGGTTATCGCGCCATTGTAGAGGCCGCGCATGAATTTGGGCGCTTCTTTACCGGCCAAATCACTGCCGCCGGGAAAGTGCCGCCGGCGAAGGTGATGGTGATTGGCGCGGGCGTTGCCGGTCTTGCGGCTATCGGCGCGGCAAACAGCCTGGGGGCGATTGTCCGCGCGTTTGACACTCGTCCTGAAGTCAAAGAGCAGGTCCAGAGTATGGGGGCTGAGTTCCTCGAACTGGATTTTAAAGAGGAAGCCGGTAGCGGCGATGGTTACGCCAAAGTGATGTCCGAGGCGTTTATCAAAGCGGAAATGGCGCTCTTTGCCGCCCAGGCCAAAGAGGTCGACATCATTGTGACCACTGCATTGATTCCGGGTAAACCAGCGCCGAAGCTGATTACCCGCGATATGGTCGATTCTATGAAGGCCGGCAGCGTGATTGTCGACCTGGCCGCGCAGAATGGCGGTAACTGCGAATATACCGTCGCCAATCAGGTTGTGACGACGGACAATGGCGTAAAAGTGATTGGCTACACCGATCTACCGGGGCGTTTGCCGACGCAGTCATCCCAGCTTTATGGCACCAACCTGGTTAACCTGCTGAAGCTGCTGTGCAAAGAGAAAGACGGCAATATTGACGTGGATTTTGACGATGTCGTGATCCGTGGCGTGACGGTGATTCGCGACGGCGACATTACCTGGCCTGCGCCGCCAATCCAGGTTTCAGCGCAGCCACAGGCCGCGCCTAAAGCAGCACCTGCGCCAAAAGAGCCGGAAAAGCCCGCTTCACCCTGGCGGAAGTATGCGTTAATGGCGCTGGCGATCATTCTTTTTGGTTGGCTGGCCGATGTCGCGCCAAAAGAGTTCCTCGGCCATTTTACCGTGTTTGCGCTCGCCTGCGTGGTTGGTTATTACGTGGTGTGGAACGTGTCTCATGCGCTTCATACGCCATTAATGTCGGTGACCAACGCAATTTCAGGGATTATTGTTGTCGGGGCATTATTGCAAATTGGTCAGGGCGGCTGGGTCAGCTTCCTGAGCTTTATCGCGGTGCTTATCGCCAGCATTAATATTTTCGGTGGCTTCACCGTGACTCAGCGTATGCTGAAAATGTTCCGGAAAAACTAAGGGGTAACATATGTCTGGAGGATTAGTTACAGCTGCATACATTGTTGCCGCGATCCTGTTTATTTTCAGTCTTGCCGGGCTTTCAAAGCATGAAACGTCCCGCCAGGGGAATAACTTCGGTATTGCCGGGATGGCGATCGCGTTGCTGGCGACCATTTTTGGGCCGGATACCGGCAACGTAGCATGGATTCTGGTCGCCATGATTATTGGCGGCGCGATTGGCATCCGCATGGCGAAAAAAGTTGAGATGACCGAGATGCCGGAGCTGGTCGCGATTCTGCACAGTTTCGTGGGCCTGGCGGCGGTACTGGTTGGTTTTAACAGCTATCTGTACCATGACGCCAGTCTGGCGCCGGTGCTGGTGAATATCCATCTGACCGAAGTCTTCCTCGGTATCTTTATTGGCGCAGTCACTTTCACTGGATCGATCGTAGCGTTTGGTAAACTGCGCGGCAAAATCTCTTCTAAGCCGTTGATGTTGCCTAACCGTCACAAAATGAACCTGGCGGCGCTGGTTGTTTCTTTCCTGTTGCTGCTGGTTTTTGTTCGTACCGAAAGCGTGGGTCTACAGGTTCTGGCGCTACTGCTGATGACCATTATCGCGCTGGCGTTTGGTTGGCATCTGGTCGCTTCTATCGGCGGGGCGGACATGCCGGTGGTTGTTTCAATGCTGAACTCCTATTCCGGTTGGGCTGCCGCGGCGGCTGGCTTCATGTTGAGCAACGATTTGCTGATTGTGACCGGCGCGCTGGTCGGTTCGTCAGGCGCGATCCTGTCTTACATTATGTGTAAAGCGATGAACCGCTCTTTCATCAGCGTTATTGCTGGTGGGTTCGGTACTGACGGCTCCTCAACGGGCGACGATCAGGAAGCTGGCGAACATCGCGAAATCACGGCGGAAGAGACCGCTGAGATGCTGAAAAACTCCCACTCCGTCATTATTACGCCGGGGTACGGGATGGCGGTGGCGCAGGCGCAGTATCCGGTGGCGGAAATCACCGAAAAACTGCGTGCACGCGGTATCAACGTGCGTTTCGGCATTCATCCGGTGGCGGGTCGCCTGCCGGGGCATATGAACGTGCTGTTGGCGGAGGCGAAAGTGCCTTATGACATCGTGCTGGAAATGGATGAGATCAACGATGATTTCGCCGATACCGATACCGTGCTGGTGATTGGCGCGAACGATACGGTGAACCCGGCGGCGCAAGACGATCCCCGCAGCCCGATCGCCGGTATGCCGGTTCTCGAAGTGTGGAAAGCACAGAATGTCGTGGTCTTTAAGCGTTCAATGAATACCGGTTATGCTGGTGTGCAGAACCCGCTGTTCTTTAAAGAGAATACGCAAATGCTGTTTGGCGATGCAAAAGCCAGCGTGGATGCAATTCTGAAAGCGCTTTAATCTTTTAAACGTGCGACGGCCTCTTTGGAGGCCGTTTTTATACACTTCATCCTTTAATCTGCCTTTTTGTTGGCTGCGCTCAGAAAACCCGGTCACATCGTTATCTATGCTCCCGGGGATTTCTTCCCTTGCCGCCGCGAGGCATCTTGAATGATTTTGTGTATGTATTGCATTTTATCTTTTGTTTAAATCGCTAAGCAGAACGGCGATACTCTGCCCGCCGGTGGTCTGTTCGAGGGCGATTTTGACAATGATGGTTAACGGAACGGAGAGCAACATGCCCACCGGACCTAATAGCCAGCCCCAGAAAATTAACGACAAAAATACCACTAAGGTTGAAAGGCCTAAACCACGTCCCATAATTCGTGGCTCAAGGATATTGCCGAAGACCAGATTAATCAGCAGATAGCCTGCCAGCACCAGCAGCGCATCATAAAACCCGTTAAATACCAGCACCTGAATAATGGGCGGCAGGGCAGCGAGCACCGATCCAATATTAGGGATATAATTCAGCGCGAAGGCCAGTAGACCCCAGACAAAGGCGAAGCGGACATCCAGCGCGGCCAGCATTCCCCATGCGACCAGCCCCGTCACGATACTGATCGCTGTTTTTAACACCAGATAATGGGAAACGCTATCAAGCGCGCGTTGAATTGCCGCCATGCCCTCCACCGGACGGCTCATCATCTGCTGCAGTTTTTCAGGCAGTTGTGGAACCTCCAGCAGCATAAATACCACGGTCAATAACAATAAAAAGATGGACGACATGGCATTGGACAGTTGGGTGAGCAGGTTCGTTACCAGAGTCATGGCGGCGTTTGGATCGATATATTTCGCCAGCTCATCAACCGACACGCCAATGCCTGCTCGCTGTAACCACGGTTCAATACGTTGCAACGGTATCACCAATGAGGAGCGATACTGCGGTAGGGTACGAGCCAGTTCATTTAATGATGTCCCCAAATAGGCCAGTAGCAGTACCATTAACATAACAATAATCACAATGAGCAATGACACGGCGATAACGCGCGGAATTCGGCATCGGGTCATCCGTTGCACAACGGGATTGAGAACGACTGCAATAAATAACGCCAAAATAAAGGGAACAATGATATCTGCGGCGAAGCGGATACCGCTCAGAATAACCACCAGCATTCCCAGCATAATGACGATTTTTAGACCATTGAGCGTGATGATCGGTTTTGCCATATCAGTCCCTGTTTTCTGATGCCGACACGAATAATAATGTGATGTCGGTCGACCTGTTCTGGTTAAAATCAAACACTTCAGGTAAAGAAGTGAAAATATTTTGAGTTAATTCCTGGCTTATGATACAAATCAGGCGTGTTCAACTACCGAGGACAATTATCATCCGCGATGACGAGAAGCAACACTGCGGATAATTGTAATATTATGGACAATATGTTCAGCGCTTTTTTCTCCACGCAAACGCATCTTCACTCTACCTCCTTTTTCCTGCTTATTGGCGAGCAGCACTGGCGTAACGCACTTTAGTCTCTTACTTCTGCCTGAGCTGGCGCAACGCGCTGTGCTAACTGATTTTATTTTTTAGTTTGCTGCGTGCAGCAGACTCGAAAGAGTATATTCTCATGCAGGAGAAGTGTCATGTTTTACTGGATTTTATTAGCTCTGGCTATCGCGACTGAAATTACCGGCACGCTCTCAATGAAATGGGCTAGTGTGGGTAATGGCAATGCGGGTTTTATTTTAATGCTGGTGATGATCACGCTGTCATATATATTTCTTTCTTTTGCGGTAAAAAAGATTGCCCTGGGTGTAGCGTATGCCTTATGGGAAGGGATCGGCATTTTATTTATTACCATTTTTAGCGTGCTGCTATTTGATGAAGCATTATCAACCATGAAGATTGCCGGCTTGCTGACGCTGGTCGCCGGCATCGTATTGATCAAATCAGGGACGCGTAAACCCGGCAAACCGGTGAAGGAGGCGACTCGTGCAACAATTTGAATGGATACACGGCGCCTGGCTTGGACTGGCAATAATACTGGAAATCGCGGCTAACGTACTGTTGAAATTTTCGGACGGCTTTCGCCGTAAACGCTATGGCATCTTATCGCTTGCCGCTGTTCTGGCCGCCTTCAGCGCGCTTTCCCAGGCGGTAAAAGGGATAGACCTGTCGGTGGCGTATGCGCTATGGGGCGGTTTTGGTATTGCCGCCACGCTGGCGGCGGGCTGGGTGCTCTTCGGCCAGCGCTTAAACCCCAAAGGCTGGGTTGGCGTGATATTGCTGCTCGCCGGAATGGTCATGATCAAATTTGCCTGAGACGATCGCTGCCTGTCGGTTCAGGCAGCGATTCCCGCATTAATCCTGCGCCAGAGCTTTCAGCTTATCGCGAAAGCCGGTGACGGATATAGCGCGGTTATCGGCGCGCCAGCGATCTTTAGCCGCAGGGGCGGAGCTTTGTACGCCAATAAGCTGCCATCCGCTATCCGTGTGCAATAAGAGCGGCGAGCCGCTGTCGCCAGGTAACGTGTCGCACTGGTGTGAGAGTACGGCATTCTGCGCCCAGCCGGTCACGACGCAATCCTGATGGGAATAGAGCGCATTCAGATGATCTTCCGGATAACCGGACTGCGTGACTTTTCGGTCTGCGGCTTTCAACGCCGCAGTGAGCGCCGCTTTATCGCCGGTAAATAAAGGCACTGGCGCGATACCGGAAGGTGGGTAGCGCAATATTACCAGACCAAAATCCCAGCTTGCCGCGGCAGGCGGCACAATCCAGCCATCGCCATCCGCTTTCAGACGTCGGCCCAGCGACGGTTCAACGCGGCCTTCAATGCCGTGGATTTCATAGCGCCATACTCCTTTTCGCGCCACAAAACGCAGCGCAACCGCCTTGTCTGGTTTTCCTTTCGGTGGCGTTAGCAGGCAGTGACCTGCTGTCAGGGCGATATGCGGGGAGATAAGTGTTGCCGTACACAAATTACCGCTGGCGGTCTCTAGTTGCCCGATGGCATCCCACGGCGATTGGGTAGGATCGGCGACGGGCACCCGATCGTCATGGTTAAAAAAAAGCGTTTTGACGTCGCTGGCATCCGTGGCGTCTGTTTCAGCCCCCCTGGCTTTCGCCATAACCGGTAAAAAACACACTATGCCCAGTAATACAGCAATGGTTTTATGCATATCACACTCTGGTGGGTAATTATGATTATTAACAACAAACCCTCAGTACTACTATAGACGTGACGGTAAGAAAGTGGGAGTAAAATCAGATAACTACACTCAGGAAAGATAGAAATGCGTGGCAATAGCGGCGCATAAAATAAGCACGATAAGAATGAGCTCAAAGCGGTAGCGAGACACTTTTTTGCCCTCCCGGAAGGCGGCGCTAAACCAGAACAATTTAGCGCCGTAAAAACGGGCGCGGGGGCGCGCCGCAGCATGTTACGACTTACGCAGCCGGTTGAGTAGTTGGTTTTGACGTGGTTTTGGCTGGCGCTTTACCACCTTTTTTCTGGTGCTTTTTAGCCGCCTGCGCTTTTTGCTCAACGGTTTTCTTATGCTGTTTTTTGTGGTGCTGGGTGGTCTGGGTTGTTTTGGTAGGCGCTGCGGTTTTCGCAGGCGTTGCAGTCTCAGCCGCGAATGCTGCGGAAGAGAGACCCATTGCAGCGGCAACAACCAGAGCTAATACTTTTTTCATTTTGATACCCTCGATTTGGTTTTCATTCAACCCCACTGCGGGGCCGGTGAAATGACTATATCGCTGTTATCAAAAGGCTTCCGTGAGTGATTGGTTTCGGCATGTAACGTTATGTACAATCCCCCGGTAACGCGATGTAAGCTCCCACCATAATAGGTAGCTTTACGTTACCGGCCGTTATTTTTGGCCGCAGAGTCGGTAATATCCGCCCTCCAGAATAACAAGCACACCGTATATGAATCCGATAATCTGGGTGGTATTTACGCTTCTGGCGCTGGATGCAATTAGAGAAGTTATGGGCGTATCAAGCCTGACAGGTCTATGGTGAACAGTGAGTCGTGGCGTGAAACCAGCCCGGCGATAGCGCACGTTGCTATCGCCGGATTATTTCTTTTCAGGCGTGAAGACGATGATGTAACCGCGTCCCGACCAGGATGGCCAGCACCAGCATTAGCGCGATAAAACCACCTACGCCGTTCCAGCCGTAACTATGCCAGAATACGCCGCCTAGCGTCCCGGCAATACTGGACCCCAGATAATAGCTGAAAAGATAAAGTGACGAGGCCTGTCCCTTCGCCCGGCGCGCACGCGGGCCAATCCAACTACTGGCCACGGAGTGCGCGGCGAAAAAGCCGGCGGAAAAAAGCAGCATCCCGGCAAAAATCAGCCAAAGCGAGGTAAAAAGCGTCAGTAAAAGCCCGCCCAGCATTACTGCGATAGAGAACAGCATCACCGGCCCCCGGCCATAGCGTGAGGTCATTGCGCCAGCTTTCGGCGAGCTCCATGTGCCGGTGAGATAGGCTACGGATAACAGTCCGACCACGGCCTGGCTTAATTCCCAAGGGGAGAGCATCAGGCGATAGCCAATGTAGTTAAACAGGGTGACGAACGCGCCCATCAGTAAAAAGCCTTCCGCAAACAGCAGAGGTAACCCTCGATCGCGCCAGTGGAGACGAAAATTAATAAATAGCGTTTTAGGCCGTAGCGACGTGGGACGGAAATGTTGCGAGGCGGGTAAAATCTTCCAGAACATCAGCGCGGACGCCAGCGCAAAGCATCCGATGGCCGCCAGCGCGATGCGCCAGTTAAAAAAGTCGGTCATGACGCCGCTTAATAAACGCCCGCTCATCCCGCCGATGGAATTACCGCTAATATAGAGTCCCATAGAGAAAGCGACAAAGCTGGGATGGATTTCTTCACTCAGGTAGGTCATTCCCACCGCGGCGACGCCGCTTAACGACAGACCGATCAGCGCACGCATAATCAGAATACCATGCCAGCTGGTCATCATGGTTGATAACAATGTGCAGCAGGAGGCTAATAACAAGGCGGTGACCATCACCGGTTTACGGCCTATCGCATCAGAAAGCGGGCCGGTAAAAAGTAAGCCGATAGCCAGCATGGCGGTAGAAATAGAAAGTGAAACGCTGCTGCTGGCGGGGGAGACGCCAAACTCCTGGGAAAGTACCGGTAGTATAGGCTGAACGCAATAAAGGAGCGCGAAAGTCGCCAGGCCCGCGGAAAAAAGGGCCAGCGTGACGCGCATGAAAGGCGCTGTACCGCGTTTAATAAATTGAACCGGCTGAGAATGGCATTGTTCATCGATATCGCTCGCCGTGGCGTCATCGAGAATAGTTGTACGACTCACGTTAAATCCTTGCTTTACATCTCCGTCAACAGGAGACGGGTATAACCGACATGTAAAGCATAGAAAAAGCAAAATATTCTGTCTAATATATTAATTGTCTCAAATAAGACGTTAAAAATATGAATATCGAATTACGTCATTTACGTTACTTTGTGGCGGTAGCAGAAGAGCTGCATTTTGGTCGCGCCGCCGCGCGCCTCAATATCTCGCAGCCGCCGCTGAGTCAGCAGATACAAATTCTGGAGCAGCAGGTCGGCGCGCGATTACTGGCGCGGACCAACCGCAGCGTAGCGTTAACCGCCGCCGGGCGACAGTTTCTGGTGGATAGCCGACATATCCTGAGTCTGGTAAACGACGCCGCCGCTCGCGCCGAGCGGTTGCATCAGGGCGAAGCGGGCGAAATCCGTATTGGCTTTACGTCTTCAGCGCCTTTTATTCGGGCGGTATCGCATACCTTTTCGCTGTTCCGCCAGTCCTATCCGGGAGTGCATATGCAAACGCGTGAAATGAATACGCGTGAGCAAATCGCGCCGCTCAACGAAGGCGTACTGGATATTGGCTTGCTGCGGAATACGCCGCTGCCCGACACACTTAATCGCGAGGTGATTTTGCATGAGCCGCTTATGGCCATGATCCCGCGCGAACATCGGCTGGCGCAAAAGCCGGTCGTCAGTCTGACAGAACTGGCGGAAGAACCTTTCGTCTTTTTCGATCCGCATGTCGGGACGGGCCTCTACGACGATATTCTCGGCCTGATGCGGCGCTATAACCTGTCGCCGACCATCACGCAGGAGGTTGGCGAGGCAATGACCATTATCGGTCTGGTGGCGGCGGGGCTGGGTGTCTCGATTCTGCCGGCATCCTTTAAGCGTGTACAGATGAGCGAGATGCGCTGGGTTCCCCTGGCGGAAGAGGACGCCGTATCTGAAATGTGGCTGGTATGGCCAAAGCATCATGAACAGAGTCATGCCGTACAGCGGTTTTGCCAACTGCTATTACTGGCTGCCCGACGGGATTAATTACGCTTAAAAAGGGTGAAAATGTGCAGTTAATCACACGGCTAAGCAAAAAGTTGACGGCGAGTATTGAAGTGTTTCACCATAGCACACAGATTATTTCGGAGCGCGAAAATAAAGGGAGTGAGCGGTGGTTGCTGATAGTCAGCCTGGGCATATCGATCAAATTAAGCAGACCAATGCTGGCGCAGTGTATCGCCTGATTGATCAGCTCGGACCGGTATCGCGAATTGACCTGTCTCGTCTGGCGCAGTTAGCGCCTGCCAGTATTACGAAAATTGTTCGCGAAATGCTGGAAGCGCATTTGGTTCAGGAACTTGAAATTAAAGAGGCGGGCAGTCGTGGACGCCCCGCCGTCGGGCTGATGGTGGAAACGGAAGCCTGGCACTATTTATCTATTCGTATTAGCCGTGGCGAAATTTTCCTTGCGCTACGCGATCTTAGCAGCAAACTGGTGGTAGAAGAGTGTCTGGCGCTGCCGTTAACCGAAGCCACGCCGTTGCTTGAGCGAATTATTACGCACGTTGATCGGTTTTTTACCCGCCATCAGCAGAAACTGGAGCGTCTGACCTCCATTGCCATTACGTTACCGGGCATTATCGATACCGAAAACGGCGTTGTGCACCGGATGCCGTATTATGAAGATGTCAAAGAGATGCCTTTGGGAGATGCGCTGGAGCGGCACACCGGCGTACCGGTTTACATTCAGCATGATATTAGCGCCTGGACGATGGCAGAGGCGCTTTTTGGCGCCTCACGCGGCGCGCGCGACGTTATCCAGGTGGTGATTGATCATAATGTGGGGGCGGGCGTTATCACCGACGGTCATTTGCTTCATGCGGGCAGTAGCAGTCTGGTAGAGATTGGGCATACCCAGGTCGATCCTTATGGTAAGCGCTGTTATTGCGGTAATCATGGCTGTCTGGAGACCATCGCCAGCGTCGATAGCGTGCTGGAACTTACGCAGCTTCGGCTTAATCAATCGATGAGTTCAATGTTGCACGGCCAGCCGTTAACGGTAGATTCACTGTGTCAGGCGGCGATGCAGGGAGATCTATTAGCAAAAGATATTATTAGCGGCGTTGGCGCGCATGTCGGACGCATTCTGGCTATCATGGTGAATTTATTTAATCCGCAAAAAATTCTTATTGGTTCGCCGCTAAGTAAAGCGGCTGATATCCTTTTTCCAGCCATTGCTGACAGTATCCGTCAACAGGCGCTGCCCGCCTACAGCAGGAATACGGTTGTGGAAAGCACGCAGTTTACCAACCAGGGTACGATGGCCGGGGCGGCGTTGGTAAAAGACGCGATGTATAACGGCTCTTTGTTGATTCGTCTATTACAGGGTTAACATTTTTTAACTGTTGTACAAAAATTTGCGCTAACTCAAGCTGATTGCCCTTGCCATATCTTAGACTTTCTCCACTGTATTATTTTCCTGGCTTATATTTTCGAAGCATAACGGTGGAGTTAGTGATGCTGAAGCGTTTCTTTATTACAGGTACAGACACTTCTGTTGGGAAGACGGTGGTTTCCCGCGCATTACTACAAGCGTTAGCGTCGAGTGGTAAGAGCGTTGCAGGGTATAAACCTGTCGCTAAAGGGAGCAAAGAGACTGCAGAAGGGATGCGCAACAAAGATGCGCTGGTATTGCAAAGCGTCTCTTCGCTGGAGTTGCCGTATGAGGCGATTAATCCGATCGCGTTAAGCGAAGAAGAAAGCAGCGTCGCGCATAGCTGTCCTATAAATTACACCTTGCTGTCCAACGGTCTGGCGAGCCTGAGCGATAAAGTGGACCACGTGGTTGTGGAGGGTACTGGCGGCTGGCGTAGTTTGATGAATGATTTACGTCCATTGTCTGAATGGGTGGTACAGGAACAGTTACCGGTATTGATGGTGGTAGGGATTCAGGAGGGGTGCATTAATCATGCGCTACTGACTGCGCAAGCTGTCGCTAACGATGGACTGCCATTAATTGGCTGGGTGGCGAATCGTATCAATCCTGGCCTGGCGCATTATGCTGAAATTATTGATGTGCTTGGGAAAAAACTGCCAGCGCCGCTGATTGGCGAGTTACCGTACCTGCCGCGCGCCGAGCAGCGTGAGCTGGGGCAGTATATTCGTTTATCAATGCTCGGCAGCGTGCTGGCGGTAGATAGAATCATGGCGTAACGTTCGCGAGAGCACTGACGCGACTACACAGGCAATCAGCAGACCGGGGAGTAACTGATACTCGCCGGTCATTTCACAAATCATCAGGGTGGACATTATCGGCGCATGGGTTGTCGCCGCCAGTAGCGTCGCCATACCCGCCAGCCCCAATAAAATCGCTATTTCATCCGAGCCTGGCAGCCAGAATCCCCATATCCGACCCAGAAACATTCCAATGGATAATCCGACAAATAATGTTGGCGTAAAGACGCCGCCCGGCGCGCCAGACCCGCTGCTGGCGAGCACCGCCAGGATTTTGCACACAAAAATTCCGCCAATCAGCGAGAATAGCGGCGGAGAGAGCAAAAATGATTGTACGACGCTATAGCCGTTTCCCCATACCGTGGGCGTGAGTAACGACAGTAATCCGACAATAAGCCCGCCCAGCGCCAGTTGCCAGGGCGGGGACAGTTTTAAGCGTAAGAAACTATTATGGCTGGCCGTCATCAGCCACATCAGCAATGGGCCGCACAGACCGGCGACCAGGCCGGTACTGACTATCATGACGTACTCCCGCGCGTGGAGATCAACGGTCAGATGTACGGTATAGAGTAGTGAATCGCTACCGTTTAATACATGGGTGGTTAGCAGGGCGACGACGGCGGAAACGACAACCGGGCCGAGGGAAGCCAGCATTAAGGTACCGAACAGGATCTCCGCGATAAACAGGCTGCCCGCCAGCGGCGCATGGTAAGCGCCCGCCATGCCCGCAGCGGCGCCGCTGGCGATCCATAATTTCCATTCCTCACGCGGCGTGAAGCGTCGGGCAAAGCTGGATGCCGCCAGCGCGGCGAGGAGGATCATTGCGCCTTCGCGACCAATTGCGCTGCCGCTGACCACGACCAGCAGCGAGGCCAGCGATTTCACCAGACTGGCGCCAACGTCAAATTGCCCGTCGGTTTGCAATGCTTCCATATAGTCAGTGGGCGCATGGGGGCGCTGTTGGTTCATTTTTTGCCACCCCCACAGCAACAGACCAGCGGCCAGGCCGCCAAGCGCTGGCGTAATCAGCCGTCGCCAGGGCGAAAGCCCCTCAGCCGCATTCACCAGACTGCCGGTGTCATTACTCAGGAAAATCCACTCCAGCAATTGCATCGCATGACGGAAGGCGGCGACAGCCAGCGCCGCGAGAATACCGATGAGCGTAGCGATCAGCAGGCGACGAAACATCGCGCGCAGATCCGGGTAAGCGTGTAAACGATGCATGAGCGGGTAAACAGGGAGTTTCAGGATAGCCTATTCTGCGGGGAAATGGCGTCAGACGCAAAAGCACTATGTGCGATATAATATTGCGTACAATAATGATACTGCCGGATAGCGAGAGGCCATCCGGCGGCAACGTTAGCTGCTTTCGTGAATATTTAGCGCCCGACGCGTGCGGCCTGAGCTGAGATAATCGGCGATGTAATCCTGAGAGATTTCACCGTTATAGCGTCCGTCTTCATCAACGATCGGCATCCAGCTGGTATTACTTTCGTACAATCTGGACAGCACAATACGCAGGTTATCTTCCGCTTTGCCCGTAATACGGAAAGGATGGGTGATATCGGCGCAGATTCCGCTGGCGTTCCGCGCTTCCCGGCGCTTCACAAATCCCAGTGGCTTACCGTCGTTGTCAATGACGGTAATGGCGCGAATATCGTGATCATCCATAATGCCGAACGCCTCGCTTAACGGCGTGGAAGGCCGCGCGGTAATGGTTGGCTGTTGGTCGGTCACATCGCCCGCGGAGACCAGTAGCAAACGCTTTAACGTTCTGTCCTGACCGACAAACGACCCGACAAACTCGTTAGCCGGTTTGGCCAGCAGTTCATCAGGACTGGCGCACTGTACAATTCGCCCCTGACGGAACACGGCGATACGGTCGCCGAGTTTTAGCGCTTCGTCGATATCATGGCTGACCAGCATCACGGTCTTTTTTAGCTTACGCTGCATATCCAGAAACTGGTTCTGGATCACTTCGCGGTTAATGGGGTCCACCGCGCCGAAGGGCTCATCCATCAGCAGTACCGGCGGATCGGCGGCCAGAGCGCGGATCACGCCAATGCGCTGCTGCTGTCCCCCGGACATCTCCTTTGGATAGCGATGCAGAAATTTTCTGGCATCCAGCGCCACCATGTCCATCAACTCTTCGGCGCGTTGCTTGCAGCGCGCTTTGTCCCAACCCAACATGCGCGGCACAACGGTAATATTTTCTTCAATCGTCATATTTGGAAACAGGCCGATCTGTTGGATAACATACCCAATATTGCGGCGTAGCGTTACCGTATCCATATCGTTGGTATTCTCGCCGTTGATAAGAATATTACCGCTGCTGGGCGCGATCAGCCGGTTGATCATCTTTAACGTGGTGGTTTTGCCGCAGCCGGAGGGACCGAGCAAGACGCACATTTCGCCTTCCGGCACGTTCAGGTTGACGTTGTCGACGGCTTTTAGCGGCTGACCCTTTTTCTGTACAAATTGTTTGGTGAGATTTTCCAGTTTTATCATTATCGTATCCCCTTAGGTGTCAGTACGACTTGCAGACGATGCAACAGCCAGTCAAGTACAATTGCCAGTAGACAGATCATCAGCGCGCCGGCAATTAACATGCGAATATCGCTGCCGCTAATGCCGTTTAACAGTAGCAGTCCCAGACCGCCGGCGCCGATCACCGCGGCAATCGCCATTACGCCGATATTCATCACTACCGCGGTGCGGATACCCCCGAAAATAACCGGTAGGGCCATTGGGATTTCGACCCAGCGCAGCCGTTGCCAGAAAGTCATACCGATGCCGCGTCCCGCTTCACGCAGACCGGGCGGCAAACTATCAAGCGCAGTATGGGTATTACGGACAATCGGCAGTAAAGAGTAGAGAAAAACGGCCGTCACGGCGGGCAGAACGCCAATACCATGTCCGATCAGCGAAAAGAGCGGGATCATTAATCCAAACAGCGCGATAGACGGAATGGTAAGAAGTAGCGTGGCGGCGCCCAGTACCGGCGTTGCCAGCCATTTGTGGCGTACAATCAAAACGCCTAACGGTACGCCGATGATAATCGCCAGACCGACGGCCAGCGCGACCAGCCAGAGATGCTGAAAGGTAAGGCTGGCGAGATAGCCTGCGTTATCCAGCATATAATGTATCGTATCCATAGGCGCTCCTTACAGCAGACCTTTGTCCTGCAAAAATTGATGGGCTACCTGTTGCGGCGTGCGATGCTCGATATCGACCTGGGCGTTTAGGGTCGATATCACATCGTTATTGAGCAGGCCGGAAAGGGTGTTTAAGGCGTCATCAAGGCCAGGATTGGCTTCCAGCACCTCTTTACGCACCACGGGCGTGACAGCGTAACTTGGAAAGAAGCCTTTATCATCTTCCAGCACTTTCAGATCAAACCCTTTCACCCGTCCATCGGTGGTATAGACCAGCCCGGCGTCAACCAGCCCATCCCGAACGGCGTTATAGACCAGCCCTGGGTCCATCTGTCGTATTTGCGGGCGATCGAGCTGCATCTGGTAGGCTTGCTGAAGGGGCTTCATCCCGTCGCTGCGCCCGGCAAATTCCAGATCGAGACCGAGCATCCAGTTGTGGTCAGGATCGTTCTGCCGGACCTGTTCGATTTTTGCCACCATTTGCGAGATGGTGGTGATATTTTCCGACTCGGCGCGTTTGCGCTGCATCGCGAACGCGTAAGTATTGTTCATGTCAGCCGGTTTGAGCCATACCAGGCCCAGCTTCGCATCCAGGCGTTTTACCGTGTCGTAGGTTTCCTGTGGACTCATGCGCTTATCGATACGGTTGAAAATAATCAGCGATGTACCGGTGTATTCCCAGGTAATATCAATTTGTTTATTCACCATCGCATTACGTGAAATCACCGCGGCGATATTGGTTTGCGGCTGAACCTGAAAGCCTTTCTTCTGCAAATACTGAACGGTCATAGCGGAAAGAATATGCTGTTCGGTAAAGCTTTTGGTGGCGAGAACCAGCGGCGCGGCCTGCGTTTGGCTACTGAACAACAGCGTTGCGGCAAGCCATCCCAACAGGTGTTTTTTGAATCTCATTTAACGCTCCTTATTGTTATTTATGCGTTCAGACGGTATGAGGGCTAAGGCGTCGCCCAAACCAGGCAAGCAGAGTGTCAAGAATCAGCGCGAATAACGCCGTGGCCGTTGCGCCGAGGATCAACGTCGGAAAATCGTTGAGATAAATTCCCGGGAAAATCAGCTCGCCGTAGCTGCTGGCGCCGATCAGAAAGGCCAGCGGCGCGGTGCCGACATTGATGGCGGTCGCGATGCGAATACCGGACAGCATCACTGGCCACGCATTAGGTAGCTCTACCTGGCGAAGCCGCTGCCATTTTGTCATCCCAATCCCGTTCGCCGCTTCAATCAGTGAGGCGGGAACGGAACAGAGGCCTGCATAGGTATTGCGGACGATAGGCAGAAGAGAAGCCAGAAATAGCGCGACAATGGCGGGCGTATCGCCGATCCCGATAATCACCATCGCTAAGGCCAGGACGGCCAGCGGCGGCAAGGTATTACCAACGTTAAAGATTTGCATGACATATTCAGCAAATCCCTTTGCCGCAGGACGGCTGAGTAAAATCCCACTCGGGATACCGACCAGTAAAGCAAAAAACATGGACGTAAAGACCAGCATCAAATGCCGTTGTCCGAGATACAGCAGATCGACCTGACGCGCTTTCAGCGTCTCCAGACCGATTCCCCAGATAAACAGCGCCAGTAACAGCAAAATGACGATAGTGAACCCAAGTACGCGTTTTAGGGTGAGGGTGTGCATTGCGGTGTGTCTCCCTGTTTGCATGTGTTATGGCGACGTTAAGAGTCGCGTGTTGTTATGCCATGTTCCGGCAGGGTGCTTTGAGCTATAGCAACAGGTTGGGAAGGATTCCAGCGGAGCGTGATGTTTAACACTGTTAAACATCTATTAACAATTATGTTTTGCCCTTATGCGGCTTAGCGTGAACATTCACGATAAAGAATTATCTTAAAAATAGAAGCGTGGTGTGACGTTGTCACTTTTTGTAGATAAAAATAGGCCGCAATGAGAGAAAAGGCAGGTAAAATCCTGCCTTTTGTGGGGATTAACGGAATAACGGTTTTACAGCGACGGGAATAATGAGTTGAGCTTGCCATTGCGCCAGCGTCAGACGCGCCAGTTGCCCCAACGCCTGATAAAACGGATGCCCGGCATGATCGATAAATACGTCCAGAAAGCGGGACGACCACGGAAACAGATGCCAGGCCAGGAGTTGTTCGCATTCATGATGACGATCATTCTCGGCAAGCCAGGCCGCCAGCAGCAACAGCGACCCAAAATGATCTTCTGGCTCGTTTTGTTGCATTTCAAACTGAATTCCGTTTTCGCGCATCCACTGACGTAGCGCCAGCGTAGAATCGCCAAATAATACGCTCTCACGATCCAGCCAGACGGAACCCCACGGCGGAGACGGCAGAGCGTAAGGGCCGATAAACAGACGCTGCCAGGCCTGTGGCAACGACTCTTCGCTGTGGGTCTTAAACATAGCCGCCACAGGCGCAAGCGCCTCGGCATCAAGCGGCCACTGCGCCTGCCAGTCGTCGTTTAATAGCGCCTGGACCAGAGGAGCGGTTTCGTGGCTTTCCGGCGAATAATAAAACAACGCGCCAAGAACACGCGCCGTTACTGCAAAATCATCACGTTGTAAAAAAGTGGTCATTCAAACAATCCCGAAAGGTGCGGGTCGCCCCGCACGCATAAATTAACCTGCGACGGCCATACCTACGGTCATATGCAGGCCATAAAAAAGTCCGCGGCCAATAATTTCGCCTGCCAGCACCAGCACGACACCGAGCAGCAAACCAACGGTATGCGGTTCGCGGCGACGGATTAGCGGACATAGCCAGCAGCCTAATCCGGCAGCAAGCAAGACAATGCGCCAGACCTGTAGCATACCGTAATCCGGTGCGAGATGGCTGGCCTGTTGCACGGAACTGTGAATAGTTGAGAGAGACAGCCCTTGTAGTACGATGACCGCCACGCACACCACCAACGCCAGGCCGCTAATACTGGCAAACGTCACGCTGCAAAATGGGACGCGCGCGATGCGTAGCAGTAGCGCCGCAAACACCGGGCCGCACAGGAATGCCGTGAGGAAAAAGGCCAGCGTGGTGTAGCCATTATACCAGGTTGGCACGGTATCTATCTGATAAACAAGCGTCATTGCCCAGATGAATGCAACGCCGAGCGCCATACTGACCAGCAGCCACACTTTACCCAGCGCCGGGGGCATTTTACCGAGTACCGCCACCAGCCACCAGATGCCGCCTACGGCAAAGAACACCGATCCTGTGGCGATTTCATTACTCAGTGCGGAAGCGCCTACGCGGTTAAGCGAGTTAAACGCGCGCATCAGCGAGCCGAGATGCATAATCGACGCGAGGAATCCCAGTCCCATCACCAGCCACAGAAAAAACATGCTGCGCACGATGCGTTGTTTTGCCACATCGTCTTTCGTGGTTAACCAGCCATATCCACTCACGATCAGCGCCCCGGCCACACATTGACCCAGCACCGTAAACAGGACCAGCGGCCATTCATGCCATCCACTTCCCATCTTATACCTCCTTCGGATTGGCCAGATAACCGGTAGTGTCCCCGGTCGGGCGGCTGTTGGCGTTGGGTTTAATCACAATATTCGGCTTCGTGAAATGCGCGCGCGGCAGCGGCGCGACGGCAGCCAGCTCACCGTGTTTTTTGCGCAGTTCGTCTATCGGGCCGAAATCCAGCGCCCGCAGCGGACAGGATTCGACACAGATCGGTTTCTTGCCTTCCGCCACCCGGTCATAACAGCCGTCGCACTTGGTCATATGACCTTTGGCGGCGTTGTACTGCGGCGCGCCGTACGGGCAGGCCATGTGGCAGTAGCGGCAGCCGATACAGACCTCTTCGTTCACCACCACAAAACCGTCATCGCGCTTGTGCATCGCGCCGCTCGGGCAGACTTTGGTACAGGCCGGGTCTTCGCAGTGGTTGCATGAAATGGAGAGATAATAGGCAAAGACGTTCTGGTGCCAGACGCCGTTATCTTCCTGCCAGTCGCCACCTGCGTATTCATATATCCGCCGGAAACTGACGTCGGGAGTGAGATCTTTGTAGTCCTTGCAGGCCAGTTCGCAGGTTTTGCAACCGGTGCAACGACTGGAATCAATAAAAAATCCATACTGGGTTGTCATCGGTTACTCCTTACGCCTTTTCAACCTGAACAAGATTACTGTGTGACGGATTACCTTTCGCCAGTGGGGAAGGCCGGTGCGACGTCAGAATGTTAATGGAGCCGCCGCGATCGACTTTGTCGCCAAACATGTCGGCATTTAACCAGGCGCCCTGGCCGATAGCGGTGACGCCAGGCAATATGCGCGGCGTGACTTTTGCCAGAATGAGCATCTCTCCATTCTGGTTAAAGACCCGCACGGTGTCGCCATGCTGAATGCCGCGCGCTTGCGCATCAATCGGGTTGATCCAGATCTCCTGCGGACACGCCTGTTGCAGGATGTCGATATTGCCGTAGCTGGAGTGGGTACGCGCTTTATAGTGGAAGCCGGTTAGCTGTAGCGGGTAGCGCTGACGAAGCGGATCGTCCCAACCGTCAAAGCCTGGCGTATAGGCGGGTAAAGGATGGATAATCTCATCTTTCTTCAGCTCCCACGTGTTGGCGAGGGTTGCCAGACGCTCGGAATAGATTTCGATTTTACCGGACGGCGTTTTCAGTGGGTTGGCGGCAGGGTCTTCGCGGAATGAGCGGAAAGCGACGTAGTGCTCCTCCGGGCATTTTTTCTTGAAAATCCCTGTCTGTTTCATCTCTTCGTAATCCGGCATTTCCGGGTTACGCGCTTTGGTTTTTGCGTGCAGGTATTTGACCCACTCATGCTGCGTGCGGCCTTCTGTGAAGGTCTGGTATACGTCCGGACCAAGCCGTTTAGCCACTTCACTGAGCGTCCAGTAAATGGGCTTTCTTTCAAATTTCGGCGAGGTGGCGGGCTGACCAAGAATGACATAGCCCATATTGCCTGCGGATTCGTGGGAAATCAGATCTTCCTGCTCGGTCGGCATTAAATCAGGCAGCAGAATGTCGCAATATTTTGCCGACGCGGTCATAAAGTGCTCGATGCCGACGATCATTTCACATTTACTGTCGTCCTGAAGCACCTCGTGGGTGTGGGCGATGTCGCCATGCTGATTGATCAGCGTATTACTGGCGTAGCACCACAAAAATTTGATCGGCACGTCGAGCTTGTCTTTTCCCCGCACGCCGTCGCGTGTGGCGGTCATTTCCGCGCCATGATCGATAGCGTCGGTCCAGGTAAAGACCGAAATCTGGGTTTTTACCGGGTTCTCCAGCATAGAAAACCATTCGACGCCCAGATCCCAGGTGCCTTCGCGCACGCCGGAATTACCGCCATTTATGCCGACGTTACCGGTGAGTACAGACAGCATGGCGATTGCGCGTGCGGTCTGCTCCCCGTTAGAGTGGCGTTGCGGTCCCCAGCCCTGGCAAATGTAAGCCGGTTTCGCCGAGCCGATTTCCCGCGCCAGTTGAATGATTTTTTCCGCCGGAATACTGGTAATCTGCGCGGCCCATTGCGGCGTTTTAGCAATACCGTCGTCGCCCTGACCCAAAATATAGGCTTTATAGTGCGCGTTACGCGGGGCCGAGGCGGGCAGAGTGGTTTCGTCGTAGCCGATGCAGTATTTATCCAGAAACGGTTTATCAATAAGATCTTCGGTAATCAGCACCCAGGCGATTGCCGCCGCCAGCGCGCCATCGGTACCAGGGCGAATCGGCAGCCACTCGTCTTCGCGGCCGGCGGCAGTGTCGTTATAACGCGGGTCAATCACGATCATCCGGGCGTTGGAGCGCTCGCGCGCTTGTTCGACATAGTATGTCACGCCGCCGCCGCTCATACGTGTTTCCGCGGGGTTATTGCCAAACATCACCACCAGTTTTGTATTGGCGATATCATCCGGACTGTTGCCGTCGTTGCCGCCGAACATATAGCTCATGGCCGCGCTGATTTGGGCGGTGCTGTAGCTACCGTAACGGCTGAGATAGCCGCCGCAGGCGTTCATCAGGCGATACGGTACGTTAGAATTGGTAATATTGCCGCCGTCCACGCCGGTACCGTAAAGGACATGTACCGCTTCGTTGCCGTAGTCCTTGAGGATACGTTTCAGGTTATCGCCGATGGTATCCAACGCTTCATCCCAACTGATACGTTCGAATTTGCCTTCTCCTCGTTTACCAACGCGTTTCATCGGATATTTCAGGCGATCGGGATGATTCATCCGGCGACGAATAGAACGGCCGCGCAGGCAGGCGCGTACCTGATGGTTGCCATATTCATCGTTGCCCGTGGTATCTGATTCAACCCAATATACGGTGTCATCTTTTACGTGTAGGCGCAGCAGGCAGCGGCTGCCGCAGTTAACGGTACATGAACTCCAGACCGCTTTTTCTGCCACATTGCCGGATGCGAGGTCTGCTGCGGCGTGTGCGATGCGGGAGAACGGAAGGGTGAAAGCGCTACTGGCAAGCGCAAGGCTACCGATAGCGGAGGTTTTCACCAGGTTTCGTCGGCTGATACTGGCCGCCATTAATGCCTCAGGGTTGGTGATTTTCATAACAGCTCACTATGCTCATCCAAAAAAGAGTTTTAAATGTCGTTGTGTTCGCAAAACGGGGAGCGCCGGGCGCGTAAAAACGTCCCGGAGCAGGCGGCTTAGATTTTTTCGATTTCCACCAGATTTGTATGTTGAGGATTCCCTTTTGCCAGGGGGGAAGGACGCAGCGTCGTGAGCGTATTGATGCAGGCGCCGTGGTCAATTTTATCGCCAGCCATATCCGCATTATGCCATGCGCCCTGACCCATCGCGCTGACGCCCGGCAGAATACGCGGCGTGACTTTGGCGGGTAGACGCACCTCTCCACGATCGTTAAAGACGCGAACCTTATCGCCATTCGCGATACCGCGTTTTTGCGCATCGAGCGGATTTATCCACACCTCCTGGCGACAGGCGGCCTGCAGAACATCAATATTGCCGTAGCTTGAATGGGTACGGGATTTATAGTGAAAGCCAAACAGCTGTAGCGGGAAGGTGCTCCGTTTCGCATCGTCCCATCCTTCAAAAGTAGGGGTATAAATCGGCAGTGGGCTTATCACGTCGCCTTCCGCCAGCTCCCAGGTACTGGCGATGTGAGCGAGTTTGCTCGAGTAGATTTCGATTTTACCGGACGGCGTTTTTAACGGATTGGCCTGCGGATCTTCACGAAATTTTTTATAGGCGACAAAATGGCCGTTGGGATCTTTGCGTTTATAGATGCCCATTTTTTTTAGCTCGTCATACGCGGGCAATGCCGGATCTCTTGCCTGCATTTTGGCGTACAGATATTGCAGCCATTGCGCCTGGGTACGGCCTTCGGTAAAACGCTGATACACATCGTCGCCGAGGCGTTTGGCGATTTCGCTGAGTACCCAGTAGATGGGCTTGCGCTCGAACTTAGGCGTCGTCGCCGGTTGGATAAAAATCAGATATCCCATATTGCCGGCGTAATCATTGGGGATGATATCCTCCTGTTCGACGGTCATGAGATCCGGCAGTAAAATATCAGCGTACTTCGCGGAAGAGGTCATAAAGTTGTCGATGACCACAATCATTTCGCATTTCGCTTCATCCTGAAGAATTTCATGGGTTTTATTAATATCCGAATGCTGATTAATCAGGGTGTTGCCAGCGTAGTTCCATAGAAATTTGATCGGGACATCCAGCTTATCTTTGCCGCGTACGCCGTCGCGCAGGGCGGTCATTTCCGGGCCGCGCGCAATGGCGTCCGTCCAGCTAAAGCAGGAGATAGCGGTTTTAACGGGATTCTCCAGGACCGGCAGACGTTCAATGGTAATGGTGTAAGTGGATTCGCGTGCGCCGCTATTACCGCCATGAATGCCGACGTTGCCGGTCAGAATCGGTAACATGGCGATGGCGCGAGCGGTTTGTTCGCCGTTCGCCTGACGCTGCGGCCCCCAACCCTGACAGATGTAGGCCGGCTTGACGCTGCCTATCTCGCGCGCCAGTTTGATAATCCGATCGGCGGGGATGCCGGTAATATGCGATGCCCACTGCGGCGTTTTGGCGATACCGTCCTCGCCCTGGCCCAAAATATAAGCCTTATAATGGCCATTGGGGGGCGCGTCAGCCGGAAGGGTCTTTTCATCGTAGCCGATGCAATAGTTGTCGAGAAAAGGCTGGTCAACGAGATTTTCGTTAATTAATACCCAGGCAATTCCCGCCACCAGCGCGGCATCGGTGCCGGGGCGAATCGGTATCCACTCGTCTTCACGTCCGGCAGCGGTATCGGTATAGCGCGGATCTATCACGATCATGCGCGCATTTGAGCGTTCACGCGCTTGCTCCAGAAACCAGGTAATGCCGCCGCCGCTCATGCGTGTTTCAGCCGGATTATTGCCGAACATGACCACCAGTTTACTGTTTTCGATATCAGACGTGCTGTTGCCGTCGTTGGAGCCATAGGTGTAGGGCATGGCGCAAGAAATTTGCGCGGTACTGTATGAGCCGTATTGATTCAACGAACCGCCGTAGCAGTTCATCAAACGCTTCACCGGCGAGGCGGCAGGCGACGAGCGGGTTATGTTGCCGCCTACGATGCCGGATGAATAGTGGATATAGACGGCTTCATTGCCGTAGGTCTCTACGATTTTTTTCAGGCTGGCGCTAATGGTGTCCAGCGCTTCCTGCCAGCTAATGCGTTCAAATTTGCCTTCGCCGCGGCGGCCAACGCGTTTCATGGGATAGTTAAGGCGATCCGGATGGTTAATGCGCCGACGGATTGAACGGCCCCGCAGACAGGCGCGAACCTGATGATTGCCGTAGACATCGTCGCCAGTGTTATCAGTTTCAACCCACCAGACTTCATTATCTTTTACATGCAGACGCAGGGCGCAGCGACTGCCGCAGTTGACCGAACAGGCGCCCCAGACGATTTTATCTTCTTCGTTGCGCGTGGCCTGCTGCACCGCCGCGGCCGCGGTACGCATCCCAAACGGTAAAGATACGCCTCCGGCAGCCAGCGCCAGTGAGCCAAGCGCCGCTGATTTCACTAACGTCCTGCGGCTAACGCCTGTTTGTTGCTTTTCTCCGGGCATCACTCACTCCATTGTCGTTATTATTTCGCTATATATTGATAACTATAACGAAATTATTAACATGCTAATGATGTAATGAGTTTACCCCTTTGGGAGTAAGGATTATTAATCCATGTCAAAGAGCGTTACCCTCCGGACCCGGAGGGCAGGAGGCAGGAGGAGGTTATTGCGGTTCGGCGGATGAACCGTCCTGAGCGGGAGAGGTATTGGCTGGCGCATTGCCGCTGCTGGTGCGGGTATAAAGAATTTTATGCGTGTCGTTCGCGCAATGGCCCACCACCTGTGAGTCCGGCTGATCGGCCTGGTCGTTAGGAACGATAGTGAGCGTAAAATTATCCGCCGGCACGCCGTTATTGATGATACGTTGTTCAATATCGCTTTTTACTCTCTCGCACGATCCCGGTGCCGCCATCACCAGCGAGGGGGCGCTAACTAACGCCAGAGCGGCTATTGCAGTTGCGATTTTCATCATGAACTCCTGTGATTAATGACGATGTTCTAAGCTTAGCATTTTTCGTGTAAATAACTGTATTTGCTAATATGATGATAAATATCTTTTCATCCTGGTGATACGTGTGAAGAAACCCCTTTTACTGACGTTATTGTGCATGATACTGGCAGGTTGTGATAACCCGAAATCCCTTGAGTCTTTTACGCCGGAAATGGCCAGTTTTTCGAACGAATTTGATTTTGATCCATTACGTGGTCCGGTAAAGGATTTCAGCCAGACATTGATGAGTGAGAATGGCGAAGTGGCGAAGCAGGTCACCGGTACGCTTTCACAGGAAGGCTGTTTTGATACGCTTGAGTTACACGATCTGGAGAATAATACGGGGCTGGCACTCGTGCTGGATGCCAATTATTACCGGGATGCTCAGACGCTGGAAAAAAAGGTGCAGTTACAGGGGAAGTGCCAGCTGGCGGCGTTGCCTTCGGCGGGCGTGACCTGGGAAACGGACGACAACGGTTTTGTGGTATCGGCGACGGGCAAAGAGATGAAGGTCGAGTACCGCTATGATAGCGAAGGCTATCCGTTAGGTAAGACAACCATAAACTCGCAGAATACGCTCTCTGTGACGGCAAAACCCTCCGCGGACCCGCGTAAAAAGCTGGATTATACGGCAGTCAGCCGGGTGGATGATCGACAGGTCGGCAACGTCACACAGAGCTGCGAATATGATGCGTACGCGAACCCTGTTGACTGCCGGCTTGTTATCGTCGATGAGAGCGTTAAGCCGGCAGTGTCCCACCATTACACCATTAAAAATCGTATCGATTACTACTAAACCGGGCGCGGTGCGACTCTCCGTGACTACCGCGCCGCGTTTACTGCGCGGTGGGTTTCAGGAGCGTAGAACCGGACGTTTTATGTTCATCCAGATACTGCTGCTGGAAGATACACATGCGGATGGTGTTACGGTATTCGCCGTTAATGAAGAACTCATGAATCAGCTCGCCTTCTACTCTAAACCCGAGTTTACGGTAGATGTGAATCGCTTTTTCATTCTCTTTATCGACGATCAAATACAATTTATAGAGATTGAGTACGGTAAATCCGTAATCCATCGCCAGTTTGGCCGCGCGTGACGCCAGGCCTTTTCCCTGGTACTCCGGCGAGATAATAATCTGAAATTCCGCCCGCCGATGCACATGGTTAATTTCCACCAGTTCTACCAGCCCGGCGTTTTCACCATCGCATTCGACGACAAAGCGCCGTTCGCTTTGGTCGTGGATGTGTTTGTCGTAGAGATCCGACAGTTCGACAAAAGCCTCATACGGCTCTTCAAACCAGTAACGCATAACGCTGGCATTATTATCAAGCTGGTGGACAAATCGTAAATCTTCACGCTCAAGCGGGCGCAGTCTGACCTTGTAGTCACTTGTCATACTGTATCCTTACACTTCCTTTTAGTTATCCTGCATTAGGGCGTAATAACGCGACCTGTACGACGATCCAGACACCGCAGCGTATTGGGCTCCCAATAGGCGTTGATGTTGGCGCTTTGCTCGCATTTATCGCGGTTATCAAAGGCGGCATCGGCTTTGTCCCACTCTTTTTCTGCGCGGGTATTCACTTTCTGACGCAGACTGCGAGTGTCGTTCCATTGTTCCTTTTCCATCGCCGCTTCCTGACGACTTTGTGCGCTATCTCCCGATTCAATCACCAGTTTACTGGTTTCAGCGAATGCGGAAGTAGTATATACAACGGCCGCCAACGTAAGCATTGCCGTCAGGCACAGGCGTTTGCTCAGCGTATTGTTCATCACAACATCCTTTCATTAGAGGGGAAAAAGCGGTAAACCACCTGTAAATTCTACACCAATCCTTATGCCTGGCATATACACAAGAATGGCCGGATAACCGTAACGATATTCTGTTGTATTATCACTTATCATTTCGTAACCAAATGAATCTCATGCTAAAGACGACTCTGCTTTTCTTTGTCACCGCCCTCTGTGAAATCATTGGATGTTTTCTTCCCTGGCTATGGATTAAGCGCGGCGCCAGCGTGTGGTGGCTTCTGCCCGCCGCTGCGTCACTTGCGTTATTCGTCTGGCTTTTGACCTTGCATCCGGCGGCGAGTGGGCGGGTTTATGCGGCTTACGGTGGGGTATATGTCTGTACTGCGCTCCTGTGGTTACGTGTTGTCGATGGCGTCCGGCTCACGGTTTATGACTGGAGCGGCGCGCTGATCGCGCTGTGTGGAATGCTGATTATCGTCGTCGGATGGGGACGTACGTAACATTGCCGCGCGACCAGAACATTTTGTGATCTGGCAGCGCTTTTTACATCAATATACTTGTATGGTAGTAGCTCAGTTGGGTAAATTTCCTGCATCCCATAATGCGATGTAAGGAATAAAAATGAAGATTGTAGGGGCTGAAGTTTTTGTTACGTGTCCAGGGCGTAACTTCGTCACCTTAAAGATAACCACGGAAGACGGGATCACCGGTCTGGGGGATGCCACCCTGAACGGACGCGAGCTCCCGGTGGCCTCGTACCTTACCGATCACCTGTGCCCACAGCTCATCGGGCGGGATGCTCGCCGCATCGAAGATATTTGGCAGTTCTTCTACAAAGGCGCGTACTGGCGCCGTGGTCCTGTCACCATGTCCGCCATTTCCGCGGTTGATATGGCGCTATGGGATATTAAAGCCAAAGCCGCCAATATGCCGTTGTATCAGTTACTCGGCGGCGCTTCGCGTGAAGGCGTCATGGTGTATTGCCATACCACAGGCCACACCATCGACGATGTGCTGGAAGACTACGCGCGTCATAAAGAGCAAGGGTTCAAAGCAATCCGCGTGCAGTGCGGCGTTCCGGGGATGAAAACCACCTACGGCATGGCGAAAGGCAAGGGACTGGCCTATGAGCCTGCGACAAAAGGCCAGTGGCCGGAAGAACAATTGTGGTCAACGGAAAAGTATCTTGATTTTACGCCAAAGCTGTTTGACGCCGTGCGTAATACGTTCGGGTTTAATGAACATCTTCTGCACGATATGCATCACCGACTGACGCCTATTGAGGCTGCCCGCTTTGGCAAAAGTATTGAAGACTATCGTTTGTTCTGGATGGAAGACCCGACGCCGGCTGAAAATCAGGAGTGCTTCCGCCTGATCCGCCAGCATACGGTTACGCCGATTGCCGTAGGCGAAGTCTTTAACAGTATCTGGGATTGCAAACAGCTCATTGAAGAGCAATTGATTGACTATATCCGCACCACGCTTACCCATGCTGGTGGTATTACCGGGATGCGCCGCATTGCCGATTTTGCCTCGCTCTACCAGGTGCGTACCGGTTCGCATGGGCCGTCCGATCTGTCGCCGGTTTGTATGGCCGCTGCATTACATTTCGACCTGTGGGTGCCTAACTTTGGCGTACAGGAGTATATGGGCTACTCCGAACAGATGCTGGAGGTTTTCCCGCATAACTGGACGTTCGAGGGCGGCTATATGCATCCGGGCGACAAGCCAGGACTGGGCATTGAGTTCGATGAAAAACTGGCGGCGAAATATCCGTACGATCCAGCCTATTTGCCGGTGGCCCGCCTGGAAGACGGCACACTGTGGAACTGGTAAGGAGCGAAAAATGAAAAGCATCGTAATCGAAAAACCGAATACATTAACTATCGAAACGCGCGCGCTTCCGCAGCCTGCGCTGGGCGAAGTTCGTATTAAAGTGAAACTGGCGGGTATCTGCGGTTCCGACAGTCATATTTATCGGGGACATAATCCCTTTGCAAAATATCCCCGTGTCATAGGCCATGAATTTTTCGGTGTCATCGACGCGGTAGGCGACAACGTCAATCGCGACCGGATAGGAGAACGGGTATCCGTCGATCCGGTGATCAGTTGCGGGCATTGTTACCCTTGTTCAGTCGGTAAACCCAATGTGTGTACCTCGCTGGTGGTGCTGGGTGTGCATCGTGACGGCGGTTTCAGCGAGTATGCGGTGGCGCCGGCCCGTAATGCTCATCGCATACCGGACAACATCGCAGACCATCATGCCGTCATGGTTGAGCCGTTTACCATTGCGGCAAATGTGACGGGGCAGGTGAATCCGACCGAGCAGGACGTGGCGCTTATCTATGGCGCAGGCCCGATGGGACTGACGACCGTACAGGCGCTGAAGGGGGTTTATCAGGTTAAAACGGTCATAGTCGTTGATCGCATTGAAGAGCGTTTAGCGATGGCGAGGCAGAGCGGCGCTGACTGGACCCTCAATAATGGTCAACATTCACTGGCGGAATTTCTACAGCAGAAGGCGCTAAAACCGACCTTGATTGTCGATGCCGCCTGTCATCCCGCTATCCTGCAAGAGGCGATTACCCTCGCATCGCCTGCGGCACGCATTGTCCTGATGGGATTTTCCAGCGACCCGTGTGAGATTGTACAGCAGGGTATTACCGGAAAAGAGCTGGCTATTTATTCATCGCGTCTTAATGCCAATAAATTCCCGGTCGTGATTGACTGGCTGAATAAAGGGCTTATTGATCCGGATAAGCTGATAACGCATAAATTTGATTATCAACATGTCACCGACGCGATTGAGCTTTTCGAGAAAGACCAGCGTCAATGCTGCAAAGTTTTACTCACTTTTGCGAAATAATATAAATAATTGCGAGTAAGTGGTACGCATCTTACCTCTTAGAGATTGCCTATATGACACAAATAAAGCATGAACGATCGACTCAGGATTTAGTGCGCGCTGCCGTATCTGGATGGTTAGGCACCGCGCTTGAATTTATGGATTTTCAGTTATATTCACTAGGCGCGGCTCTGGTCTTCCATGAGATATTTTTCCCGGAACAGTCTGCCGCGATGGCGCTTATTCTGGCAATGGGCACCTATGGTGCAGGTTATATAGCCAGAATTATCGGCGCCTTTGTTTTTGGTAAAATGGGCGACCGCATCGGACGAAAAAAAGTATTGTTTATTACTATCACCATGATGGGGATCTGCACCACGCTGATTGGCGTACTGCCGACGTATGCGCAAATCGGCATTTTTGCGCCAGTATTACTGGTAACATTGCGAATTATACAGGGGCTGGGCGCCGGGGCGGAAATTTCCGGCGCGGGTACCATGCTGGCCGAGTATGCGCCGAAAGGAAAGCGTGGCATCATTTCCTCGTTGGTCGCGATGGGCACCAATTGCGGTACGTTGAGCGCGACGGCGATCTGGGCGGTGATGTTCTTTGCGCTTGAACGCGAACAACTGATCGCCTGGGGATGGCGTATTCCTTTCCTGGCGAGCGTCGTTGTTATGATATTCGCGATCTGGCTGCGAATGAATCTGAAAGAAAGTCCGGGGTGGCGGTCGGTTTTGGCCCCGTCCTCGCAGGGATCTTTTGTAACATGACCGATTCCTGGCTGCCCATCTTAATTATGCTGGTGCTCTACTCGTGTATTGGTCTGATTTCTGCGCTGTTGATGCCGGAGGTCAGAGATCGCGATCTGAGTTTGCCTGAGGATGCGGCGGAAGCGACAGCGGCAGAGAAGTTACGCCACTCCGCAACCCAGACGAGTTAAATCGTGTCGGCGGTATGGCCGGAACGCTAATGCGGTTTCGGCCATGCTGTCCGGCCACTTTTGTTTAATTAGCGTAAATCCAAATGCACCAGGGCAGGCGTTACTCTGCGACTGTTCCGCTTTCAGAATATAGAGGTTATAAAATGCAAAACAGGCTTTTATCGGCAAAGGCGACGCTTCCTGATTACGATCGTGCGGCGCTGGCGGCGCGGATGGTCCATCTCGGTTTTGGCGCGTTTCATCGCGCGCATCAGGGGGTTTATACAGATATTCTGGCTGCGGAGCAGCATAGCGACTGGGGCTATTATGAGGTTAATCTTATTGGCGGCGAACAGCAGATTGCCGATCTAAAGCAGCAGGATAACCTCTATACCGTGGCGGAGATGTCGGCGGATGCCTGGACGGCGCGTTTGGTGGGCGTCGTCAAAGCGGCGTTGCATGTTCAGGTTGATGGTCTGGAACGTGTGCTGGCGGCGATGTGCGAACCGCAAATAGCGATTGTGTCTCTGACCATTACCGAGAAAGGGTATTGTCATTCGCCAGCCACGGGCCAACTTCTGCTGGAACATCCCATGATTGCCGCCGACCTGCAAAATCCGCATCAACCGCTAACGGCACCGGGTATTATTGTCGAAGCGTTAGCGCGTCGTAAAGCCGCAGGCTTACCGGCATTTACCGTGATGTCCTGCGACAACATGCCGGAAAATGGGCATGTGACGCGTCAGGTTGTGACGGCTTATGCCCGGGAGGTGGATGCGGAACTGGCGATATGGATCGAGCAAAACGTGACATTTCCGTCAACCATGGTTGATCGGATTGTCCCTGCGGTCACGCCGGAGACGCTGGATAAAATCGAACAACTGACCGGCGTGCGCGATCCGGCTGGCGTCGCCTGCGAACCGTTTCGTCAGTGGGTGATAGAAGATACGTTTGTGGCGGGTCGTCCGCTGTGGGAAAACGCGGGCGCGACGTTGGTCGCCGACGTGGTTCCGTTTGAAGAGATGAAACTGCGAATGCTTAACGGCAGTCATTCATTCCTGGCTTATCTGGGGTATCTTGCCGGCTATCAGCATATTAATGACTGCATGGCTGACGACAACTATCGTCTGACCGCGCAGGCGTTAATGTTACGCGAGCAGGCGCCAACGCTGAAAGTCCAGGGGGTAGATTTACAGCGTTATGCCGATCAGTTGATTGCGCGTTACTGTAATCCGGCGCTGCGTCATCGTACCTGGCAGATTGCGATGGATGGTAGCCAGAAACTTCCGCAGCGTATGCTGGACTCCGTTCGCTGGCATCTTGCTAATCATAGCGATTTTGATTTGCTGGCGCTGGGCGTGGCGGGGTGGATGCGTTACGTTGGCGGCGTGGATGAACAGGGCAAGGCGATCGACGTCAGCGATCCGCTATTGCCGGTTATTCAGCGCGCCGTGGCAAACAGTGAAGAAGGCGCCAGTCGTGTTAAGGCGCTGCTGGGAATGGCTGAAATTTTCGGCAACGATTTGCCGCAGGTGGCGCGGTTTACGCAAAAAGTGCAAGAAGCCTATGACAGTTTACTGACATATGGCGCGAAAGCGAGCGTGGCGAAATATGCCGAGCGGTTGAAGTAGCGTAACAGAGACCCGGTAGCATTATGCTACCGGGAAGGCCGGAGCGGTTCTTAGCGGCCAGTGGTATCAGTTCATGCCAAGACGAATCAGTTCGACCGGCGCGAATTTACCTTCACAACCTTCGACAATCACCGTTTTGCCGCGGCGAATTTGACCTGCATCCAGACCTTCGCTCTCAATGGCTTTGATAATCCCGGTATGACCCGTGCCGCTTATCATGACCCGGCTACCGGTAGTGATTGCGTTACGGTTACGATCGTATGTCATCATGGTGTTTTCTCCTTTCAAACTTACAGCCAAAGCCCGCAGGTTTCCCCGCATGACGGGCGACATATAAATACGCTTATCGTTGCGAATTTTTTTTGTTTTTGATCAAGCTCACGGCTTTTTAGGCGGGAATGTGCAGGGTGAGAAAGCGGAGAAGGCGTCTCACCCCGACGTTAAAGGGGGTTAGTCTTCGCTAAACCAGCCGCTGTTTTCCTGACGGATAAGCTGAACGGATTCGCTAATTTCCTGCAAATGCTGGGTCATTGCGCTCTCAACCGCATTGCCGTCACGATTTTCCAGTGCGGAGAAAATATCATGGTGCTGGCGCAACAACATCTCCGGCGGAGAAACATGATCCAGACTCATATAGCGAACCCGGTCGATTGTCGCTTTGATATTTTCAATGGTATCCCACGCTAACTGGCAATCGGCGATCTGCGCCAGTTTTTGGTGGAAATCGTCATCAAGCTGGAAAAAATCATCAATCTGTTTGCGCTCGATGGCAATATGTTGCAGGTGCAGGTTTTGCGCCAGTTGATAGCACTGGTTGTCGGTGATCATCGCCGCCGCACGGCGGACCACCGCGCATTCGATAGCCTGCCGAACAAAGCAGCCATTCTGTACCTGAGAAAGCGAAATCTTATTCACATAACTACCGCGCTGAGGGCGGATCTGAATCAACCCATTTTCCGCCAGCTTTATAAAAGCCTCGCGCACCGGTTGACGCGAAACGTTAAAACGGGTTGAGACCTCTTTTTCTGATAGCGGTGTGCCAGGCGGGATAAGACAATGCACGATATCACGCCGAAGAATACGGTAAATTTGCTGGTTGACAGGCTGTGTAGGGTTAAGCTGCGTTTCGACGGTCATTCATTCTTACTTTTTAGGCGGTTGACCCGGATACTCTACCACTTTTCCGTGGTGGTCTATACCGATCATGTTTCTGGTTGCAGATACGTTTGCCAGGGATTACCCGGCCCGCAGACCGGGTATAACCCCTTAGCTACGGTGGACGCTGAGCCCTGCGAAGGATTGGGTAACAGGCATCATTTCAACGGTATTAATATTCACATGCGCGGGGAGTGTGGCCACCCACCATACCGCTTCGGTAATGTCTTCTGGCGTGAGCGCGGTGGTATTTTCGTAGGTTTTACCCGCTTTCTCATCGTCGCCTTTGAAACGGACGCTGGAAAACTCGGTACCGCCAACCAGACCCGGTTCAATGTCGGTCACGCGAACCGCCGTGCCGTGTAAATCCGTGCGCAAATTCAGGCTAAACTGGCGCACAAAGGCTTTCGTCGCGCCATAGACGTTGCCACCAGCATAAGGCCAACTGCCGGCGGTTGAACCGATGTTAATGATATGACCGCGATTACGTTCGACCATTCCTGGCAGCACGGCGCGGGTCATATAAATTAAGCCTTTATTATTAGTATCGATCATAGTTTCCCAGTCTTCTACGCTGGCTTTATGCGCCGGTTCAAGACCCAGCGCCAGACCGGCGTTATTGACCAGCACATCAATATCGCGCCACTGCGCAGGCAGAGAGGCCATCATCTCTTCGATGGCCGCGCGGTTGCGCACGTCCAGTTGGGCGGTCAATACGTTCTCGCCAAGCTCATCTTTTAACGCTTGCAGGCGTTCATGACGACGTCCCGTGGCAATGACTTTATGTCCATTCTCAACAAAACGGCGTGCAATGCACTCGCCAAACCCTGCGGTTGCTCCAGTTACTAAAACGATCATCACACAGTTCCTCAACGCTTTTTGTGTTGTATTACCATAGCACGCGGCGTTTATGAAAGGGTAATCCTGGTTAACACGGTTGCGGTCAGCCTAGGGGGAAGCTTACTCTTATGATCAACCTATTTTCAGGAGTGAAAAATGTCGACGAATCCTTTGTTAGACCAGAGTATGTTGCCCTATCAGGCACCGCGTTTTGATCGGATCAAAGATTGCCATTATCGTCCTGCTTTTGATGAGGGCGTGCGGCAAAAACGCGTGGAAATCGAGGCCATCGTCAATCATCCGGCGGCCCCTGATTTTACGAATACGCTTCTGGCGCTGGAGCAAAGCGGGGCGCTTCTGTCACGCGTCACCAGCGTTTTTTTCGCGATGACGGCCGCGCACACTAACGATGAACTCCAGCGGTTGGATGAGGCCTTTTCTGCCGAGCTGGCGGCGCTCTCCAACGATATTTATCTGAATAGCGCGTTATTCGCTCGCGTGGATGCCGTCTGGCAACAGCGTCACTCACTGGGGCTGGATGATGAGTCGCTACGGTTGGTCGATGTTATCCATCAGCGTTTTGTGTTGGCAGGCGCGCAGCTTGCCGAAGAGGATAAAGCGCGACTGAAAGTATTGAATACTGAATCCGCGACCCTAATGAGTCAGTTTAATCAGCGTCTGCTGGCGGCAAGTAAAGCGGGCGGGCTGGCGGTCGATGACGCGCATTGCCTGGCAGGATTAAGCCCGGAAGAAATGACCGTCGCTGCTGAAGCGGCGCGTGAAAAAGGCCTGGAGGAGCGTTGGTTCATTCCGCTCCTTAATACGACGCAACAGCCTGCGCTTGCTACGCTGCGCGATCGCCAGACCCGCGAAAATTTATTCGCAGCGTCATGGACTCGGGCGGAAAAAGGAGATGCCCACGATACCCGCGCTATCGTTCAGCGTCTGGTAGAGATTCGTCGCTGTCAGGCAAAACTGCTGGGTTTCCCCAATTATGCCGCATGGAAAATGGCCGATCAGATGGCGAAAACGCCGCAAGCCGCACTGAGCTTTATGCGTGGCATTGTGCCGCCAGCGCGTCAGCGTGTACTCAATGAACAGGCGGAAATTCAGAACGTCATTGATGGTGAGCAGGGCGGCTACACCGTTCAGGCCTGGGACTGGATGTTCTATGCCGAACAGGTACGGCGGGAAAAATATGCGTTAGATGAAGCGCAACTGAAGCCCTATTTTGCCTTAAATACGGTGTTGCAAGAGGGGGTTTTCTGGACCGCCAACCAGCTATTCGGCATCACCTTCGTCGAGCGTTTTGACATTCCGGTGTATCACCCTGATGTTCGGGTGTGGGAGATTTTCGACTCCGATGGTGTCGGCATGGCGTTATTTTATGGCGACTTCTTCGCGCGGGACTCGAAAAGCGGCGGCGCGTGGATGGGGAATTTTGTTGAGCAATCCACACTCAATGAAACCCGGCCCGTTATATACAATGTATGTAACTATCAGAAACCGGTTGATGGGCAGCCTGCATTACTGCTTTGGGACGACGTTATTACGCTCTTCCATGAGTTTGGTCATACGTTACATGGTTTGTTTGCCGTCCAGCGCTATGCCACGCTTTCAGGTACCAATACGCCCCGCGACTTTGTCGAGTTTCCCTCCCAGATTAATGAGCATTGGGCGAGCCATCCACGTGTGTTCGAACGCTACGCGCGTCATGTCGACAGCGGTGAAAAAATGCCTGCTGATTTACAGGAAAAAATGCGCAAGGCGAGTTTATTTAATAAAGGTTACGATATGACTGAATTGCTCGGCGCCGCATTGCTGGATATGCGCTGGCATATGCTGGAGGAGAGCGTAGCAGAGCAGTCTGTCGCTGAGTTCGAGCAGCAGGCGCTGGCCGCCGAGCATCTTGATTTACCGGCGGTGCCGCCCCGCTATCGCAGCAGTTATTTTGCCCATATCTTCGGCGGCGGCTACGCAGCGGGATACTACGCCTATCTTTGGACGCAAATGTTAGCGGATGACGGTTATCAATGGTTTGTAGAGCAGGGCGGCCTGACGCGTGAAAACGGGCAGCGTTTTCGTGATGCTATCCTTTCCCGGGGGAATAGTACTGATTTAGAAACGCTTTATTCAGACTGGCGTGGACATGAACCGCATATTGACCCCATGTTGCAATATCGTGGGCTCGATCGCTAAGCTGATACGGTTGTTCGGCACTGTCGAACAACCGCCTGAAAATGAATCCTGCACTTCTGATGACAGCCAGTTAAATTTATGGGGTTAAATTGTCTGAATATAACAAGGGTGTGCATTCGGATTTTTCTACTTATTTTCTCGTGGTGGCTTGATTGCCAAAGATTTATTACCGCTTCGCTGTTGATGTTTTCAAAAAATATATTTTCCGCCATGTGGTGGTATTATGTAAATAATGCAGAAATGAATTTGACACTGCGCACAGGGCGACTAGATTTAGAACTGTATCACATGATATGAGAAGACATATCATATTTAAAACGCAACATCATCATGAGGATTATATTATGGCAGAACATCGCGGCGGTTCCGGTAATTTTGCAGAAGATAAAGAGAAAGCCTCAGAAGCAGGTCGTAAAGGCGGCCAGCATAGTGGTGGGAACTTTAAAAACGACCCACAACGTGCATCTGAAGCGGGTAAAAAAGGTGGCCAGAATAGCCACAGTGGCGGACGGAAATCCGGCAATTAATTTTACTCCTGATATTTCGTAAATATATTCTGAAATATTGCACATACGATGCGGGCCATAGGCTCGCATTTTTTTATTCTGACCGGGAGTTGTTCTGACCGGTCAGATGAAATTATTGTTTATGCTTTCTTCGTTAACAGAAAAAGCAATTCAGCGAGGGCGAAGCGTACGCATTTTTCCAATACTTCCTGACAATCTCCGTTGAAATGTTGTCGGCTTGTAAAAGTTGTATTGTTAATATTCCAGGCAAACCAAACTGTGCCCGCCGGCGTGCCATCTTCGCCGCCTTCCGGACCGCCATAGCCGCTGATTGCTATGCTGATATTGACCTCAGCCTGATCCTTAGCGCCCTGTGCCATTTCAGTAACGACCGCTTCGCTGACGGCGGTATGTTCGGCAAGACTGTGGCGTTGTACGCGTAAGATTTTTGCTTTGGCTTCATCAGTAAAGGTGACATAACCCACACCGTAAAATGAGGGCGTATCTTCTGCTGCGCACAATGCTGAAGCCAGTTTCCCGCCAGTGCAGGATTCTGCAGTGGTCAGACGGAGTTTCTGGTTAACCAGTAAATCACCAAGTTTTTTTGTCAGGCTATCGACGGATTCGGCTTCATCAAGGGTGACAATATCGTGCTGTTCTAATCTCATCGTTTATTTTTCCGTTACAGAGACAAATGAAATATGTTCGTTCTTCTCAAGTATGGCATATTTATTTTATGACATTGGCAGTGAATGATTATTTTATCCAGTTACCAACAAACCCGCTGTTCCATAACTTGCTTACTTTCTTACGGCGATGACTGTCATTGATTATGCGTAAGGCCATTATCCTCAAAAAATAAAGCCGATTATTCTGAATTGCTATCCAGACGTTGATGCATATGACTTCAGCTATGTGGCAAGTTAACTATTACGCCGTTACGCTTTCGCGCTCACCGGCGCTGATATCGGTTGCATATTAATCCGGATGGGTTGATTTTATTGCTTAATATTCTGCGGGTAAATTCATGTTTGTAAAAACTAAAAATAGCGGCCAGACTTAATACGTCAAATAGACGTTATTAAGGAGAGAGCATGAAACTACAGGTGGCTGCATTTTTAAGTTTTCTGATAATGCCTTACGCGCTAGCGGATGATCAAGGGGGATTAAAAAAAGACGTGGCACCGCCGCCGCCTCATGCTATTGAGGATGGTTATCGCGGTACGGATGATGCAGAAAAAATGACCATCGAACAGGCAAAAACCCTGCATGATGGCGCGACCGTTTCGCTGCGCGGCAACCTTATTGATCATAAAGGCGACGATCGCTATGTATTTCGTGATAAATCCGGCGAGATTAACGTGATAATTCCTTCCGCCGTATTTGATGGGCGGGAAGTTCAGCCGGATCAAATGATCAACATTAACGGTAGTCTGGACAAGAAAGCGAAGGAACCGCTTGTTCGCGTGAACCGACTGCAAAAATAACGCGCGCTAACCGGCAATCTCCAGGTCAGCCATACGGGGCATGCGGCTGGCCTGATACCATGGGTCTTGTAAAAGCGCCTGGGGGACAAAAGGTCCCATAATGTCTTATTCAGGTCTGGTTGCGTATCGTTTAAGCTTCATTGATATTGACGGTGCTACAGTCGTTAGCGATCCGTTATCCTCGCAAGAATTTGCCCGGTAGCGTATAAGCAAAACACAAATCTATCCATGCAAGCATTTACCGCTGGTGAACCGGCGGTTTTTTTTGCCTGCCATCCAGACAAAAGCGGCCCCTTGCGCAACGATGCAGCAAGGGGCCGGCTCTGCGAGGGATTATCTCCGTTCATTAATCATCCCATTTGTGACTGAACCAGGCGGCCAGAAATCCGGAAAATAAAATAATTCCTAATACAACGATAAAAAGGTTAATACTGCCTAACATCTCGTTTCTCCTTATTTTAGTGTGCATCCTCTTTTTTAAAAAACCTCGTACAGACTATAGTACTAATTTATACTTAAGCAAAGTCTGAATTGCGTATTTATTTTACTGGAAGGGTAAAGCATTAGAATATTTTCGTCAGCGCCCAGGAATATTCCTGAATTACCGCAATGACAGCAGATAATTAGCCTGCAATATATAGGGTTAACCCAGTGCGCCAGAAACTGCGCACATCACTGGCTGCAGATAATTAACAGGTGATAGCCTGCTGCGTAGGGGTAATCCGCATTCCTTTTAACATCAGTGCCCAGGCGAACACAATGGCGATTATCAGGACAACGAAAAGCGACCAGGCGGGAAGCGTCGTCAGGATGACGCCGCTGGCCAGCGGGTTTACCGCCGCACCCAGCCAGCCCAGCGATTGCGCTGAAAAATAGCTGGCTTTCATCCCGGCAGGCGCAATGTTGTCAATTAACATATATTCGCCGGGGGCATAAATAATTTCGCCAATCGTGAATACTGCCGCTGAAAGCCCCCAAAAAAACAGATTGTCGCCTGAAAAAATAAATCCGATGAGCCCGGCGATAAAAAAGACGGTGCCGGTCGTCATCATTGGTCGAATATTGACGGCGGTAAGTCGACGGCCCACGGCGTATTGCAAACTGACCACAATAACCGCATTAACCGGCAGGACGACGGCTACCACTTTTTCCGCGAAGCCGCTATCGGCAACGACCATAACGTACTGTGAAATACAGGACGCAAAGGCGCCCCCCACAAAGGAGGCCAGAAATGCCGAAAGCGTAAACCACAATAATGCTTTGTCGCGCAGCAGAACGGAGGGAGACCAGATAGCGGCATTTTTCCCCTCGCTGGCGGCAACCGATCGTGTCACCCATACCTGAATAAAGACCAGCGGGAATGCGGAACAGATGGCGGCAAGCCAGAAGGGTAAATTGATGCTTTGCATCACCAGCAGCGTGCCGAGCGGCGGGCCAACCGTCCAGCCGATGTTGAGTACAGTATAGTTGAGCGAAAAAATCCGTGTTTTTGTTGTCGCGGTGAGGTTATCGGCAAACCAGGCCTTCAGTACGGTAGAAAAAACCGAATAGGCGCAGTTAATAAGCGCAAAAAGCAGGACAACCAGTACGACATTATGCACCATTGGGATGGCGATAAATCCGCAGGCGAAGGCGATAATTGCGAGTAACATGTAGCGCTTTTTATCAAACTTGTCCGCCAGAATTCCAAAGCCAAGACTAAAGACGACGCCGATTGTTAACGCGCTGGTCAGCGCGTAGCCAATCAGATCCACGCCTAAACCGTACTGACGGTTAAGATAGATGGTCATAAAGGGGAGCGTGGCGCCGCGTCCAATTGTCAATAACAGCGATGAGGCGAGTAGAGCCAACGTCGAACGTCTCAATCCTGGATTCATTTTTCCTGCCTGAAATGGAGGTTACGTATCGGGACGTTTTAATCTACCGTGCCCGCAAAAGCATGATGTCTATACGCTATAGCGTAGTCTTAACATACCATAACGCAGGATTTTGCCCATCGTGTGTTGTTCAATGCCATGCTCACGGTAAAAAGAAAAGTCCTGTTATGGCGCACTGATTTCCGATAACTTACCTTTTTACAAAATTTTAATAATGACAGGGGCCGATGATGTCGCGTAAAGACGGTTTTTTGGCGTTACTGGTGGTTGTCGTATGGGGGCTCAATTTTGTTGTCATCAAAGTAGGCCTGCACCATATGCCGCCATTATTGCTGGCAGGATTACGATTTTTACTGGTGGCGTTTCCGGCAATTTTCTTTGTCGCCCGGCCTAAAGTCCCGCTTACGCTGTTGCTGGGCTATGGCCTGACGATAAGCTTTGGGCAGTTCGCCTTTCTCTTTTGCGCGATAAAGTTTGGTATGCCCGCAGGACTGGCGTCGTTGGTATTACAGGCGCAGGCCTTTTTTACCATGGCTTTGGGGGCGTTTGTTTTTAGCGAGCGGTTACAACGTAAGCAGTTGGCGGGGATCGCCCTGGCGATTATAGGTGTACTGGTATTGATTGAAGCCAGTCTCAACGGACAGCATATAGCGATGTCGGGATTTATGCTGACTCTGGCGGCGGCATTTAGCTGGGCCTGCGGCAATATCTTTAATAAAAAAATTATGCAACATAGCCCGCGCCCGGCGGTGATGTCGCTGGTGGTCTGGAGCGCGCTGATCCCGATCCTGCCGTTCCTGCTGTCATCGCTGCTACTGGAGGGGGCGGATCACATTACGCAAAGCCTTATTACCATTGATATGACGACGATATTGTCGCTGCTGTATCTGGCTTTTGTCGCCACTATACTTGGCTACGGCATCTGGGGCGCGTTACTGGGACGTTATGAGACCTGGCGCGTAGCGCCGTTATCATTGCTGGTGCCGGTTGTCGGGCTGGCGAGCGCCGCGGTGTTACTCGGGGAAACGTTGACCGGGATGCAACTTGCGGGCGCAGTACTGATTATGGCTGGACTCTATATCAATGTGTTTGGATTTCGTGTGCGCCGTACTGCGCGTGTCAGGGGATGAGGCATTATGTTACTAAGAAGACAAACGCTAATTTCAGACCATGCCGCGGGGTAATAGCGGCGGACTTGTCATAGCCAGACGGTACTAAAAAAATGCCCCGCAAAACGGGGCAAAGAGGTTAAAGGTGTTGGTCGTTATAATAGGGCACGCCTAATTCATCTGACTTATCGCTGTTCACGCTCACGGGGTGAAGGTCATTTGGCGGATCGCCTACACAGGGCAGAAGCATCACATCGCGGCTATTTTGCGCCACAGGTAACAAAGTTTGTTCTGCAATGCCATATCCGGAGGCGATAAGTAACAGACCCGGCAGGGCGGGAAACAGCATTTTCATGGTGCTCTTCGCGTGGCGCATAAACAAACTAGTAGTTGCCATGGTTCAGCGGCAGCATATACCGTGATTCGCCATGCATATTGGTGATCCGGTATTTGTGTGGCGGCACATCAAAATAGTTTTTGAACGTCCGGGTCAATGTTTGCTGTGACTCAAAGCCATAGCGTTCCGCCAGATAGAGAATGGGCTCGTTGCTCTCTTTTAATTTTTGCGCGATTTCCGTCATTTTACGGCTGCGGATGTATTGGCCTAATGAATGACCGGTCTCTTTTTTAAACATCCGTTGCAGGTGCCATTTGGAATATCCTGAACGCTCAGACACTTTTTCCAGTGAGAGCGGCGACTCCAGGTTATCCTCGATCCAGTCCAAAATGCTATGAATAGTAATAGCGTCAGTGTTGCGTCTGGACATCGTCATACCTCTTTTTTGTCTACGGCAGAATTTTCTTGAGCAAATACTCAAGCGTTGCCACTTCGTCCGCCGTTAAGTTTTTTGTTAATTCCTGATGCAGGTCTTGCCCTGGTCGTTGATGACATTGCTCACAAATTGCCGCGCCGTCCGGCGTTAGCTTCACCAGTACGCCGCGTTTGTCATTAGGATTCGGCAGTCTTTCGATCCAGCCTTTGCACAGCAGGCGGTCGAGCATTCGCGTCAATGCGCCGAGATCGACAGACAGCACTTTTTTAAGTTCAACCGGGGTAATACATCCCGCGCAGCGTATCGAGCAAAGCACTTTAAACTGTGTTGCGGTGATATCCAGCGGGGATAAATAGTTATTTAACAGGCGATCTTTTTTTTGATTTACCATGTAGATCAAGCGACCCAGCGGAATGATTTCATTGAACAGATCACTGGTGCTTTTCAAAATGGTTGCCCCGGCAAGTAATTAATTTCGTCAGATACTATTGCCCAGGCAAGTATAAGTCAACTAAATGAATTGGCCGATGCCACGATTTGCTAAAAGGCGTCCGGGGTATTGTGCTGTGATAACTTGTAACTAATTGATAATTACAGGTTATAGGTTGTAGAGGATATTAACTTGCACACTGGCGAAATGGCGCGCCTGGGCAATTTCACTTTATACTTCCGGTTCATGAAACGCTGATGGGTAAGAGATAGTATTATGATGGATTTGTTTAAAGCGATTGGATTGGGGCTGGTCGTACTGCTCCCGTTAGCCAATCCGCTAACCACCGTGGCGCTGTTTCTTGGCCTTGCGGGCAATATGAATAGTGCGGAACGCAACCGGCAGTCCTATATGGCTTCGGTTTATGTCTTCGCTATTATGATGGTGGCGTACTACGCCGGGCAGTTAGTCATGAACACCTTCGGTATTTCGATTCCAGGGCTACGGATCGCCGGGGGGTTAATCGTGGCGTTTATCGGCTTCAGAATGCTTTTTCCGCAGCAGAAGGCGCATGAGTCGCCGGAAGCGAAAAGCAAATCGGAGGAGCTGGCAGACGAACCGACGGCTAATATTGCATTTGTTCCACTGGCTATGCCAAGCACCGCAGGACCGGGGACCATCGCAATGATCATCAGTTCCGCTTCCACGGTGCGTCATGGCGGCGAGTTTCCCGACTGGGTCATTATGGTCGCGCCGCCGATTATTTTTCTTGCCGTGGCGGTGATCCTGTGGGGATGCTTACGCAGTTCTGGCGCTATTATGCGGCTGGTGGGTAAAGGGGGGATTGAAGCGATCTCCCGCTTAATGGGATTCCTGCTGGTGTGTATGGGCGTGCAATTTATTATCAACGGCGTGTTGGAAATTATTAAAACGTACCACTAAGGCGCATTGTCGTCTGCCGGAAACCTGTTCCCGGCAGACGAATGTCTTAATGCGGTTGTTCTTCCAGCGTCACTGGCCATTTGCGGAATATGAGCACAGCCCATACCAGCGCGGCACAGGCGGGTATGGCGCCAATATAGCCGATGGCCGACATTGACCAGTGTAAACTCACCTGATTGCCTACCAGCGCGCCAGCGCCAATACCAATATTAAAGATGCCTGAAAATAGCGCCATTGCGACATCGGTCGCGTCCGGGGCCAGCGCCAGTACTTTCACCTGCATACCGAGCCCTATCACCATAATTGCGATGCCCCAGAAAATGCTCAGTATGGCCAGATGCGCTTCGCTATCCGCCGCAGGCAGCAGCAGAAGCAAACAGACAACCAGCAGGGCAATAGCGATACTGACGAGCGACGAGGCATGGCGATTACCCAGTTTACCAAACACGAGGCTGCCGATGATCCCGGCGCCGCCCAGGATCAGTAACAGGACGGTAGCAAAATTCGCACTGAGCCCGGCGACATTCTGAACGAACGGCTCAATATAGCTATAAGCTGTGTAATGCGCAGTCACCACAACGACGGTCAGTACATAGAGGCTCATCAGCGCCGGGCGCCGGAATAGCAAAGGTAAACTTTTTAGTGAGCCGGAATGCTCGCTCGGCAATTTCGGTAGAAGCTTAATCAGACATAGCAGCGTAATTAATGCGCCCATGCCGATGGCAAAAAAGGTGGTGCGCCAGCCAAAATACTGACCAACAACGCGACCTATCGGCAGCCCAAGCACCATGGCCAACGCGGTGCCGGTCGCTATCAGACTTAATGCCTGCGCGCGTTTCCCGGCAGGGGCCAGGCGGATCGCCAGCGAGGCGGTTATCGACCAGAAAATAGCGTGGGCGAAAGCGATGCCAATACGGCTAATGACCAGCACGGTAAAGTTCCATGCCAGAAAGGAGAGCACATGGCTGGCAATAAACAAAACAAACAGACAAATAAGTAGCTTACGGCGCTCCATTTGACTGGTAAGAAGCATAAAAGGCAGCGACATGACGGCAACTACCCAGGCGTAAATGGTTAGCATGATGCCGACCTGCGCGGTTTGCATATGAAAGCTTTCAGCAATGTCTGACAGCAAACCAACCGGCACAAATTCCGTGGTATTGAAAATAAAAGCGGCAATAGCAAGCGTAACTACCCGTAGCCACGCGACCTTGCGGGAAACTGGATTGATTGTCATAAAAATATTTCGGGTTAGTTGCGAGAAGGTGAGGCCGCGATCTTAAAACGTTTACTGGCGAAAAGACAATCATTTTGTGACCTGCTTCTCATTTACTTCGCAGGCCGTTTCGTCTTCAGTCGACGCTCGCCAGTTGGGCGTTAAGTAACTCGATAAAGGCCTCAAGCTGGCGCGTCATCGCCCCGCGCCGCCACATTAGCCATGTGCTAAGCCAGCGCCACTTCTCCGCCAACGGCCAGGCTTCCACCTGATGATGTCCTGGCATACTGTTGAGCATACTTGCTGGCATCAGCGCAATACCTGCGCCGGCAATTACGCACGCCAACATTCCATGATATGACTCCATTTCGTGAATCGTACCTGGGGTTGCGCCATCGGCATGAAACCAGCTTTCGAAATGCCGTCGGTAAGAACAGTTGGCGCGAAAAGCATAGATGTTACAACCATTCACCTCGCTGGCCCGCGAAACGACGGAATGGCCGTGTGGCGCGACGATCATCATCTCTTCCCGGTAAGCCGGTATACCTTCCAGCCCCGGATGCATTAGCGGGCCATCAATAAAGGCGGCGTTCAGCTTTCCCTCGAGCACGCCATCCAGCATGGCGCCGGAAGGACCGGTCGTTAACGCGAACTGAATTTTAGGGTAACGCTGGTTATAACCCGCCAGCAGCGCGGGGATACGTACGGCGGCAGTACTTTCTAACGCGCCGAGTGAAAACAGTCCTTGCGGTTCCTCTCCGGCAACCACCATGCGGGCTTCATCGACCAGCGCCAGGATCTGCTGGCTGTAACGTAAAAAGTTATGCCCGGCTGGTGACAGCCTGAGTCGCTGGTTTTCGCGAATAAACAGAGAGACGCCCAGGTCGGCTTCAAGCTGGCGGATACGCGTGGTCAGATTGGACGGAACGCGGTGCACTTTTGCCGCCGCCTGCGTAATGCTGCCCGTCAGAGCGACAGCGTTAAACATTTCCAGTTGCGTCAGGTCCATGGTTTTCTCAATTCGTGAATAGTCTGGTTAATATTATTCATTTTTCAGAAAGGGTAAAGGGCGTCATGATGGTACAACTCCCCTGATAACGAGAGAAAGAACATGACCATGATGACTACAACACAGGCGTTATCCATTAATCCTGCGACCGGCCAGACGCTGGCGGCAATGCCCTGGGCTAACGCGCAAGAGATTGAACATGCGCTGAGTCTGGCGGCGAGCGGTTTCAAAAAGTGGAAAATGACATCAGTAGCGCAACGGGCGCAAACATTACGCAATATTGGTCAGGCGCTTCGCGCTCATGCAGAAGAGATGGCGCAATGTATTACGCGTGAAATGGGTAAACCCATAAAGCAGGCGCGTGCGGAAGTGACGAAATCCGCCGCGTTATGCGACTGGTATGCGGAACATGGCCCGGCAATGCTGAATCCTGAGCCTACGCTGGTAGAAAATCAGCAGGCGGTGATTGAATACCGTCCGCTGGGCGTCATCCTGGCGATAATGCCGTGGAATTTTCCTTTATGGCAGGTGTTACGCGGGGCAGTGCCGATACTGTTGGCGGGGAATAGCTACTTGTTAAAACATGCGCCCAATGTCACGGGTTGCGCGCAGATGATAGCCCGAATCTTGACGGAAGCCGGTACTCCTGCTGGCGTCTATGGATGGGTGAACGCCAATAATGAGGGCGTGAGTCAGATGATTAACGATCCGCGAATCGCGGCGGTGACGGTGACCGGTAGCGTGCGCGCCGGCGCGGCGATTGGCGCTCAGGCTGGGGCGGCGCTGAAAAAGTGCGTACTGGAACTGGGTGGCTCGGATCCGTTTATTGTACTCAATGATGCCGATCTCGAGCTGGCGGTAAAAGCCGCAGTTGCCGGACGCTATCAAAACACCGGACAAGTCTGCGCCGCCGCCAAACGTTTTATTGTCGAAGAGGGCATTGCGCAGGCGTTTACCGATCGCTTTGTGGCGGCTGCCGCAGCATTAAAGATGGGTGATCCTCTGGTTGAAGAGAATGACCTGGGGCCGATGGCGCGCTTTGATCTGCGTGATGAACTCCATCAACAGGTGCAGGCTTCCGTCGCCGAAGGCGCACGGCTACTGTTGGGCGGCGAGAAAATCGCCGGGGAGGGCAACTATTATGCCGCGACCGTTCTGGCGGATGTCACACCTGACATGACGGCATTTCGTCAGGAACTTTTTGGGCCTGTTGCCGCCATTACCGTTGCAAAAGATGCGGCGCACGCCCTCGCGCTGGCGAATGACAGTGAGTTTGGCCTGTCGGCGACGATCTTTACCGCCGACGATACGCTGGCCGCAGAGATGGCGGCGCGTCTTGAGTGCGGTGGGGTATTCATTAATGGGTACAGCGCCAGCGATGCGCGTGTGGCATTCGGCGGGGTGAAGAAAAGCGGCTTCGGTCGCGAGCTTTCGCACTTTGGTTTACACGAATTTTGTAATGTGCAGACCGTCTGGAAGAACCGCGTCTAATCGCCCTGACGTCGCGTGGCGCCCTCTGCTATACTCGCAGGCCTTTTCAGACCTGCGAGCAAGGAGCATGTTGTGGCCAGGGCCATGGATAATGCAATTTTAGAGACGATTTTACAGCGCGTTCGCCCCCTCATTGGCCAGGGCAAAGTCGCTGACTATATTCCGGCATTAGCGTCCGTCGAAGGTTCAAAGCTGGGGATAGCGATTTGTACCGTGGACGGGCAGCATTATCAGGCGGGCGATGCGCACGAACGCTTCTCTATTCAGTCTATTTCGAAAGTGCTCAGTCTGGTGGTGGCGATGCGTCATTATCCGGAAGAGGAGATCTGGCAGCGCGTCGGAAAAGATCCTTCCGGCTCGCCATTCAATTCGTTGGTTCAGTTAGAGATGGAACAAGGCATCCCGCGTAATCCATTTATTAATGCGGGCGCGCTGGTGGTATGCGACATGTTGCAAGGGCGGCTTAGCGCGCCGCGTCAGCGGATGCTGGAAGTTGTGCGCGCGCTTTGCGGCGTATCGGATATTACGTATGACGCTACGGTCGCGCGCTCTGAATTTGAGCATTCCGCCCGTAACGCCGCTATTGCCTGGCTGATGAAATCATTCGGTAATTTTCATCATGATGTGCCAACCGTGTTGCAAAATTACTTCCACTACTGTGCGTTGAAAATGAGCTGCATGGAACTGGCGAGGACGTTTGTCTTTCTGGCGAATCAGGGCGAGGCGTTTCATCTCGACGAGCCGGTAGTTACCCCCATGCAGGCCCGGCAGATTAATGCGCTAATGGCGACCAGCGGGATGTATCAGAATGCCGGCGAGTTTGCCTGGCGGGTGGGATTGCCCGCTAAATCCGGCGTGGGCGGCGGTATTGTCGCCATAGTGCCGCATGAAATGGCGATTGCCGTCTGGAGTCCGGAGCTGGATCCTGCGGGAAACTCTCTGGCAGGTATCGCCGCGCTTGAGCAATTAACACAAACGTTAGGACGTTCGGTATACTGATGAATGCGCTTGAACCGCTCTTTGCCCGCCTGGCGCGATCGACATTTCGTTCGCGTTTTCGTCTCGGGATAAAAGAAAGACAATATTGCTGGGATAAAGGCGCGGAGGTGATTGATAAACACGCCGCCGATTTTATCGCCCAGCGACTGGCGCCAGCTCACCCGGCGAATGATGGTAAGCAAACGCCGATGCGGGGCCATCCGGTATTTATCGCGCAACATGCGACGGCAACCTGCTGTCGCGGGTGCCTGGCGAAGTGGCACCAGATACCTCAGGGAGAACCGCTGAGCGAAGCGCAGCAACAGTATATTGTCAGCGTTATCCATTACTGGCTGGTCATACAAATGAATCAGCGGTAGAGCAGCGCGTCGTTGCTGACGCTTTCCCCGATAAATCACCCTATACCACTGATAGCAGCCGTTGACCGTCATATATTTCATGTGCTGAAGTGTCTTTTTAGTTACAACATACATTTGGTTGTTTTTTTTCAACGCCTGTCAGCACTGTGCAAAAAAATGTTCTACAGGGCAGGGGAGCCGTGTATCACCAGAAGCTTGCAACCTTGATCTGGATCACGTTTAATGACAGTGCTTTTTCACCTGCTGAAGATAATCATGATCGTTAGACCACAACAGCACTGGATTCGCCTGATATTTGTCTGGCATGGTTCCGTGTTATCTAAAATCTTTTCACGACTGCTCCTTAACTTTCTTCTTTCTATCGCCGTTATTATCATGCTGCCTTGGTACACAATGCTGGGTATTAAGTTTACCCTTGCGCCGTTTAGCATACTGGGCGTCGCTATCGCCATTTTTCTGGGGTTTCGCAATAATGCCTGTTATGCGCGTTACGTCGAAGCCCGACATTTGTGGGGGCAGTTGATGATCGCTTCACGCTCAATACTGCGTGAGGTGAAAACAACCTTGCCTGATGAACGCGGTATCGAGGATTTTGTTCGGTTACAAATCGCTTTTGCCCACTGTTTGCGTATGACATTGCGTCGACAGCCTCAAACGCAAGTTCTGGGCAACTATCTTGACCAGGAGGCGTTACAGAAAGTTGTCGCTTCCCATTCCCCCGCTAACCGTATCTTATTGCTGATGGGAGAGTGGCTGGCGATTCGCCGCCGCAGCGGAAAGCTTTCCGATATTTTATTTCATAGCCTCAACAACCGTTTAAATGATATGTCGTCAGTGTTGGCCGGCTGTGAACGCATCGCCAACACGCCGGTGCCTTTTGCCTATACGTTAATTTTGCATCGTACGGTTTATCTTTTCTGCATTATGTTGCCATTTGCACTGGTGGTTGATCTGCACTATATGACACCGTTTATTTCGGTGCTTATTTCTTATACGTTTATCGCGCTGGATGCGTTAGCAGAAGAGTTGGAGGATCCGTTCGGTACTGAAAATAATGATTTACCGCTGGATGCGATATGCAATGCGATAGAAATCGATTTACTGCAAATGAATGATGAAAGGGATATTCCGGCAAAACGGATACCGGATAAACGCTATCAACTGACCTGAGCTCGACTTAACTGGCGCAGAATGTTCATCTGCGCCATAACCTGAATAGCAAAGTTTAATAGCCTTCTCCAACGCCGGTTTTGGCTGGACCGGAGTAGTGGACATGAACGATTCGCCATCCTGTGTTTGGTATCTTCGCCCACACCTGGCTTTCGCGGCCTGTCGTGTGTTGAGTTTGCCCATTATCACGGCGTACCGCGGTAAAATGCCAGTCGAACTCTGCAACGGCGGCATTGCCATACACATGAATAGTAGGGGGAGCGTCCAGTTTTAATGTGCGTTTGCTGAAGGTTTTACCCATAGTGGCACCATAAAAATTTTCAGCGATCTGCGACCATCCGCGTTCGTGACCGCGTGGATGAATAAAACTGGTTTCCGATGAAACATAAAAGAGCTGCTTGCCTAACGTTGGGTCTGCCTTATCTATTGAATAAAGGTAGCGGTTAATACCTTCTGTAATTTCTTGTTTAACGGTCGACGTAGCTTCATTTTGTGCGGCGGTTGGCGTTGCCGCTGATGCCGATGACGCCATCAGAGTTAACGTTATCGCGGCAGCCGAAAACAATAGTGACGTTTTTTGCATAATAGTTATACCCATATGGTCTGTTTTTGAGACGCTTTATCTTTCCTGTTACGTTCACCTTTATACTAAAGGAACATGGCTCACGAACAATAAAAAACATCCTTCTATAAAATTACCCCGAAAAGGGAGTAGTGCAATTAAGAATATCGTATTTGTTTGTAACGGCATGACTCAAAATATCAACATTTAGAGTTTCAGTATTGTTGTTGTCCATTGACTTACTTTTATGTTTATTACCACTGGTAAATAGTTAATCTTATGAATAGTGATATGCAAATGATCGTTTGCGCTATGTGATAATTAACTATGGTAAAAATACACGAAGCGACGAAGTGCTATTTCAGTAGTACTGATATTTTCATAACGCTAATTTAAAAATAAATGTAAACGTAACAAATTATACACAAAAATAAGAAGGGCTGTGGCCTCAACTGACTTGATTATGATTCCGTCTTAACGAATGTCAGCCGAGTGTTCAGTGCCATTCTCGCCCTGGCATCCCCGACCGTAAGCCTGTTCTCTACTGGTAACCCCCTTGTTATTACAGAAGAAAACAGGGCATATCATTGATGTAGTCATGCTTAACTTGCATTTTAACATCACTAATACATAGCAAGCTAATATTACACTTTGAAACTTAACGCACGGTAATTGTTAGTGATATTGTCCTGGACAGTTCCGCGAGCAGGTTTTGCGGAAAGTCCAAAAATAAGACAAATAAGGCATATAAAATGAAAAAAGTAGTGGTGTTATCTGCGGTAGCCGCAGCCGTAATGATGGCTGGAGCCGCCAACGCAGCAGAAATCTATAACAAGGATGGCAATAAACTGGATTTGTATGGCAAGGTCGACGGCCTGCATTATTTTTCCAGTAATCATAGTACGGATGGCGATCAATCTTATATCCGTATGGGTATTAAAGGCGAGACTCAAATTACCGATCAACTAACCGGTTTTGGACAGTGGGAGTATCAGGTCAACGCCAATCGTCCGGAAGATGGTGACTCCAGCGGTTCCCCGCAAAGCTGGACGCGTCTCGGTTTTGCTGGTTTGGCATTTGCCGATATGGGGTCTGTTGATTATGGTCGTAACTATGGCGTGTTATACGACATTGGTTCATGGACTGACGTACTGCCTGAATTTGGTAATGATTCGTATGAAGCTTCCGATAATTTTATGACCGGACGTGCGAATGGCGTTCTGACTTATCGCAATAATGATTTCTTTGGTCTGGTTGATGGTCTGAATATTGCGTTGCAGTATCAGGGTAAAAATGACGGTCTGTCGAAAGAAGGCGATCCTTTAAGTAATAATGCCAGAAAAAGTATCGCGTACCAGAATGGCGATGGTTTCGGGGCATCAGCGACATATGATTTGGGCATGGGGGTGAGCCTGGGGGCAGCCTATACCAGTTCCAAACGCACGCTTGATCAGATGACGCAAGATAAATACGACAATGGCGACCGCGCTGAAGCCTGGACTGGCGGCGTGAAGTATGATGCCAATAATATTTACCTGGCGGCAAACTATACCCGTACTTATGATATGACCTATATGGGCGATACATTGGGCGGCTTTGCACATAAAACCGATAACTGGGAAATGGTAGGGCAATATCAATTTGATAATGGCTTACGCCCGTCACTGGCATTCCTGCAATCCAGAGCCAATGATGTTGATGGACTGGGTTCGTTCGACCTTGTGAAATATATTGATGTGGGTTCCTATTACTACTTCAATAAAAATATGTCCGCGTATGTTGACTACAAAATCAATCTGCTAAAAGATGGCAACCCATCGAATCCTAATACAGACAACACCGTGGCGCTCGGCTTAGTCTACGAGTTTTGATAAAACTTGCTGATTAAGACAGTTTAGGGATACCCTCCTTTTCCCAAAACTGTGTCACTGCTTAACCTTTATTATTGTTAATTTATTCTTTTATTATTTCAGGACGCTTCTGGCGTCCTTTTTTATTGACTATTCGACTTCGATCTCGCGAATGCGCATTCTGCTACTGTCATCTATCTGCACTTTGCCTGAATGACAAAAGGGACAACAGAGTGTGGATGTTTGAGAGGTGAAGGGTTGATTACAGGACAGACACCAACCTTGCGCCGGTGCGATAGTAATGTGGAAACGCGCATTGTCAGCAAGGGTATGACGAGCGGCGACGTCCAGGCCAAAATGCAGCGCCGGCACCTCAACACAGGCCATAACGCCGATCTCCAGCCAGACTTGCTTTACCTTGCTGAACTGGTGATTTACTGCCTGTTCCTCCAGCAATTCGATAATATTTTGCGCCAGGGCTAATTCATGCATGGGCCAGCTCCTTCATTCAACAATATTTACGGCGACACAAGGATCAATTACCTGTAACTGTTGCGACCACAATGAGAGCGGAATAGTGGCCAGTTCGCGAGCAATGACGCCGTCAGATTGGGCGTGACGTGTGGTAGGCGAGATAATACGGTAATCAAGAATATTGCCTGACGTCGTCAGTCTGGCCTGATGAACTAACCATCCTCGCGCGGTTTCCACTACCGCTATTTTCCATTCGCCATCATCAAAACGATTCCAGCGCAGGGTGGGAAGGGCGCTCAAACTTCGGGCGAGCGTAATGCAGCGGGCCAGCAGACGTAGCGCAGTCGTTTTTCCGCTAAGACAACAGGCTGACAGTAGCGGATATTCGATAGCCAGAGGCGAGACATCCAGGGGACCATGGGTTATTAACGTATGGTCCGGGGACGATGCCATCGGTAGTGTAGGTGTAATGATATTCTGTACTGCCGCCAGCCAGCGGGCGGTTTCAGAACGCTCTTGCAAAAACCAAGCTTCCCAGCCCTTTACGCCAGCAGCAAGCCAGGTCTGAGGATCATCGTCAAAAAAAATTGTGCTTGCCAGCGGGGATAACTCTCCACGACGTAACAACGCCCATTCTTCAGCGGTTGCCTGTCGGTGGCTAAACAGGGGGAGCCAGTCGGTCAACGCGCGACGGAGCGTTTCTCGCGCCAGCTCTTGTTGTGCGGCCTGCATATCTGGCTTCTCTTCAGGAAACAACAGTAAAGCAGCCGCCGCGCTGTGCGCCTGAGCGCACAACGTAAACAAACGTGAAATAAGCGTTTTTGCGTATACCGGCGTTGCGCCCTGTAACAAACGACCGATCGGCGCCTCCTGCCAGGTAATCCGTAGCGGGTGAGAATAGACGGTCAATCTTTGCACGAATTATTACCTTCATCGATCACCATAAACCCGGACTTACTGGTTTCGCAAACCGGACAGCACCAGTAATCAGGTAACTGGCTGAAGGGCACGCCGGGTGGAATTTGCCATACATCATCGCCCAGCGCAGGGTCGTAAACCCACCAACATACTTTGCACTCCATGCGCACCACTGGCTCATTTTCTGTGACTGGGTATTCTTTCAACCATTCCAACGTATTTTTTAGCCCCGCGTAGGCATCTTCGATATCGTCGATGCCTGCAACGGCGATATCAGGAATGTCCGCTATCTCAATCATATCTTGCAGTAATGTGTTCATATCATTGAAATAATTGACCCGCCATACGCCGGGAAAATGCGTGCTTACAATCCGGCATTTACCATATCCGCGTGAAAAAATAGCGCTACAACCTTCGCCTAAAAAATGATCCAGATACTCGCGATCGGCATCGTTTACTGGCAACAGCGTTAAGTTAATGATATGCGGCTCTTTTACCGGCTGTTTTACGCGCTCGGCTATTTCATGCGCGATAAAGGCACCATTCATCAATCCCGCCGGTTGTGGCGGCAATTCTGGCGTAATCGGCGGCTGCGGATGCGTCTGCCAGATGCTCTCTGGGATCGGGCCAATGATAATTTCATCGGCAACCCGTTGCTGGTCAGCGTTATATTCACGCACACGCCAGACGCCCGTAAAAACCGTCTCCTGAATACGCTGTTCTTTTCCATCGGATAATAGTACCCGGGCGGAGATTTCACCTTCGCCGAGCAGTTGATCCAACAAACCGCTATTCTGTTGCTCAGTGGCATTCAGCTTATAGCTCAGGGGAAAGGGGAGCGTTGCCACCGGGTTATCCATATCGCGAATAAGCGTAGTCAGGACGTGTCTGGCAACACGAAGCTCAGCGGGCAGCGCCTGTTCCGGTAAAACCGGCGTCAGTGGGAGATTAATGCCGGCGGGGATGGGAAGAAAGTTAAAGTCTTCCTCTTCTGGCTGCGAGCCTGGTCCGGCAATATTAACGACTGGAATAGTTCTGGAATGATTCACGTGTGTTACCTTTCATTCTATTGCGTGATAACGGGAATATCCTGACGATAGCCCGGTGTGGTCAGCAATGCGGCCACCCGCTGAGAGTATTCTTGCCAGCTATATAATCCCGCCAGACTGCCGACAAAACGGTGCTGGCGAAAGAAAAGCAGCGCCGGATATTTCAGAATGCGATACTCCCGGGCGATCAGTTCACTCTGTTCGCTATCCGCAAATGCCGCGGTATAAGACGTCGCCGGAAATTGCTTGAGTATCTCCGGGATAATGACCCAACTGTCGGCGACCTCCGGATGTTTGTTGGGGTCGCTTTGCAGCAAAACCAGCACAGTCGGATGCGCATTAATCAACGACGGGAGCGTTTGCGCATCGGTAACCAGAAAGCCTTTATCCGCCAGTGGACAAACAGGATTTTGGGGTGAGATAGTCATTTTTTTAAATGCTCCGGTAATTCAGGCGTGCGAGACAATAAATCGGCAAAACCGGTCAGCGGATCGCTTTGCGTGAGCATGGCCTGTTCCAGTGAGTCCAGCGCCGCCAGTACCTCAGCGGCTTCCGCTTCGTCCATTTCTCGTCGTGCTGCGCCGCCAAATGTCAGCAGCCATGCGCCTGCTAAGGGGGGAGCCACAAGCCGAATATCAACGTCGATAAGCTCGCCGTGTCGGTCGCGGCATTTGGCGAACCACTGACCGGGTGAAATAACCTGCACAGGAACGCCGATACACATTATGATTTCTCTCTCTGTAGCACCCGAATATCGCCGACCCGGCAAGCGCTTTGCGCATCTGGCCGTTCATCTTCGTAGCGTTCCATACACAGGCTGTAATGATTGAGTCTCTCAGTGGGCAAGGCCGCTGAAGAGGCGGTGATACCCCATTGCGCCAGCACTTCCTGCGCGAGATAGACCGCAGGCATCAGTTGCGCCTTTACCTGCGGCGTAAGACTCCCGCCATAGTCATCCAGACATTCCGGCTGCACGCCAATCAGCACAATCTCCGATAACTGGCCGCCGGTTAATTGCAGCAATGCCAGCACTTCAGAAAAACTGGTCTGATGTAAACTGAGTTTTTTCGCCGTCAGATAGGCGGGAACCTGTTCATCACGAAACATCGCCAGCGAACCTGGCGCCATACCAAAATCGATAGCATCCATGATTAACAGTTTTTCTGTCTGTTGCAGCCAGGGCAGCAGCGCCAGCCCCTGCGTACCGCCATCAACAACGTCAACTTTCTCGTTATCGGCATACTGTTCAAACAGCTTTTCCGCCGCTCTGACGCCGAACCCTTCATCTGCCCAAAGCAGGTTGCCAAGCCCTAAGATTGTGACTTCTGCCATTGTTATCACCTGAACCAGCGCCAGCCGCTTATCATGACGGAAATCACGCTTTGTCGGCTCATAATGTCTTCGCGGATAGCGGTATAAACATGCGCAATGACGAAGGCGATAATGAACCACATGCCCAGCCGGTGCCAGAAATGTAGCGCGAGGCTATCGTTGCCAGTCAGGCGAATCATCCAGCCAAACCATTGATACGCCCAACTGTCTGTTCCAAGCCCTTCACCATAGAGCGCAAAGCCGCTACACACCATCAGTACGGACATCCAGAAATAGAACATTACCGCCAGTCCCGCTACCGGATTATGTCCATAGTAACGATGGGCCTCTTTTTCGAGGAAAAAATACCAGCGGATTTCGCTGATAACGCCTTTGCGCCAGGCGCGGCGCCAGAACGGAACCAGAAACATCTCCCTGGCGTACTCATTGCCGACACATGCCCAGTAAATACGAAACAGCAGCGCGACAGTAAAAATATACGCCGTGGTAAAATGGATCAGTCGTATCCAGCCCATCCAAAACATAAAGGTCGCTTCACCTTGAATCGATGGCAGGGGGCGGCCAATGAAATATCCTGTAACAGCCAGGACGACAATGGATAACGCCGTGATCCAGTGCCATAAACGGACCGGCGCTTCATAGATATAGTACCCCTGGCTGGTTATTTCTTTGAGATGCATTGAGACCTCCGAATCGTCGTCATTGTACCTGAACCCTGACCAGCTCCCCTCCATGATTATCAATAACATGGGTGGAGCAGGCCAGGCAGGGATCGAAGCTGTGCAGAGTACGTAAAATCTCCAATGGTTGATCGGGAACGGCGAGTTTAGTCCCCATTAACGCCGCTTCGTACGCGCCAATTTGACCTTTATCGTCACGCGGCCCGGCATTCCAGGTTGTCGGTACCACACACTGATAGCTGTCGATTTTCTGATTTTCAATTTTTATCCAGTGCCCCAGCGCGCCACGCGGCGCCTCGCTGAAACCAACGCCTTTTGCCGATGTAGGCCAGGTATCGGGTTCCCAGAGCGTGACGTTTGCCGTCGCCGTATCGCCGGACTTGAGGTTACGCATCAGACGATCGAAGAAATATTGCAGCGTATTGCCTGCCCATACGGATTCCAGCGCACGCGCGGCAGTACGTCCTAATGTAGAAAAGAGCGCTTCTTTAGGCAGCTTTAATACACTCAGCAGTTGATCCACGGGCTCTTTAAATTCCGGTTTATTTTGATGATATCCAATCAGATAACGCGCCAGCGGACCTACCTCCATCGCATGTCCCTTCCAGCGCGGCGATTTAATCCATGAATATTTAGCGGACTCATCCACCTGTTCGATAAAAGTTTTTGTGCCTTTATAGTGTTCGCCCATGACCAGTTGCGGTTCGGTCAGACCATCCCAGGGATGCAGGCCCTTATCGTTATTGCCGTTACCATAGGTATACCAGGAGTGAGTGACAAACTCCTGAATCTCATCGGGGGCGGTTAAATCGACAGGATGAATTTCGTCGAAACGACCGTTAATGATAGCCCCACGCGGAAGCAGAAGATTACTGGCGGAATAATCGTTAGGGTTATCCGGAAACTCGCCATAAGCCAGCAGGTTCATGCTCGATAACCCGCCGCCGATTTTTGCCCAGTCTTTGTAATAACTGGCAATCAGCAAGACGTCCGGAAGATAAACCTGTTCGCAGAACTGGCGAGCTTTTTGGATGATGGAACTGACAAGGTTCAGGCGTTCCATATTCACTGCGCCGACCGCGCCCGTTTCGTCAAGGTTGATGGCGCAAGGAACGCCGCCCACCAGCCAGTTAGGATGCGGGTTTTTACCACCGAAAACGGTGTGAATTTTTACGATCTCTTTTTGAAAATCGAGCGCTTCAAGATAGTGGGCGACCGCCAGCAAATTGGCTTCCGGCGGAAGTTTCATAGCCGGATGTCCCCAGTAGCCATTACGGAAAGGGCCAAGTTGACCGGACTCGATAAACCGCTTCAGTCGATTTTGCAAATCGCGGAAATATCCCGGCGAGGATAGCGGCCATGCGGAAAGGCTTTGCGCGATGGCGGAGGTCTGATGCGGGTCGGCTTTCAGGGCGGCAACCACATCAACCCAGTCCAGCGCGTGCAGATGATAAAAATGCACCAGGTGATCGTGAACGTGTAGCGTAGCCTGCATCATATTACGGATACAGTTTGCGTTGTCCGGAATCGCGATTCCCAGCGCATTTTCTACGGCACGGATTGAGGTCAGAGCGTGTGTACCGGTGCAGACGCCGCAAATGCGTTCAACAAATGCCCAGGCGTCTCGCGGATCGCGACCTTTCAGGATAACCTCAAGGCCGCGCCACATGGTGCCGGTCGACACGGCGTTAGTAATAACATTATTACTGTCGATATTCACTTCGCAACGCATATGCCCTTCGATGCGAGTAACCGGATCGACCACAATTCGCCGTCCGCTATTGTCCAGCGTAAAACCCTGAGTCTGATAAGGATATGCCATAATTATTTTTTCTCTTCCGGAGCGTTTTCTGATGACGTGTTGTTTTTATTGCGGGCATGTTTTATGGCGCTCACCGTGGCGTGAGCGATGGCGGCAGCGCCCGCGACGCCGGCAACGCCCAGTCCGATTTTATCGGCGGTAGCCTCAATGCCGGTTTGCGGAATGCCCGTTGCCCGGCTGTAAAAAGAACCGTAATCCCAGAATCCATCTTCCGAGCATCCGAGGCATCCATGACCCGACTGGATAGGAAAAGACACGCCATCATTCCAGCGAACGGTTGAACAGGCGTTATAGGTGGTCGGGCCTTTACAGCCCATCTTGTACAGGCAATACCCTTTTCTGGCGCCTTCGTCATCCCACGCTTCCACAAACTGACCGGCATCGAAATGCGCGCGTCGGTAACATTTGTCATGAATTCGCTGGCCATAAAACATTTTTGGTCGTCCAAGACGATCAAGGGGAGGGATGCGATCAAATGCCAGCATATAGGTGATAACGGCGGACATCACTTCAGGTATAGGCGGGCAGCCTGGCACTTTAATAATGGGTTTATCGGTAATTAACTTGTGAACCGGCGTGGCTTTAGTTGGGTTGGGACGGGCTGCCTGCACGCAGCCCCATGATGCGCAGGACCCCCAGGCGATAATCGCTTTAGCATCCGCGCTGACGCGTTTTAACTTTTCCAGGAACGGCTCGCCAGCCAGTATGCAAAACATTCCATTTTCATTCAGCGGCGCGTTACCTTCCACGGCAACGATATAATTTCCTTTGTACTCACGCATCACATCCGCCAACGCCTGCTCGGCTTGTTGCCCTGCGGCGGCCATAATGGTGTCGTCATAATCCAGGGAAATGAGCGACAAAATGGCATCTTTTGCCAACGGGTGCGCAGAGCGAATGAAAGATTCGGTACAGCAGGTACATTCAAGACCATGCAGCCATATCACTGGCGTACGCGGTTTATTCTCCAGGGCATAAGCTATCTGAGGAATCATCGAACTGCTCAGGCCTAAAGACGTTGCGGTAAGGCTGCAAAACTTGAGGAAGCTACGCCTTGTCACGCCGTGTCTACGCATAACTTGATAAAATGTATCTTGTGTTTGCATAACGTTTATCCCAAACCACTATAGTTAGTGTGGGCATCATATGTTGCATTTCTTGTCTTTCTCAACGTGTTTTAGTAGCAATTATGTTTCTAATTCGTAACAACTGATTACATGTGTGCTACTCACATTACTCAAAAACATAAATTAATTTAATGTTATTGGTGATGTGGAGTAAATATAGCGTTGTGAAGATATCTCTTAATGTTGATAAGAAACCGTGTTTTTTATTTATAACATGATGGGATTTTTTTAAATGGTCACACGGATAACGCGTTTCATGTTAGTTCGCTGTGTTTAACTCTCCTTTAAACCCGTCAGTTAAATTTATTAGCTTGTAAAATAAGATCACAATTAATTACGTGCTGCATAACCATTGATAGGTTTAATTTAATATATTCATCCAATCCATTTTACAAACAAGGAGAGCATGATGAAAAAAAGTAAAGCAATGTTATTTATCGCTCCGGCGCTGTTTTCATACGCCCTGGCTGCACAGGCCTGCACAACCCTTGCTATTCAGGATAAACAAGGCGATATTTTTCATGGGCGTACGCTGGAGTATATGCAGGATTTACCCTCGTGGTTAACGTATTATCCGGCGGGAACACAGTTTGATAAAAAAACGCCGGATGGCAGTCAGGGAGTAAGCTATCAGGCGAAATATCCGATACTGGCCATTACTTCCACCATTACTGATGGCGATAGCAGAGACATACTTGAAGGCATGAATAGCGCGGGATTGTCATTTAGTGAAAACATGATCATGAATGCGCAGTTGCCGCCATTGCCCGCGAGTGAATATAAACAGGCAATTCCTGTCACCTCGTTGGGAGAATGGGCGCTGGCCCGTTTTGCTACTGTCGGCGAGGTAAAACAGGCAATAAAAGAGGGCAAATTCTGGTCACCGGAACTGCATCGGTTTGGCGATCTGAAATCGCCATTTCATTACGCGTTTTACGACAAGAAAGGAGGGAGCATTGTCGTTGAAGTGGAAAATGGCAAATTCCATGTCTATGACAATCCCACTCGCGTGATGACAAATGGTCCCGCATTCCCCTGGCATCTGACAAATCTGAATAATTATACGCAATTAACCAATGTGGACCGCTCTTCAGGCACACTGGGCGGGATAAAAGTGATGCAGCCTGATAGCGGGATTGCTATTGCAGACTTGCCATCGTCCGATACGTCGGTTTCCCGTTTTATACGCGGCGTTTATTACACCACATATGCGCCGCAAGCGACATCCGCCCACGACGCAATGAATACGCTTGCACATATTATGAGCCGTTTCGATCGTCCGAAAAATATTACGGTTGATTATATGGGGAGTGAAGGGGAAGGCAACGCCACCCGCAAACCGGTCTCAGAATATACGGTCTGGACAACGCTGTCTGACTTAACGCACGGTGAGATGATGGTGCGCGGCTACAATGATATCAACTATAAAACCTGGTCTCTTTCTCAGTTTAAGAACGCGACAGCGCCCGTGTTCGAGAGAATCAACGTCAAAGGATAAATCGCTCGTCTCGGTTTAGTTTCCCCGGTAGGCTCGGCGAAGGTAATAGAGACTACCGGCGGTTGCTTCTCTTTATCATGCACGGTAATTAATTATCACGATCACCAGCGCCAGGATGGTATGCTAAATCCATTCAAAATCCCCTGGATATGGATTGGAGGGCGCATGGTTATACCTGAGGTCAGGCAGGAGAGGCTCTATCAGAAGATAGCCAACCTCATCATTAAGCTGATCAATGATAATATTTTTCCCCCGGGAACTTTTTTACCGCCAGAACGCGAACTGGCAAAACAGCTTGGCGTGAGCCGCGCCTCCTTGCGAGAAGCCCTTATTGTACTGGAGATCTCGGGATGGATCGTGATTCAGTCCGGTAATGGGGTTATCGTTTCAGATAAAAAACACCTTGCCAGCGACTATACCATCGAAGAAATTCTCTCTACTCGCGAGCTGGTTGATAGCCATTGTGCGCGCTTAGCCGCACAAAACGATAACGTTGACGTCATCAACCAAATAGAGGCGATTTATCATCGTATGGATCAAGCCATTAACGATAATAACGTCCACGGCTTTTACTCGCTGGATAAAGAGTTTCACCTTGCGATCTCTGAGGCTAGCCGTAACCGGGTGTTGTTCGATATGTCCCGTATGTTATGGGAACAACGGATTAATATCCCTTATGCCGGGCTTGATGAGCAGTCTGGAGACAGAAATGTTTTACTTAATCTCAACAAACAACACAAAGCGATAGTGGATGCGATGCGCCAGTCTGATGCTGACAGCGCCTATGAAGGATCTCTGGAACATTTACGCTATGTGAGAAAGATTGTCGGCGGCTAAGTTTGTCGGTAAATAACACCGCATGGCGGATATGCCATGCGGTAGAACTCGCCGTAAATCAATGGAAAACAGCTTTAATCTTTAAGTAGCGCTCCGGATAGCGATCAAGTTCTTTAACTGCATCAGGGATCTCATCAAGATTGACGACCTTACTGACAACATCTTGCGGATTAATCTCCAGCGTTGACAGCATGCGTAATGCCTCATCAAATTCACCGGCACTGGTGCGGGAGCCGCGTAAATCCAGTTCTTTGTAGGTGATCAGGTTCGTCGGCAGCGACGTTTCCTGTTTTGGCCATCCGGTAAACGAAATACGACCAGCAAACGATGCTAAATCAAGCGTATTTCGAATAGCGCTATTTGCGCCGGAGGCTTCTATCACGACCTGCGCCATGGTGCCGTGGGTGATATTTTTAATAGCGTCGATAACCTGATCGTCAGCGGCGTTCAGTACATAAGGAACGCCAAGCTTTTGCGCATAGCGTAACCTTTCTTCCACAATATCGATCAGAATAGGCGTTGCCTTGTAATGTCGCGCGCTTAATGCCGCCATAAGACCAATGGCCCCCGCGCCGATGATGGCAACATATTCCCCGGCCTTAACGTTTGCCCGGTGCAGCGCGTGCAGAGCGATGGTCAGCGGTTCTGCCAGCGGCGCCATTTCAGAAGGCACATTATCTGGTATTTTATGAATTAAATGTGCGGGATGAGTAACCACCTCCTGCATTGCGCCATCGACATGCACGCCAATGACGTTTAAATTTTCACAACAGTTAGTTCTGCCGACATAGCAAGGGTAGCAGTGACCACAATAAATATAAGGGTCAACAATCACGCGGTCGCCTTTTTTAATATTGTCTGGCATTCCGGCGCCTTCCTGAAGAACAATTCCGGTCACTTCATGCCCAATAATTCTTGGGTAAGTAACCAGTGGGTTCGTTCCACGAAAAGCCCCGATATCCGATCCGCAAATGCCTGCAGCATCAACCTTAATTAATACTTCATTTTCTTTCTTATGGGGATAATCCACCCAGCGGGTTTCAACTTCACCAGGCTTATTAATGAACACAGCTTTGACTTTCATTGGCTTTGAATCCTTTACTTTTTACAAACACGAAGACCAACAGGCTTGAAACGATAGCGATAGCACCAGCCAGATAGAACGCATAGTCATATTTACCGCTAAATTGAACGATAAAACCGGTGACAAGCGGACCGATAATGCCGGATATATTAGCCAGGCCATGCATGGCTCCGCCGACGCTCCCTACCTTATCTTTATGAACAACATCCTGAATAACCGCCCAATAAATTGGGCCCGTTAAATAGAGCAGGAAGAGTGAAACTGACATGAGCGTAATTGCGCTACCAATAGTGCTAACGGTACCGGAAACGGCAACACATACCGCCGCGCCTGCCAGACATACGCCCAGAATAAGTCGACGTGAGAGCAGAGCATTACCGGTAATCCGATAAATTACATCAGAACAGACGCCGCCGAGCACCATACCAATGGCGCCGATGACCCAGGGAATTACCGTAGCGATACTAATTTCTTTAATATCGAGATGTAACGAATGGTTCAGGTAACTTGGGAACCAGGTCAGGAAGAAAAAAAGAATATAGTTGTAGCTGAAAAAAGCCAGAGTTGTCGCCCATACCATTGGTTGTTTCATGTAATAGCCGAGTGAAGGCGTAGCCCGGCCATCATCAGATAAAATAACGTCCTCATGATTTTCAAAATCAATGCGTTCTTCCGGCGCCAGGCGTTTACTCATTGTTGGCTTATCGCTAACGATAAAGTACCACAGTAATACCCAGACCAGGCCAAATAAGAAAATAATGCCAAATGCGGGGCGCCAGCCTAAGGATAACGCCAACAGGCCCACAATCGGCCCGGACACCGCGCCGCCGAGCGGGGAACCGGCGCTAAAAATTCCGATCGCCGTGGCAGACTCCTTTCGGGAAATCCAGTTATTGATGATTTTATTTCCGGCAGCGCTGACCGGTCCTTCAGCCATACCGAAAAGAACGCGCACGATAAGCATTGTCCACAATCCGGTGACCAAACCAGTTAAGCCACAAAATACAGACCATAGTAACGCTGCGATGAGAAAAACGGTTTTTGGCCCAACTTTATCGCTGGCCCAGCCACCAATAAAATTAAACAGGGCGTATCCGATAAAAAATGCGCTGAAGATCATTCCCATCTCCGCGGCGTTAAATCCTAACTCCTTTTCGATCAAGGGGGCAGTTATCGACAATGCTGAACGATCCATATAGTTGAGCATGTAAACTATAAATAGAAGAAAAACGATAAGCCATCCCATTGTTTTTCTTTTCATGATTAATCCTCTTATTGTGGTCTAGCGGCCTGACCACAATATTTTAAGGTTATTTTCAAATCACCTCTCTTGTGGTTAGAACGTGATCAATATAACAAAAATTTATCGCAGAGGATTTTTATCCATCGCAAGCGTGATGGATAAAATTATTTAAAATCAGACAATTACTTGAAAATTCAATCGGGGCTATCGTTTTCCCCTAATCCACGCCCCGGTAACGTTTGACATGCGGCGTTAACGGAAGGTGGTGCTGTCTGTGGGTATTTTTCATCGGGCGTAATATAAACCTGACTCGTGGCGACATAGCCATCATTAAAAGTGGCTTCGATATAGGTAGCTTCCCAACCTGTCTTCGGTTCATTTAACGTAATACTGATCTTATTGTTGGCGGGAATATCTATTGTAAGCGGCTGATAGCGGATGCCACAGGCATAACGGAAATCACGCGCATTTGGATTGTTGGCTGTCCAGCGAACGACTTTTACCGGCGCTTCTGAGAAATAGACCGTAAGAAGATGGTGGTGAATAAGGCCGATCAACTGTGGTAATGTTTTTTTACTTTGAAACCTATTAATAAATGGAACGAGGCTTTCTTCAGCGAACTGGTTAATTGAGTAGTGGTTCATATTAGGCACTATACGTAATGATTTTACGCCAGGAAGTTTGCTATAATAAAAGCGAGTGTTGTCTGGTACGAAAAAATCATCGCCACTTGCATTAATAATATATTTCGGTATTGCAAGGCGGGGTTGATAAATAGTATTGAGATATCTTAACGGATCTATTATTTGCCTTAGTTGGGTAAATGTGGGGGATTTTATTTTCTCATCTATGCCTTGCTGGTAGTAGGGGTAGAATGTAATGGGCCAATTTCCACCGTATGATTGATAAATATGCTCAAGTGAAGCATCAATATCAAGTAGATCAATGGCGAAGGGAACAATTGCTTCAACATCAGGATCGGCGATAGCTGACAACCAGGTGGTCCACCCACGCTTTGAAATACCTGTAATGATAAAGGAATTTATATTCCATTGCGTTAACTCCTTTTTTGCTAATCTCATCGCTTGCGATAGGGCAGTGACCATAGGAATATTTAAAGGCATTAACTTACGTTGCTCCGGCGCTTCCATAAATAATGCCCAGCTTCGGGAAACGCTTTCGTCCTCTTTCAGTGGTTTTTTATCATCCTGAAAGGTTAAATATTGGTTAGGTATATCACTCACTGATATTACGATGGTATTCGTATCACGGGAGATGCTTGCCAGTGTTTCCTGGGGGAAATCACCAGGTTTACCAGTGATTTGTACGCCTTTTTCATAATTAATTCCGTTGTTTACAACCACCAAAGCATGGTGCTCTTTTGCCGTTTCAGGGATATAAATATCAACGTTATGTCGCCATTGCGCAGGGGTTACCATGTCATCTGGCGACCAGTGTTGCGATAATAATTCATAGTGTCTGACTACCACCTGTGCTAATGGAGCTATATTAATCAAGGTATATTTTAGCGGTGTGCCTGAAATCTGCTCCCGGTAGTCGGGGAGAACATGAGACAAATCACACTCCGGGCTGTTTCGACAAAAGAAGATGTTGTTATGAAGTAGTGTATAAACTTTTGTAGAAATAAAAAACAGTACGATAACAACGAGATATATTTTTTTCATGCTTTCCCCGCGCGTTACAAGGGCAAATGCCAACCAGCATAATTTCCATAAATACCTCTTAAACATTCAATATAAGTACAATACTTTTGATAAATAAGGGAAGAAGGGAACAATAAAGTTTGTGACGTTGTCACATTATTCTGTTTCTGGTTTCACTATTAGCACTGAACTTTTTGAAAGGTAAATCATTGCCGTCACCAGACCAATAATGGCGACAGAGATAGCTATACCGATCCAGACGCCATACAGAGCATAACCCAGGACAAATCCGCCCAATACGGGGGATATAAAATCAGCGATTGCGATTAATGCCTGCGCCGTTCCGATGACGATACCTTGTCGGGCAGGCGATACATGGACGGACAAGGCGGCAAGATAAGTGGGTTTGGCTAGCGCATCAGCGATGCTAATACAAACGATAGCAAAAATAAGCACTGGTATGGTCGTGGCGATACCCGCAGTGAGAAATCCAGTACAAAGAAGGGCGAAGATGAGGATAATTAGCTTTCGCTCCGAAAAATATTGGCTCACCCAACCTAACAGAAATAGCTGAACGAAAATATTAATAACCCCGTCCGCCATTAACAGGTAGCTTAACGCTTTTGGCCCAAAGGGAAGCCCATTCCAGATGAAGGTGTCAGAAAGAAAAACAGGTAATTGTGAAGAGTACATGCCATAGGCGAAGAAATGACAAAGCATTACGATGATTAAGACGCGAAGGACTGGCATCTTTAAAATAGCGCGGGCAGAGAACACCGCTATTTTATCTGTGGGACGTGATGTTGTGGAAGGGTCTTTTAACCCCCAAATCGCGACCAGGGCAGACCCAAGGACAAGTATAAAGGCGGCGTAGATCGGCGCACTCAGACTGATACGCGATAACCACCCGGAAACGCCTGCACCGACAATACCGCCTAAGCCAATGCAGCCTGTGAGGATACCGATTGCCTGGCGCCGATTTCTGACGTGCGTACAATCGGCAATATAGGCTGCGGCGGCTGACAAATTCCCGGCGCTAATGCCAAAAAGCGTGCGGGCGAGCAGGATAAACAGGATACATTGCGCGTTGGCGAGTAATAGTAAACTTATCGCCGCAATAGCCAGCGTGACAATCAGTATTCGCTTGCGGCCAACGCGATCGGAAAGGTGGCCAATCAGGGGCGCTGCACAAAATTGGCTAAAAGCTTCAGTGGCGATGATGATTCCAATGATAAGCGGCGAACCGCCCATCTCGCGGATATAAAAAGGCAGTACCGACATTACAGCCGCTGTACTGGCGGCATAAAGGCCGACAAGCAGGAAAACAGGCAAAATACGCCGCTTGTTGAGCGGGGTGATAGTTTCGCTGTCGGTGTTCTCATAGACATTAGTATTCATCTTTAATCCCTATGGCAAAACGAGAGAGATAATTTTCAATATCGTTGCTCTGTTTGCCGTGAAAGAATGCGCCGACATAGCCATCGGGTCGGATCAGCACGCATTGACCCGGCGCCAGATGATAGGACTCCCGGAAGTGCCCCAGGGTATCGATGAGCTCGTCCCGCTCGCCAATGTGATGAATACGCAGTCCTCGCCGCGCATCGATAACCTTACCGTGGGTTTCGTAGGCCAACAGATTCCAGTCCGGCCCCTGGAGTAACTGAAATAATCGTAATGATTGGCCGCCGGCGCCCAAAAGAGGAGTATCCGGAGCTCTTTCTCCCGCTTGTAACCCATGCTGACGTTCGAGCAACGTGTGGGCTAAGGGGGAGTCGGTATACTGGATGTCAAGTTGTTGAACATTGCGTTCTCGTTTGATGCCCCCCTGTTTTTGAGAGTCAAGTAATCGGGTAGAAAGGTGGAGCAGTGATTCGGCTACCGGGCGGCGTTCCTGTTCATAGCTATCGAGAAGTTCTTCTCCTGCGCCCCGCAGCGAGGCTGCCATTTTCCATCCCAGGTTATAGGCATCCTGGATGCTGGTATTTAACCCTTGCCCACCCGTCGGCGGATGCACATGAGCGGCATCACCGGCTAAAAATACCTTACCCACACGGTAATGTTCCGCTATGCGCGCATTCATCTGGTACTTCGATACCCAGGGAATCGAATGGATGCGAACATCCGTCCGCCCGATTCGTTCAGTAAGAAAAGCCGTGAGCGCGTCGGCTGAGAAATTCTGCGAGTCGTCCGGGGCCAACAACGCCTGGATTTGAAAGAGCTGCGTGCCGGCGAGAGGGCAAATCGTTATCATCCGCGTCATATCGCCATCGTTAAAATGGTGCCATACATCCCGGTTCAGACCGGAAAGTGAAGCGTCAGCCACAAGCGCATGGATTCCCAACGTACGACCGGGGAAGCTGACGCCTAATTTTTTTCTGACAAAGCTTCCGCCGCCATCCGCACCTATCAAATAATGCGCGATGATGACCTCTTCTCCAGCCGGCCCGGCAACATACGCGGTGACTGTGCGTGGAGTTTGCGCAAAATGTCGTAACTCGCAGCCGAACTCCACCCGATGTCCCCATGCTTTTAATTGCTCCCGCATAATCGTTTCTGTCACGTTCTGTGGAACCATCAATGGCAGATGGTAGGGTTCGGCGTGGGTCGGTTTTGTATTATGCGCAATATCTGAATCTACGTAGCTTCCGTCATGACGGTAGGTTCGTAATCGGGGATAGAGCCCGCCGGCGGCGACCACTTTATTGAGTATCCCAATATCCTCGAAGATTTCTTGCGTTCGCGGCTGAATACCTTTACCGCGGGAACCGGTAAAAGGCGTCGTTCTTTTCTCAATCAGGCGAAATGAGACCCCGTGACGCGCCAGTTCGATGGCTAAAGTAAGCCCGGTAACGCCAGCGCCGCAGATCAGTACATCTGTAGTGGTGTATGTTGTCATCGTCTCTCCAATATGTGTATTATGCACATAAGAGGAGACATGCTATGTCAGAAAATAAAAATGTGCAAGATACACATATTTCCGAGCAAATGAAGGCGCTTCACGGTGCGTTGATTCGCGTGGTGAGCGCGCTCAACCGGCCTCGTAATGATGAGAAATTAATTGCAGAGGCGGGGATTCAACTCGATCGTGCACTATTTTCGATCCTTATTAGTATCGAACGTTTAGGGCCGATTGGCGTTGTTGAGTTAGCCGAACGTGCCGGTCGTGATTATACGACGGTAAGCCGACAGGTCGCCAAACTGGAGAAGCTGGGGTTGATAATACGGCAGCATAATGCCATCGATCGTCGTATACGCGAGGCCGTTATCTCCCGTACAGGAAAGGCGATGACGGAGCGTATAGACGCCGCTCGAGAGCAAATGGGCAAAGTTGTTTTTAAAGACTGGCCTCAGGATGAACTTGATGTCTTTGTTCGGCTAATGCAAAAGTTTGCCGATGCAATGGATAGCGATGCTTCAATGCCGGAATAAGCAAAAGAAAAGGGCGGTCAAATCCGATCGTCCAGGCTAATATCGGTATCTGACATTGATTAAATAGCCAGCAAAGTAAATATAACAACAACATTTATCGAGTTAATTTTCACCCTTTGAAAGGCCAACGTATACTGCAGAATACGGCTATATAACAATCGCCGTATCAATGGTTTTTCAAAGGGTAAATATATGCTTACCGAAAAATATGATTTTCGCATTACCGATCAGATGACTATCCCACTCAGACCTCATTGGATAGCCAATGATTCATACAGGGAAAAGTGTAAAATGCTTGTCCTCAACCGGAGTAAAGGGGAAATTCATAAGGTAGACTTTAGTAAATTAACAGATTATATCAAAGAAGGTGATGTAATCTGTTTTAACGACAGTACTATAATAAACCATATGTTTATCTGTAAAACAAGACAGAATAGGTTAATTAAAATTGTTTTAGAGGGATTTTTACCAAATAATAGAGTAATTATTTCCGGACTTTTAAAAGAAAGGCTTAACGCGAATGATGTTTTCTATTTGGTTGATAACCCTGAAATTTCCATTAAGATAGAGCAAAGGTTTAGCGAGGAGAGCCAGTACCGGGCCGTCGTGGAAAATCATGAGGCCTTAATTTGCTATTTAGCCAGTCATGGTGAGCGTCTTGATGAGTATGTGGATTCCAGCCTATTTTATAAATATCCAGATGCTTACCGTTCCGTTTTTTCTAAAAAGTATGGTTCTTTGGAAATACCTTCTGCCGGCATTCATTTTACCTGGGATCTTATCCAAAAAATCAAAGATAAAGGTGGGTTAATATCCTTCATCACTTTACATGTTGCATCAACAGAAATGTTGTCCAACAGAAAAATACAAACAAAATGTGTAGAGGAAGTGACTATCAACGAAGAATACTACGAGGTTCCGCAAGCAACAGCGGATATCATTAATACTGCGAAGCAAAATGGCGGACGTATTTTTGCCGTAGGAACTACCGTTACACGATGCCTGGAGTCCGCGTATTCGAGGGAACACAATTGCCTCAAAGCAAGTTCTGGCTGGACTGCGCTTTATATACATCCAGGCTATCAACTGAAAGTGGTTGACTGCCTGCTAACGAACTTACATCAGCCAAAAACGACGCATATGGTGTTAACTGGTCAGTTTGCTGGGGTTGATCTACTCATTAAGGCCTATACCTCAGAACATATCCAGTCATGTCAGTTCGATATGTTTGGTGATTGCATGTTAATCATACAGGATGAAGGGCAGGGATGAATAAAATAAAACCGGTACATATAATGCTACCGGTTTTACCGAGAATAAGCATCAGGGGATTCGGGCAATAACCTTTATTTCGAAATCAAAGCCGGCCAGCCAGGTAACGCCAACAGCGGTTCAGTTAGGATAAGGGGGAAGGGCAAATATCTCCTGTTTCACCGCCATAACGTCGTTAAGTTGTTGCTCTGGATCGGTATGGAATGTGGTGACATCCACTATGTCATCGAATGTGCACATAAAAGAACTGAGCCTGTTTGTCGTATCGCTTGACGGGAAAGAGAGCATTTCCTGAGTGATTAGCTTCTGTGCCGTGTCATTTTGTAGACGGCATCATTTTCACGCTTTCCAACACCAATGACAGTTACCGTGATAATTTCATCTTCGACGCTGTACACCAGTCTGTATCCTGCACCACGCAGCTTAATTTTGTACTGATCCTTTCTTCCATGTAATTGCGAAGCAGGAACCCGAGGGTTTTCGAGTCGTTCCCGTAGCTTTTTTTTAAACTGTTCCTGTATGGTATGACCCAGTTTTTTCCACTCTTTTAGTGCAGATTCGTTAAATGCTAGCTTATAAGTCATCAATGTTGACCTCAATGACGCGTTCATTCGCACGCTCATCGATAATACGACCGAGTTCTTCATCCTCAAGAATATCCATAAGATGAGCATAAAGTGCCGGAGGCACACAGTAGAAAGCCGGTTCATTACGGTTAAGAATGGCAACTGGAGCGCCATCTCCGGCATTGAAAGTTCCCATTGGGTCACGTTTCAGTTCTGTAATGCTTGCTGCAGTAGTCGTTAAAATTTGAAATGCCATAATTTACCTCCTGGTTGATGACTGAATATAGCACCTTTAATAGTACTAATAAAAGCATCCTTCCCGAAAGAGATTCAGCTCCAGCCCAGTCAGGGATGCGGGCTGCTGACGGTTTTTTCAAGGCTAAGTTCAGATGTCCAGAACCTAACTGCTTGTATCGATTACCAGGAACGTTAACAGCGTGCGCACCAGCTTGCCATTGTCTAATTCAAGCGCACGACGAACAAATGTGTTATAACAATCCTATAAAGTGGTTGCATATGCCAATACATAAAGTTAATTTAATCAGTAAATTAGAGTATGGATACAGTTGAAGAGCTTAATTTCCTTGGGGAATGCAGTTGCCATCTGTGATAGGTGGATACCCGCCACAACGTTAAAAATAAAAATGGTTGCGAAAATTAGCGCGTTTACCGGTCGTGCTATACCTGTTGTCGGATGGATTATTCTGGCCTCTGACGTGTCGCAGATTGCATATCGTACAGTCAGGGATTACAACCGTATTGCCAGAGGAAGCGATAAAATATGGTAAGTGATACTCTTGAACAGCGGATTTATGAACTGGTAAGAAGCCATGATGGAATTTACCTCTTTAAGAAAAAAGAACTGACACCGTCAACAGATTTGGATTCAGATCTACGGCTGGAAGATGATGAAGCACTGGCATTGATGGATGATTTTTTTACGACATTTAATGTAGATAGAGGGAATTTCTCGATCACAACATACTATCCGCCAGAACCACCGCTAAAGCATTTGCTTAATCCGTTTCGCAAAAACGATATTCCTCAGGTGCCGGATTTCACGATAGGTATGCTCATTGAGTCTGCAAGGGCTGGTCGCTGGTTGTATGAGACTGATTCACGCTGGGGGGCTGCTTTTCGCCTTCCGCTATTATGGTGCGCATAATGTATATTATGTTAAATTCACCAGAACATTTAAAAGACATGTTAAAGCGGCTGGATTCGTGTATGTCAAAAAACTTCTGGCCCATAAGTTTGATCCCTTCCCTGCCGTGACGCTGCGCGAATTCTGTTGATTTGCACCCGCTTATCCTGCACACGATTTCACGCAGCACACGCCACGCAGGCATAAAAAAACCGGCCACTGTGACCGGTTCGTCGCGCAGGTTTTTGGCTCAGTGGGTTTTACCTTGGTCCGCTGCTTTTTCTGACTGATGTTCTGCAGCTCTGACAACGGCTATAAACGCTTTGATACCCGGATCCACATCCGGCGACAACATGCGCATTGTTGATTTGGCATTCCTGCCGAACCTCGTCAAAAATCGCAGGATAACCGAACGTGACTTTAATCAGCGTGCGCAGCATCCCTTTGGCCACTTCCATTTCACCCGCCATAATTCGCCGGCGTCCAGATCGTTATGATACTGACAATACACTGGAAAATCTGACGGTCAAAGCAGCAACCGGGGAAAAACAGTGGCCAGTTAGCACAGCGTTTGCATGAACTGGTGGATAGTTCGGGGAATCAGCGGAAGACCCCCTATTCTCAACCATCTCCTCATAGGCTTTCCTGAACAATGTGATTGTTTGAGTAACTTTACGACAATTGCTTCAAAAACTATCAAATGCCAGACTTCCGCTACCAGACGGTATACACAGTATTACTATTTCTTTTTATATGCCCCATACAAAAGCGATACGGGTGTTTTTTCTAATATCTGGATTTCATTTTTATGTGCTTTATGTTCACTAAAAATATCTGCCAGACTTTTACCTCCAAAGGCCAGGCCAATTCCCGTTGCTGCTGCTGAAAGTAATGTCAATTGCGGCATGGCAAGTGAAGCTATACCTAACGTGGCTGTTCCTGCAAAAATTAATCCAGATGAGATCTTTTTTTTCTTTGAATTATTAATGGCTGATTCATGCGACTTTCCATACTCTTCGACCACATTGATTAAATGTTTTGAAAAATTATTTGCCGCATCTTGCATTTGATCTGGTGTTTTTCCTTGCAAGTCATGCCTTGAGATTCTTAGTTCATGCCTTAAGGATTCCAGTTGACCTCTTTCTCTAATCTTTTTTAATTCTAGATCGGAAAGCGCAGTAAGGAATTTTACTTCCGCGGCTGAAAGGCCCATTGTAATCGCTTGCTCTTCAGAAGAAAGAGGATTTAATTTACCATAATCCTTGACCAACTGCTCCGTAGTCCATTCATGTAAAAACATATGGTTACTATAAATAACCGGATCAATGCCTAATAGTGTTGCCGATAATTGAGTTGATCGTTGTGCATAAATTGCACCTTCAACCTTACCCAGTAAGGTTGCTATAGCTGACGGCAGATCGTAATCCAGAAGATCTACCTCTCTTGTTGTAAAACTCTTTAAATCTGTATCGTAAACCCAGACTTCTTTTTCGATGTTATTGAAATTATTAAGCAATGTTTTTAATAATTCTTTATTTGTTAGGATCTTCTGGAATGTTTCTTCATTTCTCCCAAAGTGCTCAAGAAACGCTAAATAAGTAGCGTATTCCATTTTTCTATCTTTAAAAAAGAGCTGGCTTAGAAAAGCGGCAGATTGTTCATGATTGCGTTCTTTATCAAAATCCAGTAATTCAGGAACGATTAGAAAAATTGGATAATCATCATCAATAGTCATAAACGGGATGGCGCGAAATAGATTAGAAACATGTTCAAGTAATACCAACCTGCGCATGCGGACATAACTATTATCTGGTGGCAATGACAAAAATGAATGCAGAGAGCTAAGAGAAGGAAAATGTAATGGATCAACCATTATGATGCTATCAAAATAAATCCCCAGAGATCTAAGGTGATTAGATATGTTATAACCAAAGCGTTGAATCGGAAGTAATAATCGATAACTTTTAGACGCCCGCACTTCTGTTATAAGCGCCGCGGCGTGAGTATCCCAAAATTTATTTAGCAACACGATTAGGTTTGTAAGTTGATTATCTAACTCGGGAGAGCTAATTAGCTCTTTCAGGATGAATCTACGTAATTCTTTTAGTTCTAAATTTCTGAATGCATATTTATATTTTTCAGAAAAAGCGTTTTCCATCAATAAAACATATTCATTCTGTATGCTTTTTGTAATACTACTCATCATCTATCTCCGGAACCACCACGCAACGATTTCCCAGTGTAGTGGTTCTTATCATGTGTATATTGTTAGTCATGTTATCGTAGAAAATTCAGTGGTCAATAACTCATTGAGGTAGCTACTAAAATTTGCAGTTACCAGGATTTAGGATGATTTTAAAAATGTTTATAAATTCAGGCTGCGCCGCAGTGATTGCACTGATTTCCACGTAACATGATAATCAATGGCTTTGATACCCTTTAAACGAACAAATATGAGCTTAACATGGCGACAATAAAGGATGTTGCATCCATGGCCGGTGTATCAACCGCGACTGTATCACGCGTCATTAACCAGACCGCGTGGGTTGAACCCGTCACGCGCGAACGTGTAGAGAAAGCCATGCGCGATCTCAATTATCGCCGGAATGCCGCCGCTATCGCGCTGGCGAAACGCAGCGGCGATATGCTCGGATTGTTAACCGGCAATCTGGCTGATCCTTTTTTTGCCCGCCTTGCTCGCGGCGTAGAAGATGTTTCTCGTAAGCAGCAGTATCGCTTGATGGTATGTAGCGGCGGCCACGACGAAGAAATGGAAAAAGCGGGACTGGATTTTCTGGTTAATCAAGGCTGTGAGGCTATTGTTGTACACGCCAGCCGATTACCGGATAAAGAGCTGCTGCGCTACGCAGCCCACTTTCCAGCGCTGGTTGTTGTTAATCGTTATATCGCCGGTATGGCCAACCGGTGTATCTGGCTGGAAAATCGCAGCGCCGCCAGGGAAGCGACCCGATATCTCCTGGCGAACGGGCATCGGCGCATTGCCTGTGTGACATCTGACTTGCCAATTATTGATCGTCAGGAACGCCTTGATGGTTACCGTGAGGCGCTGGAAGAATATGGTATTTCTCCAGACCCTCGCTGGGTGATTAGCGTTCCGTTTAACGAAGAAGGCGGCGAGCGGGCCGCGCATCAACTTATTAATAGCGGGCTTCCCCTTACGGCAGCGGTCACGTTTAACGATGTGATGGCCGCTGGCATTATGCGTATTCTTCATCAACGCGGCGTTCAGCTTCCGCAACAGCTCTCTATTGTCGGCTTTGATGATGTGGTGCTGGCCCGGTATCTTTATCCGGCGTTAACAACAATGCATTATCCGGTCGAACAAATGGCGCGTTGTGCCGCGCAACTGGCGATACAGTTATACCAGGGCATTACGCCGCCGCCCAGCAGCAATCATTTCAATGCCGAACTGGTGATCCGCGATTCTGTCGCGCCCTATTTTTCACGATGAATGCGTCGTCAACAGTAAAAACTGTGATGACTATCAAATTAACCCTTCTCATGTAATCGGTTACATGGACGAAAGTAATGGATCACAGTAGTGAGAAGCGTATCCCCCTACCCTTGAGCTACCTTACTGACCGGAGCTCCATTATGAGTGCATCACAAAACAAGAAGAAAACGCTGTCATTGGGTTTAGCGCTAATCCCAGTCATCTCCATGTTGTTATTGTTGATTATCGGTTACGGCATCATGGGGCTACGTATCGAACCGCTCCTTCTGTGCTCTGCGGCGGTAGCGGCAGGCATTGCATGGTGGCAAGGATACTGTTGGGAAGACATCATCAACTCAGTGGTGGATAAACTGGCTAAGGCAATGCCGGTTATCATGATCCTGATCTGCGTGGGTGGTTTGATTGGCACCTGGATGTTTAGTGGCACCATTCCCTACATGGTGTACTGGGGGCTAAAACTCATAAGCCCGGAATATATTTTGATTGCAGCCTTCTTTTTAACCAGCGTGGTCTCCGTCTGTACCGGTACATCGTGGGGGTCCGCCGGGACGGTTGGCGTTGCGTTAATGGGGGTTGCCGCCGGGCTGGACGTGTCTCTTGCAGCAGCAGCTGGCGCCGTCGTTTCTGGCGCTTATTTCGGCGACAAAATCTCACCGTTGTCCGACTCGACTAACTTTGCCGCGATTGTCGCAGACACTACTCTGTTTGAGCATATTCAGCATTTACTTTGGACGACCCTGCCAAGTTTCCTGCTTGCCGCCGTGGTTTATCTTATCGCCGGACACAGTAATATGCTGGGCGAGGTGGCCACGCCGCAGCGCGTTACGGACATCATCCACTCGCTGGAGTCGCTATACCATTTTAATATTGTTCTTATTTTGCCGCCGATGATCGTACTGTGGGGCGCAATTCGCAAGAAGCCTGTCATCCCATTAATGTTAAGCGCCTGCGTACTTGCCTTATTCCTTGGCGTCATCATGCAGGGACTGAGCATCAAACAGGGACTGGACGCTTTCATTGATGGATTTGATATCGCCATGTTCCCACAAGGCGCAGAAGGTGTCGTGGCCGATGTTCCACGCCTGCTAAACCGGGGCGGAATGTTCTCGATGATGGGAACGATACTGTTAGTTTTCTGCGCTTTTTCATTTGCCGGAGCGCTAACGTTAACCGGCGCGTTAACGATCATCATTAACCGACTGCTGACCATTATTCATAGCGTTGGTCAACTCATTGCCGCCACTATCGGCACCACAATTTTGGTCACAGGAGCGACCAGCGACGGTAAACTGGCATTGTTAGTTCCCGCCGAACTGTTTAAAGATGCCTATCGTCGTATGGGGCTGGATACTAAAAACCTTTCACGGACGATAGAAGATGCCGGTACCGTTATCGAACCTCTCCTGCCGTGGACCTCGGCTGGCGTCTACATGGCAACCACGCTGGGCGTTAGCACGCTTGATCTTCTGCCCTGGGCTATCCAATGCTATGCGGCAATCTTCTTCGCATTAATTTATGGTTTTAGCGGAATTGGTATTGCCAGAACTGCCTCCGCCTCAGAAAAGTCGCCGCAATCGTCAGTGACGGAATAATAAGGAAACAAGATGGATTTTAACCAGATTATCAATCGCAACAATACTGGTTCGGTAAAGTGGGATTTTATTGAGCGTCACTTTGGCGATGGCGCAGGGAAACTGCTGCCGATGTGGGTTTCTGATTTCGATTTTGCCTGCCCGCCTGAGGTTCAGGCGGCATTGCATCAGCGAATCGAGCATGGCGTATTTGGCTATAGTGAACGTGATGAGGCCTATTTTAACGCCCTGCTTCACTGGTTTTCGTCACGCCACCAGCTCACGTTAAAACAGGAATGGGTATGCAGCGTGGAAGGCGTCGTACCAGGGTTGGCGCTCTTAGTGCAAATGTTGACGCATCCAGGCGACGGCGTAGTGGTACAGGGACCATACTATGGCTCCTTCGCCAAAATAATCACGCTTAATGGTAGAAAACTGCTGGAGAATCCCCTTAGCGAGTCGCCGGATGAAGGCTACCAGATGGATTTTTGTCAACTGGAAAGGCTGTTTCGCCATGAGCGCCCTCCGCTAATGATTTTGTGTAATCCACATAATCCAACCGGGCGTTGCTGGTCGGCCAACGAGCTGGAGCAACTGCTTTTATTATGTGAAGCTTATGATGTCACTCTCATCTCGGATGAAATATGGGCCGATCTATTGCTGCCCGGCGAAACCTTTACCTCGGTACTGCATTTAGGGGAGCGCTGGCATAAACGGGTCATCTCCGCCACTGCGGCCAGCAAAACGTTTGGCTTATCGTCGTTGCGAATTTCTAATTTTCTCATTCCCGATCCTACGCTTCGCCAGCGATTCCTGTCTCGTCTGGACGCTCATGGGCTGGACGTCTTTAACGCCCTCTCCGTTCAGGCGGCGACTACCGCATGGAATGAAAGCAGACAGTGGCTGGATTCGCTACTGGATTACCTGGCGGAAAACCGCCGCTGGTTTGTTGAACAGGCGACAGAGCACCTTCCCTGGGCAAGAATTGTCCCGGCGCAGGGAACCTATTTATTATGGATGGATTGTAAAAAACTGGGACTGGATGACGAACAGCTAAAATGGGTAATGGCGGATGTCGCGGGTATTGCTCCTTCAATGGGCAGCGGCTTTGGCCCGGCGGGCAGCGGATTTATCCGTTTAAATCTGGGATGTCCACGTACCTACCTTGAAATGGCAATAGACGGCCTGAAGCGAATATCGGTGAAGACAATCAAAGGAATACCAACAGGCGGATGAATTTTTCGGGCGGTAAACTGACAACGGTGTTATTTCTGCGACATGATATCGCCTGAGCGCCAGTAAAAAAACCGGCCATCAAGGCCGGTTGGGTCCGGAGCGCAGTTTTACTATCAGGGGCGTCTGAATAATACGATGCTGCGCCCGGCCAGATCGAAATCCATTTCTTCGGTAATCCGCATTCCCTGCTGCGCGTTATCGGCAGTCGTCAGTTCAAGTACCCAGCCGCCTTCTCCCCACATCGGAATACGGAACGGTACGCTGCCTTCAAACGGATTGAAAAGCAGTAAGGCGTCATGCCAGATCCCCGCTTCTGGCTGAAGATCGGGTCGACTAATGCATACGCCTATCGTCGATCCCTCATCCCATTGTTCGGATTGCTGCGCCCCTCCGCCGGCGTTAAACCAGCGGATCTCCAGACCGTCACGCCAGCTCTCCCGGCGCAGCAACGGTTGCGTGGCGCGCAGTTGAATCAGATGACGGGTAAACTCCCGTAGCGCATTGGCGGTTTCCGGCAAATTATCCCAGTGGACCCACGATATTTCACTGTCCTGACAGTAGCCGTTATTATTGCCCATCTGACTGCGGCCAAACTCATCGCCCGCTAATAACATCGGCGTGCCGTGCGAGAAAAGCAAGGTGGTCAGGAAATTGCGTTTCTGTTGCTCGCGTATCGCATTGATGCCTTCGTCGTCGGTTGGCCCTTCTGCGCCATAATTACAGGAGCGGTTATCATTATGCCCATCATTATTATCTTCGCCATTGGCTTCATTATGCTTGTCGTTATAAGACACCAGATCGTTCAGCGTGAAGCCGTCATGGGCAGTAATAAAGTTAACGCTTGACCAGGGGCGACGGCCGCGCAAATCATAGAGATCGCCGGAACCCAGCAGGCGTGCGGCGAAATCATTTGTGACGTTGTCACCTTTCCAGTATTCGCGTACCGTATCGCGGTATTTATCATTCCATTCGCCCCATCCTGGTGGAAAACCGCCAACCTGATAGCCGCCCGGTCCGATATCCCAGGGTTCGCCAATCAGTTTCAGTTTTGCCAGCACCGGGTCTTGCGTTACCGCATCAAAAAAGCCGCCTCTCTGATCAAAGCCTTCCGGCTCACGACCAAGAATGGTGCCCAAATCAAAACGAAAGCCGTCGACATGCATTGACTCCGCCCAATAGCGAAGGGAATCCATCACCATTTGCAGTACCCGTGGATGAGAGGTATTGACGGTATTACCTGTCCCTGTATCGTTAATATAATAGCGATGCTGATCGGGCATGGTGCGATAGTAAGAGAAGTTATCGATACCTTTAAATGACAGCGTGGGGCCAAGTTCATTCCCTTCTGCCGTATGGTTATAGACCACATCCAGTATCACTTCGACGCCGGCATCATGGAAAGCGCGCACCATATCGCGGAATCCCTGAATACCTTTTGGACCATAGTAGCGCGTCGCCGGCGCAAAAAAGCCCAGCGAGTTATATCCCCAGAAATTTTTCAGTCCTTTATCGAGCAGATGCTGATCGTCCGGGAACCAGTGAACGGGTAAAAGCTCGACGGAGGTAATCCCCAGACTTTTAATGTAATCCACGCTGGCTTTATGCCCCATGCCTTCAAACGTACCGCGTAGAGGCTCAGGGATCGCGGAATTAAGCTGGGTAAAGCCTTTTACATGCGTTTCATAAATAATGGCGTTCGACCACGGTATGGAAGGCCGTTGTCTATCCTCCCAATTCGCCTCAGCCGGATCAATCACCCGGCATTTAGGCGTAAATGGCGCGCTATCCTGGTCATCAAAGGTCAAATCTTTATCGTCATGAAGTAATTGATACGCGAAATGCGCATCGTTCCACTGAATATCGCCCACCAGCTCACGGGCATAAGGGTCAATAAGCAGCTTGTTGGGGTTAAAACGATGACCATTTTCCGGGTCATAAGGACCGTAAACGCGGTACCCATACAGCGCGCCGGGCTGCAACTTCGGGACATAGCCGTGCCATATTTCGTCGGTATATTCCGGTAACTCCAGACGAGCGATTTCATGCTCCCCGCTCGGATCGTAAAGGCAAAGCTCGATGCGTTCCGCATGGGCGGAAAAAATAGCGAAATTCACGCCTTCGCCGTCATAATTCGCGCCAAGCGTATGGCTGTATCCTGATCTGATTTCAAAAGCCCTGTTTGTTGTCATTCTCTTTCTCCACCCACGGTAAACGTTGTCCTGTCACGGCACATCAACACATAAACTCAGTCGCTCATTAAAACCAGTACGCCGCCCTGATGTGAGGCCAACGACAGGCGTTCACCAGGCATTAACCTCTCCTGGGTAAGCACATTGCGATAACGATGCTGATTAAGCTGTCCGGGTATAATAATGTCGGTTCCTGCCCAGAAACCGCTATGCGATTGTGACAATAAGCCGTCACATTCGGCGAACACCAGTCGGGGCGCAACAACAATCAGCGCATCATCATGATTGACTCTGGCGTAAGCGATGACCTTGTCGGCACGCTGGCCAACAGCCCGCAGCGGTATATAGTCGCCAAAACGGAAGAGCTCATGATTCTGCTGACGCAAACGCAGTAATGCAGCGGTGACATACTGATTCACCTGCCCGTTCAGCCAACTCTCTTCGCGCGAGAAAACTCCCGGCGTCAGTTGGTCTAACTGCTGCGCCAGCGTGGCGAAATCCGGTTCGCGGCGGTTGTCGGGATCGACAAGACTAAAATTCAACGCCTCGCTTCCCTGATAGATATCAGGTACTCCCGGCGCGGTTAATTTGATAACGGTCTGCGTCAGGCTGTTAACCAGCCCTGCGCGGATGAAGGGTTGCAAGGAACGATAAAAATCCTGCAAAAATGTCTGATTATCCGGCGCCAGTAAATAACGGGCGTAATCAAGCATTGCCGTTTCGTAAGCCTCATTACTGTCCACCCAATCGGTACGTAGCTTCGCTTCGCGTAGCGCTTTCTCCACAAAGGCTTCAAAGCGTATTTTCAGCGCGTTTAAACCTGTTTCGTCCTGTGGTTGTAGCATCGGGGGCCAGACGCCGGTCAGCGCCTGATATAACATCCACGTATCCGCCGATTTTGGCGCAGTGCCATCATTCAAAAATTTGACATGGGTCTGGTTCATCTGCCGCCAGCGGGCAAGGCATTCGCTCCACTGTTCCGGCGCTTCGGTAAGCGTATACAGGCGTGCTCGCGCATCCTCGCCTCGCTTGGTATCGTGGGTCGACGTACCGGATAACGCATCAGGCTGTCGCGCCTGTCGGGTTTTCATCTCATGGTGAAAGCGTTCGATGGAGAAGTGATGCGTGACGGGCTCGGCGCCAACTTCATTTAACGCCAGTCCCATGTTTTGACGAAAGAAAAGCGTATCCTCTACCGATTTCGCCATCAGCGGACCGGTGAGTTGCTGGAACCGAACGCGAAACTGTGTCGCCTCCTCCTGGCTGGAGGTGGGAACATCGCCGGTAAGAAGGCGGCTCAGAAATGTAAGCGCTTCTGGCTGCGGAGGGTTTTCAAGCGTCTTTACCCGTTCCACAATACGGTGTAACAGGCAAATATCGGTCGGCGGTAGCCCTTCTGCCGTGCCGTAAGTGCGATATACAGGAAAGGCAATTAATAACTCGCGTAACGCCTGCCGAACGACGCTCTCTTCCTGTGCGATCTGTAGCTCGCTGGCAATCGACAGCGCAAGCGCGAGCAGCCGGGTAAATTCCCCCTCGAAATTGCGATCGACCATCAGCAATTTAGCCGCCCGTAATTCCGCCCGCATATCCACTGGCGCGCCTTTAACGGTCTCGTAAGCCTGGCGCAAATTGTCTATCTGCTCATCGTCAACCAGCACCTCCGCCAGCGAGGCGATGAATTCATAGCCTGTGGTGCCGGAAACCGGCCAGTCATCAGGAAGCTGCTCGCCTTTAGCGAGAATTTTTTCCACGGTGATATAGCACGCCGGCCCCACTTCCTGACGTAAACGTGCAAGATAGGCTTTCGGATCGGCAAGGCCGTCGATATGATCGATACGTAAACCGTCAACCGCCCCCGTTCTGACCAGCTCCAGAATCAGCCGATGTGTATCGTCGAAGACGGTTTTATCTTCCACCCGCATTCCTACCAGCCCTGTGACCTCAAAGAAACGCCGATACGAAAGCGAGCGAGCGGCATCGCGCCAGGACATTAATTTCCACGGCTGGCGCTCATGCAAATCAGCAATAGCGGCTTTATCGGTAAGCGCCAGTATTTCGGCCTCGCGCCCCTGCCATGTCGCCGGCGCAAGCGGATAATAGTTATCATAATAGGCGAACGCGGGTTTACCCGTAGCGGGATCGGGCTTGATCGCAATTTCTCCGTTTTCCAGCACGGCGTCAAACGTGTCGCCTAAAAAAGGCAGCGTCAGTCGGCGCGACCAGTCAATATCGAAATGGCGCGCGTAACGGCTCTCCTTGCCATATTCAAGCACATCGCGCCACCAGGCGTTTTCCAGCGAGCTGGCCATGTGATTAGGCACAATATCGATGATCAATCCCAGCCCTTGCGCTTTAAGTTCGGCCACCAGTCTTTCAAATCCTTCGCGCCCGCCAATAGAAGGCTCAATCTCATTCGCATCGGTGACATCATAACCATGCGTTGACGCTTTGGTGGCGGTAAAAATGGGTGAGGCATAAAGATGGCTGATACCCAGATTTTTAAGGTAAGGCACCAGCGCCGCAGCGCGGTCGAAGGTCATGCCATTGCGAAACTGAAGACGATACGTTGCAGTTGGGATCATGATGCAGACTCTCCCTGGGCTAAGCGGACAATAAGAGAATGTTGGGAAAGCGACCCGGTGGATTCATTCGGCCAGGCGAAGAGGGTCTTACCCGGTAAATCGGGCAGCAATACCGTCGTGGCGCTAATATTCAGCGCCAGTGACAGTGTTCCTCCCGGAAAACGCCAGCTAACGGCAATAAATCCGGGCGCGGTTTGCAATACCGTTCCTGAGCTCTCACGGGCAGCGGACAACAGCGGCACGATATGCTTCTGGCGCAAAAGCAGTAGTTCGCGGGTAAACGCCAGCCACGCTTTACCCTCTTCACTGTGCTGTTGCTTCCAGTTAAGTTTTGAGCGTTGAAAGGTCTCTGGCGCATTCGGGTCCGGAACATTCTCCCCTGCATGATCGGCAAACTCTTTTGCGCGACCTTCACGAACGGCGCGGGCTAAATCCCCATGGAAATCGGTAAAAAAAAGAAAAGGACGGCTTTCGCCATACTCTTCGCCCATAAAAAGCAGCGGAATATGCGGTGAAAGCAGCAACGTGGCGAGCAATACTTTTGTTCGTTCAGCGCCCGCCAGGGTTATCAGTCTGTCGCCCTGGGCGCGGTTACCGACCTGATCGTGATTCTGAATAAAATCCACAAAAGCGACCGGGGGTTGTCCGGTACTTTTTACGCCGCGAGGTTCGCCGGTTTGCGGTGAAATTTCTCCCTGATAAGCGAATCCTTCGGCCAGCGCTCTTGCGAGGTGTTTTTCCGGGGCATCAGCAAAATCGTTGTAGTAGGCCTGGGTCTCTCCGGTCGCAAAAACGTGGACGGCATTATGAAAATCGTCATTCCATTCGGCGGTAAACAGCGGCGCATTGCCACCCTGATCACGGGGATGCAGAGAAATAATATTGCGGCTATCTTCGGTAGTCAGATGAATGGGCCTGTCGGTAATGTCTTCCCGAATACGTTGTGCGATTTCAACCAGCACATGCCTGGCGCTACTGTCCTCAATCTGATCGATAGCGTCAAAGCGTAAGCCGTCGAGATGGTATTCTGTCAGCCAGTATAACGGCGCCTCGATGATATAGCGCCGCACGGCGTCGACATCATAGGCGATACCATTTCCCCACGGCGTCATGCGCTCTTTGTGGAAAAACGCCGGCGCCAAAAGCGGTAAATAATTTCCCTCCGGGCCGAAATGGTTCAGCACAATATCCAGGACGACGGAAAGACCATACCCATGCGCGGCGTCAATAAACGCTTTGAAATCATCCGGCGTCCCATAGGCAGAATGCGGCGCGTAAAGCAGTACGCCATCATAGCCCCAGCCGCGCTCGCCGCCAAATTGCGCAACGGGCATCACTTCAATAACGGTAACGCCAAGTTCAGCGAGATAAGGCAGCTTCGCTATTGCGGCGCGGAAGGTGCCTTCCGGAGTGAACGTGCCTGTATGCATCTCGTACACCACGGCCTGCTCCCAACGGCTACCTTTCCACCCGGTGTTGCGCCATGCGTAGCTGCCTGGATCAACCACATATGACGGACCGTTGACGTCAGTTTTTTGGGCGCGGGAAGCCGGATCGGGGACCACCATGCCATCGCTGAGTACAAAGTTATACTCCGTACCTGGCATCACCCCGGAGACGTCCAGCGTAAACCAGCCGTCACCGTTCGCCTGCATTTCCTGGTCTTTACCCGCAAGCCTGAGCATAACCTTTTGCTGACCGGTGGCCCAAAGACGAAAGCGGACGACATCAGCGGCGATATATTCAGCTCCCCAGCTTTTGCAAAAAATTTTTGAACTCATTTGTCGCTCCGTTTAACCCATAACCTCTACAGCATCCGAAAAACAAGCATAGACTATGGGGCTAATTTTTACGTGACACTGTCACTTAACAGGCATTCTTTTTCCTATCTGCGTGTAAAATCGTCGAATTATTGTCGGGATTGCTCAGATGTACCGAAGTGCGCGGTATCGCCTCGCCCGTGTTCGCCAGAGCCCTGAACACGCTGTAGCTGGATAACCTCCCCCTGCTCCCAGGCGTTAGCCCCCTTAACAACGGGATGCTCAGGCAGATCCTGCCGCTCGCGTTTAATGGCCTGGGTATCAATTCCCAGACGGCGATCCCGATCGGCCAGCAGCGCGGGGTCAAGCTGCCCGTCGCCAGTAAAGCCCATCATCAGCGCAGGGATACCCATTGGCAGGGTTTTATCCCGGTCGGTATGCCAGGTGTGCCAGGTCTTGCCATAAGTATTAACAATCTTACTCATCAACGCCTTATCAGCGACCTGCGGTAAGCCAGGCGCCACCAGGCTACCGGATTTCACCTCGTACTGGTGGCTGTGCCACAGTTTTTTCTCCTCGGGAGGAAGCGTTTTAAATAAACGTTCGCTGATAATGTACTCCACCCCCATGAGGCGCGCGTTTTTCGTATTGCCGTCGTAAATCACCGCCTGCATGACATCTTCGTTCAGGACGGTAACGTAATGGTGCGCTTCCATCTGTCCGTTTTTATCACCGCTATAAAAATGGAACCCGTCAAGGTAGGTACTGATGGCATCGACAGGTGGTCTGGATTGAATAGCCGCCGCGCCTGTTTCCAGGGTACGTAATTTGGCAGAGGTTTTTTCCCCAGGAATAGGCGTTTGCGGCGGCGTATTATTGGCGCCGCATCCGGCCAGAAAAGGAATGATAAAGAGTGCCAGCGGTAAAATTTTCATTAGGTCTCCATATAGTGAAAGGGCTCTAATGAAAATAGTGCAATACCACGTGATTGGTAGAAGAAATGGAAGATGTTATTTGTGACGGTGTCACAAATAGTAAAACCCGACACACAGGCCGGGTTTTGATATCAGTTTACTCTTATTTTGAGAGTTCTTTCTTGATTTCGTCTTTTATTTTGCTTAATTCACTCTGCGGGTTTTTCTTACAAAGCTCAACGGCTAGCGGCACTGCTGTCGTCTCAGTTTCCTGGAAATCAACGTAGTCCCCGCCTTTAAAATCTTCATCTTCATTCAGCACCCAGAAAGCGACTGGCGCCATCGTCTGCGGATTGAGGTCAACAAACTCCTGGCAGCTCATACCTTTAGGCGTAACGTTTGTTTTAGTAGTATCTGTTGCCGCATTCACGCTAACACTGGTTACCAGCGCTGCCACGATAATACCTGCTGTAGCAAGGGAGAATTTATTCATTGTTGTTGCTCCAATAATTATATAAATAACCTCTACATCTGCGCGTTAACCCGTTAATGTAGAACGCAGAAAATAATACCCCACCTCTCTCAGGAATAAAGATCACCCTCCGTGATATGGCTATTATTGATATTTACGTTGACTGATTTTGATGTTTGATGAATAAAGCAACATGGCGAGCAGATTTTAGGGCGAAAAAGTAGACCACGACAATAGCCACTGATGTGGTCTACGGCGCGTTGAGGTGATAGAAATGCGGCAGGAATTCAGATAGACCGGGAGCGAGCCCTCCGTCTGAATGTATATTCATCAGCCCGATCAACCCATCGTTACCGGGCTGGCGAGGTTATCATGCGTTAAGCTGGTAGTCGAGGGTGATTTCCGCATTCAGAACCTGCGATACCGGGCACCCGGCTTTTGCTTTCTGGATGATTTGATCGAAAGTTGAAGCATCAATATCTGCTACCGCAACTTTGCTTTGTAGCGCAATTTTGGTAATGGCGAAGCCCGCCTCCACCTTATCAAGCGATACGTCAGCGGTGGTGTCAATGGATGTCGGCGTAAATCCAGCCTCTCCCAGCATGAGTGATAGCGCCATGGAGAAACAGGCCGCATGTGCGGCGCCAATTAGCTCTTCCGGGTTGGTTCCCTGCGCGCCTTCGAACCGGGTATTGAATCCATACGGTTGTTGATTAAGCACGCCGCTTTCTGTTGATACAGTGCCTTTACCTCGTTTGATGTCGCCTTCCCAGTGTGCCTGACCTTTCTTATGGATTGTCATTTTTGCTCTCCTGTTGGCTCAAAAAATAAAGTATAGACCATGCTGCAAATCTGCGTTGTCCATGCCGATGGAGGTAGCATGTTGTCGATTACCCGCACTTCAGATATAGAAAATAGTTGTATGCTTTTTCAGTGATGAATATTAAACCAACAGGCCTCCCTTTCTTTAAAGAATATATCCCTCCTTTTATCCTTACTTTTTCTTCCGGAGGCGTATTCCATTATGTATATTTTCATTCAAATTAAGATTTGTCTTATCTCGTTGTAATAAAGGATAAAAATCACAATAAGTAGCCTTTTAAATGTATATTAATTGACCACTATTTGTATGAGGATATGTAATTGGCAAACGTAATATATTTTCTTCAGGGGTAAACAATTAGAGTTGCGCCTTGCGTTAAAATAACTCCAGGACTAATCTTAACCACAGCCGCAAAAATATTTGCCATGCTGAATACGAATTAATTTTCTGCGAGCCGTACTAAATAAATACATGTTCACGGAGGCATTATATGTTTACTTATCACTCAGCAAATACCTCAGCAGCACAACCGGCCCTGGTCAACGCGATTGAACAAGGATTACGCGCGGAGTTAGGCGTTGTCACTGAAGATGATATTTTAATGGAGCTGACCAAATGGGTTGAGGCTTCCGACAATGACATCCTCAGTGACATCTACCAGCAGACCATCAACTATGTGGTAAGCGGGCAGCACCCGACTCTGTAAAACCTGCTATGCTGTATCGGCAACCTTAGGGGTTACGTTTCTTTCGCGTAAGCGAATTTGTCCTTAAAACTAGCAACAGGATTGAGGAGTTAACATGAAATCGAACCGTCAGGCTCGTCATATACTTGGACTGGATTACAGAATTTCCAACCAGCGTAAGGTTGTTACTGAAGGCGACACCAGCAGCGTGGTGAATAACCCAACCGGCAGAAAGCGCCGCGCCGATAGCCAAAAGTAATCGTACAGTCCTGAAATGACGTTAAACACCATTGCATCTGCAATGGTGTTTTTGTTTATAGGAATGACCTTAACGTCTCACAATGCTTTATACTCAGGGTCGGTTCCCTGGTGGAAGGCAATATATGATGATAAACGACGGTGCCAGGGACAGTTATTCGAAAAAGAGTGAGTAACATGGAAACTACAACCAAGAAAGCACGTTCCCTTTATATCCCTTACGCTGGCCCTGTATTGCTGGAATTCCCCCTGTTAAACAAAGGCAGCGCTTTTAGCGTAGAAGAGCGCCGCAACTTCAATTTGTCAGGGCTGCTGCCAGAGGTCGTCGAGTCGATTGAAGAACAGGCCGAACGCGCCTGGCTCCAGTATCAGGGGTTTAAAACAGAAATCGATAAGCATATTTACCTGCGTAACATCCAGGATACCAACGAAACGCTCTTTTATCGACTGGTGCAAAACCATCTTGAAGAGATGATGCCGGTTATCTATACCCCGACCGTGGGCGCGGCCTGTGAGCGCTTCTCTGAGATTTATCGCCGGGCGCGCGGCGTATTTATCTCTTATCCGAACCGTCACAATATGGACGACATTTTGCAGAATGTGCCTAACCACAACATTAAAGTTATTGTGGTGACGGATGGCGAACGGATTCTGGGGCTTGGCGATCAGGGCATCGGCGGGATGGGGATCCCTATCGGTAAGCTGTCATTATACACAGCCTGCGGCGGCATTAGTCCGGCCTATACCCTTCCCGTTGTGCTGGATGTCGGCACCAACAATCAACAGTTACTCAACGATCCGCTCTACATGGGCTGGCGTCATCCGCGCATTACCGACGATGAGTATTATGCGTTTGTCGATGAGTTTATTCAGGCCGTTAAGCAGCGCTGGCCAGATATCCTGCTACAGTTCGAAGATTTCGCGCAGAAAAACGCAATGCCGCTGTTGACGCGCTATCGTGATGAGATTTGCTCCTTTAACGATGATATTCAGGGCACCGCAGCCGTGACCGTCGGTACGTTGATCGCCGCCAGCCGCGCTGCCGGCAGTCAGCTTAGCGAGCAGAAAATCGTTTTCCTCGGCGCGGGTTCCGCCGGATGTGGGATTGCTGAACAGATCATCGCGCAGACTCAGCGTGAAGGTTTAAGCGAAGATGCCGCTCGACAGAACGTTTTTATGGTTGATCGCTTCGGCCTGTTGACGGACCGGATGCCTAATTTATTGCCGTTCCAGGCAAAACTGGTGCAGAAATGCGACAATCTCCAGCACTGGGATACCGAAAATGACGTGTTGTCGCTGCTGGATGTGGTGCGTAACGTGAAGCCGGATATTCTGATCGGGGTTTCCGGCCAGACCGGGCTCTTTACTGAAGAGATCATCCGCGAGATGCATAAGCATTGCCCTCGCCCGATCGTCATGCCGCTCTCTAATCCCACCTCTCGCGTGGAGGCCACGCCACAGGACATTATCGCCTGGACGGAAGGCAACGCGCTGGTGGCAACCGGCAGCCCATTCTCGCCGGTCATCTGGAAAGATAAGGTTTATCCGATCGCACAATGTAATAACGCCTATATTTTCCCCGGCATCGGACTTGGGGTTATCGCTTCCGGCGCATCGCGCATTACTGATGAAATGCTGATGTCAGCCAGTGAGACGCTGGCGAAACATTCTCCGCTGGTGAATAACGGCGAAGGATTAGTGTTGCCAGCGCTTAAAGACATCCAGGTCGTGTCGCGCGCTATCGCTTTTGCCGTAGGTAAAATGGCGCAGCAACAAGGCGTAGCGGTGAAAACCTCTGCGGAAGCGCTGCAACAGGCGATTGACGATAACTTCTGGAAACCGGAATACCGCGACTACCGTCGGACTTCCATTTAATACGTACCCGGCGGTGAATGCCGCCGGATATCACTTTCTTCTTTAGTTTTGGTGAGTCTGTCGACACACCTGAATTCCTTTCCCTGCTTATTTGTCAAGCTACTAATATTAGCCACCTTTATGTATTGAACGGGGATTTATCAGGATAATCCTGGCTAAACTATTACATTGTATTTCTGCCGCCTTGCATAACTCATCAGAAATATTAATCCTAAAGAGGTAATAGCGCCTTACCTGCTATTACTTACCTGCTATGCAGTTCACTATTAATAAAAGGAGAAGGTTATGAAAGCTGCTGTTGTCACACAAGATCATCAGGTTGATGTTACTGAGAAAACGCTGCGTCCCCTTCGCCACGGTGAAGCTTTGCTAAAAATGGAGTGCTGCGGCGTATGCCATACCGATCTACACGTGAAAAACGGCGATTTCGGTGACAAAACCGGCGTTATTCTGGGACACGAAGGCATTGGCGTCGTGGCGGAAGTCGGTCCTGGTGTCACCTCGCTGAAACCCGGCGATCGCGCGAGTGTCGCGTGGTTTTATGAAGGATGCGGACACTGTGAGTATTGCAATACGGGCAATGAAACCTTATGCCGCAACGTGAAAAATGCCGGTTACACGGTAGATGGCGGCATGGCCGAAGAGTGTATTGTCGTCGCGGATTATGCGGTGAAAGTACCGGAAGGTCTGGACTCTGCGGCGGCAAGTAGTATTACCTGCGCGGGCGTTACCACCTATAAAGCGGTGAAGATTTCTCATATTAAACCTGGCCAGTGGATTGCCATCTACGGTCTGGGCGGTCTGGGTAATCTGGCCTTGCAGTACGCGAAAAACGTTTTCAATGCGAAAGTGATCGCCATTGATGTCAATGATGGACAACTGAAACTGGCCGAGGAAATGGGCGCAGATCAGACCATTAATTCACGTACGGAAGATGCGGCTAAAATTGTGCAGGAAAAAACCGGTGGCGCGCACGCAGCGGTGGTTACCGCGGTCGCTAAGGCTGCGTTTAATTCCGCAGTAGATGCCGTTCGCGCCGGAGGCCGCGTGGTGGCAGTCGGGCTACCGCCAGAAGCCATGAACCTTGATATCCCTCGCCTGGTGCTGGATGGCATTCAGGTTGTCGGTTCGTTGGTGGGGACACGCCAGGATCTGACCGAAGCCTTCCAGTTCGCGGCGGAAGGAAAAGTCGTGCCAAAAGTCGCTTTACGTCCGCTTGAAGATATCAACGTTATTTTTAAAGAGATGGAACAGGGACAAATTCGTGGCCGTATGGTCATCGATTTCCGTCGTTAAACGATTTGCTGCGGTCGTCTGAGTAGGTTTGATAACAGGCCGCAGATGAAAACAAGGCGCTACGAGGATAGCGCCTTGTTTATCAGATCGCGAAAGAATTACTGAATACCTTTTTCGCTCTCTTTTTTTGCTTCCGCCTTCTCGATTTCACGATACCAGCGTGGATGATGTTTCTTCGCCCAGCGACGGCTGACCTTCCCTTCGATCATGCCTTTAATCGAGCCTTTCACCCAAAACGCCATATACATATGGATGAGGATCGCGTGCATTAAAATAATGCCCGCCGCCGCATGAATTAACAGGCTATAACGCACCACCTGCATGGGGAAATACTGCGCGAAATACGGACGCCAGATAATCACGCCAGTCACCAGCAGCACAAAAATCATGCTCATAATGGACCAGAACATCATCTTCTGTCCGGCATTGTATTTACCGACATCCGCCACCTTATGCTCATTGCCTTTCAATACTTCGACAATATTTTTCAGCCACGGAATATCTTTTTTATCCGGGATGTTGTGGTGGACGAAACGCACGAACATAAACATCAGCGCGATGAAGATGGCAATACCGAAGAACGGGTGCAAAATACGTCCCATCTGCGGCGTGCCGAAAGTTTGCGTCAACCATTGTAGCGTCGGGAAGAAAAACGAAATCCCCGACAGCGCTACCAGGAAGAAGCAGATCACCACCGTCCAGTGACAGGCGCGGTCGACAAATTTCGTGCGCACAATCATTTTCGACTTACTCATGATGATCCTCCTCATCGTCGTCCGTTTCTTTATTCGGGCCAATACCGATGTAGTGGTAAATCAGACCGGCGAAAGTGGCGATAAAGCCCGCTGCGGCCAGCGGTTTTAGCGCCCCTTTCCACAGATTGATTGAGGTATCGATCTGCGGATCTTTCGGCAAGCCGTGGTACAACTCCGGCTGATTGGCATGGTGCAGCACATACATGACGTGCGTACCGCCGACGCCCTGCGGGTTGTAGATACCGGCATGTTCAAAGCCGCGCGCTTTTAACTTCTCCACGCGTTGCTCGCCCAGTTCCAGCATCTCTTTTTTGGTGCCGAAGTGAATAGCCCCGGTCGGACAAGTTTTGACGCAGGCCGGTTCCTGGCCCACGCTGACGCGATCGACGCAGAGCGTACATTTATAAACGCGGTTGTCCTCTTTGTTGAGGCGCGGAATATTAAACGGACACCCGGCGATACAGTAACCACAGCCGATACAGTGTTCAGATTGAAAATCAACAATCCCGTTCGCGTACTGGATGATAGCCCCGGCAGACGGACAGGCTTTAAGACAGCCTGGATCTTCACAGTGCATACAACCATCTTTACGAATCAGCCACTCCAGCTTGCCGTTCTGCTCGGTTTCGGTAAAGCGCATCACCGTCCAGGACTTGGCGCTGAGATCGGCAGGGTTATCGTACACCCCGACACAATGGCCAACGTTATCGCGAATATCGTTCCATTCAGAACAGGCTACCTGGCAGGCTTTACAGCCGACACAGGAGGAGACGTCGATCAGTTTCGCGACTTCAGCTTTGTAATCACGCGCCTGCGGAGGCGGCGTGATTGCGTTTGTTGCGGACCGTTTAATAATGTCCTGCGTTTCCATAGACATATGTTCGCCTCCCTTACGCCTTCTCGATGTTAACTAAAAACGCTTTGTATTCCGGCGTTTGCGAGTTGGCATCACCGACATTTGGCGTCAGAGTATTGGCGATATAGCCTTTGCGCGCGACACCCTCAAAGCCCCAGTGAATCGGGATCCCCACCGTTTCAACCTGCTGACCGTTGACATGCAGGGTGCGAAGACGACGAGTTACCACCGCGACCGCGCGAATAAACCCGCGTTTACTGCTCACCTTCACATAGTCGCCGTTAGCAATACCTTTCGCTGCCGCCAGCGTCTCACTGATCTCCACAAACTGTTCCGGCTGAGCGATAGCGTTAAGTAGCGCATGTTTGGTCCAGGTATGGAAATGCTCTGTGAGGCGGTAAGTCGTGCCCACGTACGGAAACTGCTCCTTCTTACCCATGCGCAGCGCATCTTCTTCATACAGACGCGCCGCCGGGTTCGAGACCACATTCGGGTGCAGCGGGTTAGTGCCCAGCGGCGTTTCCATCGGCTCGTAGTGTTCAGGGAACGGCCCTTCCGCCATCTTATCAATAGCAAACAGACGTCCCAGCCCTTCCGGCTGCATGATAAACGGATTGGTCCCGCTCCCCGGCGCCGCGTTGTTAAAGTCCGGAATATCGTTCCCTGTCCACTTCGCGCCGTTCCACTGGATCAGCATCCGTTTTGGATCCCACGGTTTACCCTGCGGGTCCGCCGAAGCGCGGTTATACAATACGCGACGGTTTAGCGGCCACGCCCACGCCCAACCCAGTGTATTGCCAAGCCCTGACGGGTCGGCGTTATCACGTCTGGACATCTGGTTGCCCTGCTCCGTCCAGCTACCGGTATAAATCCAGCAGGAGGAGGATGTCGTACCGTCATCGCGCAGTAATGCAAAACTGCTCAACAACTGGCCTTTCCTGGCAAGCAGTGTACCGTTGGCGTCATAGAGATCTTCCAGCGCATAGCCGTTGTTCTCTTTCGCCACTTCTTCCGAATGCGGTTCATCCGGCTGCTTGTAGTTCCAGCTCATCTTCAATAGTGGTTCGGCGCCTTTACCGCCTTCTGCGCGATACATTTCACGCAGACGATGGTAAATACCGGCCAGAATCTCGCCGTCGTTACGCGCTTCGCCCGGCGCGTCCTGACCTTTCCAGTGCCACTGTAACCAGCGACCGGAGTTAGCGATAGAGCCATCCTCTTCCGCAAAACAGGTAGACGGCAGACGGAAGACTTCGGTCTGAATCGTTGTCGGATCGACATCATTAGATTCGCCGTGGTTCTGCCAGAACGTTGACGTTTCAGTCACCAGCGGATCGATAACGACCAGATACTTCAGTTTGCTTAAGCTTTGCACCACTTTGTTTTTGTCCGGGAAGGACGCCACCGGGTTAAAGCCCTGACAGAAATAGCCGGTGACTTTCCCGCTATCCATCATGTTGAAATATTTGATCACGTCATAGGACTGATCCCACTTAGGCAGCCAGGCAAAGCCCCAGTCATTCTCTTTCTGCGCTGCATCGCCATAGAAAGATTTCATCAGGCTGACGAAGAACTTAGGATAATTACCCCAGTAGTTGACCTGATCGGCCAGCGTCGCTTTGGGGGTATTCGCTGCCAGATAAGTTTGCAGATCGGCCTGTTTTTCCGATGGCAGCGTCAGGTAGCCCGGCAGGCTGGTGGAGAGCAGTCCTAAATCCGTTAAACCCTGAATATTAGAGTGGCCGCGCAAGGCGTTCACACCGCCGCCAGCCATCCCCATATTGCCGAGCAGCAACTGGATCATCGCCATAGTACGGATGTTCTGCGCCCCGACGGTATGTTGCGTCCAGCCCAGCGCATACAGGAAGGTGGTAGTGCGATCCGGCGCGCTGGTAGAGGCCAACACCTCACACACCTTCAGGAAATCCGCTTTCGGCGTACCGCAGATGTTTTCCACGACGTCCGGCGTGTAGCGCGAAACGTGCTGCTTCAGCAGATTCCACACACAGCGTGGGTGCGTCAACGTTTCATCACGTTTGGCATAGCCGTTTTCATCGAACTGGTAGTTCCAGGAGGATTTATCGTACTGACGCTTTTGGGCGTCATAGCCGCTGAAAAGACCGTCATCAAAGGCAAAATCATCCCGCACCAGCAGGCTGGCGTTGGTGTAATGCTTAACGTATTCAGCGTTGATTTTGTTATTTTCGATCAGGTACAGCAAAACGCCGGACAGAAAGGTAATGTCTGTACCGGAACGTATTGGCGCATAGATATCCGCCACCGACGCCGTACGCGTAAAGCGTGGATCAACGACAATCAGCGTCGCATCGTTATTGTTTTTCGCTTCCATCGCCCAGCGGAAACCCACCGGATGCGCTTCTGCGGCATTGCCGCCCATCACCATCACGACGTTGGCGTTTTTAATATCCACCCAGTGGTTGGTCATCGCACCGCGACCAAATGTTGGAGCAAGACTTGCTACCGTTGGTCCGTGTCAAACGCGCGCCTGGTTATCTACCGCCAGCATACCGAGAGAACGCGCAAACTTCTGCGTCAGCATACCCGTTTCATTGCTGGCCGCCGAGGCGCACAGCATTCCGGTAGAGAGCCAGCGGTTAACCGTGACGCCCTGCTCATTCTTTTCAATAAAGTTGGCGTCGCGGTCGGCTTTCATTAATTTAGCAATACGAGTGAAAGCGTCATCCCAGCTAATGCGCTGCCACTTGTCGGAACCCGGCGCGCGGTATTCCGGATAGCGTAGGCGATCTTCACTGTGAACATAGTCCAGCAAACCGGCCCCTTTCGGGCACAGCGCGCCACGGCTTACCGGATGATCCGGGTCGCCTTCAATATGGTAAATCGCTTCTTTCGCGTTTTTTGCCCCATCTCCCAGGCTATACATTAATAGCCCGCAACCTACGGAACAGTATGTGCAGGAGTTACGGATCTCTTTTGCGCGCAACAGCTTATAGTTTCGCGCCTGAGCCAGGGCCATTTTAGGGGTAAAACCCAGTGCGGCCACCGTTGTTCCCGCCATACCGCCCGCGCAGATTTTAAAAAATTGTCTGCGGCTGACGTCCATTGCTTTCCTCTTTTTTCCACGGATGCACGCCTCCTTCGAACTGCAGCAAAACCCCAGCCCAGGATGCGTGTATAACTTCGCGAGGAAACTAACAGCAAAATCGATAACTTTTTTGCGTCAAATCAATATTGAAACGGTTCCGCTATTAAATAGCCCTATTTTTAAACCGCAATAACTCCAGGGAGGTACTAAAAAATGACACTGCATGGCATCGCCCTCGGAAAAAGTGCTATAAGTGGCAGTTTATTTTGCACGGTATTCAGGACAGTCACAAAGCATGACATCACAAAAAGCAACGCTAATAGGGCTTGTTGCCATCGTTCTGTGGAGCACGATGGTTGGGTTAATTCGCGGCGTCAGCGAAGGTCTCGGACCGGTAGGCGGCGCAGCCATGATCTATTCATTAAGCGGCCTGCTGCTGATTTTTACCGTCGGATTACCTGATATCCGCCGTTTCCCGGGGCGATACCTCATCGCAGGCAGCGTACTGTTTGTCAGTTATGAAATATGCCTGGCGCTTTCTCTCGGTTATGCCGCCACTCGCCATCAGGCTATCGAAGTCGGCATGGTTAACTATTTATGGCCCAGCCTGACCATTCTGTTTGCCATTCTTTTTAATGGGCAAAAAACTAACTGGCTTATTGTTCCTGGATTGCTTATTGCACTTACTGGCGTTTGCTGGGTTCTGGGGGGCGAGAATGGTCTTAATCCCGGAGAAATTATCAGCAATGTCGCCACCAGTCCGCTAAGTTATTTACTGGCATTTCTTGGGGCGTTTATATGGGCGACGTACTGCACGGTCACCAATAAATATGCGCGTGGTTTTAACGGTATCACCGTCTTTGTGTTACTCACCGCCGTGGCGCTGTGGTTACACTATTTTCTTACGCCGCAACCTGCCATGATATTTAGCCTACCGGTGATTGCTAAACTTTTTACCGCGGCATTAACGTTGGGGTTTGCCTACGCAGCATGGAATGTGGGCATACTTCATGGCAATGTGACTATCATGGCCGTAGGGTCTTATTTTACCCCCGTCATGTCCTCTGCTCTGGCAGCGCTGTTACTCAGCTCGCCACTGTCATTCTCCTTCTGGCAAGGCGCAGTCATGGTTTGCGTAGGTTCGCTACTTTGTTGGCTGGCAACGCGGCGGCGCTAAGCGACGGGCGGGCCGATATTGATATTAAATCGACCCGCTGCACCTTGACACTCTTCATAACACAACTACGCTTTTATCTATCGCCTGTGTGTATTTGACGATTTTCCATTTTCACGTGCTCCTCCTGCGCCATACCAGGATTGCGCTGGTAAAAATGAATTTTATAAAATCGTTAAATATGTTAATATGATGATATAATTATATTAACAAATATATAATTAACGTTAGCTCGCAACTGTTATTAGTGCATATAATAATCAGTAGTTACTACCAAAAATAAAACCATAAACAGCCCAATAGTCCCCTCCGAAAATATATCTTATTAGACAGTCCCTATTTGAATTAATACTCTCAAATGTATTAAGGAGATCTCGATCACACAAATTAAAATAATTTGTAATCTTATGAAACTTATTATTGAACTTATGCCACTCCGTCATTTAAAAATAGTCTGCCATTGACAAACGCCTCGTTTAACAATGGTTGAGGAAACACGCTAAGAAAATTATAAGGATTATTAAAATGAAACTTAAGTTAGTGGCAGTGGCAGTGACTTCCCTGTTGGCAGCAGGCGTTGTAAATGCAGCCGAGGTATATAACAAAGACGGCAATAAACTGGATCTGTACGGTAAAGTTCACGCTCAGCATTATTTCTCTGATGATAACGGAAGTGATGGTGACAAAACTTACTCGCGTCTGGGCTTCAAAGGCGAAACGCAGATCAACGATCAGTTAACCGGTTTTGGCCAGTGGGAATATGAATTCAAAGGCAACCGTACTGAATCTGAAGGTTCCGACAAAGACAAAACCCGTCTGGCATTCGCTGGTCTGAAATTCGCTGACTACGGTTCTTTCGACTACGGTCGTAACTACGGTGTTGCTTACGACATCGGCGCATGGACCGACGTTCTGCCAGAGTTCGGTGGCGATACCTGGACCCAGACTGACGTATTCATGACCCAGCGTGCTACCGGCGTTGCCACCTACCGTAACACCGATTTCTTCGGTCTGGTTGAAGGTCTGAACTTTGCCGCGCAGTATCAGGGCAAAAACGATCGTGACAATGAAGTAGAAGCAAACGGCGACGGTTTCGGTCTGTCCGCAACGTATGAGTACGAAGGCTTTGGCGTGGGTGCGGCCTATGCGAAGTCTGACCGTACTGACCGTCAGGTGCGCAACGGCACCAATGGCCTGTATGCTTCTGGCCAGAATGCGGAAGTGTGGGCTGCTGGTCTGAAATATGATGCGAACAACATCTACCTGGCGACCACCTACTCCGAAACGCTGAACATGACCACATTCGGTAAAATCGACGGTATTGCTAACAAAACTCAGAACTTTGAAGCGGTTGCTCAGTACCAGTTCGACTTCGGTCTGCGTCCGTCCATTGCTTACCTGAAATCCAAAGGTAAAGATCTGGGTGCTTACGGCGACCAGGATCTGGTTGAGTACATCGATGTCGGTGCTACCTACTACTTCAACAAAAACATGTCCACCTTCGTTGATTACAAAATCAACCTGCTGGATGACACCAACTTCACTAAAAATGTTGCGCAGATCAGCACTGACAACATCGTTGCTGTTGGTCTGAACTACCAGTTCTAATTTTGTTGTAGTCTGAATACAAAGCCAGTCCTTTCAGGGCTGGCTTTTTCTCTTGATGTAGACTCGGTCATAAGGAGTATGCCGTGCAGACGTTCACTGGTCGTTGTCTTTGCGGACAGAGCCATTTTACCGTTGACGTCGAAATGCTGGATGTCTATGCCTGCCATTGTACGCTGTGTCAAAAATGGTCGGGTGGAATAGCCATGTATCTGGAAGCCTGCGGGCAACCACAGCTAGCCCCCCTTTCCCCGGAACCGCCATACTTTTCATCCTCTTCGCGCGGCGAACGCTACTTCTGTTCCGGCTGCGGGTGTCCGCTGTGGTTTCGGCTTACCGATACCGATCGTTATTTTATTCCCTGGACCTTACTGGAACTGAACGAAGTTGATCGCCGTCGGCTGATTCTGGCTGCGGAAATTTATACCGAAACCCAGCCTGCCTTCTGGCGACTGACGGGGCAATACGCACGCCTCAGCGGTAAAGAGGTTGAGGAAATGGACTCCCCCTGCCAGCTAGCGCATTAAGCGCTTATCTCATCAGGCGTTATGTTATCGGTGTTGGGCTTTTGCCAGGCTGAACCACATCCCTACCGCCAGCAAAAGAAGCATACTCCCGGCGCTGCTTAACGCCACGCTATGCGACCAGATAAAGGCGTGTCTGGCGGCGTCCAGTATTGCCTGCCCCTGCGTGGGCGGCAGGCTATTTGCCAACTGCACGGCTTCTCCCATTGAAGATGACGCTCTGGCAATCTCTTGCGCCTCAAGCCCGGCAGGCAGACGGATAGACGCGGAGAAGCTACGGCTTAACAACAGGCCGAAAATGGTGATGCCCAGTCCCGCGCCCAGTTCATAAGCCATCGTTTCTATCGCGCCGGCCGCCGCCGCTTTTTCTGCCGGCGCAGCGGCCATAATTGCCGACGTGGAAGCCAGCAATGCGCTGGCGGCGCTAAATCCCAGCAGCGCCATCAGCCCCCAGGCCTGCCATTGTTGGGTGCTGAAATCCGTCATCGCCAGGCCATAAAAACTCAGCGCGCTTAACGCCATGCCGCCCGTCGCGACCAGCCGTAGTCCCAGACGCGAGACCAGCGCGCCCGCAATCGGCCCGCTGAATCCACTGGCGACCATCACCGGCAGCATAAATACCCCGGCCTCATAAGGCGATAGCCCGTGAACAAACTGTAGCTCTTGCGCCATCAGCAGCTCAAAACCCACCAGAGTGATCATCGCGGTCATCGCCATCACGACGCCGCTCAGGATAATGCGATGGGTAAATAGTCGCATATCAATCATCGGACGCGATGTCGCAAGCTGTGTGCGGATAAAGAGTCCCAGGAGCAGCGTGCCGGTAAGCAGGGTAAGCGAGATGGCCCACAGCGACAAATTCCCTTTCAGCGCGGTTTTAGCGCTATAGACCAACAGCAAAATGGCAATAATCAGCATCACCGCATGGCCAAGATTGAGCGGTTGATCGCGACGGCCCGCCTGGCGAGGAACATAGCGGGCGGTTAAGCCCATGACGACCAGCACAATCGGCACGTTGATCAGGAAAACCGATCCCCAGTAAAAATGCTCTAATAATATGCCGCCGATGAGCGGCCCAAACGCCGCTCCGCCCGAACCTACCGCTGCCCAGACGCCCAGCGCCATGTTGCGATGCTTCTCTTCACAAAAGGTAGCGCGTATTCCGGCCAGCGTCGCCGGTACAATCATCGCCGCGCCAATAGCCAGTAATACCCTGGTGGCGATAAGCCAACTGGCGGTATGCGAAAACGCCGCCGCCAATGACGCCAGGCCAAAGAGCGTCCCGCCCAGCATCAGCAGGCGTTTAAAACCGATACGATCGCCAAGCGCGCCCATCGGCAACACCATGCCAGCCATGACCAAAGAATAAATATCAATGATCCACAGCAACTCGTTGCCGCTGGCCCCCAGTGTCATACTCAGTGTCGGCGCGGCGACATGCAAGACCGTGGCATCAATGGCGACAGGAATATAGACCAGCACAATAATGACTAACGTTAACCACTGACGAAACATAACTCTCCCTTCAAAAACTTAAACCTGGACGCCTGTCCAATTTCAGGATCCTACGGTAAGTTGAACGAATGTCCAGCTTTTTGTTACACTGCGCGCATTGGCTAATGTGGGGAAAATATGAGTTACCTTAACCGGGATGAACGCCGCGAAGTGATCCTGCAAGCGGCGATGCGCGTGGCGCTGGCAGAGGGGTTTGCCGCCATGACGGTGCGACGTATCGCATCAGAAGCCGATGTCGCCGCCGGCCAGGTGCATCACCACTTCAGCTCGGCGGGCGAGCTCAAAGCGCTGGCCTTTGTCCATTTGATCCGCACCCTGCTTGATGCCGGGCAAGTTCCGCCGCCCGCCACCTGGCGTGCACGGCTTCACGCTATGTTGGGTAGCGAAGACGGCGGCTTTGAGCCTTACATAAAATTGTGGCGAGAGGCGCAAATTCTGGCCGACCGGGATCCGCACATCAGAGATGCTTATCTCCTCACGATGCAGATGTGGCATGAGGAAACGGTCACTATTATCGAGCAGGGCAAACAGGCAGGAGAATTTACGTTTGCTGCTAACGCCACGGATATCGCCTGGCGGCTTATCGCACTGGTGTGCGGGCTGGACGGTATGTATGTGCTGGGTATTCCGGAAATGGCCGATCCCGCGTTTAAATACCATCTGGATCGTATGATTACGCTTGAACTCTTTGCGTAAAATCACAAATAATTTAATAAAAATCACTTTTAATTTACAAATAGTAACAATTAAGAAACATTATATCTCCTCTTCGCGCCGCGCTGGCCTGGTTTTTTATCTATTCTTTCACTCAATATTCTAAAAAAACTTCAATAAGTTCTCAAAAGAGCGCGTGACGCTCTGTCTCTTTTTTGTGTTTTTCTTCAAATGATATGCGCATGTGAGGGGTAAAATGACACGACAAAACGAGAATTATAACCGTTATCTCTTGAGTGACTGGCGACCCGAAAATCCAGCCTTCTGGGAGAATAAAGGGAAAGGCATCGCCAGAAGAAACTTATGGATTTCAGTAAGTTGTTTGCTCCTTGCATTTTGCGTCTGGATGTTGTTTAGCGCTGTTGCCGTCAACCTCAATAAAATTGGATTTAATTTTACCACCGACCAACTCTTTTTATTAACCGCACTACCTTCTCTTTCCGGCGCAATATTACGCGTTCCCTACTCCTTTATGGTACCACTGTTTGGTGGCCGTAAATGGACCGTATTAAGTACCGTAATATTGATTATTCCCTGCGCCTGGCTGGGATTCGCCGTGCAAAATCCTGCCACCCCTTTCGGGGTATTTATGCTCATCGCTCTGTTGTGCGGTTTTGCGGGGGCAAACTTCGCGTCCAGTATGGGCAACATCAGTTTTTTCTTTCCAAAAGCCAGACAAGGTAGCGCGTTGGGTATTAACGGCGGACTGGGAAATCTTGGCGTCAGTGTGATGCAGTTGCTTGCGCCGCTGGTTATTTTTCTGCCGATATTTACTTTTTTAGGCGTCCGGGGCGTGCCGCAACCTGATGGCTCCCTGCTCGCCCTCACTAACGCAGCCTGGATCTGGGTGCCGTTACTGGCTGTCGCGACGCTTGCCGCCTGGTTTGGTATGAACGATATCGGCAGTTCAAAAGCGTCTGTCGCCTCGCAATTGCCGGTGCTAAAACGTCTGCACCTGTGGCTGCTTAGCCTGTTGTACCTGGCGACATTCGGGTCATTCATCGGCTTTTCCGCAGGTTTCGCCATGCTCGCCAAAACGCAATTTCCCGATGTAAACATTCTGCAACTGGCGTTCTTTGGCCCCTTTATCGGCGCGCTGGCGCGATCGGCAGGCGGCGTGATCTCCGATAAATTCGGCGGCGTTCGCGTCACGCTCATTAATTTTATTTTTATGGCGCTGTTTACCGCCCTGCTATTCCTCACGCTGCCAGGCTCCGGCGCAGGCAGCTTTAGCGCGTTCTATCTTGTTTTTATGGGCCTGTTTTTGACAGCGGGTCTCGGCAGCGGTTCTACCTTCCAGATGATTGCGGTGATCTTCCGGCAGATCACGCTCTACAACGTCAAACTGCGCGGCGGGAGCGATGAGCAGGCGCAGCGCGAAGCGGTGACGGATACCGCCGCCGCGCTCGGTTTTATCTCCGCTATTGGCGCTGTGGGCGGCTTCTTTATTCCAAAAGCGTTTGGCACCTCTTTGGCCTTGACCGGCTCGCCGGTGGGCGCCATGAAAATCTTTTTGCTGTTTTACATCGCTTGCGTCCTGCTGACCTGGCTGGTCTACGGGCGTCGTAAACCTAAACAACAATAACAACATACGCACCTGTAGGACGGCCATCCGGTAATGGTTTAACGCCAAATCGACAGGATGGCGGAAAATTTATCGAAGCAGGAGAAATGTCATGAGTAAACTGTTGGATCGCTTTCGTTACTTTAAACAAAAAGGCGATACCTTTGCCGACGGCCATGGTCAGGTGATGCATACCAACCGCGACTGGGAAGACAGTTATCGCCAGCGCTGGCAGTTTGATAAGATCGTGCGCTCAACCCACGGCGTCAACTGCACGGGCTCCTGTAGTTGGAAAATTTATGTCAAAAACGGTCTGGTGACGTGGGAAACCCAGCAAACCGACTACCCGCGCACGCGTCCCGATTTACCGAACCATGAACCGCGCGGCTGCCCGCGCGGCGCCAGCTACTCCTGGTATCTCTATAGCGCCAATCGTCTGAAATACCCTCTGGTGCGTAAGCGGCTGATAGAACTGTGGCGCGAGGCCCTTTCCCGGCACAGCGATCCGGTACTGGCATGGGAATCTATAATGAACGACCCGCAAAAATGCCAAAGTTACAAACAGGTGCGCGGACATGGCGGCTTTATTCGTTCGAACTGGAAAGAGCTGAATCAGCTCATTGCCGCCGCTAACGTCTGGACAATCAAAACCTATGGTCCGGATCGTGTGGCGGGGTTTTCACCTATTCCGGCGATGTCGATGGTTTCTTACGCCGCCGGAACACGTTATCTGTCATTGCTTGGCGGTACTTGTCTGAGCTTCTATGACTGGTATTGCGATCTTCCACCCGCGTCGCCAATGACCTGGGGCGAGCAGACTGATGTGCCGGAGTCCGCCGACTGGTATAACTCAGCCTACATTATTGCCTGGGGCTCTAACGTGCCGCAGACGCGTACCCCGGACGCCCACTTCTTTACTGAAGTGCGCTACAAAGGCACCAAGACTATCGCCATCACCCCGGACTATTCCGAAGTCGCTAAACTGTGCGATCAGTGGCTGGCGCCAAAGCAAGGTACCGACAGCGCGCTGGCGATGGCCATGGGTCACGTTATTTTAAAAGAGTTTCATCTCGATAATCCCAGCGACTATTTTCTTAACTATTGCCGCCGTTATACCGACATGCCAATGCTGGTCCTGTTGGATGAGCGCGCAGACGGCAGTTATGTGCCGGGGCGTATGATGCGCGCGTCGGATCTGGTGGATGGACTGGGAGAAGCCAATAATCCGGAATGGAAAACCGTCGCGCTCAACAGTACGGGCGAACTGGTCGCGCCCAACGGTTCTATCGGTTTTCGCTGGGGCGAAAAGGGAAAATGGAACCTGGAACCGGTGGCGGCGGGCGTCGAAACTGAACTGTCGCTCTCTTTACTCGGTCAGCATGATGACGTGGCGGGTGTCGCTTTCCCCTATTTTGGCGGCAACGAAAACCCACATTTTCGCAGCGTGCGGCAGGAACCGGTACTGGTACGTCAGTTACCGGTGAAACGCCTGGATCTGGCGGACGGTAGCGAGCGGATGGTCGTCAGCGTTTACGATCTGGTGCTGGCGAATTATGGGCTGGATCGTGGTCTGGATGACGGCCATAGCGCCAATAATTATAACGACGTAAAAGCCTACACGCCGGCCTGGGGCGAACAGATTACCGGCGTGCCGCGTCGACATATCGAAACTATTGCGCGTGAATTTGCCGAGACCGCCCATAAAACTCACGGTCGTTCGATGATCATCCTCGGCGCGGGAGTGAATCACTGGTATCACATGGATATGAATTACCGTGGGATGATTAACATGCTGGTGTTCTGCGGCTGTGTTGGACAAACCGGCGGCGGCTGGGCGCACTATGTCGGCCAGGAAAAGCTGCGGCCGCAAACCGGCTGGCTGCCGCTGGCCTTCGCGCTGGACTGGAATCGCCCGCCGCGTCAGATGAACAGTACCTCGTTTTTCTACAACCATGCCAGCCAGTGGCGCTATGAAAAACTGACTGCGCAAGAGTTGCTGTCGCCGCTGGCCGATCCGGCTAAATTTTCCGGACACCTGATCGATTTCAACGTGCGCGCGGAACGTATGGGCTGGCTACCCTCGGCGCCGCAGCTTAATCTTAACCCGCTCAGCGTGAAAGCGAGCGCCGATAAAGCCGGGCTGTCTGCGGCGGATTATACCGTGCAGGCGTTGAAATCAGGCGCTATCCGTTTTGCCTGCGAACAGCCTGACAGTGGTCATAATCACCCGCGAAATTTATTTGTCTGGCGCTCTAACCTGCTCGGCTCCTCCGGGAAAGGTCATGAGTACATGCTCAAATATCTGCTGGGCACAGACAGTGGTATCCAGGGCGAAGCGCTGGGCTCCAGCGAAGGAATTAAGCCTGAAGAGGTGGAATGGCAGTCCGCCGCGATTGAGGGCAAGCTCGATCTGTTGGTCACGCTTGATTTCCGTATGTCCAGTACCTGTCTGTTTTCCGATATCGTTTTGCCGACCGCCACCTGGTATGAAAAAGACGATATGAATACCTCGGATATGCATCCGTTTATCCACCCCCTTTCCGCCGCGGTCGATCCTGCCTGGGAATCCAAAAGCGACTGGGAGATCTACAAAGGTATCGCCAGCGTCTTTTCTGAAGTGTGTGTCGGACATCTCGGACAGGAAACCGATGTGGTGTTACACCCGCTCCAGCATGATTCCCCGGCGGAACTGGCGCAGCCATTTGATATTCTCGACTGGCGTAAAGGCGAGTGCGAACTTATTCCGGGCAAAACCGCCCCCAATATCGTCGTGGTTGAACGCGATTATCCGGCCACCTATGAACGTTTTACCTCGCTGGGTCCCCTGCTGGATAAATTAGGCAACGGCGGTAAGGGTATTGCCTGGAATACGCAAGATGAAGTCGATTTCCTCGGTAAGCTCAATTACACCAAACACGATGGCCCGGCGAAAGGACGTCCGCGGATCGACACCGCGCTGGATGCTTCGGAAGTGATTCTTGCCTTAGCGCCGGAAACTAACGGCCAGGTGGCGGTGAAAGCCTGGCAGGCGTTGGGCGAGATGACCGGGCGCGAGCACACCCATCTGGCCATCAATAAAGAAGATGAGAAAATTCGCTTTCGTGATATCCAGGCGCAACCGCGCAAAATTATCTCCAGCCCGACCTGGTCAGGGCTGGAAAGCGAGCATGTCTCTTATAACGCCGGCTATACCAACGTACATGAACTGATCCCGTGGCGCACGTTGTCGGGGCGGCAACAACTCTATCAGGATCATGCGTGGATGCGCGCTTTTGGCGAAAGTCTGGTGGCATATCGCCCGCCGATTGATACCCGCAGCGTCAGCGAAATGCGAGAAATTCCGCCCAACGGTTTCCCGGAAAAAGCGCTTAACTTCCTGACGCCGCACCAGAAATGGGGAATTCACTCCACCTACAGCGAAAACCTGCTGATGCTGACCTTGTCGCGCGGCGGGCCGATTGTCTGGATCAGCGAAGCCGATGCCCGTGAATTGGGTATTGAAGATAACGACTGGATTGAAGCCTTCAACGCTAATGGCGCCCTTACCGCTCGTGCGGTGGTCAGCCAGCGCGTTCCGCCGGGTATGACCATGATGTACCACGCCCAGGAGCGAATTATGAATATTCCGGGCTCGGAAGTGACCGGGATGCGCGGCGGGATCCATAACTCCGTGACCCGGGTCTGTCCAAAACCGACGCATATGATCGGCGGCTATGCGCAACTGGCTTACGGCTTCAACTATTACGGAACCGTGGGTTCGAATCGCGATGAATTCATCATGATCAGGAAAATGAAAAACATTAACTGGCTGGATGATGAGGGCCGGGATCAGGTACAGGAGGCGAAAAAATGAAAATACGCTCACAGGTTGGGATGGTACTGAATCTCGATAAATGTATTGGCTGTCACACCTGCTCCGTCACCTGTAAAAACGTCTGGACCGGACGTGAAGGGATGGAATACGCATGGTTCAATAACGTCGAAACTAAACCGGGTATCGGCTATCCCAAAAACTGGGAAGACCAGCAGGAGTGGCAAGGCGGTTGGGTTCGTGATGTTAATGGCAAGATAAGGCCCCGTCTGGGCGGCAAAATGGGGGTAATTAGCAAAATTTTCGCCAACCCGGTGATTCCGCAAATCGATGATTACTATGAACCCTTTACCTTCGATTATCAGCATTTACATAATGCGCCGGAGAGTAAGCATCAGCCCACTGCCCGTCCTCGTTCACTGATTGACGGAAAACGGATGGACAAGGTGATCTGGGGGCCAAACTGGGAAGAGCTGCTCGGCGGCGAGTTTGAAAAACGCGCCCGCGACCGCAACTTCGACAACATACAAAAAGAGATGTACGGTCAGTTCGAAAACACCTTCATGATGTACCTGCCGCGCCTGTGCGAACACTGCCTGAACCCCAGTTGTGTCGCCACCTGCCCAAGTGGCGCTATTTATAAGCGTGAAGAAGACGGCATCGTGCTAATCGACCAGGATAAATGCCGGGGCTGGCGTTTGTGTATCAGCGGCTGCCCGTACAAAAAAATCTACTTTAACTGGAAGAGCGGCAAGTCTGAGAAGTGCATATTTTGCTATCCGCGTATTGAATCCGGCCAGCCGACCGTTTGTTCGGAAACCTGCGTCGGGCGCATCCGTTATCTTGGCGTTCTGCTCTACGACGCCGACAGGATTGAAGACGCGGCCAGTACCGAACACGAGACAGATTTGTATGAACGTCAGTGCGATGTGTTTCTCGATCCGCACGATCCGGCGGTCATCGAAGAGGCGCTTAAACAGGGCATCCCGCAAAACGTCATTGACGCCGCCCAACGGTCGCCGGTGTACAAAATGGCGATGAACTGGAAGCTGGCGCTTCCGCTGCACCCGGAATACCGTACCCTGCCGATGGTCTGGTACGTACCGCCGCTATCGCCCATCCAGTCATACGCCGACGCGGGCGGGTTGCCGCACAATGGCAATATTCTGCCGGCGGTGGAGACGCTGCGTATTCCAGTCCAGTACCTGGCCAATATGCTCAGCGCGGGCGATACCGGTCCGGTCATTCGGGCTCTAAAGCGGATGATGGCGATGCGCCACTACATGCGCTCGCAGACGGTTGAAGGCGTGACGGATACCCGCGCGATTGACGAAGTGGGTCTGAGCGTACAACAGGTTGAAGAGATGTATCGCTACCTGGCGATTGCCAATTATGAAGATCGTTTTGTCATTCCCACCAGCCACCGGGAAATGGCGCGCGACGCCTTTCCGGAGCGCAACGGCTGCGGCTTTACTTTTGGCGACGGTTGTCACGGCTCGGATACCAAATTCAACCTGTTCAACAGTAGCCGTATTGATGCCATCAATATCACCGAAGTACGTGATAAAGCGGAGGGGGAATAATGCAAATCCTCAAAGCGATTGGCCTGTTGATGGAGTATCCGGACGACGAGTTGTGGGAATGTCGGGATGAAGCGCTTGCCCTTATCCAACACGATGCGCCAATGCTGGCCGACTTCACTCGCGAGCTGCTTTATGCGCCGTTACTGGATAAACAAGCAGAATGGTGTGAAGTGTTTGACCGCGGGCGCGCCACTTCATTGCTGTTATTCGAGCATGTTCATGCGGAGTCCCGCGATCGCGGCCAGGCGATGGTCGATTTGTTAAGCCAGTATGAAACCGTGGGCCTGCAGCTCAACTGCCGCGAACTGCCGGATCACCTGCCGCTCTATCTGGAGTACTTAAGCGTGTTGCCGGAAGCGGAAGCGCGCGAGGGATTACAGAATATTGCCCCTATTCTGGCGCTACTGGGCGGTCGTCTGAAACAGCGAGGAGCGCCGTGGTATCAACTGTTTGACGCCCTGCTGACGCTGGCGGGCAGTACGCTTACAAGTGACAGTGTCACCAAACAGATTGTTCAGGAATCGCGGGATGATACCCGTCAGGCACTGGATGCCGTCTGGGAAGAAGAACAGGTGAAGTTTATCGAAGATAACGCCACGACCTGTGACAGTTCACCGTTACACCATTATCAACGACGCTTTAGCCAGGACGCGGCGCCGCAGTACGTCGACGTCAGCGCGGGAGGCCCGAAATGATACAGTACCTGAACGTCTTTTTTTACGATATCTACCCCTATATTTGCGCCACGGTCTTCTTCCTCGGCAGTTGGCTGCGCTATGACTACGGACAATATACCTGGCGCGCGTCGTCCAGCCAGATGCTGGACAAGCGTGGGATGGTGATATGGTCGAATCTGTTCCATATTGGCATTCTGGGGATCTTCTTTGGCCATCTGTTTGGGATGCTGACGCCACACTGGATGTATGCCTGGTTCCTGCCGATTGCGGTAAAGCAGCAGATGGCGATGATCCTCGGCGGCGTGTGCGGCGTATTAACGTTGATCGGCGGCGCGGGATTACTGTGGCGTCGTCTGACCAATCAGCGTGTGCGGGCGACATCCACTACACCTGATATTATCATCATGAGCATTTTGCTGATTCAGTGCCTGCTTGGCCTGAGCACCATTCCGTTTTCGGCGCAATATCCGGATGGCAGCGAAATGATGAAGTTGGTGGGCTGGGCGCAAAGTATTGTCACCTTCCGCGGCGGGTCTTCGGAAATGCTGAGCGGTGTGGCGTTTGTTTTCCGCATTCATCTGGTGCTGGGAATGACTATTTTCCTGCTCTTCCCGTTCACCCGTCTGGTTCATGTCTGGAGCGCGCCGTTTGAGTATTTCACCCGTCGCTACCAGATTGTTCGTACCCGCCGCTAATTCTCTTTGCCCGGGGGTACGCTTACCGGGCAAAGAAAAACGCCTGGGCGTCGTCATTCGGCAACGCACAGGCTATGATGATTCTTCAGTCAAAGGAGAACATCAATGAAACCGCAGATTTACCATGTTGACGCCTTCACCAGCGAACCCTTTCGCGGCAACTCTGCTGGCGTTGTCTTACATGCGGATACGCTAAGCGACGCGCAGATGCAGCTGATTGCCCGTGAACTTCGTCACTCGGAAACCGCCTTTTTGCTAAAAAGCGAAGAGAGTGATGTGCGCATACGCTACTTTACACCGACAGTAGAAGTCCCCATCTGTGGTCATGCCACCGTGGCCGCGCATTATGTTCGGGCAACGGTACTGGGGTTGGGAAACACCACCGTCTGGCAAACCTCGTTAGCGGGCCGTCATCGCGTTGAAATTCATGCCGAACACAACGACTATCGCATCACGCTGGAACAAGGTCAGCCCTCTTTTGAACCACCGCTAGTCGGAGAGATTCGGGCTGCCATCATCACCGCACTGAACCTGACTGAAGATGATATCGTGCCGGGAGCGCCAATTCAGGTGGCTTCAACAGGACATGCAAAAGTGATGATCCTGCTCAAACCAGACGTTGATATTGATGCCCTTTCGCCGAATCTGGCAGCCCTGACGGCAATCAGCCAGCAAATTGGCTGTAACGGCTTTTTTCCTTTCCAGATTCGTCCGGGAAAAAACGAAACCGATGGGCGAATGTTTTCCCCGGCGATAGGAATTGTGGAAGATCCGGTAACGGGAAACGCCAATGGCCCGATGGGGGCATGGCTCGTCCATCATGGCCTGATGGCGCATGACGGTAAAACGCTGCAGATTCAAGGCCATCAGGGGCGCGCTTTAGGCAAAGAGGGTACTGTTGATGTTACCGTCACCATTCGCGATAACCAGCCGGAAAACGTCACCATCTCCGGCCAGGCGGTCATTCTGTTTCATGCCGAATGGGCCATTACTTTTTAATCTTTGTCAGGCCCGCAAATCCTCGCGGCAAAAAATTATTTTCCCGCCTCCGGATGGGTATCAAATGCAGCCATTACCGCGGCCAGCTCCGCCTCGGTAAAACCGTGCTTTACATCATTTACGCCGAGACCAAACTGCTGCTGAAGTAACTGATACAACGACGGCACATCCGGTACATTGACCTGTTCAACGGCATGTCCCTGGTGGTAACGCGTGAAGTGGAAATTCGTTAATGTCAGCTTGCCGCCATCAGGCAAATGGCGGCACATCAACAAATGATGACGAAAATGGGATTGCGGCCAGTGAGCCGACCAGAAATTGCCCATCACATGATCGCTCTGCTGCTGCACCCCCAGATCAAAACAGTACATCGGCTGCCAGTGCTCATGGTGGCGGAATTGTAAAATCCATGTGCTCCCCTCCTGCATCAGGCGGTATTCGCCATGTGGCGTCTGCTGGGGAATTTCGGCCTGCAGACGAAGCGGCGCGGTTAGCGTTTGGCCGCCAAACCCCACGTCCGCGATCCACTGCTCATCCTCAACATCAACCAGCAGCAAACGGTGCGTGCGTGGCGGTAAACTGGCGGGATGAGACAGAATGACCCGCCCCAATAAGCTTCGGACGTTAAAACCGATGTCGCGTAACGCGCGTTCAAACAGGCCATTCAGTTCAAAACAGTATCCACCGCGTCGGGCATAAAGCAGTTTCTCCTCTAATACCGTCTCATCGAGCTGTATTTCACGAGGCAGTAGCACATCCAGATTTTCAAAAGGAATCGCGCAGTTGTGCGCTAAGTGAAGCGTTCTGAGCGCTTCAACCGTAGGAGCCCCCAACGGCTGACAATGTAATCGCGTAAAATAAGCATGTAAAAAAGAGGTCATCTGAGGCTTCCATTAACATTAATGCTTGCGTTCGGCACACAGGCTGAGGCGGATATCGCTGCGCAACAGGATACCCTATCCGTGGAATAGCGTTGGATACTTTTGAAAAAAATAAGACAGGCCGGCTGTCGCGCCGGAGGTACGTGGAATTTTGGCGTACAAACGGAAATCGGGTTCTGAGAATCTCTTTGCGACACGCCGCCAAAATAGCGGCGTGTTAAAATTTTTAACGCCGGCTCAGCGAGTCTGATTTCTAACAAAACTGGCTAAACATAAACGCTTTTTAATAATTGTCCAAATAGTTATGGTAGCGAGCTTTTATGTCGGCCGCCCATTGCGCTTTCGCCTCCTGCATGTTGCTGGCCCGAGCGATATAATATTCTAAACACGGAATGGCGCCTAATGCCTGAGGTAAGGCATTATATGCTGCCATTCGCTCTCTGACGGTTTTATATTTTTCATCAATATCATAATTATAGTACGCTGGCGCCTCAAAAAAGCCCTCTTCCAGTCTCATACAGATATCTTCAAAGGACCCCTTAACCTCAACGGTATGTTCGCCATCCGATATCCTGACGATTGGCTCACGTCCAGCCATCAGCGAGAGTTGTTCGAATGTTAACATCCGACCATCAGAAAGCTCGACATCTATAGTAAACAGTCCATCACGTACAGCATCAGCAAGGTGATTATGGATATTCCCTGCATTGGCACAGAACTCCGCAACTTTAGGCGTAACATTACAATAATGTTCAATTACTCTTGTAAATCCGTAGGCTAATCCTGCTGTAAGCACATACAAGATGCCTTTCATGATTTTTGTTGATAATTTATTTTCATAATCTCCTGCAGCAACATGAGGTAGCTTATTTCCTGATAAAGCTCTGGCATAGGTAGAAACTGATGTATGTGGCATATCCTACTCCTTCAAATTTTGCTCAATAGCTTTATATGTCCTACTCCTCTCTCATTATGACGATATGTCAATCAACAAAATTGCTCAAAGGCATACATTTTCAGGAGGAAATGAGAATAACAGGCGCAACGACCTGATCTTATGCTGCTTCAATATCGTCAGGTGGTTTATCGTTCGAGGTCATATCTATGACCATAAATCCCTGCAGGGATTAACCCTGATTAATTATTGCGCAACGCAATCACTGCGGATTTGTGCTGAAAGCTTATCTGGCTGAATCGTGACCACACCGCACCACATCTGACCGCACAAATAAACACGACATCCTCATTTTCTTCTTTCCGTATGTTTTGCGTCATTTAACAATTGCAGGTAGGATGCTCCGCCGGCGGTTTTATCCCTGTCACAGAATCAGGGAAAAGCGGCATTCGCCATTGCAGGCAATCGATTGGTGAGCGCCCGTCGCGGCATAAGGAATTTTTCTGTCAGGACAGGCTATAACAGGTAACGTAATGAAAACACAGACTACGCACGCCGCAGAACAACATGCGGCGAAACGACGCTGGCTGAACGCCCATGAAGAGGGGTATCACAAAGCGATGGGGAATCGTCAGGTTCAGATGATTGCTATCGGCGGCGCAATTGGCACCGGTTTATTTTTAGGTGCAGGCGCCCGATTGCAAATGGCCGGACCGGCACTGGCGCTGGTCTATCTGATATGCGGCATTTTTTCTTTTTTCATTTTACGCGCGCTGGGCGAACTGGTATTGCATCGCCCTTCCAGCGGGAGTTTCGTCTCCTACGCCCGTGAGTTTTTGGGTGAAAAAGCGGCCTACGTCGCAGGCTGGATGTACTTTATTAACTGGGCGATGACCGGGATCGTCGATATCACCGCAGTGGCGTTATATATGCACTACTGGGGTGCATTTGGCGACGTTCCGCAATGGGTGTTTGCGCTCGGCGCGTTAACCATTGTCGGTACCATGAACATGATCGGCGTAAAATGGTTTGCCGAAATGGAGTTCTGGTTCGCGCTGATAAAAGTACTCGCCATTGTTATCTTCCTGGTGGTAGGCACGATTTTTCTCGGTACCGGTCAACCGCTTGAGGGTAATGCCACCGGTTTTCACCTGATTACAGATAATGGCGGATTTTTCCCGCACGGCCTGTTGCCCGCGCTGGTACTAATTCAGGGCGTAGTGTTCGCTTTTGCGTCGATTGAACTGGTCGGTACCGCCGCTGGGGAGTGCAAAGATCCACAGACGATGGTGCCAAAAGCCATCAATAGCGTGATCTGGCGTATTGGTCTTTTCTATGTAGGATCGGTCGTATTGCTGGTTTTGCTGCTGCCGTGGAACGCCTACCAGGCGGGGCAAAGTCCGTTTGTCACCTTCTTTTCTAAACTTGGCGTGCCTTATATCGGCAGTATTATGAATATCGTGGTGTTAACCGCCGCGCTTTCCAGCCTGAACTCCGGGCTTTACTGTACGGGGAGAATTTTACGTTCAATGTCGATGGGGGGTTCCGCGCCGAAATTCATGGCGAAAATGAGCCGTCAGCATGTGCCCTATGCGGGTATTCTGGCGACTCTGGTGGTTTACGTGGTCGGCGTATTCCTGAATTACCTGGTCCCCTCCCGCGTGTTTGAGATCGTTCTTAATTTTGCCTCGCTCGGCATTATCGCATCGTGGGCGTTTATCATGGTGTGCCAGATGCGTTTACGCCAGGCGATAAAAGAAGGCAAAGCCGCAGACGTCAGTTTTAAACTGCCCGGCGCGCCTTTTACCTCCTGGCTAACGCTGCTGTTTTTACTAAGCGTGCTGGTACTCATGGCGTTTGACTACCCGAATGGAACTTACACTATCGCCTCGTTGCCGCTGATCGCTATTCTGCTGGTCGCCGGCTGGTTTGGCGTGCGACGTCGCGTGGCGGAGATCCATCGCACTGCGCCAGTGACGGCGGATTCGACAGAGAGTGTCGTATTGAAAGAAGAAGCAGCGACATAACATTAGCCTTCCCCGGCAGCCCCAGGCCTGCCGGGTTTAATGCGCGTTGCCGCCAACACCGCATCGCGCCCAATGCTTAGTCAGCCTTAATCAACTGCGCCACATCATTGCTGTTAATTTCCCGCTGGTTGCCTTCCTGATCGGTATAACTGGTCATTCCCGTCTCTTTATCTAACTGCGGCTTACCCTGAGTTACGATCGTTTGCCCATTCTTCGTCGTCATCACATAGTTGGTTGTACAACCCGCAAGCATAAAAAACATCATGCCCAAACCTGAGCATATAAATAATTTTTTCATATTTTCCTCGTGAATATAATGAGTTAACGACTGCAAAAAGGCAGTGTAATTCTCACAGAATCATCAGGCTATCGGCGGGGTGTAACGAGGCGTATCGGTGCGTTTAAAGAGATGACTGGAGGGGTTTCCCCCTCCATACCCTATTTACAGAGCAATGCGAATAACATCATCCGGCTGCGTCGCTTCCTGTTCACGTGTCGATTTCTGCTTCACGCTGACGTAGAGCGTTTTACCGTCTGCCGATAGCGCCAGGCTATTCGGGTACGTCGGCGTATCGAACGTTTTAACAACGTTATAGGTCTTCGCATCGATCACGCTGACCTGCCCTGCCTGACGATGTGTCACGTAAGCCTCGTTACGTGTCGGGTTAAACAGGACGGCCAAAGAGGCAGGCGCCGCGATTTTGGCAAGAATATTGCCATTACGGGTATCGACAACCAGAACCTCAGTCGCCTTCGAGTCGGTGATAAACGCGCGATGACCTGCGGTATCGAGACTCAGGTTAATAAAGACGTGTTCTTTACCGTCATCCAGCAACTTCTTACGACTGAGAATTTTATTGCTGGCGGTATCGATGGTGATAAATTCGCCATCCGCATTGGTGGTGTACAGGCGTTGCGCTTTACTGTCGAGCGCCAGACCCGTACTCATTTTGCCGGTATTTTCGATCGTCGTTTTCAGTTTGATGGTTTCGCCATCCACTACCCAAATAGCACTCTCTTTACCAACACCGCTAATGTAGATCGTGTTGGTCGCCGCATCGGCAACCAGCTCACGGGGCTGTAACGGACGAACCTCTTCAGTACGTTTGCGCGCATCAAGTACCAGACGACCTTTTACATCACCCGTTTTGGCATCAATCGCGGTAACAGCGCTGTTAATGGTATTGCCAAACCACAGCGTTTGGGTCGCGGCATTGATGGTGGCGCCGAACGGCTTGAGATCGTTATGAATCGCTTGCGTGATTTCCAGCGTCACCGGGTCGAGACGATAAACTACGCCGCCTTTATCCAGTTTACGGCTTTGCGATGTAGCCAGCCAGAGCGCGTTTTCTTGCTGACTCCAGGCCATCTCATAAGCGCCTTTGCCTACTGCTTTACGCAGCATGTCTTCCGCCGCCAGCGTGCTAAATGAGGATGCGACGAGGAGCGAACCTAACAATAAAGAACCACGCAGGCGCGGCGAAAAAAGATGACGTAAGTGCATGACGACTCCCTTTGATAAAAACGTGTATAGCTGCTTCACACTACTTCGCTGCGCGGGATCTTCGTTCCGCACTTATTATAAGTTGAGAATAATAATCATTATTTATCAGAAAGTGGAGCTTTTCCTCGCCTGCGAATGTCATGGCTCTTAAATACCGCACATTTTCTTAACTTAATGTGCGATTAAAATTTCGAAACTTTACATATTGACTACCCTTAATGTCACGTTTTCCGTTGATACGCTTACATTTATCCGGCATTTTCATGAAAATTATTTCCGTTAGACAGCGACTTTATCCCGCCCTCTTATTGCCTCTGACCTTCTCCCCGGTCCTTCAGGCCGCCAGCGCGCCCAATGAACAAACCATGATAGTCACCGCAACGCCGCAAACCGTATCCGAGCTGGATACACCTGCCGCCGTTAGCGTCATTGAGGGAGAAGACATGCGTCTGGCGACGCCGCGCGTTAATTTATCTGAGTCTTTAACCAGCGTCCCGGGATTGCAGGTGCAGAACCGGCAGAACTACGCGCAGGATCTGCAAATCTCTATCCGTGGATTTGGCTCGCGTTCCGCCTTTGGCGTGCGCGGCATTCGTCTGTATGTTGATGGCATTCCCGCCACCATGCCGGATGGACAAGGCCAGATTTCGAATATTGATATTAACAGCATACAAGACGTTGAAGTGTTACGCGGCCCCTTCTCAGCGCTATACGGCAATGCTTCCGGCGGCGTAATAAATGTCACCACCGAAACCGGGAGACAACCGCCCACCCTTGAGGCCAGCAGCTACTACGGCAGTTATGGAAGCTGGCGCTATGGGCTAAAAGCCACGGGCGCGATGGGTGACGGCACACAGCCAGGCGACGTGGATTACACGGTATCGACTACCCGTTTCACCACCCACGGTTACCGCGATCACAGCGGCGCGCGAAAAAATCTGGCTAATGCCAAACTGGGCGTGCGCCTTGACGAGGCCAGTAAACTTTCTCTGATTTTTAATAGTGTGGACATTAAGGCGGACGATCCCGGCGGACTTACCGAATCTGAATGGAAAGCCGATCCGCAACAGGCGCCGCGCGCTGAACAGTACAATACGCGTAAAACCATCAAACAAACTCAGGCAGGATTGCGTTATGAACGTCAGCTCAGCGCGCAGGATGATATCAGCGTGATGGCCTACGCCGGAGAGCGGGAAACCACGCAATACCAGTCTATTCCCCTGGTGGCACAGCTAAAACCAGCCCAGGCTGGCGGCGTAATTACACTGCAACGCCACTATCAGGGCATTGATTCCCGCTGGACTCACCGGGGAGAATTAGGTGTGCCGGTCACCTTCACTGGCGGATTAAATTATGAAAACATGAGCGAAAACCGCAAGGGTTACAATAACTTCCGCCTCAACAACGGCACCCCTGAGTTTGGGCATAAAGGCGATTTACGGCGGGATGAGCGTAACCTGATGTGGAATGTCGATCCTTATCTGCAAACCCAGTGGCAGCTTACGCAAAAACTCTCGCTGGATGCTGGCGTGCGCTACAGTTCCGTGTGGTTCGATTCTAACGATCACTATATCGCGCCCGGCAATGGCGATGACAGCGGCGACGCCAGCTATCACCACTGGCTACCCGCCGGATCGCTAAAATATGCGTTAACTGACGCCTGGAATCTCTATCTTGCTGCCGGTCGTGGATTTGAAACTCCCACTATCAATGAGCTTTCTTATCGCGCTGACGGCCAAAGCGGGTTCAACTTTGACCTCAAACCGTCGACCAATGATACGGTGGAAGTCGGCAGTAAAACGCGGATTGGCAATGGCTTGTTGACCGCCGCGTTATTTCAAACCGATACCGATGATGAAATTGTCGTCGCCAGTAGTATGGGAGGACGCACTACCTACAAAAACGCGGGCAAAACGCGCCGCCAGGGCGCAGAACTCGCGTTGGATCAGCGCTTCGCCGGCGACTGGCGGGTGAAAGCATCATGGACCTGGCTGGATGCGACCTATCGCAGTAACGTTTGTCAGGGGCAAAACTGTGATGGAAACCGGATGCCCGGCATCGCCCGTAATATGGGATTCGCCTCATTAGGTTTTATCCCGGATGAGGGGTGGTACGCCGGAACAGACGTGCGGTATATGGGCGATATCATGGCCAATGATGAAAATACCGCCAAAGCGCCTTCGTATACAGTTGTTGGACTAAATACAGGGTATAAATTTAATTACAGTCAGCTTACCGTCGATATTTTTGGGCGGGTAGATAATCTATTTGATAAAGAATATATCGGTTCGGTGATCGTTAATGAATCTAATGGCCGATATTATGAGCCAGCGCCAGGGCGTAACTATGGCGTGGGGATTAATCTGGCATGGCAATTTGAATAAATATCCGGCAAAGATCCGGCAATAGCGGGGAGCCCCCGCTATTGATAAGTCATAGTTGCATGAAGGTTACATGAAGTACTGATTTTTAATCGTCGCTACGTTTTGTTGCAAAACGTTCTGTAGGCAGTGGCGACTGGCTTCTTTATCACCTGTCACTAACGCATTAAGCAATTTTCTGTACAGATTAACGCCATTTTGATAATCATCAAGTTTAAAATTATCATATAAAAAATGCAGGCTTGGCCCCAGGCGTACCCATAATTGCTCGATCATGGCATACAGCGTTGGCATATCCGCGTAGTGGTAGATCTCAAAGCGGAATGCGCGGTTGGCCAAAAGAATTTTCTCCATAACGCCACTTTCCAGCGCCTGTTGAAATTCATCTAATAGCGCATTCAGCGTCTGCTCGCGATCCGGGGTAATCTTACCCGCAGCGGCGACCACCGCCATCTCCTCCAGGGCAGTACGAATCGTATTAATTTCCAGCAAACTTTCCAGCGAGATCTCCGGCACCATAAACGCCTGTGCTGGCGCCACCGCCAAAGCACTGGAAGAGACCAGCCTTAACAGGGCCTCACGCACCGGCGTAATACTGACGCCTAACTCTTGAGCGATATTTTTAGTGATAAGCCTTGCGCCTGGTTTTAATGCGCCAATAGACAATTGATGCTTTAACCGATTTTCAACCTGTGTGGTCAGGCTTATATGTTGTGTTTTTTCCGTACCCGGCATTTTCCTTCCTTCACCTCTTGGCAGAACAACATCGCAATCGAGTCCCGAAGAAGTTTCGGAACTTAATTGTAAAAAAGATAATCCAGGCCTGAACGGCCAAATAAATAAAAGTGATAATTTACTTGCGTGATATTCTCATCTTTTACAACAATACAGGTTTCTTTATGGCAACCGTTTTATCTCCGTCATTCCTTCATGTATCGAGATTTTTGACCGGTTCAGGCCGCTGAGCGAGATAAGCTGCCCCACCGCGATCTGAATGATGAATATAAGTAAAGCCGCAATTTTAAAATTTGCACATTTTTATGGCGACATAATGCCGCTATTTTTTCTTTACGCATCGTCCGCTAAACGTATCACGACTTTGCCAAAGTTCTTCCCCGCCAGCAGCCCCATAAACGCTTCTGGCGCATTTTCCAGCCCATCAGTAATCTGCTCCCGGTAATGTATTTTCCCTTCTTTGATCCAACGCCCCATTTCTTGCTGAAACTCATGTATCCGGTGACCATAGTCCTGGTTGATGATAAAACCTTGCAGGCGAATACGCTTTTTAAGTAATGTCGCCATCAGCAGAGGCAGTCTGTCTGGACCGTCCGGCAACGCTGTCGCATTGTAGCCGCTGACCAGACCGCAGAGCGGAATTCGCGCCGACGTATTCAGTAGCGGTAAGACGGCGTCAAAGACTTTACCGCCGACATTCTCATAATAGATATCGATACCCTGCGGGCAGGCCTGCACAAGCTGTTGTGGGAAATTATCAGCGTGATGATCAAGGCACAGATCAAATCCCAAAACGTCTGTCGCATGACGGCATTTTTCCGCGCCGCCGGCAATACCCACGACCCGGCAGCCCTTCAGCTTGCCAATTTGCCCAACCGTTGCGCCTACGGGGCCGGTGGCGGCGGCGACAACCAGCGTTTCGCCCTCTTTCGGCTGGCCGATATCCAGTAACCCCATATAGGCGGTAAACCCCGGCATCCCTAAAACTCCCAACGACCAGGAAGGATGTTGCGGATTATCACCCAACTTTACCAACCCTTCGCCATCTGAAATGTCATAATCCTGCCAACCATTGTAACTCAACACCCATTCGTCTGGTCGGTAATCAGGATGATTCGACGCGACAACGCGACTGACCGTACCGCCAACCATAACGCAGCCAGGTTCAACAGGCGGCGCATATGAGGGTTCATCGCTCATGCGGCCACGCATATAAGGGTCGAGTGATAAAAAAACGGTACGCAATAGCACCTGCCCTTCACCGGGCGTCGCGACGTCATCTTCTTCGAGGCGGAAGTTATCCATCTGCGGCGCGCCGTGGGGACGCGAGGCCAAAACCCAACGACGATTTCGGTTGGTCTGTTGCTTCATTCTATTCTCCTCATGCCTAGCATAATCCATCAATAATAGTCGAACATTAGCTTTCTGAGGGAGTTAAACACTCTCAGATATCAGGCTGCTTTCACCGCGGGACGCTTTTATGAACGACTTTCTTCCCCCTCTCGCTAAATATGAATTCTTGCGCTAATTCGTTGATTTATGCCGCCTTCAATAGTATTTCTAACACTATCGTAAACATTCCCTGGGGTTCCCTATGACGATTCGCTTTGCCGATAAAGCAGACTGCGCCGCGATTACCGAAATCTATAACCATGCGGTATTACATACTGCGGCCATCTGGAATGATCGGACGGTCGATACGGATAATCGCCTTGCCTGGTATGAGGCCCGTCAATTACTGGGCTATCCGGTGCTGGTAAGCGAAGAAAATGGCGTGGTGACTGGCTATGCATCATTTGGCGACTGGCGCAGTTTCGACGGTTTTCGCTATACCGTCGAGCACTCGGTTTATGTTCATCCGGCACACCAGGGGAAAGGACTGGGGCGAAAACTGCTCAGCAGACTGATCGACGAAGCCCGACGCTGCGGCAAGCATGTGATGGTGGCCGGTATTGAGTCACAGAATGCCGCCTCGATACGCCTGCATCATTCGCTGGGATTTACCGTCACCGCGCAAATGCCGCAGGTCGGCGTAAAATTTGGCCGTTGGTTAGATCTTACGTTTATGCAGCTCCAGCTTGATGAACACGCCGCGCCGGACGCCTGCTGATGAACCAGTCGCTGACGCTTATCTTTTTGATCGCCGCCGGCGTCGGGCTGGTGGTACAAAACAGTATTATGGTGCGTATTACGCAGACATCATCGACGATTCTGATCGCTATGCTGTTGAACTCGCTGGTAGGGATCGTTTTATTTGTGACGATATTGTGGTTTAAGCAAGGCGCTACGGGCTTCGGCGAGCTGGTCGCCAGCGTTCGCTGGTGGACATTGATCCCCGGTCTGCTGGGGTCATTTTTTGTATTTGCCAGCATTAGCGGGTATCAGAACGTTGGCGCCGCGACGACTATCGCGGTACTGGTCGCCAGCCAGTTAATCGGCGGGCTGGCGCTGGATATCGCGCGTAGCCACGGCGTCACGTTACGCGCAATGGCCGGGCCGGCGTTTGGCGCGCTGTTGCTGGTCATTGGCGCATGGCTGATTGCGAAGCGCCAGTTTTAAGGGGTTACAGGATCGTGCCGCCTTTGGTGAGCTGCTCGCGGCGCGCGTCCCGATCTTCTTGATATTGCCTGCCGTGATGCGCGATAGCCGTGCGTAAACGCTGCTGCTGCACATAACGATCTTCGCGACGTAATTCAGCGTCATCGCTCAAGGCAATCAGCAATTCATTCATATGGGCAATTACGCTCTCCGCGATGGCGGCATCCACGCGGGCGCTCACTTCCTCCAGGTGCGACATAAGCTCTCCTACTCTTTATTCTGTAACAGCATGATTCGCCTATTATACGCGTTATTGTCGCCCGATGCGGTCATTCGCCGCCGCCATCCTGATTTAACTTACGTCAAGTGAAAACACGGGGCTTAATAGACCGAGAATTCGCGCCTTTTTGCCTTTCTTCCGCCGTTTGCTTGCGTATAGACCCCGTAAAGTAGACGCGTGAAGAAGTCTAAGGGATAACAACGTGGCAAAATCTCTCTTGCGCAGCGGCAATCTGGATGATTATCAGGCCGTGGGCGGCGGCGGTCAGGCCGTATTTGAATCAGCATTGCAAATTCGCGAAACGCTTCGTCTGCGTAAACAGCAGGCGATGGTTGACTGTCTGGCGATTCCGCAACTTAACGATAATGGCGATCGGGTTGACTGGTATTCGCCGATTGAAGGTCAGGCGATAGCGTGGAAAGCGGCTGACGAAGAGACACGTTCTCGGGCTTTACGTTATTTAGCCAGCACTTTTGAAAGCGCGGCTGCACTCAGTCGCAAAAGTCTGCAATCCGGTAAAACAGCGCTCCAGCTATTTGGTTCGCTACTTGAGAAAGCGACGCAATTTCCCGGCGAAAATCATGTTTTCCTGGTTAACGGCAAACCGGTTATCACCTTCTGGGGATTCGTTAATCTCAACGAAAATACACGCGATGATGTGCTGGACTGCCTGCGGGTAACCGAGGCAATCCCCGACATCCCTCTGGTCGAGCCGGAGCCGGAGCCCGAAGAAAAGCCGCTGGTAGAGGCGGCGTTTAGTCAGGCGGATGAACCTTTGTTAACGTCTGTCATTGAGCCGCCGAAAATGCCGGAGGAACCTGTTGCGCCGCCCGTTATCGTTAGCGAGCCGAAGTCGGCCACTCCCATCCCGGTCGCTGAGGCGAAAAGAGCTCGCCGTCTACCGCTGTGGAGCTTACCTGTCGCTGCCGTGGTTATCGCCGCCGTCGCCACGCCTTTTTTCTGGCCATCTTCATCCGTTGACGGGGCCTCTCCTGTTCGCGCCGCGCCTGTCGCTACCGCGAAAACTGACGTTACCCCCTTGCCTGAACTCACCGCGCATTTGCCGCTGCATCGCGCTGAGGTGACGCCCGCCCCCAAAGCGGCGCCGTTGCCGGAAGCGCCTGTTATCATTGCCGCTATCCCCAAAGACGCGCTGGTGATGGACAATACGCAGATGAAGCTTGGAACCACGCGCTTTTTAAACGGTAGCTGGCGCGTCAGTGTGGATGTCAAAGATCCGATTACCGGCAAGCCGCCCTCTCTGCGTTATCAGATCCAAAATAACAAAGGCATCGCGCGCGTAGTACATGGCGATAACGTGGTTTGTCGGGCGGAAATTTTCTCTGGTCTGCATCAAACGGGCGAGCTGATGATTAAAAGTCGCGGCAATGCGCGCTGCACCGACGGTTCACGTTATCCGATGCCGGAAATTACCTGTAAAGCAGGCGTCAATGACGTCGCAACCTGTACCGCCCGTTATGGCGACCACGCGGCAATTCCGTTGACGTTTAAAAAGATAGGTGCCTGATTTTATGTTGGTCAATCTGTGTGATTACAAACAGAGCGTCACGCTCATTGCAAACAGCGGCGTCCAGTTTCTTGATTTTGGCTTAACGCCGCAAGAGTCGGCCCACTACGGACGTTTTGTGCGCAAAACGGCAAACGGCCCGCTACTGCGCCTCGATTTTGATCTGACCAGCGGGCGCTACACGTTGCCAGGACGTGCTGGCGGCCAACCCGAAGTCGTGAAACCGGAAAGCACTCAGACGCTGCACTATTCTCTGGATGTACTCGACGGGATCTGGCTTCCCCTGCCGTTCCTGCGTTTTAATCCGCCGCGTACCTTTATTGACGGGCCGGATAACTGGGCGCGCATTCAGGTACGTAAACTCAGCGAGCCAGATAGCGCCGGAAACACACACCGCATCACCCTCGCCTTCGACAGTCAGCTGGCAAAAAATATGCCTGCGGCGTTGGCGCCTTGCGAAAACGATCTGCTCAATGGCACACGTTTTGCGCTCGCCTGGCGCGATGAAGAAGTTGCCGATTTTCTTGACCAGACATGGATTGACGGCTGGCTGCGCGAGTCGTTTCTTCAGTATGCCTCACAGGTGGAAAACCGTTCGGAACAGGCCATTCAGCAAGCGCTGCGTAGTTTTGAGTATCAGGCGCACTGGTTGAATTTACTGACGCTGTTAGGCGAACAGCTTACGGTGCCGGAAGTGAAGTTTGTGACACATACGTTAAGCACGCCCGCAATCCCGGTCGATCTGATTCTGGATGTCGGCAATACGCATACCTGCGGCGTCTTGATCGAGGATCATGGCGATGCGAATGACGGGTTACGCCAGACGGCAGAGCTTCAGGTGCGTTCTTTAAGCGAGCCGCAGTATCTGAACGATCCTTTATTTACCAGCCGGGTAGAATTCTCGGAAGCGCGCTTTGGCAAGCAACACTTTTCTGTCGAAAGCGGACGAGACGACGCCTTTGTCTGGCCTTCCATTGTGCGTGTGGGCGACGAGGCTCGCGCCCTTGCTATGCAGCGTGTGGGCACCGAAGGCAGCAGCGGCATCTCCAGCCCGCGCCGCTACCTGTGGGATGAAACCCCCGCCTTGCAGGACTGGCGTTTTAGCCAGATCCACGGTAAAACGCAGCGCGAACCGCTTGCCACCGCGTTTCCGCTGATGAATCTGATGAACGACGACGGACAGCCGTTATTCCGCCTGCCGCATGAAGAAAGGCTACCGGTTTTTTCGCCGCAATACAGCCGTAGCACCTTGATGACGCATATGTTGTGCGAAATTCTGGCTCAGGCGCTGGGGCAAATTAACAGCGTCGCCACCCGGCTGCGGCTCGGCTTTCCCGCCTCGCCGCGCCAGCTACGCACCCTGATTTTAACGCTGCCTTCCGCCATGCCGAAACAGGAGCGAGAAATTTTCCGCCAGCGAATGTTTGAAGCGCTGGCGCTGGTCTGGAAAGCCATGGGCTGGCATCCGCAGGATGAGGATTTCACCACGCCTAAGCATCGTGAAAAAAGCGTGGTGCCGGTACCAGAAATACAGATGGAATGGGACGAAGCAAGTTGCGGCCAACTGGTATGGCTTTATAACGAAGCCATTTCGCATTACGCCGGGCGTACCGAATCCTTTTTTAATGCGCTCGCCAGACCGGATCGCCAACCTGAACCCGGCGTCGTCCTCGGGCGCGCGTTGCGCGTGGCATCGATTGATATCGGCGGCGGCACGACGGATATGGCGATCGTTCACTATCAGTTAGATGACGGCGTGGGGGCCAATGTAAAAATTACGCCTCATCTCCTGTTTCGCGAAGGTTTTAAAGTCGCCGGGGACGATCTGCTATTGGATATCATTCAGCGCTGTGTACTCCCTTCCCTGCAAACGGCGTTGCAACGGGCAGGCGTTACGGATGCCGCCGCCCTGCTGGCGACCTTATTTGGCGATTCGGGACGAATTGATACTCAGGCCATTTTGCGCCAGCAAACGGCGCTGCAATTATTTATGCCGCTGGGCCACGCGGTACTTTCCGCCTGGGAGCAAAGCGACATTAACGATCCGTTTGCCGGTTTACATGCAACATTTGGCGATCTGCTGATCCGCCGCCCAACAAGCAACGTGATGAACTATATCCAGCAGGCGATCGATCATGCCTTACCGTCTGGTTCGCCGACATTTGATATATTCAATGTGCCGTTGCAAATCCAGTTTAGCCAGCTTCAGGAGGCTCTGCTGGCCGGTCAGTTTACGCTGACAACGCCGCTTCATGCGGTTTGCGAAGCGATCTCCCACTATCACTGCGATATCTTGCTGGTGACGGGGAGACCGACCTGTTTACCCGGCGTACAGGCGCTCATCCGGCACTTACAACCGGTGCCGGTTAATCGCATTGTGTGGATGGATAAGTATCAGGTACATGAATGGTATCCCTTCAGTCAACAAGGGCGTATCGGTAACCCAAAATCCACTGCCGCGGTGGGCGCGATGTTATGCAGCCTGGCGCTGGACTTACGTCTGCCGCGTTTCAATTTTAAAGCGGCTGATATCGGCGCGTATTCGACTGTGCGTTATCTCGGCGTACTGGATAATACCGTTAATACGCTTCGCGATGAAAACATCTGGTATCACGAGATCGATTTGGATAAACCCGGCGCAACGCTGGACGCACGCCTGCATTTTCCGCTACGCGGCAACGTGACGTTGGGCTTTCGTCAACTGGCGAACAGTCGCTGGCCGGCAACCCCACTCTATTGCCTGAACATTAATTCCGCTGAACTGGCGAAAACCATCGCTGGCGACGGCGTACTGAATGTACGACTGAAATTACGCGGCAGTAGCAAAGATAGCGCCCCGGAATCGTTCATATTAAGCGATGCCTGGCTCCAGGACGGGACGCCGGTCGCCGCCGATGCGCTGACATTAAAATTGAATACGCTGGCTGACCGCCGCCACAGCGGCAGCCACTACTGGATAGATAGCGGGAGTGTATACCTGAAATGACAAAACCGTTAAACGCCACCCAGGCTGTTATCGAGTGGGTTAACAACACGCGCCGTTACGCAACGCGACTGGATGACGAAGCCGACGCTCTGCTGGCGCAACTTACGCTTGCCGCGGCGGATGAGTCAGCGCTCAACGCCGCCTGCGCATTACATGGCTGCGTTGGTCTGTACGGGTATGCGCAATCCGCAAAAGCGCATCTGTTAACGACGCTATGCGGTGACGAGAATGGCAAGCTGGAAATTATCACGCCGGACCGTGACTATGATTATTTCAGCCACATCAATCCGGGTCATGCGCCAGCGAATATGGCTATTCGCTTTACGCGCGACATTTTTTCAAACGAGAGCGGCTGGCCGTTGCGCCTGCGCTTGATCAGTGAAGCTGAACTGGTGCAGATCTTTATTGCCTGGACCAGCGCGTCCCCCGTTTGTCGCCAGGTCGAAAAGTCCATTATCACATCACGCCTGGAGAAATGGCAATCGCTTCGCCAACCGCAGCCCGTCCCCGGCGTTACCGCTAAAGAGGTAGCGACCATCGCGAGTTTCTGGCGCTCTTGCCTGCCGTCCGCCAGACAACATATTGATGATGCGACATGGCAACACTTTGCCTCGCTCTTGCCTGCGCTGGATCTCACGACACGGGCGCACGCCTGGGCATTACTGTGGGGAGAGCAACCAGAGATCACCCAGCAATGGCTGGCGCTGGCGCATATGTTGCAACAAACCGGCCATGCCGGGGAACTGGCGGCGCCGCTCAGCCTGCTGGTCGATCATTTTGGCTTACCGGCGGAAAACTTCCTGACGCAAATGGCGCTAACCGCCAGCGATACGCAAAGCGATGTGGTGGTGCATCCGGTTAAGGAAGGCCGACTGCTCAATGCGGTCAGCCTTTCGCTTGATTCTCTGGCGCTGCTTACCCGCGAACTGGTGCTAACCGTTGAAAATAGCGTACTGGATAACGTTGATTTACTGGATATTCCGGTCGCGCCAGACAGTCATCCTCATCCGTTATGGCGGGCGAAATTAGGCTGGATGCTGGCCCATTACCGTCAGCAGATACAGCCCGATGTTCTGGTGATTTGCAATGCTCTGGCATCTCGCTCGCAAACGTCCACTGCCGCCCGTCACTTACTGGAGTGGGTTAACGCCACGCAGCCGCAGCATGAATCAGCGTTACCCGGCGTCGTCTGGGCTATTACTCCACAGGATGCCCGTTTTGCCACCCAGCAAAATCTGGATGAGGCCGTCCAGCAGTTGATGGGTAAACCTGGCGTGCATTGGGGAACGTTGCAGGCGCTGGATAAACACAGTATGCAGCGTTTGGTGGAGTGGTTATCGCAGGCGACATCGGCACCACAGCGACAGGCGCGCTTACAGGCGTTACGCGAACAACTGCGAGGCCGCGTGCGCGATCTGTTACCGATGTTTGATGACGCCCGGCTACCGGTTGAAACCGTGATCCGGCGTCTTCAGGCCCAGGCCGCCAGACATGGCGACCTGCTGGCCGGGCTGTTACCGCCGGTACAGAATTTCGAAGCGTTGCTGCGCACCCGACAGTCGCGAGAAGAACAGGTCAGCGGTTTATTTAATGACGCGATCGATCTCTTTGCCGACGAACCAACGCGCGCTTCAGCGTCAGAAGGTCATGAAACAGGCTATCAGGCGCACAAAATGTGGATCAATCATCTGCGCCAGTGGGCCCACTGCCGGGATAATGCGCAGCGTCTGGGACTGGAACCGCAGATGCTCAACGCCGTGGCGGAGATTTTAATTACCGCCAGCTATCGCCTCGGTTTACCTCAGCAGTTACAGAAAACCATGCAGCGCGAGGAGGTTAGCGGCGCGCAGCTTCATGCCATCATTGGCAACTTCATCGCCTGGCTCGGCTACGCCAATATCGAGGAAGCCCAACGCCCGGCCAGCCGCGTTCAGAAAGGCGCAGCCATTTTCGCCGCAACACCGCGTTCGACAATGTTGCGTCTAACAAAGCTTGACGAACAGCCCGTTCACGCCGCCAGCCGCTATGTCTATGACTGGCTTGTTGCGCTGTATACCCTGGCCAATGAGAACGCAGGATATCGGCATCCGCAGGACGTTACCGACGTAGACAGAGCGCAATTAATTGCCCTGATAGCCTGACCTGGCGGAAAAACCATGCCCGGTAACCTGTATCGGGCTTGAGGTCAGAAAAGCGAAAACAGCAATGCGACGGGGAAACTTATCGGCCATGTCGCGCCAACCAAAAAGGCGCTCAGGAAACGAATTCGTTTTTTGTCATGAGTCAAAAACCAGGTGATCAGGGATGATATCACCGCCATGACGGCGTAAAAAATTAATATCTTTTGAAAGAGGGTCATATCAGGCATCCGCGCCAACCAGAGGAAAAAACGCGCGCAATATGCTCTTTTTATTTGACACACATCAAGGTTTATCAGCCTTAACAGCAAAACGTTCTCAATGCACGGCTCCGCTCACAGAATATCCTGTTTACGTATTATTGCGGATCTCGCCAACCCGTACTATACCCATAGGGGTTATGATGAAAGGTGGCGAAAATGAATGTTTCCAGTAAAACCGTCGTGCTGATTAATGTCTTTGCTGCTGCAGGACTTTTGGGTCTGATCTCGTTGAGATTCGGCTGGTTTGCTTGAGGTGTTCAACCTTTGAGTACTTGCTGCGCATGTTGGCGGGGAGGTCCCCCTCTCCGCCGACACCCGCCTATTTTTTCACGATTTTTCTGAACAGTAAATGATCCTTAATGCTTAACCATGATGTGGCGGACAAGGGTGTAGTCTTCCAGACCATACAATGACATATCTTTGCCGTATCCCGACTGTTTTTGCCCTCCATGCGGCATCTCGCTAACCAACATGAAATGGGTATTAATCCAGGTACAGCCATACTGCAATCTGGCGCTAAGCCGGTGCGCCCGCCCGACGTCCTGAGTCCAGACGGAGGATGCCAGACCATAGCGAGAATCGTTGGCCCACCTCAGAACCTGATCTTCATCATCAAAGACGGTTATACTGACCACCGGGCCGAAGACTTCGCGTTGCACGATGGCATCTTCCTGTTTTGCGTCTGCCAGCAACGTTGGAGCGAAATAGTAACCTTTACCTTCCGTTTGACTTCCGCCAGTAATCACACGGATATGGCTGAGGGCCTTCGCCTCCTCTACTGCCGCTGTGACGCGCTTCAGGTGCGCCAGCGAACTTAACGGCCCCAGCTCTGTCGACTCATCCTCCGGCGCGCCCATTTTCAGGCTGCTCACCGCGTTTCCTAGCTTTTCGACCAGCGCATCATAGATACCGCGCTGCGCGTATATACGGCACGCCGCAGTACAATCCTGTCCGGCATTATAGAAACCAAAAGTCCGGACGCCCTGCGCCACCGCATCCAGATCGGCGTCATCAAAAACAACCACCGGGGCTTTACCACCGAGTTCCATATGCGTACGTTTTATCGCTGGCGCAGTATGGCGCAGAATATGTTCCCCGGTCGCGATAGAACCGGTTAAAGAGACCATGCGTACTTTTTCATGACCGGTCAATACATCGCCAACAGTTTGCCCTCGTCCGAACAGGACATTGAGCACCCCCGGCGGAAAGATATCCTTCGCCAGCGCGGCAAGTTTAAGCGCCGTCAGCGGCGTGATTTCAGAAGGCTTAATCACCACGCAGTTACCTGCCGCCAGCGCTGGCGCCAGCTTCCAGGCCGCCATCATGAGCGGATAATTCCACGGCGCGATAGAGGCAACCACGCCAATCGGATCCCGGCGGATCATCGACGTATGTCCTTCCAGATATTCGCCCGCCGCCAGCCCACTCAAACAACGGGCCGCGCCGGCAAAAAAGCGAAAGACATCCACGATTGCCGGAATTTCATCATTGATTACGCAGTGCAAAGGCTTACCGCAGTTTTGCGATTCAAGCCGGGCGAACTCAAGGGCGTTTTGCTCGATGCTGTCCGCCAGTTTTAACAGACATTCCGCCCGTGCTTTGGGTGTGGTCTGCCCCCATTCGGCAAACGCGCTATCGGCGGCCAGCACTGCGGCGTCAACCTGCGCGGGCGACGCTTCCGCAATCTCAAGTATGACCTCGCCTGTCGCCGGGTTATAAACAGACTGCCTTTCTCCCTCGCCGTCCACCAGCACGCCATTAATCAGTAATTGATATTGCATAGCATTTTCCCATATCGTCATTAATCGATTTCCGGCGAACGGGCCGCCGCTTTCCTAAAAATAGACGGCGCGCCAGATGCTCACCCGGCACACTCGGGAAATTTAGTCAGGTTGTGAGCTGACACGCATTCCACCTCACACAAGGCTTTTAGCGCTCAGCATCTCGCGAATCAGGCTGCCAAGCTGTTTTACGGCCTGTTCTTCCCGTTCTCCCCAATGCCATGCGGTGTTAAAACGAAAGAAACGCGTCCAGGCGCCGGACGTTGAAAACATTTTCCCCGGCGCGATACTGATAAGGTGTTCAAGCGCTTTGGCGCTTAGTTCACCGGCATCAAGCTGCTCAGGTAGCTCCAGCCAAAGAAAATAACCGCTATCGTTGTGGTGAATTTTTACTTCCGCCGGGAGATGGCGCAAAAGGGTTTGCCAGGCTTGCTGTTTACGTTCGGCAAGCTGCCTTCGCAATCGGCGCAGATGCGCGTCATATCGACGTGTCGAGAGATAATCCACTAACGCCAATTGCATGGGGGAACTGGTGGATAATGTGCTCATTAATTGCAAACGCTGAATTTGTCTGGCATGGCTTCCTCCCGCAACCCAGCCAATGCGAAAACCGGGAACCAGACATTTGGAAAAAGACGAACAATGCAACACGGTATCGTCGCGATCCCATGCTTTGGCGGGCAGAGGTTTCTCGCGGCCAAAGTAGAGTTCGCTATAAACATCGTCTTCAATTAGCATCACGTTATGGTGCGTGAGTAACGCAACCAGCCGCGCTTTTTTCTCGGCACTCAGCGTGAACCCTAACGGATTCTGGCTGTTGGTCATTAACCAGCACGCTTTCACCGGATATTCCTGTAACGCCTGTTCCAGCGCCATAAGATCGATGCCTTCTTTAACATCGGTGGGTATCGACAACGCTTTCAGGCGCAATCGCTCCAGGGCCTGTAGCGCACCGTAGAAACAGGGGTTCTCCACCACCACCCAGTCTCCCGGCGCCGTCACCGCCTGTAAACTAAGATTCAACGCTTCCAGCGCGCCGGCGGTAATGACAATCTCGTCAGGAGAAACGGTAATCCCCTGCTGCGCGTAACGGCGTGCTATCGCATAGCGCAATTCTGCATTACCTGGCGGCAAGTTTTCGATGACGCTCATTGCCGTCGCGGTTTTACTGACCTGCGCCAGCGAGCGGTTCAATTGCGGCAAGGGAAACAGACGCGGATCGGGAAACGCTGAGGCAAAGGGCACCACAGAGGTATCACGGCTCGCCTGCAGCATCTCAAAAATATAGGTATTGATATCTACGGCTTCATCCCGAATAACGTGCGCTGCCGTCGCGACTGACCGACAAACCGGATGCGGCGCGACATAATAACCAGATTGCGGACGGGCGATAATCCGTCCCTGACTTTCCAGCAACTGGCACGCATGACCGACAGTCATAAAACTCATGCCGCTACTGGCGACCTGCTCCCTCAGCGAGGGTAATCGATCGCCGGGTTGCCAAACGCCAGAGGCGATTTGTTCTCTAATTTGCTCCGCCAGACGTTGATATTTTTTCATTATTCGATCTCATTGAGCGCTGCTTGCAGGTGGCAACCGCAGTGTATATCAGTTGTTAAAATTAACAATGATTTGCTAACTGTTATGGTGCTTTCCAACAGGCGTAATGATTAGATTTCGCAACAAAACGCCGTTTCAGGGTCTCTGCTTAACGGGAAAGTCAAACCAAGTGTTCGGGTATGGTTCATGAGTAAGAGAGAAGTGCCACCATTCAGTATCCAGTGGCGTAAAACCCGCATCACGCATCAATGTTTGTAATAACAACCTATTTGCGCGTTGCTGAGCGGTAAGTATGACATTATCGGGATGGGATAACGGACTAAAACAGTCAAAGCCGGTACCAAAATCCAGACTATTATCTGGCGAGCGTTGCGCCGCGGACGCAGTACAATTCACCAGTGGTCGTCCGGGATCGTATATTGGTATTTTACTGTCAAGTGGAACAATCGTTAGATCAAGCGTACTTCCCCGACTGTGGCCGGATCTGGCGGCAAGATAACCTTCCTCAAACAAACGCTTTTTCTCTACCTGCGGATAAAATTCGTTTTTCATTTGGTTTTGAGAAGGATCTTTGGCCCACGCGATAAAGTCGTTCACTGCGCTTTGCGGACGGTAGCAATCATATATTTTTAAGGTAAGTCCGAAGGGGCGTAAACGATCGGCGACCTGCTTCACTGCGTTCGCGGCTGGTCGTGTTAACAGGCAAACAGGCGCGTTATAGCCTTTAATGGGGCGACCAATAAAGTTATGGGAACTGAAGTATCGCATGTCTACCTGTACGTCGGGGGCGACCGTAGTAATATCGACAAAGTCTTTTGGCTGGTGGAGATCAATATGGTTTTCAGCTGACATTGCCTGAACGGACAACAGGCTGAACAGGAGGAAAGAAGATACGCATTTTACCATATGTTACACCTCGCGAGAGTCACAGGGGTGATTATGTATTTGAGCAGGTAAAGATTAGCGGACACCGCTTAAACAGATGGTTAAAATAAACATCATTCCCCCTGTAATCTGTGCCTTATCACAAACGGAGAGTTTATATTTTGCTTATACGACCACTGCGCCTCCTGTTCTATACCCAAAATAATTCGAGTTGCGTAAAGGCGGCAAGGGAGTGAGTCTCAGGAGCACAGATAACGATATGTTTTCACAAAGGCGAGTCTACCTGACCAGAAAGGATATTTGATAATCAGTAGTACAGTTGTTGTCGCCTTCCATAACTAAATAACATTGTTTCGCCAAAGATAAGACCACTATATAGTCAGGAAGGCAATTAGTGAGGAACACGTCGATTGTCGGCGATAATGCACTGAAATTACGATTCACTGCAGTTGTGCAAACACATAGAATCCCCCTCGAACCGAGATAATTCGGTCTGCTGGTCATAGCCATTATTCAGTAAGACCGCAGGTTGCAGCGGCGGATCACGGGCGTGAAGAAAAATCCTGTGCCCCAAATTTTTTGGACAAGCGCTGAACCTGCCGTATACTTTTACTTAACGTACACTCCGCCATAAAAATAAACCCTGCGATGATACCGTAATGCCACAGGCATAACTTAAGGATATGCCATAAATCAAGCGAAGCATGATTTAACTTCTCAGTAATTGCGATAGTCTGTACAAATATTATGGGATGAAATAATAAGACGCCTAACAAAAATATCCCTGCCACGATCATGGCAAGTAACTGGAAAAAAGCCCATCCGATAACGAAACGGTAAAGTAACAGCAATAATAGCCGTCCACATTTTCTTAGCCATTCTGACTGCAAAATGCCCCAGGATGCTGTCTTTTCGTGAATTTCACCATCTGATTTCTTCATTTTGAGCCTCCTCGCAGGTTTTTATAATTTTATCACCTAACTGGAAATAAACCCGTCAGCTAATCGTTACAACAAATATAATTAAGACAAAAACTAAAGAGTAAAGGCATTTATATCATAAGTACTATCAGCATAGGACTCCTGCCCTGCCGCTAAATATCTCATTGTTGTTAGCCTAATAATACTTTCAGTTTAACTTCTTATAAGACAATTTGTACACGGTTGAGCAACAATTTACTTTCTCTAAAAATAATATAGCGCGTAATTAATCATTACTCATAGTACATGATGATGTGAGAATTAAGAAAACCGTTTTACTTTCATTCGTTTTACCTGACATATTTTATGGCCAGGAGGCGTGGGCATAACTAAATCTACGGGTCGATTTGAGCGTTCAGGACAAAGCAAAAATCAGGTGTTTCACCGATAGGCAAACCGATGGACAACATGGGATAATATTTTGAATACCACCTATTCCAGTAATGAAGTATTATATAATCACTTGTGGTCTACATTATGCCAATTACTATCGGGAGAGGGTTTCTAAAAAGTGAGATGTTTTCCCAAAGTGCCATCTCTCAACGCTCCTTCTTTACGTTACTATGGGAAAAGATTAAAGATTTTTTTTGTGACACGCAAAGATCCACTGCCGATCAATATATAAAGGAATTGTGTGATGTTGCCTCTCCGCCTGACGCGCAACGTTTATTTGATTTATTTTGCGCGTTATATGAATTATCATCACCATCATGCAGAGGAAATTTCCATTTTCAGCACTATAAAGATGCTGAGTGTCAGTATACAAATCTCTGTATTAAAGATGGCGAAGATATTCCGTTATGTATTATGATACGTCAGGATCACTACTATTATGAGATAATGAATAGAACAGTGCTCTGTGTTGATACTCAGTCTGCCCACCTGAAAAGATATTCTGATATTAATATAAAAGCTAGCACTTATGTTTGTGAACCGCTATGTTGCTTGTTCCCTGAGCGGTTACAACTCTCGCTATCCGGCGGTATAACATTTTCCGTTGACCTAAAAAATATAGAAGAGACGCTTATCGCCATGGCAGAAAAGGGTAATTTATGTGACTGGAAGGAACAGGAAAGAAAAGCCGCCATCTCCTCCAGGATTAATCTGGGCATCGCACAAGCAGATGTAACAGCTATTGACGACGCTATCAAAAACAAAATAGCCGCAAAGGTTATTGAGAATACTAACTTAAAGAATGCAGCGTTTGAACCAAATTATGCACAAAGCTCAGTTACTCAAATTGTTTATTCATGTTTGTTTAAGAATGAGATACTAATGAATATGCTGGAAGAAAGTTCCTCTCATGGCCTGCTATGTTTAAACGAGCTTACTGAATATGTAGCGCTACAAGTTCATAACAGCCTTTTTTCTGAAGATTTATCTTCACTCGTTGAAACAACAAAAAATGAGGCTCATCACCAGAGTTGATCACACCATAAATAGTATGGATTTACAATCCCCTGGCAATACCAAAACCATCTAATACAATAACTTTAAATATATACTCCCAGGGAATAATGGATTTACTATGGAACGAATTGGCTCGTTATTTTTATAATTGACATACTGAGTATAAGTATATTTTCTCATACAACTTATCGCACTTATTGACAAACCGTTTTCGCTAATTTGAAGTGTGGAATAATAACTCAAAGAAATTATTGGCATCATAGCCTCACGACGTAACTGGAAGGTGGCATGATGCTTACAAAAACGTTATCAGTAGTTTTACTGACCTGTGCGCTGTTTTCAGGCCAGTTACTGGCGAAACAGCAAGACCACGCATTCGTATGGTTTGCGACGGGAGGGCACCAGCTTAGACACGAAGCCGACAGCGATGAATTACGGGCGGCAGCGGAAGAATCCGCGGAAGGCTTGCGCGAGCACCACAACTGGCAGAAATCGCGCAAACCAGAAAGCTATTTTCGTTAATTAAACGCCCCTGCGCTTCGGCAGCGTTTTCATCAGCGCTTCAGGGCTCACTGAAGCGACAACGCTGCCGGGCTGGGGCATTTTTAAGATGTGGTTTTTAATTTTGCCAATGACATGCATTTCGCAAGGGCGGCAGTCGAATTTTAGCGTCAGTACCTCATCGCCATGCACCAACTGCATCGGCGTGGCTTTCCAGCTCTTAATATTTCCTTTCGCCTGCTTTGGACAAAGGTTGAACGCAAAACGCAGGCAGTGTTTGGTGATCATGACCGGTACCTCGCCCTTCTCCTGATGCGCCTCATAGGCCGCATCAATCAATTGTACGCCGTAACGGTGATAAAATTCCCGCGCTTTGTGGTTGTAGACATTAGCGAGAAAGCTGAGATGCGTTTGCGGGTAGACCGGCGCAGGCTGCGCCACGGGTTTCCGACGACCTCGTTGATAATGGGCCAGCCGCGCCGCGTCAAGCATATCAATCGCCTCCCGACGGAACTGATTGAGCAGGCTATTTGGCACGAACAACGCCGCCGGTAATGTCACCTGCATATCACGCGCGTAGTAAGGCGTCTGTCCCAGCTTCGCCAGTCCGGCTTTTAGGTTATTCAACGCTTTTTCAGAGTTGTTGGCTTCCTCAAATACCCCATCAAGCGTATGCGTGATGCAGACACCGTCTTCACTGGTCAGCGTCAGAATAAGCTGTTCCTGCCAGCCGCCCAGCATGATATCAACCGCCACACGGCGCTCACTGGAGGTTTTTGTCAGCGCTTGCTGCCAGTTATGATCCAGATTACGATTCAACGGATGATGCGGACGGACTTTATGCAGGTCGGCAGGCATATCATTTGGCCAAACGCGGTAGCGGTTATGACCGGTTTTCTCCACCGTATTGGCGCGAAAACCCACCACTTCACGCTTAATCAACACGTTCAGACCATCGCCATTCGCCAACGGCTCCGTCGCTTCGACATCGAGATAATCCTTCGCCACATTCAGCACCTCGCCTACCGGCAAGCCAATAAATTTTGGTGAATCAAATGCGCCAATATCGCCTTTCCGCGCGTTAACAAAATAGTCGGTGCTGCCGCGATGGAAGGTTTTCTCCGTGGAGGGAACAAAAAAGTGTTCGGTCCGACCAACCGACGCACGCGCCAGATCGCCACGTTGCTCGATAATCGCGTCCAGCATCTGACGATAATGCGCGGTGATGTTTTTGACATAGCTCATGTCTTTGTAGCGCCCTTCAATCTTGAAGGAACGTACGCCTGCATCGATCAACGCGCCGAGGTTAGCCGTTTGGTCGTTATCTTTCATCGATAGCAAATGTTTTTCGTAAGAGACCACCCGCCCCTGATCGTCTTTTAACGTATACGGTAAACGACAGGCCTGCGAACAGTCGCCCCGATTGGCGCTGCGCCCGGTTTGCGCATGAGAGATATAACACTGCCCAGAATAAGCGACACACAGCGCGCCATGAATGAAGAACTCAATTGTGGCGTCAGTAGCCTGATGAATAGCCGCTATCTGACTCAAATTAAGTTCGCGCGCCAGTACAATCTGTGAAAAACCGACATCGGCAAGAAACTTCGCTTTTTCCACGCTGCGAATATCACACTGTGTACTGGCGTGAAGCTCAATCGGCGGGATATCCAGTTCCAGAATGCCCATATCCTGCACAATCAGCGCATCCACCCCGGTGTTGTACAAATCGGTGATTAACCGCTGCGCGGGCTCCAGCTCATCATCATGCAGAATAGTATTCAGCGTGACAAAAATCCTGGCGCCGTAACGGTGAGCAAACGGAACCAGATCGGCGATATCGCGCAGACTGTTACTGGCGTTATGACGTGCGCCAAAACCGGGTCCGCCGATGTAGACGGCATCTGCGCCATGCAAAATCGCTTCGCGAGCAATTGCGGCGTCACGGGCCGGACTTAACAATTCGAGATAGTGAGGTTGCTGGCGCATACAGTCGTTCTTATCCAATAGAAGCGAAATGGCGGCTATTGTAGTCAGAAGCGCAAACTAACGAAATAGTTTTCCCGCTTAATCACGTGGGTAATGGATCAGCGAGTGAAAATGAACCGTCTGGTCACTGCTGTTGCGATAGGTATGCGCCGTATCGCCGGCAAAACGCAATCCTTTACCGGCGTCTATGGTTTGCCATACCCCACCAGTACACATGTCCAGCCGACCCTGAATCACCACCACATGTTCGACAACGCTGGCTTTATGCGGCGTTGATTCGCTGACCGCGCCAGGCGCCAGCAATAGGGAAAAATAGTCAAAACAGAGTTCAGGATCCCATGGAAACAACGGTGTGATTACCATCGCTTGCTGCTGGGGATCGAAGGTCGGAGGAAATTCGGCCTGCGGCGGCGAAATAAACACTGAGAATGGAACGTTCAGGCCCGTCGCAATTTTCCACAGCGTTGCGACTGTCGGACTGGATTCATTACGCTCTATCTGCCCCAACATGGCTTTTGAGACGCCGGAGATCTCCGCCAGACGCGATAAACTCCAGCCTCGCTGATGGCGTAACGTTCTTAACGTGGTCGCCAGATAGTGTGTCAGGTTATCCATTTTCCCCCCCTGTAAGGCCATAGCGTATCACTTGTACGCTATAACGCACAATGCTACATTGACTGACCGTTATAACGCACAAGAGGCGATCATGCGTCTGTTATCACTGCCGTTACCTACTGTATTATCTGGTCTGGTCGCCGTTCTGGTCGGCTATGCAAGTTCCGCCGCCATTATCTGGCAGGCGGCGCTTGCCGCTGGCGCAACACCCGCAGAGATCGCCGGCTGGATGACCGCCCTCGGTATAGCCATGGGCATAAGCACACTAACGTTAACCTTGTGGTATCGTGCGCCGGTTTTAACCGCCTGGTCAACGCCTGGCGCCGCTCTGTTGGTGACAGGGCTTCAGGGATTATCGTTGCCAGACGCCGTGGGCATATTCATTGTCGCCAATGCCCTGATTGTGCTGTGCGGCGTCACGGGATTGTTTGCGCGTTTGATGCGGATAATCCCCCATTCTCTTGCCGCCGCAATGCTGGCGGGAATACTGCTACGCTTCGGCCTGCAGGCGTTCGGGACGCTCAACGGAGAGTTTGTCATGTGCGGCGGTATGCTATTGGCGTGGCTACTCTTTAAAGTATTCGCGCCCCGCTATGCCGTTATTGCTGCCATGGTAATGGGAATAACGGTGGCGCTCATCCAGGGTAAGGTGGCGATGAGCGGTATTCATTTCGCGCCGGTGTGGCCCACCTTCGTTCCCCCCCACTTTTCATTCGCTCAAAGCCTGAGCGTCGCGGTACCGCTCTTCCTGGTGACGATGGCATCGCAAAACGCCCCCGGCGTCGCCACAATGAAGGCGTCTGGCTATCAGCTTCCTGTCTCTCCGTTAATGATTTTTACCGGATTGCTGGCGCTGCTGCTTTCGCCATTTGGCGTTTATTCTATCTGCATTGCCGCCATTACAGCCGCCATTTGTCAAAGCCCGGACGCGCACCCCGATCCAACGCGTCGCTGGTTAGCGGCCGCCGCCGCAGGCGTTTTTTATTTACTTGCCGGGTGGTTTGGCGGTTCGATAACCGCGCTGATGGTCGCCCTGCCGGTTAGCTGGGTGCAAATGCTGGCTGGTCTGGCACTGTTAAGTACGATTAGCGGTAGTCTGTATCAGGCGCTTACTCACGAAAGTGAGCGTGACGCGGCAATTATCGCATTTCTCGTCACCGCCAGTGGGCTAACGCTGATGGGCATCGGATCGGCATTCTGGGGGTTGATCGCTGGCGGGATAGGCTACGCAGTATTAACGAGAACGCGCCGCCCATCGTTGTCTGGCTGATGGTGACCGCTAATCTGCCGGGGTTTGCGCCATCTTGCGATGGCGCCGCAGAATTATTTTTTGTTAACGTCAAACATAGAGGTATCCGTCGCCATATCATCCACGACCTGTTTCAACGTCTCAAACGCCATTGGCGTACTGGAATTGCTCAGGTCTTTACCTTCACCCTGACGTACTACCTTGACGACCGGCTTGTTGGTCGCGGCATCTATCAGCTCACCCTCAAAATAGAGGTGGGTATCCATGGTCCGGTGGCCTGTCGCCATTTGCGTGCCCGCCACAATCAGCGCTACAGGGATCACCTCATAGAATTGCAGCCCTTCTTTGCTGGTATCCACGCCCGTAATCGCCCCGCGGAAAATCAAACTGCGCGGCCCTGGCGTCGTGACCAGCGGTTTGCGCTGTTCAATTGCTGATTTTACTTTAGTGTTCGTATAAGCCAGCAGTTTATCAAGAACTTGCTGCCCGACCTGGGTCGTTGGTTTGGGGACGGGATAATATGTTATCGGATTGTAAACAATACTATCATAGTTAGAGTCATTGAAATGTGGATCTACCCAGCGCAACACAGGTTTTCCCGTGGCGGAGGTAGTTTCCTGCAGGTCCGAATAATTTTTTAAGAATCCAGAATACTTATCCGGCTGTGTGACTTTGGACGCACAGCCGGATAACGCCAGCAAGCCAGTAAGCACTGCAACTTTAAATAAAGTATGAGTACGCATGAAACGATCCCTTTAGTCTTCGCAATGATGCAAAGGAAATAATAGCAAAACGAAATCATTCTGGATGCACTAAAAATGGTAACGACAGCACAATTTGAACGCAGCGCCCGACAAAAAAATGCCGAACGCTGCGAGACTTACAGAACTTGCATCGCTCAGGCCGTTTTTCTCGCCAGCATCGTAGCAAAGCGCAGTTTGATACGGTTGCCGTTTTCGTCCGTGCGGTGAAGCTCGCCGACATCTTCGTTGTATTTCAGCATGTCCCATCCTTCATAATAGCGGCGTAATTCGCCTTCTTTAAAAGCAAACGGGAATCCCACCGTACAGGGAAAGTCCGGCGTATCCATTGCCGCAACAATCAAATTATACCCGCCGGGTTTTGTGCAGCGTTGCATATTGGCAATTAAACCGGGAATGGTTTGCGCCTCAAGAAACATCATAACCACCGTCGAGAGAATAAAATCGTATTCGCCGTCAAAGGTCAATGTATTCAGATCGACAATGTCGGTTTGCAGATTATCCAGCCCTTCTGCCGCTTTAATACGCTCAAGGTTAGCCATACTGGCCGGATTTTTATCCCACGCGGTAACGTCATAACCGTTCGCGGCCAGATACAGACTATTGCGGCCATTGCCGCATCCCAAATCCAGCGTTCGGCCTGGCGCGACAACCTTTGCCGCCGCCAGCACATCCGAATGCGTGCGGGTTAATCCGTATTTCTCAGTAAAGTAATTTTCGTCACGAACGGTCATTTTTTTCCTCCGTTTTCAACAGTGCAGCGCGCTCAGTGCGAATAAGCAACGTCCCCTGCACCAGCAATAGAAATGTACGAACCAGCAATAAGGCGATAATAGCGTTAGTGAAAATAAACAGCGGGACGGCCAGAATATGGAAAAGCCCTGATTCACTACCGTGACCAAGATGTAACCCCGTGGTCGCCAGCGCGGAAACGCCGAACGAAAAACTCCAGAAGGAAGCATTAAACGGTTGTGATAAATACCAGGGCATTAATCGCAGCATAAATAAAAGCTGTAACAGACCGTAGCCGAATAACATTTTCGCCAGCGTGTCGCCCTCCCCGCCATTGACGCTCAGCCAGGCGCTACAGGCGACCAGCGCGGGCGCCAGTTGGATACCCAGCGACGTACGCAGCACCGCCGGTAATTCGCCGCAGCTACGCAGTCGCTGCAAAATAACCGGCTCCAGACTTAACCACGAAAAGACGCCTGCGCCTAAAAACACCAGTCCTGCATCATTGTAACCGAGCGCTCCACAGGCCATAGCGCTGATAAAATTATTCGCTACCGTGGGCAGATAAAGTCCTGGGGTTGTCGCTTCTTCCGGATGCGCTCCGCGCCAAAGTCCCGCCGTCTGCCAGGCGGCATACGCCAGTTGTATGACGACCCCCACGCTGAATAGCGCAACGGCCAACGGGCGATACCAGGGAACGAAGCCAATCGCGACCAGCATCGTGGTGGCGGGAAACAGGCTGACAAAACTGCTCATTACCGGATGTCGCACTTCAGCCATCACGCTATGGGGAAAGCGCACCAGACGGCTAAGGAACGCCAGGGTCAAGAGTGCCCAAATAATCATCGCCAGGATCACCATGATGTCGCCGGGCCAGTGGCTTATTGCCCATATCTGGCTGGCATAACGCCAGGCGAATCCCATACCGATAGTGCCAAGGACGATGCCAAAATAGCCCGCAGGCAGATTGAGCACGCGATCGCTCTGCTTGTGATTACGCATTTTGTTTAATTTATAAAGTATATTTGAAATGCATTTTATGGAATTTCTGGTTGTTTCGCCAGTACCTTTGCTACGGTTATCTTAATCGTTCACACGGAATTTCCCTATGATCAAATATCGACTGAGTGAAGAACCTCGTGCTTTTACTTATCAGGTAGACGGTGAGAAGAAAAGCGTCTTATTACGACAAGTTATTGCCGTAACGGATTTTAACGATGTTAAAGCCGGAACCTCCGGCGGCTGGGTTGATGCCGATAATGTGCTGTCACAACAGGGGGATTGCTGGATTTATGATGAAAACGCGATGGCCTTTGCGGGCACGGAAATTACGGGTAACGCGCGTATCACGCAGCCGTGCACGCTCTACAATAACGTGCGAATAGGCGATAACGTCTGGATTGATCGCGCTGATATCAGCGATGGCGCGTGGATAAGTGACAACGTCACCATTCAGTCCTCTTCCGTGCGCGGAGAGTGTGCGATTTATGGCGATGCCCGCGTGTTAAACCAGTCAGAAATTCTCGCCGTTCAGGGACTAACGCATGAACATGCGCAGATTTTACAAATTTACGATCGCGCCACCGTGAACCATTCGCGGATTGTCCATCAGGTACAGCTTTATGGCGACGCCAATATCACTCACGCTTTTATTGAGCACCGGGCGGAGGTCTTTGATTTCGCGCTCATCGAAGGCAACAAAGACAATAATGTCTGGATCTGTGACTGCGCCAAAGTCTATGGCCATGCGCGGGTTATCGCCGGCACAGAGGAAGATGCGATCCCTACCCTTCGCTACAGCTCGCAGGTAGCGGAACATGCGTTAATCGAAGGCAACTGTGTGTTAAAACATCATGTGCTGGTAGGCGGACATGCTGAGGTACGCGGAGGCCCGATTTTACTGGACGACCGCGTGCTGATTGAAGGCCAGGCCTGTATACAGGGCGAAATTCTGATTGAGCACCAGGTCGAGATTAGCGGACGGGCGGCGGTGATAGCGTTTGACGGCAATGCTATTCACCTACGCGGCCCAAAAGTGATCAATGGAGAAGATCGTATTACGCGTACCCCCTTAGTCGGTTCTCTTTAATCCGCATCAATAATGCGGGCATACATATTAACGTCGTGATAGTCGCCGTTAAGATACTCCGCCTGTTTCATACAGCCTTCCAGCGTAAAATGGTTGCGCCGTGCGACCGCATTACTGGCCTGATTATCAACGCGGCATTTAATGACAAAGCGTCGAATATCGCCGCGCCGGACATAATGTGTCATCAGCGCCTGTAATGATTGCGACATTATCCCTTGCCCCTGAAGGGACTCATCCAGCCAGTAACCGATATAGGCGGCTTTGTTTATCGGTTCGATGGCATTAAATGAGAGTACGCCCGCCATCTCATCCTGGCAGAAAATCAGGTACATTTTGGCGTAACCACGCTGGTGCAACAGCATATTACCCTGCACATGCTTACGCGTTTCCTCCTGCGACGTGACATATTGCGGCCAGTCGAGCGACTGTTGTAGCCACGCTTTGTTTTTGAGTACCAGTTGGTGCAGCGCCGGAACATGACTTTCATCTGCCGCTCGCAGTTCCAGCGTCGTGCTAACAGGAATAATTTCCACCATCGCGTTGCCCTTCTTCGTTGTTGGTCGTAATCACATAAATAGCCTGGTTTACCGATAACCCGCAGGTGATATGAGCGTTTTTATTGTATCGCCATCACATTATTTTTTATTGGCCATATTTAGCGTATTTCCGCGTGACATATTTCACACTTATCCAACCATTCTCCGCCTATAAAACGCTCAACGACTGATTGTTTTATCACCACGGAGACGCCAATGACTTTTTCTGTGCAGGAAACGCTTTTTTCTTTACTGCGGCTAAACGGGATTTCAGGACATGAAAGCAGTATTGCAAACGTTATGCAGCACGCGTTTGAACAACAGGCCAAAGACGTCTGGCGGGATCGCCTAGGCAATGTCGTCGCCCGTTATGGCAGCGATAAATCTGACGCGCTTCGCCTGATGATTTTTGCGCATATGGATGAAGTGGGTTTTATGGTACGCAAGATCGAACCCTCCGGTTTTTTACGTTTTGAACGCGTGGGCGGCCCGGCGCAAATTACTATGCCCGGTTCGATTGTGACGCTTGCCGGACGTTCAGGCGATATCATGGGCTGTATCGGTATTAAAGCATATCACTTCGCGAAGGGTGACGAGCGCACCCAGCCTCCCGCGCTCGATAAACTCTGGATTGATATCGGCGCGAAAGATAAAGCGGATGCCGAACGAATGGGTATTCAGGTGGGGACGCCAGTAACCCTTTACAACCCGCCGCACTGTCTGGGCAACGACCTGGTATGCAGTAAGGCGCTGGATGACAGACTGGGGTGTACGGCGCTACTGGGCGTCGCCGAGGCTCTCGCCTCCACATCGCTCGATATCGCGGTGTTCCTGGTCGCGTCGGTACAGGAAGAGTTCAATATTCGCGGGATTGTTCCCGTTTTACGACGCGTGCGCCCCGACCTGGCGATTGGTATTGATATCACCCCATCCTGCGACACGCCTGACCTGCAGGATTACTCAGATGTGCGGGTCAACCACGGCGTCGGCATCACCTGTCTGAACTATCATGGACGCGGTACGTTGGCGGGACTGATTACGCCGCCCCGTTTGCTGCGGATGCTGGAGACCACCGCGCACGAAAATAATATTCCCGTACAGCGTGAAGTCGCGCCAGGCGTCATCACCGAAACAGGCTACATTCAGGTTGAACTGGACGGTATTCCCTGCGCCAGTCTTTCTATTCCCTGCCGCTATACCCACTCGCCAGCCGAAGTCGCCAGCCTGCGCGACCTGGCTGATTGTATCCGTTTACTGACTGCGCTGGCCAACATGTCGCCAGAACAGTTTCCCATTGAGCCTGAAACAGGCGCTACACAAGAGGCACGACCATGATGAAAAAGATCCTTGTGGCATGTGGTACCGGCATGTCGACATCAACCATGATTGCACAAAAACTGCAGGACTTTCTCGCGGAGCAAGGCATTGCGGCAACCACGGCGCAATGTTGTCTGAATGAGATCCCGTTGAACTGTAACGGTATGGATCTCATCGTAACGTCCATGCGTACGCACAGTGACTATGGCATCCCGACGCTCAACGGCGCCGCCCTGCTGACAGGCATCAACGACGACGCATTAAAACAAGAAATCAAGGCGCTGTTAACACAATAAAGGGGGCATTATGTTTGATTACATCCTGTCTCTCGGCGGCACCGTCTTTGTGCCCATCATTATGATTATCATCGGCTTAATCTTTCGTATTCCCTGGCTGCAGGCAGTGAAAGCCGGGGTGACGGTCGGCATCGGTTTTGTCGGCATGGGGTTGGTGATCGTCATGGCGATCGACAGTCTCAGTCCGCCGATTAAAGTGATGATTGAGCGTTTTGGCCTGACGCTGCATGTGTTTGACGTCGGCGCCGGACCCGCATCCGGCGTCGGCTATGCGACGGCCATCGGCGCGATGATCATTCCCGTTATCTTTCTGCTCAACGTCGGTATGCTGGTGACTCGTCTGACCAAAACCATGAACGTTGATATTTATAACTACTGGCACTACGCCATTACCGGAACGGTCGTCCAGTTGATGACCGGCAGTCTGATTTATGGCGTACTGGGCGCGATTTGCCATGCCGCCTTGTCGTTGAAAATGGCCGACTGGACGGCGAAACGAGTACAGAACATTGTGGGTCTGGAAGGGATTTCTATTCCGCAAGGGTATGGCTCCAGCTCCGTGCCGTTGTTCGTATTGCTGGATGCGATATACGAAAAAATACCGTTTATGAAAGGACGCAATATTGACGCTCAGGAGATCCAAAAACGGTATGGGATGGTCGGCGACCCGGTGATCATTGGCGTTGTTCTCGGGCTGATCTTCGGACTTGCCGCAGGCGAAGGCTTTAAAGGATGCGCAACCTTAATGATTACCGTGGCGGCGATTATGGTGCTGTTTCCGCGCATGATTCGCCTTATCGTTGAGGGATTAATGCCCATTTCCGACGGCGCGCGTAAGTTCTTCCAGAAACACTTTAAAGGGCGCGAAGTCTTTATCGGTCTGGATACCGCAGTGACGTTAGGCCATCCGACCACCATCGCGGTTGGACTGCTGTTAATTCCCATCATGTTAATTCTGGCGAGCATACTGCCGGGCAATAAAGTCCTGCCGCTGGCTGATTTACCGGTTGCGCCGTTTTTTATCTGCATGGCCACGGTTATTCATCGCGGCGATCTGATTCGTACTCTGCTCAGCGGCATCATTGTCATGATTACCGTTTTGCTGATCGCCACCCAGTTCGCACCGTACTTTACCGATATGGCGCTCAAAGGCGGCTTTAGCTTCGCCGCTGAAAACGCGCAAATTACCGCGCTGTCGGTGGGAAACATGTTTGGCTGGTCAATATCTGAATTGATGTCGCTGGGCATGATTGGCGTGGTGATTGTGGTCGGCATTGTCGCCAGCATCATACTTGTCTTACGTAAACGTGAACTACCGGAATAAGGAGCAACCCAGAATGAGTTGGCTAAAAGAGGTAATAGGAACGGAAAAAGCCGTTATCGCCATGTGCCATTTACGGGCGCTGCCGGGCGATCCCGGGTTCGATACAAAGAAAGGCATGAACTGGGTAATTGACCGCGCCCATGACGATTTAATGGCGCTACAAAATGGCGGCGTGGATGCGGTGATGTTCTCCAATGAATTTAGTCTGCCTTATTTAACGAAAGTCAGACCGGAAACGACTGCCGCGATGGCACGAATCATCGGTCAGTTAATGAGTGAAATTCGCGTACCGTTTGGGGTAAACGTGTTGTGGGACCCTGTGGCCTCGTTTGATTTGGCGATGGCGACCGACGCAAAATTTATTCGCGAAATTTTCACCGGCGCTTACGCCAGCGATTTTGGCGTCTGGGATACGAATGTCGGCGAAACTATTCGCCATCAGCATCGCATCGGTGCAGGCCACGTGAAAACGCTGTTTAACATCGTGCCGGAAGCGGCGGTGTATCTGGGAAACCGGGATGTCTGTTCAATTGCGAAATCGACCGTATTTAACAATAACCCCGATGCCCTGTGCGTCTCGGGGCTGACGGCGGGCGCTCGCACGGATAGCGCCATACTGAAGCGAGTAAAAGAGACCGTCCCCGACACGGTCGTGCTGGCGAATACCGGGGTGTGTCTGGAAAACGTCGAGGAGCAACTCTGCATTGCCGACGGATGCGTAACGGCAACCACGTTTAAAAAAGACGGCGTCTTCGCCAACTTTGTCGACCAGGCGCGCGTGGCGAAGTTTATGGAGAAAGTACGCCATATCCGACAATAAAATGGGGATAAGCAAAACGCTTATCCCCTGCAGAGAGCGATAACTCTTCTGCCGATCTCCGTCGCCTTCGCCAAAAGACACGCCGGGGATCGGTTTCAGAGTAACCCGAACCGGCAAGGAGTCAACGATCGATGATTAATGATGTTAAGTGGGTTCAGGCGCAACGCCATGCCAGCGACTGGCGACACGCGCTGGATATCGCCGTCCGTCCGCTGATTACCTTCGGCGCGGCGGCCCCCTGCTACCTGGACGGTATTATTGAGAACACCCTTAAATGGGGGCCATATTATCTTATTGCGCCGGGGATTGCGCTGCCCCATGCCAGACCAGAGCAAGGCGCCAACCATAATCAAATCAGCGTCACTACGTTAGCAACGCCGGTCGCTTTCGGTAATGCGGATTGCGATCCCATCTGGCTGTTGCTTTGCGCCAGCGCCACGGATGCCGAAGCACATATTCGCACCATTCAACGCATCAGCCAGTGGCTCGACTCGCCGGAAAGCGTCGCGATGCTGCAAGATGCGCCAAATGACGCCGCGCTTTTCGCGCAATTAACCGCATTGCGCTGATGGAGGTTTCGATGATCCTGCACCCTTCACTGGCCTCCGCCGATCCGCTGCGCTATGCCGAGGCGTTGACCGCTTTACACGATGCGCCTCTCGGCTCGCTGCATCTGGATATCGAAGATACCAGTTTCATCAACAATATTACCTTCGGTATGAAAACCATTCAGGCAGTCGCACAATACACTCGCCATCCGCTCTCATTTCACCTGATGGTCTCATCACCGCAACGCTGGTTACCCTGGCTTGCAGCTATCCGCCCCGGCTGGATTTTCATTCATGCCGAAAGCGTGCAAAACCCCTCGGAGATTCTGGCGGATATTCGCGCTATCGGGGCGAAAGCAGGACTGGCGCTTAACCCGGCAACGCCGCTATTGTCTTATCGTTATCTGGCATTGCAACTGGATGCGCTGATGATCATGACCAGCGAACCCGACGGGCGCGGACAGCAATTTATCGCCACGATGTGTGAAAAAGTGAGCCAGAGCAGAGAGCATTTCCCTGCTGCGGAATGCTGGGCGGACGGCGGTATTACACTTCGCGCCGCACGGCTGCTTGCCGCCGCAGGCGCGCAGCATCTGGTGATTGGCCGGGCGTTGTTCACGACGGCGAACTATAATGTGACGTTGTCACAATTCACCGCGCTATAAAGGAGTCATATGCTGATGAGCCAACAGCGCCCCGACCGTATCAAACAGATGTTGCATTACCTTTGGCAACACAGGCACCTCTCAACACAACAAGCTATTGAGCTTTTTGGCTATGCAGAGGCAACCGTGCGCCGGGATTTTCACTATATTGCCAGCCGTTATCCCGGTATGGTTCGCGGCCATGGTTGTATTGACTTCGACGACAGTACGGAAGATAAAGAATATGTTTTCGACGTTAAGCGAACGTTACAAAGCGAGGCGAAACGCGAAATCGCCGCCCTCGCCCGCACGTTCATCAAGGATGGAGACTGCTTTTTTCTCGACTCCGGCTCCACCTGTCTGGAACTGGCAAAATGTCTGGTCGACGCCAAAGTAAAAGTCATTTGCAATGACATCAAAATCGCTAATGAACTGGGTGGCTTCCCACACGTAGAGAGTTACATTATCGGCGGACTGATTCGCCCCGGTTACTTTTCGGTGGGCGAGAGTCTGGCGCTGGAGATGATTAACGCCTTTGCCGTTGAACGCGCCTTTATCTCCTGCGATGCGCTGTCGATTGAAACGGGCATCACCAACGCTACGATGTTTGAAGTAGGCGTCAAAACGCGCATTATTCAGCGCTCACGCGAGGTCATATTGATGGCCGATCATTCAAAGTTTGATACTGTAGAACCCCATGCGGTGGCGACGCTGTCCTGTATTACTACCATTCTTAGCGACAGCGCGCTCCCGTCTGCTATCGCCCGACGTTATCAGCAGGCGGGATGCCGTCTCATCATGCCAGACCCCTCATCAGGAGCGCGTTAATGGACATCAGGCAAATGAACAAAACCCATCTGGAGCTCTGGCGCGGATTGCGAAAACAGCTCTGGCCTGGTCACCCGGATGACGCCCATCTGGCGGACGGCGAAGAAATTCTGCAAACCGATCATCTGGCATCATTTATTGCGATGGCAGACGGGGTGGCGATTGGCTTTGCGGATGCCTCAATCCGCCACGATTATGTCAATGGCTGTGACAGTTCGCCCGTGGCTTTCCTTGAAGGTATTTTTGTTCTCCCCTCATTCCGTCAACGCGGCGTAGCGAAACAATTGATTGCAGCGGTGCAACGATGGGGAACGAATAAAGGGTGTCGGGAAATGGCCTCCGATACCTCGCCGGAAAATACAATTTCCCAGAAAGTTCACCAGGCGTTAGGATTTGAGGAAACAGAGCGCGTCATTTTCTACCGAAAGCGTTGTTGAGGGAAATCATACAGGAAAAGGTCGGGTATAGTACCCGACCTTTATATTACTGGGGCAGATCTTTTTCAGTTAACAAGCGTGTCGTTTTCACTTGTTCAATATTTCTGGCGCCACCCAACATCATGTTAATTGTCAGCTCTTTGTTTAGCTGTTCAATCACTGATGCCACACCCTGAGCGCCGCCAAGATTAAGACCGTATAATACAGGCCGGCCAACCGCCACAATATCCGCCCCGCTGGCTAACGCTTTGAATACGTGCGAACCACGGCGTACTCCACTGTCAAAAATAACAGGCACTCGCTTGTTGACGACTTTTGCAATCGCAGGAAGCATATCGAATGAGGACGGCCCGCTGTCTAATTGACGGCCACCATGGTTAGAAACCCATATTCCTGCGGCCCCGGCCTGGATAGCAATTTCAGCATCCTCCGGCGACTGAATGCCTTTTACGATAACCGGCAGACCGGAAATACGATGTACATAGGCAATATCCTCCGGCGTAAAGGCTTGTTTAGCCTGCGCGTAAATTTCACTTATCCCTGCTCCTTTGCCAGTTTTTGAACCATCGTCATTTTTTCTGGCGAACATTTCCAGGTTTGCAAAACCCAGCGGGAACTGGAAGTTATTTTTAATATCTTCTTCCCGATAACCGCCGACAGGCGAATCTACGGTCAGAATAATCGCTTTAGCGCCATGTTTTACCGCTTGTGCAAGAATAAATTCGTTAAATTGATTATTCTTGCTCATATAAAGCTGGAAGAAGAACGGATTTTTCCCGGAAACGTTAGCCACCTCTTCGATGGTCTTGTTGCCATAAGTGCTCAACGAGAAAATCGAACCGACCTGCGCCATGCCTTTCGCCGTCGCCAACTCTCCGGAGGCGTGGACTAGGCCCTGTGCTGCCATCGGTGCCTGGATTATAGGCGTTTTAAGCGGAATACCCAGTAGCTGCGTTGATAAATCGATCTCTTTTAACTCAATGCCCTGTAATACGCGCGGCATAATATATTTTTTGTCAAAGCTTTCGGTGTTGCTGCGAAGGTTATTCTCATCTTCGGCTCCGCCGCGAATATAACCAAATGCCCCTTTCTCCATTCTGGCCTGAACGCGCGCTTCCAGCGAGGCTACGTTTGTCATTTTTATTGCTTTTTCGTCCGTGCTGGCTTTGTACTCTTCAGCATAAGCCAGGCCTGATGTTGCCAACATTGCCAGCGAGGCCACTACCCGAATGAGGTGATGAGTTTTCATCATTATTCCTTTTATTGCTTAACCGCTTCTGCCTGGATTTTTATATCGACAACTTTCGTCATCCCCATATCGACCAGATAATCTATCCCCCACTGGGTGCGATCTATTTGCGTGACAAAATCACCACCGCAAACCTGCGCCTTGAATATCGGGCTCATATAACAGCCAAACTTGGTGGTGGTTAAGGTGACGGGCTTAGTTACTCCCTTCATTGTTAGCAAACCGTCAATAGAAACCGGTTTATTATCTTCAAAATGCCATTTTGTTGATTTAAATACTATTTCTGGATATTTTTCCGCATCCAGAATATCGCTACTGCGGATATGGTTATCAAACGCATCCACCCCGGTATTTAAGGCGCTTACGGGAATCGTCACGCGCATCTCTGCATCTTGCTTTTCCGGCTGATATTTCAGTTCGCCGCTAATAGCATAAAACCCGCCATGATTGGTTGAGGTCTGGAAATGATCGATATTAAATACCGCATTGGTATGCGTATTATCAAATTTATATACATCTGCATGAGCAGCACTTAATAAGCCCAGAGACAGGAGAGCACCAAGAAAACTCTTTTTCATTATATTCACTTTATATCTTAAATAAGGTGAAGCTATCTTAATGTCCCCTGTCCGCAGGATCGAGAGGGATAAACAGGAAGGACTGTTGCAAAAATAGAACGATGAAAAGGCCGTGTCACAAAAACAGCGGCTCACGAATGAGTTTATGTCAGGGCTATTTCCGCAACCTGTACCGCCTTTGTGGCGGTACAGAAGGCAAACTGTCTAACGCATGATACGATCGTCAACATAACGGCGCTTATCCGGCGCGGGCGGGAAATACTGATACAGCCAGGTTTCGCTGATAGCCTCCCCCTGGCAGCGCAGGAACATACGCATATCCACCGGTGCCGTAGAATCCGAGGTCGGATACCAGTCAAACTGGATACGATAACCGTCGAAAGGCTCTACGTAGAGGATCTCAATCTGCTTCGCCTCGCCACTGGAGAGCGTAATTACCGGCTCAATGCCTTTTGGCGCGGCCGCTTTCAGATCGCCGCCGACAAAATCAATAGCAAAACGGCGCGCCCATTTATCCGGGTAATGTTCGCCCGGCGCCCAACCCTCGGGAAAGCCACCCATCCCTGTACGGGTCGCCATGACCCGCGCAAGCGGCGATTGTACCGGCGGCTGCGCGCTCCAGTACAAACGATAATTAAACGCCAGCGTATCCCCGGCTTTGATCGCTTTTTCCGGCTGCCAGAAACAGACCACATTATCCAGAGTTTCGCCAGTGGTTGGGATCTCCATCAGGCTAACCGCGCCTTTCCCCCACTTATTGCGCGGCTCCACCCACAGGCTCGGACGTTTGTTGTACCAGCCCATCACATCCTGATAATGCGAGAAATCGCGATCGAGTTGCAGCAGGCCGAACCCTTTTGGGTTATCGTCCATATATGCATTGAACTGCAATTTCTGCGGATTATTCAGCGGGCGGCAAATCCACTCGCCGTTACCCCGCCACATCGCCAGCCGATCGGAATCGTGAATTTGCGGATGAATGGTGTCGCATACCCGGCGTTCATTATTCCCACAGCTAAACATACTGGTCATCGGCGCAATGCCAAGTTGCTTAATATCTTTACGGGCGTAGAGATGGTTTTCTACATCCATGATCACCTGCGATTTTTCGCAATGAATCACAAATTTATACGCGCCCGTCACGCTGGCGCTGTCCAGCAGAGCGTAAACGGTAAACGTAGTATCGCCCGGCTTCGCGGTGTCAAACCAGAAGGCGGTGAAGTCAGGGAACTCTTCCTGACCGTCAGTATAGGTATCTATCGCCAGCCCGCGAGCCGACAGGCCATACTGATAAGTATCATCTACCGCCCGGAAATAACTGGCGCCCAGGAAGGAGACGACATCGCGCCGCGCCAGTTCCGGCGCTTTAAAGACACGGAAACCGGCGAAACCGAGATCGCTCTGCCCTTCCAGTTGCGTCGTATCGACGCCGGCATCGTTGTATTTAAACAGTTCCGGGCGAAAATGAATCTCGCGAGCAAGATGCGTCGTCGTATCAACGGAAAACATGCGTACGCGACGACGAAAGCCCATCCCTACGTGGAAAAACTGAATATCGAGCTGCCGGTTGGCAACACCGTTCCAGAGTGAATGCGCCGCGTCATACTGAATGCTGTTATAGGCCTGCGGCGTCAGATTGGCGAGCGTATCCGGCAAGGGTCCCGGCGCGCCGCCCCAGGGCTTTTTCGATAACGCCTGGGCCATTGATTGCAGACCAGCAAAATCAAAACGGACAATTTTACCATCCGCAATATCGGATTCCGCGGCAAACGCCGCCTGAGAAAAGAGGGAAGCAATACCGCTGGAACCGCACACGGCGGCCATTGCCATTGAACCTTTAATAAATCGTCTACGATTCATACCTGAAAATGAGTCCTTCTGGTCTTGTGAATGGTCCCGCGCTGGTTTTTTCAGCAGCAAGAATGTGCCCGTTTCTGACCGCTCACTCTAGACAAAATTCATTAATAATCCAATTGTTGGTCGCCTGGAAACTGTGCAAAAGCGTAAATATTTTATGTCGATAAGAACCGACCTAATCGGATGTAAACCTCACGCAGCATTCTTCAGGTTATGAAAAGTTTATTCCAGACTAACGTGATGTTTCATGACTCGTTTAAACAGCGCCAGACGCGCACGCATAAAGCGGTTTTCCACTTTAAAACCGGCAAGTTTGTTCAGCCCAATCCGCAACAGACGATCTCGCCCCCGAATGCTGGCGGGCCAGCGAACCGGGCCGTGCAGCACGTCGCGCGTGCGGCTGGCATGACGAGCGAAATTCACCCAGTAATCCGCCACCTGCGAGGCAAAGGCCAGGTCATTCTCATTCACATAATGGCATGTGGGCTCAGCCCGCGTTAACGTATCGAATACATACGGTATTTCATTGCCATGACAGGCACCATTCGCGTAGGTGTTATGCTCCGCTTCGGCGACATAATCAAACCAGTAACGCCAGCACGGTTCGCCGATCCGCTGCTGCGCTTGCATGACGACATAACCCAACGTGGTAAATACCATATCCCGACAGACCTGCCGCCCTAGCGCTTCGTCGCCTTTCACTCCAGGATAAAGCAGCCGGATTAACCCCAGGCCAACACGCCGCTCACGGCGCATTTTTTGAATTTGACCGGCAATATCGACGCCAAAAACTGCCAATACGCTGGCTTCATCGCTATTCGAGCCGATCATCACCGGTATCGGATGCTGTTTCGCCGCAAAGAAGGTTTCCAGCATCGGATGCGGCAGCACGACGTCGCCGGAAATCGGCGTCGGCGCAATTTTAAAAGGCGCGTCCAGCGGCCAAAACGTCTCTGCCGGTAAAGCGCGTAGCTGTTCGGCAGTGGCATGGGCTAAGCCAAGATGTTCCGCCAGCGCAACGCCTTTTTTTAGCGCCACCTCGCGAGGCGTATCCGGCAGCGTATAACCACTCTGAATAATCGCTTTATGAAAAAGCCCCTTCGCCAACGGCGAAGCCATCAACGACAGCACGCTGCGGGCGCCGGCGGATTCGCCAAATAACGTCACATTCTGCGTATCGCCGCCAAATGCGGCAATATTGTCCTGCACCCAACGCAGCGCAGCGATTTGATCGAGTAAAGCGAAATTATGAATACACTCCGCCTCTTCGCCTTCCAGCGCCGGATGCGCGAAAAAGCCCAGATGGCCAAGCCGATAATTGACCGTCACCACGATCGCGCCGCGCTTCGCCAGCGCTTGACCGTCATAGGGCGGCAAACTCCCCGCGCCAATGGTGTAACCGCCGCCGTGTAGCCAGACCATGACCGGCAACGGTTCATGACGTACGGCGGGAGCCCAAACGTTCAGATAGAGACAGTCTTCGGAAAAATTTCCCGGATCGCCGCCGCCGAGTTCGCGACACCAGGTAATATCCTGCCAACTGGCGCAGGAGAAACAATCCGCCTGGCGCACGTCGTGCCAGGGCGTAACAGGCTGCGGCGCACGCCAGCGTAGCTCCCCTGTTGGCGGCGCGGCATAAGGTATACCGCGCCAGATATGGATTTCTTCCTGTACGACGCCCACGATTTTACCGTGACGCGTCGCCACCAGCGGGATGGAGGGATTCAACATAACGCCTTCCTTTTACAGTATCCTCACAGCCTGTGAAGCTTACCGCTTTTAAAGCAGACCGCAACGGCGTTTACTGCGTTCTTCCGCTTCCTGATATAACGAAAATTCATCCCGTACAGCACATCCCAGCGCCTGTTCAAAGGCGTCGCGGCTGGCATTGCCGTGGCTTCTTGCCAGCGTTTCATTTCCCAAATTCGACTGAAAAATGCCGGCTGCGCTGACCGGAAGAAAATCTTCATAGATAATCGGCTGCGCGATTACCCAACCGCGCTCAATAAGCGGCTGCGGATCGTCGCCAGGATGGATCGCCTGACGATGCGCCTCGCCGGAAGGCGTTAAGCGATAACGGAACCAGGCAAGCCCCTGCTGGCGAAGCAGAAATTCGCTATCCGGAAAGGCGTTAAAGACCTCCCGCAAATGGAGTTGATGCGTGAAGTTATCCTTACCCGTTCCCGCCTTGTGCAATAGTTCATCATATAATCGACGACCTTTTGGCGTCAGCGCGACGCCACGTTGCTCAATTTCGCCGAAGCGCGCCGTGTGCGTACCCTGCTTTTCATCAACGAAGAGCACCTGCTCTTCCAGGGCTTTGAAACTGGTTTGCCGCAACAGAATAGGCACTTCGCGGCGAGGCGGACCTTCGATAAGAATTTTAGGCGTAATGCCGCACTCCGGCATCATGGCCTGTACCCGGTCGATATCCAGAGTACGCGGCGTCAGATGGTTAATGTGACATCCCGGAAAACAGACCACGTCGGCAATTAAACGATGCTCACGATGCAGGCTGCGGTACGTTTCTTCATCAACGGTAGCCTGACGATGCCAGCGAAAAGTCTCCAGCGTTTCACGGACGAACTCTTCGGCCTGAGCAGCACTAAAACCGCCCTGCTCGTCGTACTCATCCAGCAATTGTCGGCAGCGCGATGTAAAAATATCCCGCTGCGATAAGATTTCCGCCGCCCGCTGGCGTAATGCCGCGTTTTCAATGAGCTCCAGGCGTAATAGCGAAGTGAACATGCGAAAGGGATTACGCGAGAGCGAAGCCTCGTCAATGGGACGAAATGCCGTGGAGTGCACAGGCACGCCCGCCTGAGAGAGATCGTAATAACTTACTGGGTACATCCCCATGATGGCGAATATCCGACGCAAGGTAGAAAGTTCTTCTGCGGTGCCAACACGAATGGCGCCATGTCGTTCCACGTTCAATCGCGCCAGTTCATCGGCATTAGCCAACTGCTCATGCAGTTTGGGATTATTTTCCAGCACCGCCAGATTCACGTCAGCCACAAGTTCCAGTAACGTACCGTACTGCGGAACTTCCTGCTGGTACATTGCCGACATTGCCTGCGAAAAGTGTTCCCGAATCTCATCTGCCGTGATGGTGTTCGCCATAATGTCATGCCTCCAGTGAATGTTACCTGGAGTGTAGAAAACCTCATCCATTCCGGGGAGAAGAATTTACAAACTGTGATCCGGTCTGAATTCATTATGCAGAACGGATTGACATGAGCTGGCATATCCCCGACCAGATCGCGGCTTAACACGCTTAACGGCAGTTGAATCATCAGTAAAATAAAACAGTTGTAACTTGAAATGGTAAAATGTTAATAATATTTTGCTATCAGGTTATCAAAAACAAACAACTTTACTTGTCACCCGCACGGCTCTGTTTTTAACATCGCTTATGGAAAAAAATGGTCTGTTTAGTCAGCGCATTCGGTTGCGCCACCTTCATACATTTGTCGCCGTTGCGCAACAGGGAACTCTGGGGCGCGCGGCTGAAACTCTTAACCTGAGCCAGCCAGCGCTTTCTAAAACGCTGAACGAACTGGAACAACTCACCGGAACCCGTCTGTTTGAACGCGGGCGACTGGGCGCGCAATTAACGGTTCCTGGCGAACAATTTTTGACTCACGCGGTAAAAGTATTAGATGCATTGAATACCGCCGGGCAGGCGCTGAATCGCAAAGAGGACGCCAGCGCCGATGTGGTGCGTGTTGGCGCGCTCCCCACCGCTGCGCTGGGTATACTCCCGGCGGCTATTGGGCGGTTCCATCAACAGCAAAAATCGACCTCGTTACAGGTCGCGACCATGAACAATACGATGTTGCTTGCGGGTCTGAAATCAGGCGAGATCGATCTGGGTATTGGCCGCATGTCAGACCCGGAATTAATGGGCGGTTTAAATTACGAACTGCTGTTTTTAGAATCGCTTAAATTAGTGGTACGCCCCGGTCATCCCCTGTTACAGGAGACGATCACGCTCAGCCGGGTTATGGAATGGCCGGTAGTCGTCTCGCCAAAAGGCACGGTACCGCGCCAGAATGCGGAAGCCCTGTTGCAAAGCCAGGGGTGTAAAATGCCTGCCGGATGTATCGAAACGCTATCCGCATCGTTATCACGACAACTGACCGTAGATTACGATTACGTCTGGTTCGTCCCCTCTGGCGCGGTTAAAGAAGATCTTCGCCAGGCGAAGCTGGTCTCATTACCCGTGCCGACCCAGAGCGCAGGCGAACCGATAGGTATTCTTACGCGAGTTGATATCCCGCTCTCAACCGGGGCGCAAATGCTGATTGCGGCGATCCGTAAATCGATGCCGCTGTGATAGCGGCTGTCGGAGAATAAACGCGCCCGCGGCTAAAATAGCCCGCTGGCGCGACGCTTACTAAAGGAAGGATGATCGCATCGTCGCGCCAGTATCCTGTAAATGAAACGCATCAACGGCTTGCGTCAAGCGGGCGGCCTGTTCTTCAAGCGAAGCGGCCGCCGCGGACGCCTCTTCGACCAGCGACGCGTTTTGTTGCGTAACCCTGTCCATCTCAGAAATAGCCTGACTGACCTGAACAATACCGCGACTTTGCTCATCAGAGGCTGCCGCGATGTCGAGCATAATATCGGTGACGCGTTTGACGGCATCCACAATCTCATTCATGGTGCTCCCCGCAGCGATAACCTCTTCAGATCCTTGTTCAATCAGGCTGACCGATGCGTCGATCAAGCCTTCAATCTCTTTTGCCGCCTGCGCGCTGCGACTGGCGAGGGTACGAACCTCACTGGCGACCACCGCAAAACCGCGTCCTTGTTCCCCGGCGCGTGCCGCCTCGACCGCCGCGTTCAGCGCCAGAATGTTGGTCTGGAAAGCGATACTGTTAATGACGGCGGTAATTTCCGAGATTTTTTTCGAGCTGGTGGAAATATTCCCCATCGTTTGTACGACCCCGGAAACCATCTGGCCTCCGCGGCTGGCTTTACCGGAAGCATCTTCCGCCAGTTTGCTGGCGTGATGCGCATTATCCGCATTCTGCTTAACGGTTGCCGTCAACTGTTCCATACTGGCCGCGGTCTGTTCAATGGCGGCAGCCTGCTGTTCAGTACGAGAAGATAAATCCGTATTACCGGCGGTAATTTCGCTGGTGCCTCGATAAATTTCCTCCGCCCCCTGACGCACCGCCCCTACCGTTTGTTGCAACGCATGCTGCATCTGCTGAAGATGATGACTCAGGCGACCTATTTCACTGCGTCCTGTGGGCTCGTCAGCCATGGTCAGATCGCCCGCCGCAATGCGTTCGATACGTGACGCAGACTGCTGCAAGGGTTGTATCACCGTGCGACGCAGCGCCATGAAGGTCATTAACGTCAATACCAGCGCCAACGTAAATGCGCCAATCATAAACATCATACCGAGCCGGGTACGTTGGTAAGCCTGCTCGCTAAGTAGTCTCGCCCGCTCGGTGCGCAGTTCAATCGCTTTCAACAGGACATGGTTATATGCGGCATCCAGTTGTTTTGCCTGCTCGTTTTCATGATTAATGATCGCTTCGAACATGCCATTTTTGGCAAATTTCAGCATCGGTTGCAGGCCGTTGATATAGGCGGTGTAGCGGGCGTTTAACTCGTTATCTAACGCGTCATCGGCGGGTGTTTTCACCGCTCTGGACATATAAGCGTTAAAGCCGTCCTGAGACTGCTTGATCCGCGTTTCCGCAGCGGCAATATTGGCTTTCATTTCATCCATTTCAGCAATCCGGCTCGCCGCGCCAGCGTGGATCATATTGATACGTGCGGTACGTAAGTGGTTAGCGCTGTTGGATAATCCCATCCGTACCTGAATCTCGTCCGTGACATCACGCTGATCGCGATCGGCCTGTAACAGAAAATAGCCTGCCAGCCCGGCGCTCAAAGCAAAAAGAAGAAGGATGCCACCGAGAATGGAGGAAAACAGCGGAACCAGCCGAATATGATGCAGGAAGCCCAGTTTATGCGAGGCTTGCATCGAGAATGTGTTGCCCATGACCGTCGACTCTCTTGTAAGTTTTATGCGTAAAACACGCCCGTTAGATAGTCATCGGCACTTCGTGACGTTTGCTTATCGCGAAAAGCATCGCCTTCGTCACATTTTCACAACATTCATTCCAGAAAATTCAGAAAAGCGCCAGCGGAAAATCCGCTGGCGGATGAATCAGTTATCGCCAAAGTGGATAACAGTACGGATGGATTTACCCTGATGCATCAGTTCAAAGGCATCGTTAATCTGCTCCAGCGGCAGGCGGTGAGTAATAAAAGGATCTAAACGGATTTTACCGTTCATCGCATCTTCTACCATCCCTGGCAGCTGCGTGCGCCCTTTCACGCCGCCAAAGGCGGAGCCACGCCAGACGCGACCGGTCACTAGCTGGAAGGGACGGGTTTTGATTTCCTGCCCTGCCCCCGCTACGCCAATAATAATGCTTTCGCCCCAGCCTTTATGACAACATTCCAGCGCTGCTCGCATCACGTTAACGTTGCCGATACATTCAAAACTGAAATCTACGCCGCCATCAGTAAGCTCAACAATAACGTCCTGGATCGGTTTGTCGTAATCATTCGGATTAATAAAGTCCGTGGCCCCCATTTCGCCCGCCAGCGTAAATTTTTCCGGATTCGTGTCGACAGCTAAAATACGCCCGGCTTTAGCCTGAACCGCGCCCTGAATAACCGCCAGCCCAATACCGCCTAAACCAAAAACGGCAACGGTGTCGCCCGCTTTCACTTTAGCGGTGTTATGGACGGCGCCAATACCCGTCGTCACGCCACAGCCCAACAGACACACTTTATCCAGCGGCGCCTGCGGGTTCACTTTCGCCAGAGAAATTTCCGCGCAAACGGTATATTCGCTGAACGTGCTGGTTCCCATATAGTGATAAACGGGTTCGCCGTTATAAGAAAAGCGGGTAGTGCCATCCGGCATCAGCCCTTTTCCCTGAGTGGCGCGTACGGCCTGACAAAGGTTAGTTTTACCGGACTTACAGAACTTACACTCGCCGCATTCCGCCGTATACAGTGGAATAACATGATCGCCGGGTTTCAGGCTGGTGACCCCCTCGCCGACCTCGACTACCACGCCGCCGCCTTCGTGACCCAGGACTGCCGGGAATACGCCTTCCGGATCATCGCCGGAAAGGGTAAAAGCATCGGTATGGCAAACGCCGGTATGAGTGATTTTGACCAGAACTTCGCCTTTTTTCGGCGGCGCAACGTCAATCTCGACAATTTTTAACGGCTGACCGGGACCAAAAGCAACTGCTGCACGTGATTTCATATATCTCTTCCTGTTACGGTGAGGGAAATTGTTATTTTAGATAAGCGCGAAGAAGATGGCCGATTTCCGCCATCCGAACCGCGCGCTGATCTGGCGTGGTCTCCCCGCTGACCAGCTCATCTTTCAGATGGATTTCAACCATTTCACTCATCAGGCCATTAGACGCGCCGCGCACGGCGGCAATCTGTTGCAGAATCGCCAGACAAGGTTCGCCAGACTCAAGCGCCCGCTCCAGCGCTTCGACCTGCCCGCGTATGCGACGAACACGGGTAAGGATACGTTTTTTATCTTCAGGTGAATGCGGCATTCGACCTCCATATACTATAGGGGGGTATACTATCAGAATTTTATGTTTATGTAATTGTAAAATTACACACAATATAAAAATCAATAGCTTATAGATTTCCGGCATAGACCATCAAGAATCAGTTCACATTCAGCATATTCAGCTCATGGGAACTTTTTCAGGCCACAGACAATAAACACCAAAGCTTTCTTTCTAAGCTGCAATGTTCTGCCCGACTGGGGCACAGAGGTAATGTCGGTAAATCCAGTCCCATTACCCAGAAGTAAATATTTGCTTAATAGTTTTTATTTACTCACCAGGTGGTAATGAATAAAGGTTATGATATGCAGATGTCAGTCTTGTAAGAACGTAACATCACAACTGCGATACACCGCCGACGGGTAGCGAAAATATCTCAACCCTGTGTCTTTCCAGGCTTAGTCAATGTGGACAAAAAATCAAATGAGCGTTATTTGAAAGATTTTTAATACCCAAAAGCGTCATCATTATTGTTAATTTGAAATCAATCTCAGGTAATAATCCATGCCTATTTCGATTTGTAAACATGGTGCTCCTTTTGTTGTTCAACATGAAAATCGGTACGGTTCCGGTGCAAGTCAGTCATCATCACTTTCAAAATCAATCCGCCATATTAGCAACTCTCATGAGGAAATAAAATTTATAAGTTGCTATAGTGCAAATGGAGCCTGTTTTTCCAATGCACAGATGCTAGCCAATGCCTCAGGGAGGCCTGTTATAGGTTACTATGGGAAAATAAATAAGTTAACAGCCAGTCTGGATAATAGCGGTCGTATATTCCGCCCACAGCATAAGCTTGCGGCCAATATTTGTTATGTAGGTAATCGGCTTCTGAGCGCTCCAGTTCAACTTGGGTTTGGCCTGAAACATCTGCTAACCTGTCACTCAAATGGTAATGTCAGATAAAGTGTCATGCCATGTCCTTCCCGGCATTGCTATTCCACAGCCTACAGATATGGGCGCTCAGTTCTTTCCTCAATCGTTGCTATGGGAAGTTCTGCCGTCATTTCACGCTCTTGCCAACCAGCATTTTATTAAAGCCTGACTTTTACCAGAGTAATTTCATAAGAGTGCCCATCTTCTGGTCTAAAAATAATAAATCTATTGTTATTTTTAGTAAAGGATTTCGACAAAATAAAACTATCATGATATCTGGCCAGGACGTAGTACCAGCCTCCATCATACAATATCATTTCGTATTCTTTCTTTAATTGTGGTTTATAGATCCCAACAAAAAAAGAAAATATAAAAAAATATATAATAAAACCAAGCATAACTATAGTGAAACAATGCCTTCGCACCCAACTGAGTTGCGTAAAACAAATCACTGGCATCAATTTACTATAAAAACGCATCCCCACCGATAAGCATAAAGCCACCAGTAAAATGATAAAAAAAAGCTCCCACAAAAACGATTCTGTTAAGAGAGAAAACTCGATAACAATTGGAATAAAGAACAAAACCGCTGCCAAAAAAAGACGTAAAAAGCTAAGGTCGTGGATACGTGCTTTTTGCTTTACTAGAAAAAATAATAGAATACCCACTCCCCACGCTATTATGAATATAGCCATCAGGCTAATCGCATGGAATAGACTTCGGGCAATGTTGTCAGGGCCGACGCCTACATACCACCACGGGAAACCATAGTACGCGGAGACGCCCCAGCCATAAAAATAGGCGCTTCCCCATCCCAAACCACCTAAATAGGCCAAAAGCATCGAAGAGTTTTTAATAATTGAATCATCATTCATTATAGTTAACTCACTTAAGAAATATTTAATATGAAAATAGAAATCAAAATGTCACATAAAACACTAGCACTTTAGCAATAATAGTCGGATGATAAGTTTGTCTGTTTTTCCTGAGTATCAAGCCAGCTCATACTCACGCCAGCACACTAAAATCAGGAGTGGCTTCTTTTTTAGATCTTTGCCTTAGCCAGGCGCACACTCAATAATGATAGCAGTCAGATAATATGTACCAGGCATTAACCTCACGTTGTTGATGATATATTTACTTCGTTGAAAAACAATAAACATTGTATGTATTTTATTGGCGACGAAAAACTGTTAAAGAAGCGTAATTCCATATACACCATTTACCTGATTACTTTTCTTGCTAATATTTGCTAATTAATTATTTGCTAAAGCGTGTTTAATAAAGTAAGGAGGACACTATGCCATTGAGTGTTGGACAGGGTTATTTCACATCATCTATCAGTTCTGAAAAATTTAATGCGATAAAAGAAAGCGCACGCCTTCCGGAATTAAGTTTATGGGAGAAAATCAAAGCATATTTCTTTACCACCCACCATGCAGAGGCGCTCGAATGTATCTTTAATCTTTACCACCATCAGGAACTGAATCTAACACCGGTACAGGTTCGCGGAGCCTACATCAAACTTCGAGCCTTAGCGTCTCAGGGATGTAAAGAACAGTTTATTATAGAATCACAGGAACACGCCGATAAGTTGATTATTAAAGATGATAATGGTGAAAATATTTTATCTATTGAGGTTGAATGTCATCCGGAAGCTTTTGGTCTTGCCAAAGAAATCAATAAATCACATCCCAAGCCCAAAAATATCTCTTTGGGTGATATTACCAGACTGGTATTTTTTGGCGACAGCTTGTCTGACTCCTTAGGGCGTATGTTTGAAAAAACACATCATATCTTACCCTCCTATGGTCAATACTTTGGCGGAAGGTTTACTAATGGATTTACCTGGACTGAGTTTTTATCATCTCCACACTTCTTAGGTAAAGAGATGCTTAATTTTGCTGAAGGGGGAAGTACATCGGCAAGCTATTCCTGCTTTAATTGCATCGGTGACTTTGTATCAAATACGGACAGACAAGTCGCATCTTACACCCCTTCTCACCAGGACCTGGCGATATTTTTATTGGGGGCTAATGACTATATGACACTACACAAAGATAATGTAATAATGGTCGTTGAGCAACAAATTGATGATATTGAAAAAATAATTTCCGGTGGAGTTAATAATGTTCTGGTCATGGGGATTCCCGATTTGTCTTTAACACCTTATGGCAAACATTCTGATGAAAAAAGAAAGCTTAAGGATGAAAGCATCGCTCACAATGCCCTGTTAAAAACTAATGTTGAAGAATTAAAAGAAAAATACCCCCAGCATAAAATATGCTATTACGAGACTGCCGATGCATTTAAGGTGATAATGGAGGCGGCCAGTAATATTGGTTATGATACGGAAAACCCTTATACTCACCACGGCTATGTACATGTTCCCGGGGCTAAAGACCCTCAGCTAGATATATGTCCGCAATACGTCTTCAACGACCTTGTCCATCCAACCCAGGAAGTCCATCATTGTTTTGCCATAATGTTAGAAAGTTTTATAGCTCATCATTATTCCACTGAATAAAGTTCCATCGGCTGCGGTACGCCTTGAGCAAAACACAACTCAATATCATAGTGCCGGTGGCATGAAAATATGATGCTATCTTTGCTGCCGATTGGTCAATAAGTGATACATAGTCTATGTTCAGTAAGACAAAAATGGATAGAGTCGATAAATCGCCACCGTAACTAAAATACTCACTATCACACTGACAATAAAGTATGTTTTGAATGGCTGCTTTTGCGTTTTATGACGGAAGAGTTGTTGACCAACAATCGCCCCAGGCCACCCACCGACAACCCCAAACACCAACAAAGTGGATTCCGGCACTCTGCGCCAGGTTTTACGTGCCGCCGTTTTGTCTATACCGTAGATCGCCAGCGTTAGCACATTGGCGAGCAGGAACCACATCGCGACGGGATGCGATGTAAAAATGCTTCCGACCGCAGCGAAGATCAGGAGTAAATAACAAAAGCGGTTAAGATACATATCATTATGTCATAGCAATAATTAGGGGCATCGGAGCCCATTATACGCGATACATGCGCCTATGTGATGTAGAATTTTTTTCACTCAGCCAACGAGTCATTAAGGATTCATTTTTAATTACCATGGTAATCAAGGATTCATTTTTAATTACCATGGTAATCATAAGGTAATTAACGGCTGTGAACACGATTAAAATGGGTAAAGCCACCGAAAATGTTACCACCTTAACCGTTGCCAGGATAACTTAATGAAGAACCCTCTTTATTGCTGTTTGTTATCCGGTTGGCAGTCTCAGTTTTGGATTTATTAATCGTATTTATATTTATTACATAAGATGTACGATGTTAATTTGAGAATTTTATCTCAACAACCGTATATATTCAGATATTTCTGAATTAAGATTATCATCGATTAAAACAAGTTAACGTTTTGATAAACATAACAACATCGTCAGAAATCCTGATTTGTTGTCGTTTGTTCATGAGACAAATAATTTATATGCTTGCAAATATAGATAGCACGCAAATCAACTTAGCTCAAAAAATGTATTTGACAAGAAAAGATAAGTCTTTATATTGGCCCTGGATAGAGTGGTAAGATGATAATTAGAGACATGAAAGGCACCGTCACTGAAGCATTTATCTGCTTATCATGTAAATATGTATGCGTAAATGGAGCATAAACTATGTCCAGTATACTAATGTCTATGGTATCTTTACATTTTCACCTTTCATGGTGTCGCTGCACTCATATCCAGTTGATATCTCATGGTATATTCAATCCATTCCCTTTGATGATTCCTGTCAAACCTCCTGATTAAATTAGTTAACAGCGATGGAATACATAACGTTAAGTACTTTACGCCTGCAAATGTCAGGCTCACGCCCTAATGCTTAATTTATAATACGCATTACCTTACTACAGGAAATAGATAGCATGTTATCCAAAAAATTTGGCTTATCGATGATAGTGTTGGGAATAATGTCGTCTTCAGCGTTTGCTGATAGCATCGTTGAAGGGAGAACACTCAATGTCGCAGTATCACCAGCCTCTCCCCCTATGTTATTTAAAAGTGCTGATGGCAAATTGCAGGGGATAGATCTGGAGCTTTTTTCGTCTTACTGTCAGTCACGGCATTGTAAGCTAAACATCACCGAATATGCCTGGGATGGAATGCTTGGCGCAGTGGCGAGTGGTCAGGCAGATGTAGCATTTTCGGGAATTTCAATCACAGATAAACGTAAGAAAGTTATTGATTTCTCTGAACCTTATTACATCAACTCTTTTTATCTGGTCAGTATGGCCAATCATAAAATAACGCTCAATAACCTCAATGAATTAAATAAATATTCTATTGGATACCCTCGAGGAATGGCTTACTCCGACCTTATCAAAAACGATCTGGAGCCCAAAGGATACTACTCGTTAAGTAAAGTAAAATTGTATCCAACCTATAATGAGACGATGGCTGATCTAAAAAATGGCAATCTTGATCTGGCTTTTATAGAAGAGCCGGTTTATTTTACCTTCAAAAATAAGAAAAAGATGCCGATAGAAAGCCGTTATGTTTTCAAGAATGTTGATCAGCTTGGCATTGCCTTTAAGAAAGGCTCTCCCGTGCGCGATGATTTCAACTTATGGCTTAAAGAGCAAGGGCCACAAAAAATATCTGGCATTGTCGATAGCTGGATGAAATAGTAAGCTATGTCATCAGGTAATATGCTGGCTATCTTTTATTTCCTATTGGAAGGGATTGGTAATACGCTGCTTGTAACATTTACCTGTTTTCTCTCAGCGTTTTTGTTCGGGCTTACAGTCGCCGTATTACGGCGACTATCTCCCCTTCCACTACAGAAGATACTCGACGTACTGGTCTTTATTCTTCGGGGAATTCCAATACTTATTGCTGTTTTTCTTGTTTATTTTGGATTGCCATCGATTGGCATATATGTTTCACCTCTGGTGGCCATGAACCTCAGCGTCGGCTTAATCAGTGGGAGCTATCTTGCCGAGGTGTTCAGAGGGGCGCTTAAATTAGTTGAGCCATACGAAATTACGGTAGCGAAAGTAGCAGGAATGCGTCAATTACAGGTTATAATAAATATTGAACTGCCACAGATGTTGCGATTTTCTGTGCCCGGTATTATCAATGAGTTTTCTTCTGTATTAAAAGCGACGCCCTTTGCTTATACTGTAGGTATCGCTGAAATAACGAAGCAGGCAATGTCACTGACAGCCATCACGCTGAACGGGTTACAGATCTATACTCTTGCCGGGGTATTATATTTCATTATTTATAAAGTTTTTACTCTTCTGGCCGGAGTGTTTGAGAAAAAATATCGCATCAGTTGAACCATAAAAATAGAGGTGATACTCATGGCTTTACTGAAACTAAAAGAGATAAGTAAGGAATATTCAGGAAAAAAGGTTCTTGATACGGTTAGTCTGAAAATTCAATCGGGAGACATGAAAGTAGTCATGGGGCCATCAGGTTGTGGAAAAACGACGCTTTTACGCTGTCTGCTTCGATTAGAAGAACCTGATTATGGCAATATTTATTTTCACGGGAAAAATATTTACGACAAAGAATTTACTATTCTTGAGTTCAGAAAAAAAGTTGGTTGTGTCTTCCAGAATTACGCTTTGTATCGCCATCTTAACGTCATGGATAATATTACCCTTGCCCTATGTAAAGTGTTTGGCATGTCGGGAAAACTAGCCCGGGAGAAAGCCTTACATGAGCTACAAAAACTTGATATGGCCTCGCATAGCGCGAAATACCCTTCGCAATTATCGGGCGGCCAGCAACAGCGCGTCGCCCTGGCCCGTACAATGGTCACCGACCCAGAACTCATTATTTTTGATGAGCCGACGTCTGCGCTTGATCCGCTCATGACTCGTGAAGTCGGAATGTTGATCAAGCAACTTCACGACAATGGCGTCACTATATTATGCGTCACTCATGATATTCGCCTCGCCAGATTACTAAGCGATAACGTAACGTTTCTTAATCATGGCAAGATTCGTGCAGAAGGCGCTTTTACCGATCTTGCCTTACGAGAAACGGATCCAGATATCCACTGTTTTTTTAGCGAGGCACAACGATGATCGCTGGCTGGTCTCTCTTCTTTAATGACCTGACTGAACAACTGCCACTTGTTGTGGACGGTATTAAAGAAACCTGTAAACTTGCGCTGATTGTTTCCATCACCGGTTTTTTGTGGGGAATTATTATTTTCTTTCTGAGCCTGAGCCATCGCCCCGTGGTAAAAGCCATAACTCGACTGTACATGGATTTCTTTATCGGTACGCCACTCATTCTTATTCTATTTGTTATCTATTATGGTTTACCTCAATCTGGCATTCACCTGTCCTCTTTTACCGTGGCGGTTACAGGTTTTACCTTGAATGTCGGCGCATATAATGCCGCGTACATGACAACGGCCTATAACGCATTGAATAAGTATGAAACGGAGGCAGCAGTCGTTCAGGGGTTGAACAAACGGCAGGTCTTTTTGTGGATTATACTGCCTCAGGTATTGCTGTCTTCCATTCCAGCCTTAACGAATCAGGTGATTAATAACCTTAAAGACAGCACCATCGTTTTTCTTATCCAATATACTGAGTTTTTCGCGCGAATTCAGGAGGTTGCTGCAACCAGCTTTAAATTCTTCCATGCTTACCTTTTTGCCGCCATAGTGTATCTTATTGGCGTTACCTTTATCGTCGGTTTGACCCGGTTTTTAGAGCATAGACTGCTTCGCCATTACGGTCAGGGTTACTGAGTTGTACTGCACTATTCTGATTAATTCACCACTGACATTATCAAAGTTATTTTTATTTAGCGTTGATTAAGATTTTAACCTTCATTATTGCGTTAGATGTCCATTCTGGTCTAAGTCTTACTCCATTGAGGATATTATGGCGCTACCACAACTATCAATATGGCAGCCCGGCGATGGGTTAAGAAAAATAAAGTATAAATATCATGTTTGTCTCATTGTCATATTCTCCGTCCTTATACGGTTGCTGTTTTTAACTGACCGCTACCTTTGGTGTGACGAAGCGTCCAGCGTGCTGATTAGTCGACATAGCGTAGATAATCTGCTCTTCCATGCCGCTTTTGACGTGCATCCTCCGCTTTATTATCTGTTACTGCATGACTGGATGATATTATGGGGTGATAGCATTGCAGCGGTACGCTCTCTCAGTCTACTCTTTGGGATCCTGACAGTTGTGCTGGTTATCGCGCTTACGCGATGGCTGGCAAATGAACGTACAGCCTTATTGGCGGGATGGTTCGCCGCCCTGATGCCGATGGCAGTCCATTACAGTCAAGAAACGCGCATGTACGCGTTAATGGGAATGCTAACGCTCGCTGCCGCGTTAGCATTGATGATGTGGATAAAAACACCCACCCATAATCGCTATCTTGTCGCGTATGCTTTACTTATGACGTTCAGCTTTTACACCCATTATTTCACCCTATTTACACTTATTGCCCACTGGATCGCAGTAACAATATTATCCTGCCAAAGCCATAAAACGGCCTGCTACCTTAAACTTCCTGGCTGGTGGTTTGCTAACCTGGGGATTGCTGTCGCTTATCTCCCCTGGTTGCCCGTATTGTTTAATTTACTGACTCATCTGGCGCAGTTGAGAGCCGGTAATGATATCGGTTGGATTCCCCCCGTAACATGGCGTGACCTGCCTGCGATGTACTGGCATTTTTTTACCGGAAACAACGGACAGGGTTTTCCGTCGTTCATTCTGTGGCTGGCTGTGGGAGGTTTTATCGGTACTGTGGGGCGAATATCTTTATGCAACGGAGAATATGAAAGATATCAGCTGATATTATTTTGTAATCTGGTCATCCCTGTAATGCTGGTCTTCATCATTTCCTGGTGGATGCCGTTATTTATCGATCGTTATTTCTTCTTCTCATCGCTGAGCATTCCTCCCCTGCTCGCGGTATTACTTACCCGCGCAAAAAAAGCGGTTTGTGGCTTCTGGTTTATCTTATTCACCTTATTATTCGGCTATGGTTCATATCATAATAACCCTGAGCACATAGACGAGTTTAAACCACTGGTAAACTATATTAATACCCGTCACCAGCCTAATGATGCCGTGGTAGTCAGTAAAATGTTCGATTATTTAAGTTATGTGTATTATAATAAGCGAGATTATCGTACGTTTCTTTATACACCGCCTAACGCTCATGGAACATCAGGCAGACCGAATGCCTATGGCTTTGGTTCACTGTTTTATGCGCAAGCCGATCAGACATATATTGATACTCTGACAACGCTTTCAAAAAGTTACCATCGTGTCTGGTTGGTAAGCGGCGGTAACTTTAGTCAGGATTATCCCTTGCCGTCAGAATGGCAAAATATCGCAAACTTCAGAAGTGGTAGATTTCAGGTACAGTTATTTGTAATACCGACTCAACAGGCGCGTCAAATGCAATGATTACCGTTTTTTATCCAGTGCAGTGATAAACAGTACTGCCACTGCCAGACCGCCTAAAAGTAAGGTCCAGCCAAACGCTTCAAAAACCTCAATCATATCGCCTCCAGGTAGGTGATATTAAATAAAGATGGCTATCTCAGCGTAACATTTAAAATATCAATTAATGTGCAATAATCGCTTTATGTGTTTGAATAAATATTGTTCTCCCTGCATTTAATTGCATTGTTATTATCAAAGGGCTTAATACTCGTACATCAACGATTATTAATTATCAGCTTATAATAATATGACTGTTCAATTCATTTATCAGCTATTATTATCCTCTATATTCTTTAAGATAGCCGCTTAATTCATAATATCTCCTTTATTCATCGCATTAAATTACTCACTCACCTGATTAATGCTTGCCTAACGATTGCTTCGTTGTTTTAATTCCAGCGCGAAATTATTTAGTGAGAGAACAATGAAGCATACACAACAATCAGGCGCAAAAGTCTATAACCCATTCACGCTTAGCTTATATGACTGGTGGGTACTCAATATCTCAAACAAATATGCATGGAAGTGTCCTACTGATACGCGACTACTTCCTTTCTTCCTGCATCACATGGGCGAGACTCACCTGGATATTGGCGTAGGTACAGGTTATTACCTGAAACATGCACCTGCGACTCATGCCATTTCGCTGATGGATTTAAATCCGGATAGCCTGAAAATAGCCGCCAGCCGAGTGGGTAATACGAAAATCCGCGCCACACTACAACACGATGTTTTCGACACGTTCCCGGCGGACTGGCACGGGCGCTTCGATTCCGTTTCGATGTACTATCTTCTGCACTGCTTACCCGGTGAGATGACAACAAAAGCGAAGGCAATTAAAAATGCCGGTATGGCGCTTAAACCCGGCGGCACACTTTTTGGCGCCACGATTCTGGGCAAAGAGGTTCCTCACAATGCTTTTGGTAAGAAATTAATGGCTGTTTATAACAAGAAAGGAATATTCAGTAATACCAATGATTCAGCCGATACGTTACGCAGCGTGTTGGACGAACATTTCGCTAAGGTGACTTTGGAGCAACATGGCGCCGTTGCGCTATTTTCCGCCACTACGCCACGCTCATCGTAAGTACAGGCACTTCCGAGCGGTCGGCAGCGCGATCATGTGGGTTTAACCCGTTGATTAAACATTGGATTACGGAATAGTAATTGCTTATTTTATTTGTCATACAAATAAGTATAATACCCGCTTCCGATGTAGACCCGTCCTCCTTCGCCTGCGTCACGGGTCCTGGTTAGACGCAGGCGTTTTCTGTATGGAATACGCCATCCCCTCTGATAGATGCCTTGTTTGCCTTAAGCAGTTAACCCCGCCTGAAGCAAACGTCATACAGGACGGTCAGTCACGCTTACGCGGCATCATCCGTAACAGCGTATTGTCTTTCCAGAAATAGTGATGCATCAAAGCAGCGATGGCATGAAGTCCAATAACAAAATAGCCCAGATTCGCCAGCGTGACGTGCCAGGATTTCAGCATATCTACGCGTTCAAAGTTAGCTTCGGCGGCATGGGGCATAGTAATGCCAAATGCGACCCAGGGATTACCGCGGTTATACATCATGACCAGACCAATAACAGGCAGCGCGATAAATAACAGGTAAATCACCAGATGTCCTAAATGCGCCATTCCGGTCATCATCGGTTTTGGACGAGGAACAATGGGCGGCGTGGGATATTTCAGCCGAATAAACAAGCGTGCCACCATTAAAAGCAAAATAGTGATACCACATGAAACGTGCGTCATATTAAACCAGGGCCGATAACTACGCGGCGCAAAACCGCGCAGCTCCATCGCGGCGTAAGCCACAATAACCAGAAAAAAGACTAACCAGTGAATACCAATTTGCAGGCCGGAATACTTATTGCCCATAGCGCGTCCTGAATGAAAACCGTAAAGCGACAACATAACCAGCTTTTATAAATAATTCATCAAATTTATGAAATGGTGGTCGCACTTGCCCGTTCACCCTCGCAAACGGGCGATTTTTAGCGTAAAGCTCTCTGTCCTAACGCACTGCGCAGCGTAGTATCTGCCTGCAATACCTGCCATGCGTTTTCAATATCGCGTGGGATATCAACGTGAATGATAAAATCTTTACCACGCGGTCCATACCCTGTTTCATCGTCACGCAAACGGGGCAGCTCGCCGGCAATCAGAGACAGATAACGCTCCACCGTCCAGATGCCCTCTTCAACATTGGCAAAACGTGTACCGTCATTAAGGTGGCGCAGTACCGGAACAAAACCAGGAAAACTCAGCCAGCGCGGCGCATCGGTGTCGTCGTTTGTCACGCGCCGAAACGCCGCGATAGTGCGCCGCTGCATGGTGGGGTCTTGCACAACGATAGCCGTGTTAATGTTTTCTTTCGCCTGACGGATCAGTGCACAGGAGAAACGGGCATTTTCGCCGCAATTAGTTGACCGATCTTCCAGCCAAATTTTCTCAGCCGGAATATGCCAGAACTGGTTCGCGATATCCGCGAGGATCGCGGCTTCAGCGCGTCCGGTTGTGCGAATAGTGTGGTAGCGCGGATGCCGGGCAATCACGGCGTACAAAAACGGCGTCGAATGACCTATACCGCCGCTAATCAGTAAAGGAACGCCTTGCGCTTTGGCGATGCGACAGGCCGCGTCGATAGTGGGGATCACCGCATTGCCCGCCAGGACGACGCAATCCGACGAATAAGGTTGTTCGCCGGAAAAATCATTTTGCGCCAGCCACTGTCCGACGGTATTCACCGCCAGCAATGTTTCCGCAGAGAGCGCCGGAAATGGCGTTGTATTCATAATTCCTCCTTTTTGTTCCGAACTTGTACCGGATCGCTTTGAAAGACGTCGTCGCCTGGCTTTTTAGGCCGTAATCTGATCCATGGCCTGTAAAATACGCTTATCGGAAATAGGATAAGGCGTACCTAGCTGTTGGGCGAAATAACTGACACGCAGTTCTTCAATCATCCAACGGATCTCTTTAACATCATCATCTTCGCGACGCGCTGGAGGCAGTTTATTTATCCATTGTTGCCACGCCTGCTGGACGCTTTCGACTTTCAGCATTTGCGCCCGATCGCGGTGCGGATCGACAGCCAGTTTCTCCAGCCGCTTTTCAATTGCCTGCAGATAACGCAGCGTATCGCCGAGACGTTTAAAGCCATTGCCAGTCACAAAACCACGGTATACCAGACCGCTCATCTGCGCCTTGATATCGGAAAGCCCCAACGCCATGCTCATATCCACCCGCCCTTTCAGACGCTTATTGATATTGAATACGGTCGTCAGGATCCGCTCAACCTGCTTCGCGATATCCACCACAGTATCATTCAGCTCGGCGCGTACCTTTTCGTGCAGCGCGGTGAAACCTGCTTCGCTCCACACCGGTCCGCCGTTGGCATCTATCAGCTTATCTACCCCGCAGGCGATACAGTCATCAATCAACTCCAGTACTTTGCCGTACGGGTTAAAGTACAGCCCCAGCTTGGCTTTATTCGGCAATTTCTCATGCAGATACTTAATCGGTGAAGGAATATTGAGCAACAACAGACGGCGTAAACCGCACCACATCGCCTGTTGTTGTTCCAGCGGATTATCAAACAATTTGATAGCGACGCTGTCACGCTCATCCACTAACGCCGGCCACGCCTTCACTTTATAATTACCGCGTTTCTGTTCGTAGCTTTCCGGCAGCTCGCCGAAACTCCAGATATGCAGCCCGCTCTGCTCGATGCCGTCATCCGCCACCGCCGAGAGCGTCTCCTGCACTTTGCCTTTCAGCGCATTTTTAAGCTCGGCGAGCGAACGCCCTTCCTGCAGTTTCTTGTTTTTGTCATTCACCACGCGAAACGTGATTTTCAGATGCTCGGGCACCTGATCCCAATGCCAGTCTTCCCGATCGACCGTGACGCCGGTCATCCGGCGCAGTTCACGCTCCAGAGCGTCCAGCAGCGGCAGCTCCAGCGGCGTTACGCGACCTAAAAACGCTTCAGCATAGTTTGGCGCCGGAACAAAGTTGCGACGTACCGGTTTTGGCAACGATTTAATCAGCGCAATAACTAATTCACGGCGCAGCCCCGGGATCTGCCATTCAAAACCGCTCTCGTCAACCTGGTTAAGTAGCGGCAACGGAATATGGACGGTCACGCCGTCAGCATCCGCGCCCGGTTCAAACTGATAGCTCAAACGCAGCTTGAGATTGCCCTGGTGCCAGAAATTCGGGTAATCCAGTTTGCTGATTTTTTCCGCGCCTTCTTTAATCAACATACTTTTTTCAAAGTTGAGCAGATCCGGCGTCTCGCGGCTGATTTTTTTCCACCAACTATCAAAGTGGCGGGCGGAAATAACGTCATGGCTAATACGCTGGTCATAAAACTCAAACAGGGTATCGTCATCCACCAGGATATCGCGGCGGCGAGATTTGTGCTCAAGTTCCTCGACTTCCGCACGCAATTTTAGATTCTCACGGAAGAAGGCATGACGGGTTTGCCAGTCCCCCTCCACCAGCGCATGGCGGATGAACAACTCGCGACACAACGCCGGGTCAATCTGGCTGTAATTCACTTTGCGCGCGGCGACAATCGGCAGACCGTAGACAGTAACCTTTTCCGTCGCCATCACCGCGCCTTGCGCCCGCTCCCAGTGCGGTTCGCTATATGAACGTTTAATCAGGTGCTGGGCTACCGGTTCCACCCATTCTGGCTCAATGCGGGCAGCGATGCGCCCCCACAAACGGCTGGTCTCCACCAGTTCTGCGACCATTGTCCATTTCGGCGGTTTTTTGAATAAACCGGAACCGGGGAAAATAGAGAATCGGGCGTTACGCGCGCCGGTGTACTCTTGTTTATCGGCATCTTTCATCCCGATATGCGACAACAGTCCCGTTAACAACGCAACGTGAATTTCCCGGTACTCTGCGGGTTCGCTGTTTACCGGAATCCCCAGTTCTTTTACCACCTGACGCAGTTGGGTATAGATATCCTGCCACTCACGCACGCGTAAATAGTTCAGATAGTCGGTGCGACACAGACGGCGGAATTGATTCGACGACAGGGCCTTTTGTTGCTCGCCGAGGTAATTCCACAGGTTAACAAACGCCAGAAAATCGGACTCCTTATCATGGAAACGCCGGTGTTTCTCATCGGAAGCCTGCTGCTTATCCACTGGGCGCTCGCGCGGATCCTGAATAGAGAGTGCGGAAGTAATGATCATCGCTTCGCGCACACAGCCATGTTTTTGCGCTTCCAGAACCATACGCGCCAGGCGCGGGTCGACCGGCAGCTGAGATAATTGTCGGCCCAGCGGCGTCAGCTTATATGCCGTTTGCTGTTCGTCGGCGGTAATCGCCCCCAGCTCTTCCAACAAACGCACGCCATCCTGAATATTGCGCTTATCCGGCGCTTCGACAAACGGGAAGGCGGCAATGTCACCCAGCCCCAGGGCGGTCATCTGCAAAATAACCGACGCCAGGTTGGTACGTAGAATTTCCGGGTCGGTAAATTCCGGACGTGACAAAAAGTCATCTTCCGAATACAGACGAATGCAGATCCCTTCCGATACGCGTCCGCAACGCCCTTTACGCTGGTTGGCGGAAGCCTGTGAGATCGGTTCAATCGGCAGGCGCTGCACTTTAGTGCGGTAGCTGTAGCGGCTGATGCGCGCAGTGCCAGGATCGATCACATACTTGATACCCGGCACCGTCAGCGAGGTTTCCGCCACGTTAGTCGCCAGCACGATACGGCGTCCGCTGTGCGACTGGAAAACGCGGTTCTGTTCGCTGTTCGACAAGCGTGCATACAGCGGCAACACTTCGGTATGCCGTAAGTTCAGCTTGTTCAGGGCGTCGGCGGTATCGCGGATTTCCCGCTCTCCGCTCATAAAAATCAGGATATCGCCGGGACTTTCACGCCCCAGTTCATCAACAGCGTCGAAAATTGCCTGTAGCTGATCGCGTTCAGTGTCGTCAGCCTCTTCCACAATGGGGCGATAACGAACTTCTACGGGATACGTTCGGCCAGAGACTTCGATAATCGGCGCGTTATTAAAGTGGCGCGAGAAGCGTTCCGGGTCGATGGTCGCAGAGGTAATAATCACTTTCAGATCGGGGCGACGCGGCAGAAGCTCTTTCAGATAGCCGAGCAAGAAGTCAATATTCAGGCTGCGTTCATGCGCTTCATCAATAATGATGGTGTCGTACTGCATCAATAGCCTGTCCTGCTGGATTTCCGCCAGCAGGATACCGTCCGTCATCAGTTTGACCATGGTGTTGCTACTGACATGATCGCTGAAACGAACTTTATAGCCGATGCAGCCGCCAGGCTCCGTTTGCAACTCTTCGGCAATGCGGTTAGCGACGGTGCGCGCCGCCAGGCGACGCGGCTGAGTATGACCAATAAGTCCTTTAATTCCGCGTCCCAGCTCCATACAAATTTTCGGCAACTGGGTGGTTTTACCGGAACCGGTTTCCCCTGCTACGATCACCACCTGATGATCGCGGATCGCTTCCAGAATGTCCTGTTTCTTCTGGCTAACAGGCAAATTTTGCGGATAAGTGATTGAGGGGCGCGCCGCTTCGCGGAGAGCGACCTGCGTCGCAGCCTGTTCAATTTCTTTCGCCATCGTCTGGAAAATGGCCTGTTGCGCATCAGGATTTTTTACTTTCTTTACGCCATGCAGGCGGCGCGAAAAGCGCTGTTTGTCGCGCAGCATCAGTGCATCCAGCCGCTGCTGTAACACCTGAAGCGTCAACATAGATTGTTCAGTCATAAAGCTCTTGGGCAGCATTCTGCCTGTTTAAAATCGTTTTAAATGATAGGTATAGAGTACCACATTGGGGCTTTTTTTGTGTTGTTCAATAATTTCGAACAAAGGGTTCGATATATTGCGCTATCCCTGCGACATATTTGTGAATAAAGTGTCAACAAGCAACGGGGCACGCCCCTTCAAACACATAAAAGGAAACACCCATGAGCAAGGTATTAGTTCTTAAATCCAGTATTCTGGCAGGGTACTCTCAGTCTGGTCAGTTGACTGACTATTTTATTGAACAATGGCGCGAAAAACACGTCGCAGATGAAATTACTGTCCGCGATCTGGCGGCCAACCCTGTTCCGGTGCTGGATGGCGAGCTGGTGGGCGCGATGCGTCCGGGCGATGCGCCTTTAACGCCACGTCAGCAGGACGCTCTGGCGCTGTCTGATGAACTCATTGCTGAACTGAAAGCCCACGACGTCATCGTTATTGCGGCGCCGATGTACAATTTCAATATCCCGACGCAGCTGAAAAACTACTTTGATCTGATTGCCCGCGCCGGTATCACTTTCCGCTATACCGAAAAAGGCCCGGAAGGTCTGGTAACCGGCAAACGCGCGGTGGTTCTCTCCAGCCGCGGCGGTATCCATAAAGACACCCCGACGGATTTGATTGCGCCTTACCTGAAAGTGTTCCTTGGTTTTATCGGTATCACCGACGTGAATTTTGTCTTTGCCGAAGGCATCGCCTACGGGCCGGAAGTGGCGGCTAAAGCTCAGGCCGATGCAAAAGCCGCGATTGACAGCGTAGTGGCCGCTTAAATATTTTTGCCTCCCGTTTCGACGGGAGGTGACTTCTTCGGTTCGTAGCGCAAATATCCTACCACGCCGCTACTGCCGCCATCGCTGGGATGCGTTACCCCATCATTGACTTCAACGCAGGCGAAATCAAAAGGCGACATATTTTCGATGCACGCCACATTGACCCCATATTGATCGGGATTGGATCGACGCTGATGAAAAGTATATATCCCGCATACCGAACAGAAAAAATGCACCGCCTTGCCCGTATTGAAGCGATATTCGGTAAGCTTATCCTGCCCTTTTAGCACTTTAATACCCGACAGCGGCGCAGACACTGCCACCGCTCCGCGCATCCGGCAAAACGAACAGTTGCAGCGCCTGGCGGTATGAAAACCATCGCTAAGTTGAACGGTAAACACGACGCTGCCACAATGGCAGGCAGCAGATAATTTTTCAGACGTCATACCTGGTTACTCTCGCGAATAGTGATACCAGCCAACAGTATAGAAATAGCCTTCCGGTTCGCCTAATGTAAATACGACCTTCGTATTCAGAAATTACCCATATAAAAATGCATTTTGCGGTAAAAAAATTGTCGGGAAGCGGTTATTTACGCATCCATTTGCCATTAATTCCCTGGACATATTCTCCCGGCCTGGCGCGCTCAACCAGTTTTTGCCCTGCCATCTTCGCCACCTCGTCCACGGGAAGATGATTGCTATCCGCTAACTGCTGATAACTGGCGCGGCGGGCATGATTAATATCAAGCACCAGTTTCTGGGTTTCGGCATCATTCTTTAAGGCCACCAGATAGCCATTCAGCGTTTCCCCGACCCGGCCCTGCGTGCGCGCTTCGTCCAGGGTTAAGGCCCACACAGAAGGTGTGAGCAAGCTCAGCGTCAGCACCCATAGTATTAAATACTTTTTCATTATGGCCTCAGAATAGATCGCTGCGTGATTTCAGGAGTTCTTCAACGTCTTTATCGACTTTGATATGTATTTCATGCTCGATCTTTACATTCATGTTGATGGTAATCGGCTGTTCCGGCGCGGCGACTTCAATACGTGGCGTGCACCCCACCACGATAAATGACGCAAGCGCTGACAGCATGGCAATACTCATTTTCATTATTTATCCTCACAGTCCTTGTCTTTCCGGCAAGGAGGTTGCGGCAACGCTGTATTTTGTTCAAGCCATGCCTGTAAATTGTCGCCAAAACGCAAACTGCGCCACAGCGTAAACACATTTTCTTCATGGGTATAGTTCAAGTTAACGATCGCGGTTTTACCATCTACCCGGCTTTTGCCGGTAATAGCCGCCTGCATCGTTAGTACGCCCAGGTTATCAACGTTAATTTTCGTCCACGAATGCGTAATCTCCATATAACGTAGCCAGTTGATCGCCGAGCCTGCCGTGACATTATCCTTCACCACCGCATCCGCAGTATCTTTATCGATACGCAACGTCATTGGCCCAGGATTCGTAAGCCAGCCATCTTTGATTATCCATTTTTCATTGTTCAGCCACAGCGGCAGCGCGCCGCTGACCGGACCAGACATGGCGAATTGCTTTGGATTTATGGCGCTAATCAATTCGCTGGATGAAATATTTTGCACCCGCAAAAGCGCCGGGTCGTGCTGCGGCATTCGCAACTGTTTCATAATGATTTGACCGCCCAGCACGTCTACGCTGACATCGCTTAGCAGTAATGGATTCGACTCGCTCCAGGGATAACCGCCCTGTAAATCAGCGGTGATATTTTTCGCCGTGACCTGGTTAACTATCCCGGCGATACGCAGCGAGACGGGCCCGCGCGTCCCCAATTGCCACGCGCCGTTGTGGAAGCGAAATGGCAGAATGAAATCGACGCCGTTGATTTTGTTATCCGGCATCCATGCGCTGCCGCCTTTTAACACGCCGTGTCCACCTGCTTCAAATCCCTGCCCCTGTGCGGCGGAAAAAGCCACCTGCGCATACAGTGAGCCTTCGCGCAGCGTCATTTTCCAGTCTGGTGGAAGCAACGGCTGGAAAACGATAAGCGACTGCTTCGGCCACCAGGCCTGTCCGCGAAGGCGTTCGCCATCCCAGCGCCCATTCAGCCGTACCGGCCCTATCGCCCCCGCCCGAAGGTCGCCTTTAAACTGGAACAGGGTTGGCTCGCGCCCTTCAACGCTAAAATTAATGGTAGAAGGCGGCAGCACGCTCCCGCTGGTAAATACGGTTTTTCCCGCCTCCAGAGACAGCGCGCCCTGTAGCGACGGCGTTGTGGCGTCGCGAACCCAGACAATAGGTTTATTCAGCGCCAGTCTTGGCGATGTGACGGTCATTGCGCCATAGTGCAACTGATCAAAACCGGTGGACAAACTGGTCAACCTGATGGTGTTATCATGCCATTCGCCCTGTCCGGCAATATCCCAGTGGGCGCGCATTGGCGTAAAGCTTCCTTGCCCCCAATAGCGCCACCGCCAACGACCAGCATCAGGGAGAAAATCATTCGCCAGGCCATCAAGATGAAGAACGAAATCGCCCATCTCATTTTCGTGCGCCCGTAAAATAGCCTGTAATCGACCATCAACGCCGCGCGGCGTCACCTTAACGCCCGCCAGCGGCCAACGAATTTCATCAATATCTAACGCATCAATCACCCGTCCGCGCGAGCGTAGCAATGCGCCAGGTGCAAAGGTGAGCTGCGGATCGGCCAGGCTGCCGCGGAACATAGCGGGCAATACGGCATAAAAGATTAAATCCTTCTGTTTAGCCTCGCCGGTAAGCTGTAGAGGCATCTCACTGCTATCCATGCTGAGTTTTCCCGGGCCGATAGTCAGTACCGCGTTCGCTTTACCGGCATCGCCCTGGGTCAGAATATTCAGGCGTCCGCTGACTCGCGCATTATCCGGCCCGGCTTGCCAGTTATCGATATTAAAAGCCAGACGTCCGCTCAAGGGGAATCCCTGATATGGCCAGTTCCAGCGGCCATCGCTGATGGTAAGCCGCTGACGCGTTACCGCCCAGGGGAGATCGAGAATCGGGTCAGGATTACCTCGCGCCATCACGATGAGCTGTCCGGCGTTATCACGCCACTCCAGTTCCGCATCCACCAGCGACGGTTCCTGCGGCAGACGCAAGGTCGCTGCCGCATGACCGCTGACCGGCAGGCCATCCGGTACCAGCGGCAACACAAATTCCCCCGCCAGGCTAACGGGAGGCTGGTTGGCCAGCGCGGCGATCTCCAGTTGGCTCACCGTCAATGCCTGACCGCGTAGCTGCCCTTGAAATTTTACTTTTTCGCCCTGATAACGTATCTGCTGAATGACCGGCGTCATGGAGATAGCCAGCTTGCCCTGCCATTCCGGCCAGGGCGCGAGAATGACATTATCGATGTTAATCCAGGTATTGGGCAGCATTGACTGCCACTGCGCCAGCGTACGCGGCGCGGCGGGGGAAGCTTCCGTAGCGGGCAGTTTCGCCAGGCACGCGGCATCCAGTTTGAGGCTTTTAATATTCAGCAACCAACGGCTGGGATGCGTCAGTTCCGCCTGGGTAATATGCGCTAACGAACAATCATTGACCAGATAGCGAAGATCGGGAATCACTAACCCATGACGTGTCAGGCGTGGACTTTGTTCCAGAGCGATACGGGTACCGACGGGTAGCCAAATTCCCGCCAGAGTGGGAACCCACAGCCCGAGGGTCATCAGTAGCGTCAGAGGGATAAGAATCAGCAGTAACAGTAGCGCAAGGGCGGCTTTATATTTACCCTTCATGGGCCATTAATTTCCTGATTTAACGAAAAATTCAGTCGGCTATCTCTTTATTTTGGCATGATTGCCCGTACATAGCCTAATAGTTCATGTTGCAGGGGCGCCCTCCGGCTATTTGAGGCGTTGTGGAGAATGATAACCTAAAATTATTCATTATATGTATGACTATCAATTATTTTTGATTTTTTGTAAGATAATTTTAAGCATATTTGTGTGATTCAAACATCACTGGAGAAGGTCATATGAAACTCGCCGTCTATAGTACCAAACAGTATGACAAGAAATATTTACAGCAAGTGAACGAAGCGTTCGGTTTTGAACTGGAGTTTTTTGATTTTCTGCTAACCGAGAAAACGGCGAAAACCGCCAATGGATGTGAAGCAGTTTGTATCTTCGTGAATGACGACGGGAGCCGACCTGTACTGGAAGAGCTGAAAAAACACGGCGTGAAATACATCGCGCTGCGTTGCGCCGGATTTAATAATGTCGACCTGGATGCCGCTAAAGAGCTCGGCTTGCAGGTGGTGCGCGTACCGGCTTATTCTCCGGAAGCCGTCGCTGAACATGCGATTGGCATGATGATGACATTGAACCGCCGTATTCACCGCGCTTATCAACGCACCCGCGACGCTAACTTTTCCCTTGAGGGACTGACCGGCTTTACCATGCACGGAAAAACCGCTGGCGTCATTGGTACCGGTAAAATCGGCGTCGCCGCGCTGCGTATCCTGAAAGGCTTTGGAATGCGTTTACTGGCGTTTGATCCCTATCCCAGCACCGCCGCGCTTGACCTCGGCGTAGAGTATGTGGATCTGCAAACGTTGTTTGCCGAATCGGATGTCATTTCCCTGCACTGCCCGCTCACGCCGGAAAACTACCATTTACTGAACCATGCGGCATTCGACCAAATGAAAAATGGCGTTATGGTCATTAATACCAGTCGTGGCGCGCTGATTGATTCCCAGGCGGCTATCGAAGCTCTGAAGAATCAGAAAATCGGCTCGCTGGGGATGGATGTGTATGAAAACGAACGCGACCTGTTCTTTGAAGATAAGTCAAACGATGTTATCCAGGATGATGTTTTCCGCCGTCTGTCGGCCTGCCATAACGTACTGTTTACGGGGCACCAGGCATTCCTGACCGCAGAAGCGCTGATCAGCATCTCTGAAACCACGTTACAAAACTTAAGCCAGCTTGAGAAGGGCGAAGCCTGCCCGAACGCGCTGTTCTAATCCTGTCGCTCCCCTGCGCTCAGGGGAGCATTTTCGGATAACCCCTGAAGATCTATCCGGTCATATCATTACTATAGTCAGTGTTAACTATCAGATTACAGAGAATATCAATGAAGAAAATCGTCACGCTGGTCGCCCTGAGCATCATAATGACAGGGTGTGTGAGCAGTGGAAAAGTGTCCGTCAAACGCGAGCAACTGGAGCACCACCGCTTTGTTCTGGAAAGCGTAAACGGTAAAACGGTCACCGGCCCGGAGCTCAGCTTTGGCGAGGACATGACGGTATCCGGCAAAATGTGCAATCAATTCACCGGCGAAGGAAAACTATCGGACGGCGAATTAAAAGTGAAAAATTTAGCGATGACCCGAATGATGTGCGCCGATCCGCAGCTTAATGCGCTGGACGGCACCCTCAGCGAACTCTTCAGCAAAGGCGCGCAAGTCGATTTAACCGCGAACCAATTAACGCTGGCGACGGCAGAAACAACGCTAATGTATAAACTGGCGGATTTAGCGCACTAAGCCATTAAGTGAAAAGTTATACGCGTCAGGCGAAACGCCGCGCTTAATAACTCCCGCAGCTTCCGGCGGCAAGCGACTGTTCGCTACAACGTTTGCCGTTGGGTAGCGCGCACATACCAATTACTGAACCATCAAGCTGCCGGGCCGCTGAAAGCGAACCGCCAATCATAGCGCAATTCGCTTCGCCGGCGCTGGACATCGCCGCTTTCATCCCTGGCGAAACATGCGCCGCGGTTGCCTGCTGAACAGGTTCGCTACTGCAAGCCGACAATAATAACGCGGCACATCCCACCCAAAACGCTGCGCGCATTTCTCTCCCCTCTGTTTATTCATCCAAACGACACCGCCCTAAATAATAGGCAGCAGAAACTGACGCGTCGAGAGGCAAAGCGCGCATTTATGCGCTTCATTAACATTTATTGGCAATTTTTTACGTCTTTTCGGCAAGAAATCGTCATTCTCCTCCCGCCAGGGACACAAAAGCGAAAATGGGGCTTGAAGGGCTTTGCTAAAATAAAAGGATAACTACAGGATGCGCTCACGATTATGCGTGTCCCTCTTTTTTGCGCAATGTAAGGGTGTCATATGCAAACAATTGACGGTAATGGCGCAGTAGCGTCGGTGGCGTTCCGTACCAGCGAGGTTATCGCCATTTACCCGATTACGCCCAGTTCAACAATGGCTGAACAAGCGGATGCCTGGGCCGGCAATGGGCTTAAAAATGTCTGGGGCGATACGCCGCGTGTGGTAGAGATGCAGTCGGAAGGCGGCGCGATCGCCGCCGTTCACGGTGCGTTACAAACCGGTTCGCTTTCTACGTCATTTACATCATCGCAGGGGCTGCTGCTGATGATTCCAACGCTGTATAAACTGGCGGGGCAGCTCACGCCGTTTGTACTGCACGTTGCCGCGCGCACCGTCGCCACACACGCGCTTTCTATTTTTGGCGACCATTCCGATGTGATGGCGGTCCGCCAGACAGGCTGCGCGATGTTATGCGCCGCCAGCGTTCAGGAAGCGCAGGATTTTGCGCTGATCGCGCACAGAGCTACGCTGAAAAGCCGCGTTCCGTTTATTCATTTTTTTGATGGCTTCCGTACATCGCATGAAATCAACAAAATTATACCGCTAACGGATGAAACCATTCTGAACCTGATGCCGCAGGCGGAGATCGACGCTCACCGCGCCCGCGCGCTGAATCCGGAACATCCGGTGATTCGTGGAACTTCTGCGAATCCGGACACCTACTTCCAGTCTCGCGAAGCGACCAACCCGTGGTACAACGCCGTTTATGATCATGTTGAAGAGGCGATGAAGGCATTTAGCGATGCTACAGGCCGCCAGTACCAGCCATTTGAATATTATGGCCATCCCCAGGCTGAACGCGTCATCATTATGATGGGCTCCGCCCTCGGCACCTGCGAAGAGGTCGTGGACGAGCTACTGATACGCGGAGAAAAGGTCGGCGTTCTGAAAGTCCGTCTGTTCCGTCCCTTCTCCGCCAAACATTTGTTACAGGCATTACCGGGAACCGTTCGCGCTATCGCCGTGCTGGATCGCACCAAAGAGCCTGGCGCGCAGGCCGAGCCGCTTTATCTGGACGTGATGACCGCACTGGCGGAAGCCTTTAATAATGGCGAGCGCGAAACGTTGCCGCGCACCATTGGCGGCCGTTATGGGCTATCATCCAAAGAGTTCGGCCCGGCGTGCGTACTGGCGGTCTTTAATGAACTCAGCCATGCGAAACCCAAGCCACGGTTTACGGTGGGCATTTATGATGACGTTACTAACCTCTCGCTGCCATTACCGGAAAATACCCTGCCCGGCAGCGCTAAACTTGAAGCGTTATTTTACGGTCTGGGAAGCGACGGCAGCGTATCCGCCACGAAAAATAATATTAAAATTATCGGTAATTCTACACCGTGGTATGCGCAAGGTTATTTCGTTTATGACTCTAAAAAAGCTGGCGGGCTCACGGTATCGCACCTGCGCGTCAGCGAGAAACCCATTCGTTCCGCTTACTTAATTGCTCAGGCGGATTTTGTCGGCTGCCACCAATTACAGTTTATCGATAAATATCAGATGGCGGAGCGTCTAAAGCCCGGCGGTATCTTTCTGCTTAATACGCCGTACAGCGCCGACGAGGTCTGGTCGCGTCTGCCGCAAGAAGTTCAGGCGGTGTTGAATCAGAAAAAGGCGCGTTTTTACGTGGTTAACGCGGCGAAAATCGCCCGCGAATGTGGACTTGGCGCCCGCATCAATACCGTCATGCAAATGGCTTTCTTCCACCTGACGCATATTCTTCCGGGCGATAGCGCCCTGGTTGAGCTGCAGGGCGCGATTGCCAAAAGCTATAGCAGCAAAGGACAGGATCTGGTTGAGCGTAACTGGCAGGCATTGGCTCTGGCGCAGGAATCGCTGGCGGAAGTGCCGTTGCAGGCGGTTAATCCGCATAGCGCGCATCGCCCGCCGGTCGTCTCCGACGCCGCGCCGGATTTCGTGAAAACCGTTACCGCCGCCATGTTGGCGGGCCTCGGCGACGCACTGCCTGTTTCCGCCCTGCCGCCGGACGGAACATGGCCAATGGGCACCACCCGCTGGGAAAAACGCAATATCGCCGAAGAGATTCCTGTCTGGAAAGAGGAACTGTGTACACAATGTAATCACTGCGTCGCTGCCTGCCCTCACTCGGCAATTCGTGCGAAAGTCGTTTCCCCGCAGGCGATGGAGAACGCGCCAGCCAGTCTGCATTCGCTGGACGTGAAGTCCCGCGATATGCGCGGCCAGAAATATGTGCTGCAGGTCGCGCCGGAAGACTGTACTGGCTGTAATTTATGCGTAGAGGTCTGCCCGGCTAAAGATCGGCAAAATCCACAGATCAAGGCGATTAACATGATGTCGCGCCTTGAGCATGTGGAAGAAGAGAAAGTGAATTATGACTTCTTCCTCGACTTACCGGAAATCGATCGAAACAAACTGGAACGAATTGATATCCGCACATCGCAGCTTATTACGCCGCTGTTTGAATATTCCGGCGCCTGTTCCGGCTGCGGTGAAACGCCGTATATTAAACTGCTGACTCAGTTATATGGCGACAGAATGTTAATCGCTAACGCCACGGGGTGTTCCTCTATTTACGGCGGTAACTTACCCTCTACGCCTTATACCACCGATGCCAACGGACGCGGCCCGGCGTGGGCGAATTCGCTATTTGAAGATAACGCGGAATTTGGCCTCGGTTTCCGTCTGAGTGTGGATCAGCACCGGGCGCGCGTCATGCGTTTACTGGCGCAATTCGCCGATCGCATTCCGGCGGAATTAAACGATGCGCTGCATGCCGAAGCAACGCCTGACGTTCGGCGTGAGCAGGTCGCCGCATTACGCCAACATCTGAAATCGGTTGCGGGCGCAGAGGAACTGTTAAAGGATGCTGATGCGCTGGTAGAAAAATCAATCTGGCTGATTGGCGGCGATGGTTGGGCATACGACATCGGCTTTGGCGGTTTAGACCATGTGTTAAGCCTGACGGAGAATGTCAATATTCTGGTTCTGGATACGCAGTGTTATTCCAATACTGGCGGCCAGGCGTCGAAGGCGACGCCGCTTGGCGCCGTCACTAAGTTTGGCGAACATGGCAAGCGTAAAGCCCGTAAAGATCTTGGCGTCAGCATGATGATGTATGGTCATGTTTATGTCGCGCAAATTTCGCTGGGCGCGCAGTTAAACCAGACGGTGAAAGCCATCCAGGAGGCCGAAGCCTGGCCAGGACCGTCGCTGATCATTGCCTATAGCCCCTGTGAGGAACATGGTTACGATCTGGCGCTAAGCCATGACCAGATGCGCCAGTTAACGGCGACCGGTTTCTGGCCGTTATACCGCTTTGATCCCCGCCGTGCGGATGAAGGCAAGCCGCCGCTGGCTCTGGACTCTCGGCCACCGTCTGATGCCCTGGCGGAAACGTTGCTTAATGAACAGCGTTTCCGTCGCCTGAATGCGCAACAGCCTGAAGTAGCTGAACAATTATGGCGAGATGCCGCATTGGATTTGCAAAAACGCTATGACTTTCTTGCCTTGCTGGCAGGAAAAGCGGAAAAACCCGGCGCAGATTAAAAAATATTCTAAGGATTAACCTGGAAACAAAAAAAGCCCGAACATTCGTTCGGGCTTGTCAATTTATACGCTGGAAAGCAAAGGTTAACGCAATGGCCCAGCGACAAAATGAATATGTGACAATAAAGGCATATAACAGGCGTAGAATATCGTAACCGAATGATATTGTATAATTTTTATTTCGTATAATACCCCCAAAAGCATTCGTATAAATTATATCTATTTCACTGCGAATTATTTCATTAATTATTGAATTAAACGGTAACATCTCTTTTTAGGTCTTTCCTGACAAGGCATAAATAACGTTTTAACGTCAACTCGCTGATTATTTACGGGGAATGCGCTTAATATTACGCCGTCCTCCCCTGTTGGTAGTCCCCGCAGAGTATCGTGGAGCAGCACCTAAAATGTGACGTATGTCATTGTACATAAAGTGCCTTTAGGGAGTAGAATTTCAGTGGATACTTAAACAGGAGGTTTTATGAACAGAACGATTCTTGTACCCATCGATATTTCAGATTCAGAATTAACTCAACGCGTGATTTCGCATGTTGAAGCCGAAGCAAAGATTGACGACGCTAAAGTGCACTTTTTGACTGTAATCCCGTCTTTGCCCTATTACGCTTCCCTGGGACTGGCTTATTCAGCAGAGCTTCCCGCAATGGACGATTTGAAAGCCGAAGCCAAATCTCAACTGGAAGCGATTATCAAGAAATTCAACCTTCCTGCGGACCGCGTGCAGGCTCACGTTGCAGAAGGCTCTCCTAAAGATAAGATTCTGGAAATGGCAAAAAAATTACCGGCCGATATGGTGATTATCGCCTCGCATCGCCCGGATATTACTACCTATCTGTTGGGTTCCAACGCCGCAGCCGTTGTGCGTCATGCGGAATGCTCCGTACTGGTGGTACGCTAAATACCCGAGCCCGCATAAGAGAGTGCGGGCTCAAATCAATCATCATCGCCTAGTGACTGACACTTTTTGAAAACAGATTGATTACGATTACGCCGCAGATGATAAGCAACATGCCAATAATAGCCGGCATATCCAGTTTTTGGCCGAGAAATAACCATCCTATCAATCCAATAAGAACAATCCCTACCCCAGACCAAATAGCATAAATGATACCCGCAGAGATGGTTCGCATTGGGATGGTAAGACACCAGAACGCAATACAATATCCGATGATAGTAACGAGGCTCGGTACCAGACGCGTAAAACTATCTGATAATTTTAATGAGATCGTGGCGATAACTTCTACCACGATGGCGATAAATAGAAAGATTACAGCTTCTTTAGTCATACATCTCTTCGTTCCAATATTTTTCGGGTCGTGATGATATCTTAAGTAATACGGATGACAGAATAAAGACGCTTTTGAACCATTGCGTATCTTGCCATAAAAACGTGCTGGCATTCGTCGCCGTAATCCGTACCATACGCGACATACTTTTGCCTGCTGGCTGTTGACAGCAGGAGCGAACCCGGCATTTATCGCCAGCCAAATGGGGCATGAAACTGCGCAGATGGTGTATGAAATTTACGGTATGTGGATTGATGACATGAACGACGAACAAGTAGCGATGTTGAATGCGCGGTTATCGTAATTGCAAAGTTTGCCCCCAATTTGCCCCATTTAGTACCAGAGAACTGAAATAATGCAAGAAATTCAAAAGAATACAAAGAAAGAGCAATACAACCTCAACAAGTTGCAAAAGCGCCTGCGCCGTAACGTTGGCGAAGCGATTGCCGATTTTAATATGATTGAAGAAGGCGATCGCATTATGGTTTGCCTTTCTGGCGGCAAAGATAGCTATACGATGCTGGAAATTTTACGTAATTTGCAACAAAGCGCCCCGATCAATTTTTCACTGGTCGCCGTCAACCTCGATCAAAAGCAGCCAGGTTTCCCGGAACATATCCTGCCAGCCTACCTTGAGCAGCTGGGCGTAGAATATAAAATCGTCGAAGAAAACACCTACGGCATTGTGAAAGAGAAGATTCCGGAAGGAAAAACCACCTGCTCGCTGTGCTCGCGTTTGCGTCGGGGTATCCTGTATCGTACGGCGACTGAACTGGGCGCGACCAAAATCGCCCTGGGCCACCACCGCGACGATATTCTGCAAACCCTGTTTCTGAATATGTTCTATGGCGGAAAAATGAAAGGGATGCCGCCGAAGCTGATGAGCGATGACGGCAAACATATCGTGATTCGCCCGCTGGCTTACTGCCGCGAGAAAGATATTGTCCGTTTTGCTGAGGCCAAAGCCTTCCCTATCATTCCTTGTAATCTGTGCGGTTCGCAACCCAACCTGCAACGCCAGGTGATTGCCGACATGCTACGCGACTGGGATAAGCGCTATCCTGGACGGATCGAGACGATGTTTAGCGCCATGCAGAATGTCGTGCCGTCTCACCTTTGTGACACTAACCTGTTCGATTTCAAAGGAATCACTCACGGTTCCGAGGTCGTCGACGGCGGCGATTTAGCGTTCGATCGTGAAGAGATTCCCTTGCAGCCCGCTGGCTGGCAGCCGGAAGAAGATGACACCGCCTTAGAGGCGTTGCGGCTTGATGTTATCGAAGTGAAATAATCTGCAGGCGTCTCAGCACTCCGCTGAGACGCCATACTATCGATCATTTTAATAGCCGTACCCGGCATGACTTGCCTTTGATCTTCCCGTTTTGCAACTGCTTCCAGGCTTTTTGCGCTACCGCTTGACGTACGGCGACGTAAACGTGCATTGGATGCACATTAATTTTGCCAATATCCGCCCCGTCTAATCCAATATCGCCGGTCAGCGCGCCCAAAATATCTCCCGGACGCATTTTCGCTTTTTTGCCGCCGTCAATGCATAGGGTAGCCATCTCTGCGGCCAGAGGGAGTAACGACTGCCGGGCGGGCGCATTCAGCCAGTTCAGTTTGAGTTGCAGCATTTCTGAAAGAATATTTGCCCGCTGCGCCTCTTCCGGCGCGCAGAAACTGATCGCCAGACCGCTACTTCCCGCGCGCGCCGTACGGCCAATACGGTGGACATGCACCTCCGGGTCCCAGGCCAGTTCATAGTTAACCACCAGTTCGAGCGATTTAATGTCTAATCCTCGCGCGGCAACGTCGGTGGCAACCAGAATGCGCGCGCTACCATTTGCAAAACGCACCAACGTCTGGTCGCGGTCGCGTTGTTCCAGATCGCCGTGGAGCGCCAACGCGCTTTGTCCTACCGCATTAAGCGCATCACAAACGGCCTGACAATCTTTTTTGGTATTGCAAAATACCACGCAGGACGCTGGCTGATGCTGGCTAAGCAACGTTTGTAGCAGCGAAATTTTTTCATGCGCAGACGTTTCGAAGAACTGTTGTTCGATAGCCGGTAGCGCATCTACCGTATCGATTTCAATACGTATTGGCTGCTGCTGTACACGACCGCTAATCGCCGCAATGGCCTCAGGCCAGGTTGCTGAAAACAACAACGTCTGGCGCGTCGCAGGCGCAAAGCGGATCACCTCATCAATGGCGTCACTGAATCCCATGTCCAGCATTCGGTCTGCTTCATCCATTACCAGAATGTGCAGCGCATCCAGCGATACGGTTTCTTTTTGTAAATGATCCAGCAGGCGCCCCGGCGTCGCGACAATGATATGCGGAGCGTGCTGAAGCGAGTCGCGCTGTGCGCCAAAGGGCTGCCCGCCACACAAGGTCAGAATTTTGGTATTTGGCAGAAAACGGGCCAGGCGACGTAACTCCCCGGCTACCTGATCCGCCAGCTCCCGCGTCGGGCACAGCACTAATGCCTGTGTCTGGAACAGAGTGACATCAATTCGATGCAAGAGCCCAAGACCAAACGCCGCCGTTTTACCGCTACCGGTCCTGGCCTGCACACGCACATCATTTCCCGCCAGAATGACGGGTAATGCTGCGGCCTGAACAGGCGTCATCTCAAGATAGCCCAGCTCAGTAAGGTTATTGAGCTGGGCGGCGGGCAAAACATTCAGGGTTGAAAAAGCGGTCACAATTTACTCTCGCGGTAACGACTCATAGTCAGCAGGCGCGTATCCTCGCAGATCCGGACGTTTGATGCGACATTTTAATCGGTTCTTCGTCCGGCGGCGGGTCGGGCATCGGCTGAGGGCGGGGAAGCGGCTCAGGAATGGGAACAGGGTCAGTGGGAATCGGGTCCGACAAGGACGAGTGTAGATATAATAAGGTTAAAAGACAGCTCATATTACCCTCCAGAATGTCATTCAGACTCTTAAAGGGTAGACGCTGATATCCTACAGGCAAAAAAAAGCCGACTAATCTAAGCCGGCGTCGTACGAATCAATTGTGCTATGCAGTAATTCAAAAAAGGAAGTAAGACAATATGGAGCGCAACGCCCATCGCTTGACGTTGCATTCACCTGCGAGAGAGATATTGCCCCGAATAGGTAGATGGTTTATTGACTTCGCTCAAATTTCTCGGCGTTTTTTCATACGAAATGGTCTGAAAAGCGCTTTTGTTACAACCATTTACTGCGATGCAACCATAAAGTAACACCACCGATCAGGACAACTAACAGAATACAAAACAGAGAAAAGCCGAACCGCCATCCGCCGCCAGGAATACCGCCCAGGTTAACGCCAAATAACCCTGTTAAAAAGGTGCTGGGCAGAAAAACCATCGCCATAAGCGACATGGTATAAGTTCTGCGCGCCAGAGACTCCTGCATCACCTGGGCAATTTCATCCGCCATGATGCCAGTACGCGCGATACAAGCGTCAATTTCATCCAACCCCCTTCCCAGCCTGTCGGCGATATCCTGCATTCTGCGCCGGTGATCGTCGCTCATCCACGGCAGCCGTTCACTCGCAAGCCGGGCATAGACGTCGCGCTGCGGCGCCATATAGCGACGCATAACAATTAGCTGTTTACGTAGCAATGCGAGGAAACCGCGCGGTGGGATTTGCTGGTCGAGAAGATTATCTTCCAGATCGATAATTTTATCGTGTAGCTCTTCAATAAATTCACTGGCGTGATCGGTTAACGCATCGCACACATCCACTAACCAGCCGCCGCAATCTACGGGCCCGGTGCCCTCCTGCAAATCACTGACCACATCGTCCAGCGCCAGAACCTTTCGCTGACGGGTAGACACAATGAATCGCTCGTCCATATATAAACGCATTGCCACTAATTGATCCGGGCGTTCGTCAGTACTGCCATTAATACAGCGCAGCGTAATGAGCGTCCCTTCCCCCATACGACTTACGCGCGGGCGCGAGCTTTCACCAGCCAGCGCATCACGCACGTTATTGGGGAGTAAAGGCGTTGAAGCCAACCAGCGGGCGCTGTCCGGGTGGGTATAATTAAGATGTAGCCAACAGGGATGCTGACTATCGATCACATCATTATCTTCGAGCGGTTTTACTCCACCACGACCATCCAGTAGCCATGCGAAAACGGCATCCGGCACGTTCACATCCGATCCCTTAATGGCTTCCACAGCGCCTCCACGTTACAACTCTCATGCCGTTAGTCTAGCTTTCGGGAAAGGTTAAGCAATCTCTCATTTTCTCATTGCGCAAAAAGAATGACGGGAACGTGCGAAAAAAGCGCCTTAGCAACAGGCGCTTACCAAACATGTATTATCAGGCCTGGCCGCGCCTGGTGATGGTCGAAAGAGGTGATACATGAGAGCGCGACAGAGCATGTTCACTGTAACCCGGCAGGCTTAAACGAAATTTGTCGGTTTTAGTCTGTAACTCGATCACCTGCGCCTTTAAAACATCCGAAGAAGCAGATAGCGCTTCAACCATTAAGACATTGCTATGGGTTGCGCTTTCCAGATCGCTCAACGCCAGGGTTATCTGGTTAATGCCTTTTTCCTGCTCCCGCGTGGTGGTGGAAATTTCACTCATCAGCACGTTTAATTGCCCGGAGCCGCCAACAATCTCCTGCATATTTTTTTCAGCCTCCTGCACTATGGCGGCCCCCTGCCGCACATTGTCATGCGTAACGTCGATCAGCGCCTTGATACTTTTTGCCGCCTCGGCGCTACGATGCGCCAGATTACGCACTTCCCCGGCCACCACGGAGAAACCTTTTCCATGATCGCCCGCCCGCGCAGCCTCTACCGCCGCGTTAAGCGCCAGAATATTAGTCTGGAATGCGATACCGTCAATCAATGAAATAATCTCCGTCATCTGCGAGGCACAGTCGGTAATAGAACGCATATTTTCTGTAACCCGCACCATTAATTCACCGCCTTTACGGGCGCATTGGGTTGCATAATCCGCCTGTATGCTCGCCATTCGGGTATTATCCGCATTGTTTTTGGTACTCGCCGCCATTTCATCCATACTGGCGGCAGTTTGAATTAACGAGGCCGACTGCTGTTCCGTCTTTACGGATAGCGACAGACTGCGCGCCGCCAGTTGTTCGGAAAGGGTCATTGCCGTTTGCGAAGAGGATCTGATTTCACGTACCAACGCGGAAATATTCTCCGACAGGCTATTAATACCGGGGATGAGTCGTCCGGCGCAATTATTGCCAAATTCGGAGATATGAATAGACAAGTTTCCTGCTGCGACCTCTTCAATACTTTTCTTCACGGTATTAATCGGCACTACCAAATAGCAGGTCATATACCACCAAAGCAGTAATGTCGAGATCAGATAAATGATATTACACGTAATTAAAATAGGGAGATCGTGCAGAAAGGTTATTTGTAAAGTATCCACCAAAAGAAACGTACATACCATGAATAGAATAATGCATGTTCTGACGCTGATATTTCTCAACATTTTTGACGGCCTACAACCAGGATAGGAGACAGGTTTTATTTTTATAGCATTTCAGATAGCTATTGCCATTCGTTTCTTTGACATTCTCCATATTCAATACCAGACCATCGCCATTTCCCTTAGTGCAACAGATAAAATCACCTATATTCGCTATGCCAGGATATCCATCCATCCATATTGACAAGTGATGTACTTATCACCATTTTCTGCTTAATAGTTAAGTCGAAAGCCAGTATATTTTAATAGACGCTTAAATAAGCGAATGACTGTTTCTCCGTGTTATTACTGTGGCGAGCTTGCGCTGGCGGTCCTGTCCGCCAGCGGCAACGATTTACCGACTACGCTTCGCATGGCGCTCCCAGTTATCCTGTTTAGCCTGCACCGTTTTACGTAACGCGACATAACATGCCCCGCCGCCGCCATGGTGCGGCAGCGCCGAACAATAAGCCTGTACATCTTCAAACTCTGTCAACCAGCGGGCCACATAGCTTCGGACGATATTGGCATGTGACTTCGCCTCTCGCCCTTTACCATGAATGATCAGGACATTACGCAACCCCTCTTTCTGCGCCTCCAGGATAAAACGAAACAGCATTTTTCGGCACGTTTCGACCGGCTGGCGTAACAAATTGAGGCTGGCCTGCTGAGGGTATTTCCCACTGCGTAACTTGTCGATGACACCCTGCTGCAATCCTTCCCGACGAAATTCCAGCGGTTCATTCAGCGGCAGAATATCCAGAAAGCCCGTCGTCAGGAAATTATCAAGCTGAAGCGTGTCGATACGCTGGGGCGTTTTAAGATTACGCGTTGGCTGCCAGTGTACATCAGTATGGCGTTTCAGCGGCTGGACATCCTCCATGGCGTCAAGAAACAGCGCTTTATCGTCAAGGTTCATGGTTCATCCTCCAGCGTTTTTGCGACTGCCGTTATCATAACCGCGCCCTGTTATACCGACAACGGTTTACAGTTATTTCCAATAACAGCGACAATGTCAGGCAATTAACCGTCTCGCCAGGCTCCCTTTTTCTCCGCCAACGATATTACTGGCGCTAAATGTGTTATCCCTGACTATCTTTTAAGGAGTATGGTTGCGGGTATTCCTGGCATGATATCTTGTCTCTTACGTTAGGCTAAGACGATGTGAGAGAACGGATGCTGAGATTACTTGAAGAGAAGATAGCCACGCCATTAGGTCCGTTATGGGTGGTTTGCGATGAGCAGTTTCGACTGCGGGCCATTGAGTGGGAACAGTACCGCGATCGTATGGAGCAACTGCTAAATATCCACTACCGTCACGAAGGCTATGAACGCGTTTCTGCGACTAACCCCGGTGGACTCAGCGATAAGCTTGCAGATTATTTTGCAGGCAATCTCGCCGTAATTGATACCCTGGAAACCGCCACGGGGGGAACACCTTTTCAACGGGAAGTATGGCAGGCGTTGCGCGCTATCCCCTGCGGGCAGGTGATGCACTATGGCCAACTGGCGGCGCAACTGGGACGACCGGGCGCCGCACGCGCAGTGGGTGCTGCGAATGGCGCTAACCCCATCAGTATTGTTGTTCCCTGCCATCGCGTCATCGGGCGTAACGGCACTCTGACCGGATACGCAGGCGGCGTGCAGCGAAAAGAGTGGCTATTACGCCATGAAGGCTATCTTTTATTATGAATATACAGGCAAAAAGTGCCTTATCGGTCACACTTTTATGTAAAGCAGCAACAAATAAATTACGTATTTTCAAATAGATAAAAGTATTCATCAAACTTATACTTGAATTATTCCTTCTCCGGGATAGCTCAGACTTACGCGCTCACCAAAAAGATGTTAAAATTGACAAATATCAATTACGGCTTGAGCAGACCTATGATCCCGGAAAAGCGAATTATACGGCGCATTCAGTCTGGCGGTTGTGCTATCCATTGCCAGGATTGCAGTATCAGCCAGCTTTGCATCCCGTTCACACTTAACGAGCATGAGCTTGATCAGCTTGATAATATCATCGAGCGCAAAAAGCCCATTCAGAAAGGGCAAACTCTGTTTAAAGCAGGTGATGAACTGAAATCGCTCTATGCTATCCGCTCCGGAACGATTAAGAGCTACACCATTACCGAGCAAGGCGATGAGCAGATTACTGGATTCCATTTAGCAGGCGACCTGGTGGGTTTTGACGCCATTGGCAGCGGTCATCATCCGAGCTTTGCACAGGCGCTGGAAACCTCAATGGTATGTGAAATCCCCTTTGAGACGCTGGATGACCTGTCCGGCAAAATGCCTAACCTGCGTCAGCAAATGATGCGTCTGATGAGCGGTGAAATTAAAGGCGATCAGGATATGATCCTGTTATTGTCGAAGAAAAACGCCGAAGAACGTCTGGCCGCGTTTATTTACAACCTGTCCCGCCGCTTTGCGCAGCGTGGTTTTTCACCGCGTGAATTCCGCCTGACGATGACCCGTGGCGATATCGGCAACTATCTTGGCTTAACGGTCGAAACCATTAGCCGTCTGCTGGGGCGTTTCCAGAAAAGCGGCATGCTGGCGGTGAAAGGTAAGTATATTACTATTGAAAACAGCGATGCGCTGGCGGCCCTCGCCGGTCATACCCGCAACGTCGCTTAAACGTCAGCTAAACCATTGATGTTATCTTCTGCCATATCGTTAAATTTTTCTCATTTATTGATCTGGCAGAAGCGCTTCCTCTGTTTCATTCACCATATTTGAGTTACTCTTTAGTTACAAACTGCGATGACAGTTGTAAGGAGACCCTGTATGGCTATGTATCAAAATATGCTGGTGGTCATCGATCCCAATCAGGACGACCAACCCGCATTACGGCGAGCAGTTTATTTGCATCAACGGATTGGCGGCAAAATTAAAGCTTTCCTGCCTATTTACGATTTCTCGTATGAGATGACCACCCTGCTTTCTCCTGACGAACGCACCGCAATGCGTCAGGGCGTAATAAGCCAACGCACAGCCTGGATACGTGAGCAGGCGAAATATTATCTTGAAGCCGGTGTCCCCATTGAAATTAAAGTGGTCTGGCACAATCGTCCCTTTGAGGCCATCATCCAGGAGGTTATCGCCGGCAGTCACGATCTGGTGTTGAAAATGGCGCATCAGCACGATCGACTGGAAGCGGTCATTTTTACCCCTACCGACTGGCATTTGCTGCGTAAATGCCCAAGCCCCGTGTGGATGGTCAAGGATCAGCCGTGGCCAGAGGGCGGCAAAGCCCTGGTCGCCGTGAACCTGGCAAGCGAAGAGCCCTATCACAATGCTCTCAACGAAAAGCTGGTAAAAGAGACCTTACAATTGGCGGAGCAGGTTAATCATACCGAAGTACACCTGGTCGGCGCCTACCCCGTTACGCCAATCAATATCGCCATTGAGCTGCCGGAATTTGATCCCAGCGTGTATAACGACGCCATCAGAGGCCAGCATTTACTGGCGATGAAAGCGCTGCGCCAGAAATTCAGCATCGATGAAAAAGTTACGCATGTAGAAAAAGGCTTGCCGGAAGAAGTTATCCCGGATCTTGCTGAACATCTCCAGGCGGGGATCGTTGTGCTTGGCACCGTTGGACGTACCGGACTCTCGGCCGCGTTTCTGGGGAACACGGCCGAACAGGTCATTGACCATCTGCGCTGCGACCTGTTAGTCATTAAGCCTGATGAGTATCAAACACCGGTTGAACTGGACGACGAGGACGATTAATCCCTCTTCCGTCCTGCCGGATGGCGCTGCCATCCGGCCAATACCCTATTCCTGTTACTCATCTCCGCCGAGGAAATAGATCCCCAAAGGAATCGCCAGCAGAATAGTGAACACCAGACTGTAAACGAAAATCATTGCCGACTGAATGGCATACATAGAGCTTGTCCACTCGGACAGTGGAATATGATATTGCTCAATCACACCGCCGATAGTCGCGCGCGTTACCACCGATGCCGCAACGATAAACACTGCCAGCAGGCATAACAGAAATTTTTTCCCCTTCGCCGATTTCAGCTTCATCATGATCATAGTATTGTCCTTTACAGATGACTTTGTTACCTGATAGCAACAATACCATGACAATCGCGCGATGTCTGCTCTATAAAACGTGACATTGTATTTACATAAAAAGTAAACCGCTGAGATTAAAGCTGATAGCACTATTTCTTCTTTTTACTTATCGATGATCTGCGCGTTTATCCTGGGTAAAATACCTGTTAATCAGGTCATTCTGAGCTGTTATCGTAGGAAGGAGCGGAAAACAATAATGTTCACTGAATTTTTTCTCAAAAACGCATTTAATCTGGCGATACTTTTCAGTTGCGGTATGGCGTTGCTGGTCGTGAGATTTTGGCTCAGCCGTAACGTACAGTGGAAGAAAGGATTCACGTTCCATGCGGCACAGTTTTTTATTTATGCAATTATTATTGGGACCATCGGGAGCATCCTGAATAATGCTATTGAAGATTATAATTTGCGTTTTATCTCTTCCGGGGTCATTGATTTTATCTGCACCTCGCTCATTGCGCTTATTCTGACGATAAAACTTTTCCTGATTATTAACCAATTTGAAAAAGCACAGGTCAATAAAGGTAGAGATGTCACCAGTACCCGTATTCTGGCACGGGTCATAAAAATAACCATTATTGTCGCGATTGTCTTACTGTATGGCGAACATTTTGGCATGAGTCTGTCCGGTCTGCTGACCTTTGGCGGTATCGGCGGTATCGCTGTTGGTATGGCGGGCAAAGATGTCCTGAGCAATTTTTTCTCCGGTATTATGCTCTATTTCGATCGCCCCTTCAGTATCGGAGACTGGATTCGTTCTCCTGACAGAAATATCGAAGGTACGGTCGCCGAAATCGGCTGGCGAATTACGCGAATTAACACATTCGACCACCGCCCGTTGTACGTGCCTAATTCCGTCTTTTCATCCATTAGCGTTGAGAATCCGGGACGGATGACCAACCGTCGAATAAAAACGGTTATTGGATTACGTTACGAAGATGCCGACAAAATTGGCCTCATTGTTGACGCTATCAGAAACATGCTGCAGGCGCACAGAGATATCGATCAGAAACAGACGCTGTTGGTCTATTTTAATGAATTCGCCGACTCTTCGCTGAATATTATGGTGTATTGCTTTACCAAAACAACAGTATGGCAGGAATGGCTTGCCGTACAGCAGGATGTTTACCTGAAAATTATTGCGATTGTCCAGGAAAACGGCGCTGACTTCGCCTTCCCAAGCCAGACGCTCTATATCGATGACCCGGAGGCCGCGCCTGCGACAAAATAAAAGATAGCCGGTGCCCGATAACGCTTATCGGGCACCGAGGCTTCCCTGTCCGGATGACGGGTTGTTAGCACCTTACGGTGATCAACGGCTCTTTTCATTCACCGTCATGGTAAATTCAAGCACCTCATTAGTGTCGTTAACGTAGGCATGAGGCATGTCGGTTCTGGCTACAGCGGAGCAGCCCTCCCGAATAATAAAGCGTCTACCGTCGACTGTTAATGTCAGTGTTCCCTGATTAACAAACAGTAATTCACAGGTGTCTGCCGGATGCCCTGCCGATTCAAACTGTTCACCAGGATGCATTATCCATTGCCAGAGTTCCAGCATATCCGGCCCGCTGGTTCCCGCCATCAGTTTTGCGCTGCCGCCTTTCTCGCCGCGCCACAACACCGGAATAGCATCCCGGTCGATAAGATGGACCATCGGCTCGCTGGCGACGTTGACAAAATCCGCCACGGACACTCCCATTGCCGCCGCGATCTTACATAACAGCGCAATGCTTGGATTGGCTTTACAGCCTTCAATTTCCACCAGCATTCCTTTACTGACGCCGGAACGCCGCGCAAGCTCATCCAGCGACATCTTTTTTTGGCTACGAAATTGTTTGATACGTTGGGAAACAGCTTCATTTATTGTGCTGACGTCGGCGCCCGCCGTGGTCGATAAATTGACTTTTTTGGTCATTGGTCGATATCATAGAAGAAAATAGTCATTACAGGATTATGCGATGTCTTCTATGTTACCGTCAATCAGCCCGGAACTGGCCCGTATCGCTCCCGGCTTTCGTGCATTAAGTATTAATGTTATTGCCGCTCCGATTCGCGATGCGCAGGTCGGAGAAATCGCGCTAAAAGAGGCCTGTCAGGCCGTAATTAACGGCCAACCGACGTGGGCACAGGCGCATATAGACGCCTGGAATGCGGTGTTTAAAGCATTCGGCGCAAAACCAAAGCGCACCCCCTGCTCGGCTGAAGCGCTACGAAAACGCGTGTTGAAGGATGGAACAATGGCGTCGCTGGACCCGGTCGTGGATCTTTATAACGCGGTGAGCCTGCGCTATGCCGTACCGGTAGGCGGCGAAAATAGCGCGGCTTATTGTGGATCGCCGCGGCTGGTTTTCGCAGACGGAAGTGAAACATTTGATACTCTGAAAGAAGGACAACCCGCCACCGAGTCGCCAGAACCGGGCGAAGTTATCTGGCGCGATGACAGAGGCGTCACCTGTCGGCGCTGGAACTGGCGTCAGGGAGTACGTACCCGACTAAGCGCTTCAGATAAAGCGATGTGGTTTATCCTTGAAAGCTTGCCGGAAATGCCGGTTGATGAATTGTACGCGGCAGGAAACATGCTGACTGACGGCCTTGAAAAAATGATGCCAGGTTTACGTTTTGAATCCACGTTGATGGGTGTTTGATTGATATTGCGTAACAGGAGAAATACCATGTCGCTGTTTCTGACAAGTTTTATTTTCGAAAAAAAAGAGTACGACGAAGAGTTTTATCAACTGGATGGCTGGATTGAGCGCTATACGCAGTCTATTGATGGCTATATTGGGATGGAAAGCTATACCGATGCCGCCAGCGGAAGAATGGTTAATAATTATTACTGGCAGACCCGCGAATCAATGGAGCTATTGATAAATAATTTACAGCACCAGCAGGCCAAATCACAAAGTCATAAGTGGCTTTCCGGTTACCAGACGATTATTGCAGAAATTCAGGGGTGCCATAACGTTAACCTGCCCCATCCGCTGGCATCATTTTCAGTTCCTTATGCGTGATGCAATAGTATATGTGTTAAATGTGGGGGCACTACAGGAGGATGCCTGCGCCCCTGCATTGCCGGTTATTCGGTTCTCTGTGCAGGGACGGTGCTGATATAAGTGATTAGTAAACAGGAAGATGAGTGATATCTCGTGGTACAATAACACGCGTAACCACATTATTTTCATCGCACTCTATCAACGCTCTGGCAAAAATACTGAGCTCATTAATTTTCAGCCCGGAATTATCCAAAAACTGGCGGCAAGCGTAGTCAGAAACAAAGGTTATGCCGGGATGAATATCATGTTCCCGAATAAAACGGGCCTGAGCAAATGGCGTATCCATACTCAGCACATATACCGCCCGGTTTGAGTGGCTACCCGCTGATTTAAGGCGGTCACTACAGTCTTTTACCTGCCATTCACAAACCGGCGTATCCAGTGACGGGACGACAATAATCCGCTTTTTTATCCCCGGGATACAGTAACCCGGTAATAAATTATGGCTCACCAGCCCCTTTGTGCAGGGTAATGGTTCGCCTTCAGCCAGTATACCGGGTTTGAGGGTCAGCTGCGTTTTGCCAAAGGTGACAGCGTGTTCCTGACCCAATGAGATATAATCCTGTGTTGTTGTTGGCGTCATAAAAACCTCTCCTTTTAATGTTTGTATTATTTTAGCCATAATAATTATTTAGCAATCCGCTAAAAAACCAGGTAAACATCCATAATAAGATGATGGTGATAAAAAGAATTACATTACCCATAATGATTAATATAGTTTTATGGTCTTCCTCTGATGGAAATTGTTTTCGTAAAAGCCTCTGAATATTTAAAAGATATGTCAATACGCTCATTACTATGCCCACGATAGGTTATAACTTGTGTATATTTACCTGGAGCATTTTCTTTCTTAAGGGGACCATAATCCCATAAGCACTCTAAAATTTCACACGCTACAGACTTATTAATGTAAACTTCATTTATAGGATTCCCGTCGATATCCTTAACAATAGTTGTGATGGTGGCACTTTCACCCGGCGATAATACAGACTTATCTATACTCATAACTGTTAAATCTCGACTTGGCGTATTAGATATAGTTTCTGTTTCAATATACTGAAATTCAGATACCGATGGCACAGGCGTGTACCCTGACGCTGAAGCCATATCCGTTTCATTATAAATTTCTAGTTTAATCTTTGAACCCCGATGTTCCTTTTGGATATTAAATTTATGCTCACATGGCTTTTCACGTTTAAGTATATGCTGAGAGTTATCTTTATTTATCTGATAATACGTACATACTGTAGTAAAAGTTTCCGCAGACTGATAGTTATTATCCGGATCTCTGATGCCTACATTTCTGGCATACCTCTCAATAGTCATTCCCGGAAAAGGTGTATACTTTTCAATAGAAAAGTCAAGTCCATTAAACTTCAATTCGTAGCCATCGCGAGGTGTTCCAGGCCTGTGCCCAACGCTCGGCGCCGTAGGTGGAGAAAACATCCTGACGGTTGCCGCGGACGTTGTCGACGAATCCGCCAAGACGCTTATCGGCGCAGCCGCCAGAAGCAGGCTATAGATAATAAGATTATGTTTCGACATACGCACTGTTGATCCTTTTTAAAACATTAATTCGCATCAGATGCTGCGGTAGAACTCTTGGCATTTTCTTTATCAGAAATAATTCTGACGCGGATATATTTATTCTGTAGCGATTCCCCGTTAAGGCTATAAGGGATAAGCCAGGTGGCCTTTGTCGCCCCCGGTACGGATTGCCAGGATTTCATTTCATCCGAGATATCCCACTGATAATTAAACGCATCAGTACAGTCCGTGTTATTTACACAAAGCGTTCTGGCTCGCATTTCTGTTCCGACGACTGGCGCAGTAACGCTTCCGTTGGCTTCTTCAGTACCCGGCGTAAAAAGCACCTCCACAGAAGTGACCTTCTGCGCAATACTGTCTGACTGCGCTCGTAGTAGTACGGTACCCTTCACCGGATGTTTATCGTCTGGTCCGCTTGCTTCAATATGTAATTTGAGCGAGCGGGCATCATCGCCGATATGGGTCACCAGAACCCGTTCAATCCAATGGCCGTCACGCTCTCTACCACCGAGCGCTTTAAATGCCAGACCCGGCGTATCTGATTGATACTTAATATGACGTGGTTTGAGCGATGCCCACTCCTCTTCAGAACGCTCGCGCACGTAGTGCCACTCAATAACCTTCCCCTCTTCTCCGGCAGGAAGCGGCGTACTGATAACAAAGTTGCCGTCCTCAACCTGAACATCGTCATTGATAACATTTATCCATGAACGGAAACTGGTCTCATCCTGTGTCACCCTTACCGGGATACGCTCGGAGGTCACGCGAGTACCCCGGCTGTCAGTCACCGTTAAATAAAGGCTATACTCCTGACCGTCGGTCGCCGTCAGCGGAAGTTGTGGAAGGATAAGGCCGCTGCCCAGACTCCCCTGAAGCTGGAGTCCGGCGAGAAGCTCCGCATCACCCGACCACTCAACCTTCTCAATCGGGTAACGGCTATCTACCGTCGCCATTAATGTCACCAGCGTCCCGGACAGGCCTGACACCGGCATTGCCGTAATGCGGATTTTACTGGCCTGCTCCCGATACGCCATGACGATATCGTAATTACGATCGACAAAGGCATGCCGGTTAGTCGTATTTGACGGCGCCCCAACGTTGCGGTAATCAAGCTGTTCATGTAACGGCGTACCGAAGGAATAGTTGACTCTCAGACCGCCCTCTGCCTGCGATCCGCCGTTACCGGCGTCCCGATATCCTGCTCTGAACTCAAGCAAGGGGACAGGATTCCAGACCAGAGCCGCACCTGCGGCGCGGGGATTCCGGCTTAATGTACCGTTACCCAATAGATCAACTTTATCCCCGTAATACTGTTCATATGTCAGCTCGCCACTGAACCAGGGAAAATCGGGAAGCGTGCCTTTTGTTCGCAGATCAAAGCCATATGCCGGACGCTCATCATGTAATTCATGCGCTGCTGACGTTTTCCAACCGGTGAGAGGGAAATAATAGTTGCCGGAAAAGGCCAGACTGTCTTTATAAACTTCCCCGCCAATGCCGCCACGTAAGTGGGAATAACGGATGTCGGCATCCAGAAACGTATTGACGCCGAGCAGCCATCCATTGACCTCCTGGCGGTAACCCATACCAACGTTAACATAGGTGCGGCCATCGAAACTGCTGCTGTCGTGGTCGCGAAAGCCAAGCTGGCCAAAGAGTAAAGACGATGTCGTTTCCTCGACGGGAATAAACATATCGAACTCTGATGAGCGATATTTCGCGCCATCTTCAAGATTGACGCCACCACGGAAAATAATCTCCGGAAAAGCGCTCTTCATCCCCTCGTTCACCAGATGATTAGCGGCTTGCCCTGGTAATGCCTTTATTTTTCCTTTGGCATAATCCTCCAGCGTCCCCTCCTGCAGATGCGGAGAAATAGACGATGCCGTCCCCGCAATCCACGACTGAATTTCATTATCGCTATCAGCAATGACCGGCAGTGGAATCTGACTGGTAACAATGGCCCAGGTTATATATTTAGTAATGGGTTTTTTAGAAAAAACCACTGTATTGTCTCCTGCTATATCCACCTGCCTGGCAGGGGGAGTATTTAAATAAGATGTTTATTTAGCGATAAAAATCAGCGACGGATAGCGCGTTTATTCTCCGGCGTGGCTTTCGTCGTTTTAGGCGTAACGTGGACACGGAACAGTTTATTCTGCTCGGTTCCTTTAATAATATATTTATGTTTTTCAGCGTTGGTATTATTCAGATCGGTGAACTTATCTGGTGTCCCGGCATCCGCCATCTGCCAGGTAAAGTTATAATTACTGACCTCACACTCAGCCGCCGCTGTGGTGGCACACTCCAGTACCGCTTCAAGGGTGCCGCCCACCACTGGGGTGTTGGCGTCATTGGTACCGTTGAGTTTATCAGTCGGTTTACCACTTTCATTCACCACATTGATAGTGACAGAACGTAGCTTATTAGAAATTGTACCGTCTGCGGCGGAGTCGCCGCCCACCCCAGAAGATGCAGAAGTTAATAAGACAGTGGCAGGCAAGAATGCACTATCCGGCACCCCCGTTGCCGTCTTAATCCGGTAAACGATTTTAATTTTTTTACCACCTGCATCAGCAGGAATGGTAAAAGCCGTCCCGGTTGCCGCCGGGGTTCCAGAAGGATCGGCGGCCTCATTATCCACCAGATACCATTTAATATCGTCGGCATTATTCATTTTATCCAGCGATAAGGGATCCCCATCCTCATCCCTAATAAAAACATCCGCTATCTGGAGGGTTGAACCGGTCGTCAGTTCCCCAGACACTTCTATTTTTTTTGCATTAGTAGTTGCCACAGGACGGTGACCAACAGAAGCAGGTGTAGCAGAAGAAGCCATATCATTGGCTCTGGTATTCGCCACCGCCTCTACTGAGACCACGGATGCACAAATTGCTAACGCTAATAAAGATCTTTTGAAGTACAAAACAATTCCCTTTTATTCATTAGAAATGATTACGAGATTTATAATCTCACGGGCTAAAAATTCAGGGTTATTCAATCATTTTAACCGCCTGTGAAATTATGCCCTTCGCCATGCTAATTACTTAGCTTTACTGGCAAAATCCGATCTCCAAGTGTAAAGTTTATTCAGAAACGTCAAGCAATTTAAATCTTTCTTGTTTTGCCAGAAAAGCTAACAACCACCCACCAGTTTAATAACACAGTATGTCAAACACCTTAAATGTTTATATTTTCGGCTTCAATAAAGAGGAATGATGATGAAAAAAGCCATAATAATCTCAGTATTAGAGCAAATAGAAAAAAATCTTGAAGAGAGGATTGATATTGAAAAGCTGGTTGTTATAACAGGTTATTCGCGAAGGAGTTTGCAGGATTTTTTTAAAGAAAAGTGTGGCGTCTCAATCGGAAAATATATCAGACAACGCAAGTTGAGCAGAAGCGCCACTCTGCTAAAGCTGACCTCTCAGTCGGTCACAGATATCGCGTTCAGAATGGGGTTTGATTCAGTGCAGTCCTATAGTCGAGAGTTCAAAAAAACATTTGGCGTCAATCCCAATAACTATCGCAAGGCTGATTTCTGGGATCTCAGAAACCTACGGCCTCCCTACTGGCTTGACTGTGATGAGCATTATCAGTTCGAAATTTGTCAGCTTACGTCAAAAGAAATTTTCGGATTTCAAACGTCTCATCAGATCGCAACAAATGACCTTCCTAAAAAAGCGTCGCCTATAAAATGGAAAATCATTCATGAGACGCTCAGAACGTGGGGCGAAAATGTGTATTGTCTCTCGTCTTTTAAGCCGGATAATACCAAAGACCAGGTCATCGCCGTAAGCAGTTTTTTTGGTATGGAACATAATTCCGTCGATGGAGGCAAAATACCCATGTCGAGGGTAATAAAATGTGGTAAATATGCAAAATTCCATTTCGTTGGTCATAAAGAACAATATCAACAATTTTCCAATACAATATATATGTGTATATTGCCAAAACTGAATCTTATCAGGAGAGAAGGAGAAGATATTGAATACTTCCATTTGGCATCCGTCCAAAAGCAACAGAGTAATGAATCCATTGTCGATCTTTATTATTACATCCCTGTACTGTAATGACTTCGTACCATCCACGCATTTCATCTGAAAAGTCTTCTCTTTTCAGAACGGTAATAAAACTCTCAGTATTGATTCTGGTAAAATAAGTGACTATTAAATATAGTTAACATTTTGAAAGAATTGAAAAAAAATAAATTGCGTGCACGCGACACCGGGGATAGATTTCTGACAGTACTGTACGGTGTAGTGATCAGGTAATATTGGCTACAGTTTACGGTAAAAGCAAAGTCCATACTTTAACTATTAATGGGAGTATGCTGGCCGGGCGGCTTGCGGGGCCTTCATGCTCCCACATCTATAATGTTGGTATGATTACATTCTCTCTATACTTTCCCGTGCTAACCTTTTATCTCGTTGAGATAACGTTTAATTAAAATGCTCTCTTTTTGATGTACATTATAAGAGGAGACATTATTCATATTTTCGAAATCAGGGCAGACGATATGTATACAACCATCAGAAACACAGCGCTAGCAATGGTAGCTTGTTTTTCGTATATCGCACATGCCAGTACCTACCCTCCTCTTATTATCACCAGGGGAGCCGGAGGAGACGCCTCCGGAGCCACAGTCATTCATGATAATTGGCGGCATGGCACTCCTGACCTGGTCAATCTTACCGATATCCCCATAGATAAAATCAGACCAGAAAAATACAGTTGCATACTGATTATTGGGCAAGGAGCTATAAAAGAGATGCTTCTTGCGAACAATGCCTCAGCAATACTTTCCGGAAAAACGGTTGGTCTGTATAGTCATCTGATCGATCAGAACACGCTCAGATTACTTCGGCAATTGCAGAACAAAGTGAGATTCAATCTCTTTTTTACCCGCTCGCAGATAACTCTACTAAAACTAAGGAATATTTCAGAATATAATTTTTTGAGTTCTAAAGTAAATAATGTCTGGGGACAAGACTCACTAGCAATTGAAACAGTGGCACCTGACAGGGGTAATATACCGGAAAAAGCGCTTCCCCTCAAAACAACAGATTATGTGATCTGGCTGGGTGGAAACTATACTACTTCCTCTGGTACGCAGCGTATCTTCACAAACGATCAGATTGTTGTAGCCCTGAAACCACTACATAATGTTATTTCATCAAATGCATCGATTGCTATTATGCTTTCACCACGTTTTTTTGATAATAGCATGAGTAAAGAAGCAAAAGTTAAACGACTGAAGGCAGTGCTTAACACCTTTTCGCGAAACAGGGTCACATTTTATATGAGTAAGGAGATGCTTGCTAATCTGAAAGAATTTGATTTGCCAGTTCAACTATCCCCTTCTTACGCAGAGCTGATGCGAATGCCCTGGGCCAGCGCTACCCGGCATTTTGCCTCTGTGGATCAATATAACCTGTTTGCTGATCTCATACCTAAAGTTACGCCGTTTCTTCTTGAACCGAATGATGCCGATCAAGCTCTCTATGCGACGGATTATCTTAATACCCGGCGTGTAAGTCTGACCCAAAATATTCTTAACCACGGTTGTGACTAAATAAAACGCGCAGAATCCGGGATAGTTAGCAATCCAAAACAGACCGTTAGCCATGAGTACTGTTTATCTTCACTATACAGGGAACAACCAAATAACTGACAACACAAATCAAGCCGATACCCGGAATTCGGCTATACAGGCGCTCTATTCAATTCAGGCCCAGAAACAATCCGGTACCCATACTGGACACGGCCTCCTAACTGCTTTAGCGCATTACCAGTCCAGCTTCGATGCGCCTTCTGTCGTCTGCACTATTTCACTGGTTTTAATGACGCGATGATAACCATAAGCATCAGCGTATTTCGTCATTCCGGTTGCGGTGTCAACCTCCGGCTTACCCTGCGTTTCAATAATCTCTCCCGTCCGGGTCGTCATGGTATAGGTCGTTGTACATCCGGCTAACATCAACACTGATAAGCTAAGTACCGTAATAAGACTACATTTTTGCATTTCTCGTTTCCCTGACACCTCTATTTTTGATGCACTTTACCGAATACCGCAACGGCAAGATGGATGATTAGGGCTATTGCTCCCTGTTTGCCCGTATCTGATTGGCTCAGGTTTTTTGATGCACTGCGTTAATCCGGCAGTAATCGCTCCAGCACATCCCCAGCCAGAAGCACGCTCTCCTGAAGACGCTCCAGGCTATACCCCGCTCGCGCCTTGGCGGAAAGTCCCGCCATTAGCGTCCCCATAAAGTCCGTCATCCGGTCAGCCTCTTGCGGATACCGCATGGCGACATAAGTGCGAATCAGGTTTTCAGCAGCGATGTAAAACTCGCAGGCGGCCTCTCGTGCCGGTTTATCGTTACAATGAGCGCCCTCCAGAACCAGACACCCAGTGGCATCAGGATCGGCAGCGTAACGTCTTGCCGCTTCCATCAGCACATCGATAAGGCACTTCGCGGTCGGGCGATCGTGACGCAGAAGCGCCCCGAGCGGAATCGCGTCGGTCATCCTGTAACGTTTTAATACGCGAGTATACAGCCCCAGCTTGCTGCCAAACGCCGCATAGAAACTGGGAGGATTGATCCCGAACGCTTTTGTCAGATCCGCTACGCTCACCGCGTCGTAGCCGCGTGAATGAAATAAGTGTTGAGCGGTTTCAATGGCTTGTTCCGGATCGAACTGGCGAGGGCGACCCGGCGTTCGGCTATGTTTTGTAGTCATTACTACATAACTCCTTGACGGCATGATTTCATTACGCATATTGTAGTGGTTACTACAATATCATAAAGGACATCCTGATGACGCTATTTCGCAACAAATCTGTACTGGTTTTAGGGGGAAGTCGTGGTATCGGCGCGGCTATTGTACGACGCTTTAGCGCTGACGGCGCATCGGTCGTTTTCAGCTACGCCGGATCGCATGAAGCCGCCGAAAAACTGGCAGCGGAAACCGGAAGCACCGCCATCCAGACGGATAGCGCCGATCGGGATGCCGTCATCAGCCTCGTGCGTGAGTACGGACCGCTGGATATTCTGGTCGTCAATGCGGGCGTCGCTCTCTTCGGCGATGCGCTGGAACAAGATAGCGATGCGATAGATCGTTTGTTCCGCATTAATATCCATGCGCCTTACCATGCGTCAGTGGAAGCAGCCCGCAACATGCCGGAAGGTGGACGCATCATTATTATCGGTTCCGTGAATGGCGATCGGATGCCCGTACCGGGAATGGCCGCGTACGCCGCCAGTAAATCAGCCCTGCAAGGGCTGGCGCGCGGCTTAGCCCGTGATTTTGGCCCCCGCGGGATTACAATAAATGTAGTGCAGCCAGGCCCCATTGATACCGACATCAATCCTGAAGATGGCCCAATGAAAGAGCTGATGCACAGTTTCATGGCGATCAAACGACACGGAAGACCTGAAGAAGTGGCTGGAATGGTGGCATGGCTTGCCGGCCCGGAAGCCTCTTTCGTCACCGGCGCGATGCACACCATCGATGGTGCCTTCGGCGCCTGACGGCCAGGCGAATATCATACGGTTGCCGTCTACGCTCCGGCAACCGTGTTAGAAGCTGTTCATGCGAGAAAACATCCGCAAGCGCCGGGATCAATCGTGGATTTTAACGCCAAGACAACCGCGAACAAATTCAGGATTAAAATGCTTCACCGCTTCGCCAACGTAGCCTAAATCAAGGGCGTTGATTTGAGCCATTTCGTTATCCGTTAGTGAGAAATCCCAGATAGCAAAGTTCTCTTCAATACGTTCCTGTCGAGTGGATTTAGGAATAACCGTGACGCCACGCTGCACGTTCCAACGCAGGACAACCTGCGCGATGGTTTTTTGATGGGCATCGGCAATCCCTTGAAGCATGACATTTTCATACGGTTTATGTCTCCCGCCGCCTAACGGCGCCCACGCTTCAGGCTGAACGTTATAATGCTTCATGGTTTCCAGCGCGGCGGGTTGTGCAAAGTATGGATGCAATTCGACCTGGTTTACCATTGGCGTAATTCTGATGGTTTCACAGAAGTTGGCTAACACATGCGCATAGAAGTTGGACACGCCAATGGCTTTTAGTTTACCAGCTTCATAAGCGTCTTCCAGCGCGCGCCACGCGCTAAAATAATCGCCCATTGCCTGATGCAATAAATAGAGATCAAAATAATCTAACCCGGATTTTTTCAGCGATGCTTCAATACCTGCTTTGGCCAGATCGTAGTTAGCCATATCTTGCACCCACAGTTTAGAAGTAATAAATAACTCCTCACGGGTACACAGACCTGTCGCGATGGCTTCACGAACAGCGTCACCAACGGCATCTTCATTGCCGTATACCGCAGCGGTATCGATAAGACGATAACCGCTGCGAATAGCGCTTAACACTGACAGCTGGCATTCTTCTTTGTCGGTTACCTTAAAAACGCCAAAACCCACCATAGGCATTTTAAGGTTGTTACTTAATATTGAATATTCCACGCTAAAGCACCCTTTCGTCGTAAAGACGCCATGATAAGAGCAAAATACAGGTACAATGAGTATTGTTAAATCCGATTATATTTATACAAAAAGTTCATTAATAACAGTTGTACAGATTTTTTATTGCATCCAAACGTTCCGTGCTTGCTATATCCTCGCCGTGTAGCACCTGTTTGATAATGCCTTTTACTTATGCGTCAAAAACCAGTACCGTCATTTTGACCGTCTGTAAAAAAGTTTTCTGAACAGGCAATGCGATATCCGGAATAATATTTTTTAGCGAAGAGGCTCCGGCTGGCTCAGCGCCGTTTTGCACCAGTCATAAAAAGCGCGTACCGCAGGCGGCAGAAACCTGTTTTGCGGATAGACCAGCGCAAGCGGCAAATCGTAAGAATGGTTGTCCATGCAGGTCACCAGCGCCCCGCTGTGCAGATACGGCGCAACCAGATAGCTGGCGACGCGAATTAACCCCAGTCCCTGTATTCCGGCCTGAATATAAGCGTCCGTATCATCGACAACCAGCGTCTCCTGCACCCGCATCGCGTAATCCTTCCCTTCACGCGTAAAAAACCAGTCGGTGGTACGCCCGGTGCGGTGGTTCAGGTAGCCGACCGCATGGTGCTTTTGCAGATCATCTAAATTTTCAGGGCTACCGTAGCGCTCAATGTAAGTGGGCGATGCTGCTATCACCCAGTTAAAGCTGGCAAGTGGACGGGAAACCAGCGTGGTGGAATCATCGATCCTGCCGGCCCGAATCACGCAGTCATACCCTTGAAGGATAATATCCTCCACGCTATCGCTGGAACAAAGTATCAGCTCCAGCTCCGGATATTGGCGCAAAAAGGCCGGGAGCGTGGGAATAATGCAATGTCGGGCGAGAGATTGCGGCATCCCCACTTTAAAACGCCCTTTGGGTTGTGCCGCCCGGCCGGGAAATGACGACTCCATGGCCGCGATATCTGCCAGCACTCTTTTGCACTCTTCGTAGTAACGCCGCCCCTCTGCGGTCACACTAAGTTTTCGAGTTGTACGTTGCAAAAGTTGAATCTTAAGCCAGGATTCCAGTTCTTTAACCACTCGCGATACCGTTGAGCGCGGCACGCCCAGCACTTCGGCGGCTCTGATAAAACTATGGGTATCCACCACGCAAACATAGACCTGCATCGCTTCCAGCTTGTCCATTTTCCCCCCGCCAATTATCCCATTTATCAGAACAGTCTAACCCGTCTTCGGCGTCTTATCGAACGCAGATCCCTGACGTAATCTCTATCTACAGGTGAATCAACACAGAGAGGTGCAAATGAAACAATCCAATAATCAGGTGGGTGAAAAAGTATTGGTGCTGGGTGCGGGACAACTGGGGGCGTCAGTGCTGGCGTCGTTGGTTCCGGCGGTCACACAGCGTAATGGTTCCGTTAGCGTTATTGTGTCAGGGCGATCCAGGGATAAACAGAGCAAACGACGTTCCAGCATTCATCAACAACTGGCAGATGCCGGTGCGCGGTTTATCCCGGTCGACATCGCAGGCAGTTCGGTTGCAGCGTTAAAAGATCAATTCCACGGTTTTGATACGATCATCAATTGTATGGGGTTTGTCGCCGGTGCGGGTACCCAGATAAAAATCACCCGCGCGGTACTGGAGGCGGGCGTTAAGCGCTATTTCCCCTGGCAGTTTGGCGTGAATTACGATGTGGTCGGCAAAGGCAGTGGCCAGCCGGTGTGGGACGAACAGTATGACGTCAGGACGCTTTTGCGCGAGCAAAACGTCACAGAGTGGGTGATTGTTTCAACTGGTATATTTACCTCTTTTCTCTTCGAACCAGCCTTTGGTGTGGTCAACTTAGCCAAAAAAACCATCAATGCCCTCGGCGGATGGGAAATGCAGGTCACCGTCACGTCGCCTGCGGATATTGGTCGCCTGACCACTGAAATTTATCTGCATCAGCCGCGTATCACTAACGAAGTCGTCTTTGTCGCGGGGGAAACGACCTCTTATGCAAAACTGGCGGAAACGGTCGAACGCGTGACGCAGCAAACCTTTACCCGAGGCGTATTGACGCTACCTGACTTACAGGAGCAGCTCCGTTTACATCCGCATGATCCAATGCTGCGCTATCGCGTCGCCTTCGCGCGTGGTGACGGTATGTGGTGGCCGATGAGTGACACCTGGAATGCACAACATCATCTGCCGACACAGGATATTGCCGCCTGGCTGAAAACACAGCAATGAGAACGGCGGCATCAGGCGCTCGCTTAATCCCCATGCCTTCTGCCAGCATCAGGCGGCGGGCTTGGCTACCTTGAGTTAACAAGAAACCAGTACGCATCAGTGCTTCACGATATACATTGTACGGCTATAGGCCACATCTTCCGGGTTAGTAATGGGGTATCCCTTTACCCACGGTTTAATTAACCGGCCATTGGTATACTGATAAATAGGCGCTATAGGCGCTTGTTCCGTTAAAATTTTCTCCGCTGCATTGTAATCCGCGTTACGCGCTTCGGCGGTATTTTCCATCGTCGCTTGCGTCAGGATTTTGTCATAAGTCGGATTAGTAAAGCGTGAAATATTCCCCGTATGCGTGGACGTTAATAAGGATAAGAAAGTCGACGGTTCGTTGTAATCACCCACCCAGGAGGCGCGAATAACATCAAAATTACCGGTATTCCGGCTGTCGATATACGTTTTCCACTCCTGGTTTTGCAATTTCACATCCACCCCCAGATTTTTCTTCCACATTGACGCCACCGCAATCGCGATTTTCTGATGGTTTTCTGAGGTATTGTAAAGCAGAGTTAATTTAAGCGGCTTCTGCGATCCGTAGCCTGCTGCACGCAGCAATGTTTTCGCCTGGGCGTTAAGTTCTTCCTGGCTCATTTGTTCAAACGGTGAAGGATCGGGCTTAAATCCTGCCGTGACATCCGGTGTAAAATGCCAGGCCGGTTTTTCACCGGTACCTAAGACTTTTTCCGCCATCAAACGGCGATCAATGGTCATACTTAGCGCCAGACGAACGCGGGAATCCGCCGTCGGCCCTTTCTGCGTGTTAAACGCATAATAATAAGTCCCTAATTGCGGCGGCGTATAAACTTGCCCTGGAATATCCTTTAATAACTTCTGGTACATATTTTTAGGGAAAGATTCGGTGATATCAATATCACCGGCAAGGTAACGTTTCGTCGCAGCCGATTCCTGGTTAATGGGTAAAAATGTCACTTTTTGCAGTACCGTTTTCGCGTTATCCCAGTAATGCGTATTAGGCACGACCACCAGTTTTTCATTTACCACGCGCTCTTTAAGCACATACGCGCCATTGCCAATCAGTTTTCCCGGCTTCATCCAGTCTTTGCCGCTTTCGACATTCGCTTTTTGGACCGGATAAAAGGCAAAACTGGCGGTCAGACTGGCAAACCAGGGCAACGGCTTGTCAAGCTGAACACGCAAAGTGTGCGCGTCCACGGCACTGACGCCAAGCTGATCCGGCGTGACTTTACCGTCGATAATGGCTTGCGCATTAGTGATGCCAGCCAGAGCGGCAAACCAGGCGAAGGGGGAAAGCGTTTTGGGATCAACAAGGCGTTGCCAGCTATAGACAAAATCCTGGGCGGTCACCGGCGTTCCATCGGCCCATTGCGCATTATCCCGCAACGTAAACGTCCAGATACGATTATCATTGCTCTTCCACTGGCTGGCGACGCCAGGAATAATTTCACCCTTTTCGTTCTGGTTAACCAGCCCTTCAAACAGATCGCGGATCACCTGAATTTCAGGCAGCCCAACGGCTTTCGCTGGATCTAACGAAGCGGGCTCATCTTTGATATGACGCACCAGTTCTTGTTTTTCTGCCAGTACCGTTCCGCCGGGAACATCCGCAGCATATGCCAGGGAAAAGCTGCTAACCAACAGCGCACAACAGGTTACTGAAACAGAATGCCTCATAGAAGTTCCTCAAAGATGAGTTAAATGACAACGTAATTATTTGTTTCAGCAGAAAGAAATGCAATTATCTTCCGCCAGAAAGTTGATATCGCGCCATACAAGAGGGTAAATAGAAACCATTTGATAATCGGCGGGTTTTACACAACACTACGATGATTACCCTACTGGTCTCAGCTTCGGGAAACGCGTATGACTGTCACCCGCCCCCGTGCCGAGCGCGGCGCATTTCCGCCAGGCACTGAACATTATGGACGTTCGCTACTAGGCGCGCCGCTAATCTGGTTTCCGGCGCCTGCCGCCAATCGCGAAAGCGGTCTGATACTGGCTGGCACCCACGGGGATGAAACCTCATCCGTGGTGACGCTCTCCTGTGCGTTACGCACCTTAAATCCAACCCTTCGCCGTCATCATGTCGTACTTGCCGTTAATCCTGATGGCTGTCAACTGGGGTTAAGGGCAAATGCGAATGGCATTGATCTAAACCGTAACTTTCCCGCCGCCAACTGGAAAGCGGGTGAGACAGTTTATCGCTGGAATAGCCGCGCGCAAGAGCGTGATGTCGTGCTGCTAACCGGCGACCATCCCGGCTCAGAACCGGAAACCCAGGCGCTTTGCCAGTTAATTCATCGACTCCAACCCGCCTGGGTCGTCTCTTTTCACGATCCGCTAGCCTGCATTGAAGATCCACGTCGCAGCGAGCTAGGCGAGTGGCTGGCCGATGCGTTTGCGTTGCCGCTGGTAACCAGTGTAGGTTACGAAACGCCCGGTTCGTTTGGCAGCTGGTGCGCCGACCTCAACCTGCACTGCATTACCGCCGAGTTTCCCCCTGTTTCTGCCGATGAAGCCAGCGAAAAATACTTGCTGGCTATGTCGAATCTGCTCCGCTGGCATCCTAAAGATGGAGTTGACCCGTCGTAAAGCGTAGCGCGGGCTCAACATCAACCGCCAGCCATGTTGGGCCATCAAGATCGGCGAAGCTCACCTGCGGCATAAGCGGCAGCGCGGCGCTAATCGCTCTTGATGTACAGAGCATACAGCCCAGCATCAGGCCGAATCCTTGCTCCCGCGCCTCCGTTGCCAGCGCCAGCGCCTCGGTCAGACCGCCGGTTTTATCCAGCTTAATGTTGATCATATCGTAGCGCCCCGTCAGGGCTTTCAGACTACTGCGAGTATGGCAGCTCTCATCTGCACAGATGGGCAACGGATGAATAAAATTTTCCAGGGCGGCGTCATCCTGCGCGGGCAGCGGCTGCTCCAGCATCGCGACATTCAGATCCGCCAGTAACTGGCAACGCGCCGCCAGCCCCTCCGGGCGCCACGATTCATTGGCGTCCACAATGAGCGTCGCCTCCGGCACCGCCGAGCGGATCGCCACCATACGTTCGCTAATCAGACGAGCATCGAGTTTGATTTTCAGCAACGTCGCCCCTTTTTCCCATAGTGCCGCCGCACTGGCAGCCATCTGTTCCGGCGTGCCTATCACTACCGTTTGCGCGGTAGTAAAAACCGGGGACAGCGTCACGCCGAGCAGCCCGGCAAGGCTTTGCTGCCGCTGGCGGGCCTGCAGATCCCATAAGGCGCTATCCACCGCGTTGCGCGCCGCGCCTGCCGGCAACAGTTTCTGCAATGCTTCGCGAGTCAGCCCGTTTTCCAACTGAGGCACAATACTCATGATTTGCGCCATGACCGAGGCATCACTTTCACCATAACGTGGATATGGCGTACATTCCCCGATGCCTTTTACGTCCTCTTCTTCCAGTTCGACAACGACAACATGCGCTTCGCTTCGGCTACCACGCGCAATAACGAAAGGCGTATGTAACGGCCAGGTTTCCTCATATACCTTAACAGATCTCATCTCTTCCCCTCTGATAGCGCCGGACGCGGCTTGCTACAAATAGTATTTGCCGTGTTAATGAATAATGACTTAAACTGGATTTCGACGTTAACTATAAGTAAATAGGAACATAATTATGTCACAGACTGTACATTTCCAGGGTAACCCGGTCACCGTTGCCAACGTTATTCCGCAGGCTGGTAGCAAAGCACAGGCTTTTACTCTTGTCGCAAAAGATTTGTCTGACGTTTCCCTCAGCCAATATGCAGGCAAACGCAAAGTGCTGAATATTTTCCCAAGCATTGATACTGGCGTATGCGCCGCATCAGTTCGTAAGTTTAATCAACTGGCCACAGAAGTGGAGAATACCGTCGTATTGTGCGTTTCTGCTGACCTGCCTTTTGCACAGTCGCGTTTTTGCGGCGCGGAAGGCCTGAGCAACGTTATTACGCTTTCCACTCTGCGTAATAACGAGTTTCTGAAAAACTACGGCGTCGAAATCGTTGACGGCCCGCTGAAAGGTTTGGCGGCGCGCGCAGTCATCGTGCTTGACGAAAACGACAACGTTATTTTCAGCCAGTTGGTGGATGAAATCACCCACGAGCCGGATTACGACGCCGCGCTTAATGTCCTGAAGGCATAAGCCAGCGCCTGCTGGCGCTACGTTTGTCAGTGCTACAGGCGGTGCTCTTTTGTCACAAGAAGGCCTCTATCCGGAGGCCTTCTTTTTTTCTACTCTTCACCCTTCTTCTGGCTCAGACCATATTCACGCAGCTTATTGGCAATCGCGGTATGCGATACCCCCAACCGTTTCGCCAGTTTACGCGTACTCGGATAGCTACGATAAAGCTGAGTAAGGACAGAACGTTCGAAACGACTGGTAATGTCATCCAGCGAACCTTCCATCGCATCCTCGCCGACTGCCACCGTCGCGGCATCGTAGTCAGGCAGCAGGATATCCTGCGGACGCAGCTCATACCCTTCCAGCTGCGTCAGCGCCCGGTAAATCGCATTTTTAAGCTGGCGAACGTTACCCGGCCAGCCGTAACGAGTGAGGACCGTACTCAGATCGGCAGACAGTTTCGGTCGCGGAACGCCCTGTTCGTCGGCAAAACGCGCCACGAACAGTTCGGTCAACGGCATAATATCCTGCGGACAATCGCGCAACGGCGGCAAATTAAGCGTCAGAACGTTAAGTCGATAATAGAGATCTTCGCGGAACAGTCCTTTTTGCACCAGCTCCACCAGATTTTTCTGCGTGGCGCAGATAACGCGGACATCAACATGAATTTCGTGATCTTCGCCGACGCGACGGAACGTACCATCATTGAGAAAACGTAGCAGCTTCGCCTGCATACGCGGCGACATTTCGCCAATTTCATCCAGCAGCACCGAACCGCCATTCGCCTGTTCAAAAAAGCCTTTTTTACCTTCCGGCGCATGGCCAAATAGTTCGCTTTCTACCGCATCTTCCGGGATTGAAGCGCAGTTGAGCGCCAGATACGGCTTCGCTGAACGAGGGCTTGCCTGGTGACAGGCATAGGCGAAAAGATCTTTGCCGGTTCCCGTATCGCCGGTAATCAGCAGCGGCGCGCTGAGCATCGCCAGTTTGCGCGCCTGCTCAACGACGTGCTTCATCTTTGCGCTCACGGCAATAATCTGACTAAACGCGCTCAGATCCTGCGTGGACAAATTCTGTAGCTGCTGCCCCATACGAATCGTGGAACGCAACATCACGACCGCCCCGGTCAACACGTATTCGTCATTTTCGTTTTGTAAATGTACCGGCGTAATCTCCATCAGGAAGTTTTGCCCGTTGATCACGACATGTTCGTTATGGGAGCTTTGCGGATTACCGTCCAGCCAGCGCTGAAAATTGAAGCCGTTGATTAATTGTGCGGCGGTATGGTGCCGCATTCGCTCCTGGTTCTGGGCAAAAAGCTGACAACTCGCCGGGTTCGCCATCTCCACTTTACTCTTCATATCCAATGAGAGCACCGGCTCCGGCAACGCCTCAAGCAGCGCGCTCAGGGCCAGATGTTCACGTTCGGACGGCATCCAGGGAACGGTACGGACATCCGTTACGCCGGAAATACGGCGGATTTCGGCCATCAGGCTGCTGAAGTCGGTGAATTCCAGCTCAGCAAAATTAAGATAAATTCGCCCAATGGGATCAATCTCGATTCCGCGTAAATCAATGCTACGTAACACCAGTAAATCAAGTAATTCGCGGGTCAGACCAAGTCGGTCTTCACAAAAGACTTCCAGACGCATGGGAACCTTCACCTGAATAATGAACCATTAAATAGATGATAAGCCACTATTCGGCTGGCAGGAAGGATTCTGTCAACAAATATTGACAGCATGGCGGAAAAACGGGCGCTGCGGCGTAAAGCCAGGCAATCAGCGCCCTGTGGAAGGTCATTTCTCAGGCGACGACTTACTCTTTTGCAGCGTCTCTTTTAGCTGACCGATAAGCTGACGACGAAAATCACCGAGACGTGGTTTATCGTTGTCGATCCACGGCAATGGTCGACATAGCTCCATCGCTTTTATTCCCAGTCGAGCGGTAAGGAGACCTGCGCCAATCCCCTGCGCCGCGCGCGTGGACAGGCGTGCGGCCAGATCCTGAGACATCCAGTCCATACCGACTTCACGCACCAGCTCACTGGCCCCCGCGAACGCGATATTCAGCAACACCAGACGGAACAGACGAAGGCGGCTGTAATAACCAAGTTCAATGCCATACAGCGTTGCGATACGGTTAATCAGGCGTAAATTACGCCAGGCAATAAACGCCATATCCACCAACGCTAACGGACTGACGGCGATCATCAGAGTCGATTCCGCGGCGAAACGGCTAATCTCACGTCGCGCCTGCGCGTCAAGTACCGGCTGTACCAGATGCGCATACAAACCGACGATTTCCCTGTCGTTTTGCGTTTCGTGAATAGCGGCATACCAACGTTGTAATGCCGGATGTGATTGATCAATCCCCGCCTGCTGCGCCAGTTTTTCGCAAAATGCGCGACCTTTCCCGACGCTATGGCTATGTAACAGTTCACGCGCCTCATCGCGCTCATGCGCCCGCTGGCGCAAGCGCCATAATCGCCGCCACTCCGTGACCACCGATCCCACGCCAGCGCCAACGATCAGCGCGCCTGCGGCACAGCCGCCTAAAGCGACCCAGTCCTGAGTTTGCCAGGCATTCATTGTCCACTGTACGCCTTGCCCGACCACGCTCGCGCCAAACAGCGCCAGTCCTCCCATCACCATTTTACGCCACAGGCTGCGTTTGGGACGCAGCGCGGCATCGACCGCCGCTTCTGCCACGCCTTCGTCTTCCGGGCGCTCATCGATAGCCGCAGGCGCAAATGTACGCGACTCCGCTTCGCTGAAAGTTTGCTGCGCTTTGAAGGCCGACGTAGGTTCCTCCTTTAGCGGTTCTGCAAAATCAATACGCGGTTTTAACGGTTCGCTCATCGCAGCTTATCTCCTATTAAAAACTCCAGCGCAGCGTCCAGACGAATATGCGGTAACGGTTTATCAACATCCATCACCTGCGGACGAAAAGCTTCGAACTGAAAACCCTGACTATCCCAAAACGCTTGCCCCGGCAAACGCGAAGGCACTTCGCCGGGGTACACGGTTAACGGCGCGCCGTCACTCAAACGGTTTCCACGTAAAGCCGGGATTTTTTCGCCGTTGACCTCAATCACGCCGCTGGTGGTCGCCTGTACCGACGCCAGCCCCAGGCAATCCATACTGATGCCTTCAAACGCGGCATTTTGCCAGGCATCCTGAATAAGCTGCTGGAGCAAGGCCACCATATTGGCATGTTGGTCGAGGGTGACATGGTCGGCTTTCGTCGCGGCGAACAGCAATTTATCAATTACCGGCGAAAACAGGCGGCGAAACAGAGTTCGCTGGCCATAGTGAAAACTTTGCATCAACTGCGTTAAGGCGAGACGCATATCATTAAACGCCTGCGGCCCGCTATTAAGCGGTTGCAGACAGTCGACCAGCACAATCTGGCGATCAAAGCGTAGAAAATGATTTTTGTAGAACCCTTTGACCACTTTTTCGCAATAGTAGTTAAAGCGTTCGCGCAGCATTCCAGCGTTGGTCTGCTTATCCGCCTGCGCCAGTTTTGACTCGCCGAAGGCGTCCACATCCGGCCACGGGAAAAACTGCAACGCTGGCGCGCCCGCCATATCGCCCGGCAAAACAAACCGTCCAGGCTGAATAAAGTGCAATCCCTGCGATTTACACTGATGCAAATAATCCGTCCAGGCGGCGGCAATCTCCGCCAGCCGATTTTCATCGGCGGGCGCCAGCGGATCGAGCCCGTCGCAAAGTTGCCGCCATTTTGCGGCCCACTCAGCGCGTTGCCCTTGCAACAAGCCGTTCATCTGACGGGACCAGCTTAAATAATCCTGAGCCAGCATGGGCAGATCGAGTAACCATTCCCCTGGATAGTCCACAATCTCCAGATACAATGTCGAGGTATCTTTAAAATGGCGCAGCAGCGAGTCGTTTGAGCGATAGCGCAACGCCAGCCGAATCTCACTGACGCCGCGCGTCGGTGTGGGCCAGGCGGGAGGATTGCCATAAAGCTGAAGTATCCCCTCGTCGTAGGTAAAACGGGGAATACCAAAATCACGTTGAGGCACACGCTTTACGCCAAGCAGGCGTTCTTCACGTACCGCGCTGAGCAACGGTAAGCGCGCGCCCGCGTGGACATTAAGCAACTGGTTAACCATCGCCGTGATAAACGCTGTTTTACCGCTGCGGCTCAACCCGGTTACGGCAAGACGCAAATGCCTGTCTACCCCACGATTGACCAGCGCGTTGAGTTCAGTTTTAAGTCGCTTCATTGACATCCTGTTGAGCCTGAAGAGAAGAAAAAATAATAACGAGCCTGCGTTATAGATATGTGCAAAAACGTTATTATCAACTACCCGGAGAGATCAACAACGGCGCATTAAGCGCCGCGGTTAGTATGAGTATTGAGCAATAGATTATCTATTTTTTTACTTTCGGCATATCAAGACGACTGATGCCGCCCATATTCATCGCGTGCGTATACCCCATATCAAGCAACATTTGTTTTGCCATGCCCGACTGTCGTCCGGAGTTGCAATATAACTTTACCGTATCGTTCCTGTCTGGAACTACCGTTTCGATATGAGATTTAATCTCCTTCAATGGGATATTAATCGCGCCCTGAATATGCTCACGCTGATATTGTTCCGGAATGCGGACATCTATCCAGTATTCTGCGGCATAAAGCGGCATGGCTACGAATAACGCTAACGCAAATATTCCTTTTTTCAACATACTTCCGTCCTGACACGTAATGTATTTCGCACACACTATACGCCAGATCTTAACGAAATATTATGACCAGACTCGCTATTTGTAACGCTGCGAAATTTTATTCGCCGCCTTACGAAGTACTGGCTCCAGCGCAAACGCCAGCAACATTTTTAGCGGACGACGGGCGACGGATTTTACCGCCCATCCCGCCACGCCGGCAGGCCCGTAGCGTAACGCGGTCAACAGAACCAGCTTACCTGCTATTTTGAAGCCGGGCTTCACCTTCTGCCCGGCGCGTTGCCAGCGAGTATTCATCTTCACCTTCCCGATATAACACTTAAAGTTGACGGAAACGACTACGCAGTGTGAACGTATCTGACGTGACGTAGCGTTCCATTTCTCGCAAACGCTTTTCGCCTGCGGCAAGCTCTCTGTCTACGGTATCCAGCAGTTCGCCGCTGGTCGGCTGCGGTTTCCCTGCGGCCAGATTATCCGGCATAGGGTCCAGTACAAAAGACAGAACGATATAGGCCACTACGGTAAAAAACGCCAGCCCAAAGAAAATCGACAGCACGACCAGAATACGCACCAGTTTTACCGGTACATCAAGGTAGTCGGCGATCCCGGCGCAAACGCCACGCACCATGCCCTTTTGCGGCATACGCCATAGTTTTTTATTCAGATTGATTCCACCCATTAGCGCTCTCTCCAGTTCGGATGCTCTGCATCAAGAATGTCTTCCAGCGCCTGAATGCGCTCGCGCATACGTTGCGCATCGTCTGTGAGTTGCAGTAAGCGTTGCTGCTCGCTTTGCGACAGTTCTCCCCGACCGGCGCGGTTGCTGTAATGCAGCCACAGCCAAATCGGTAACACAAACAACACAAAAATGGTTAACGGGATGGCCAGAAATAGCGCGCTCATGCGTTCTCCTTACACCTAAAGCTGATGAGCGACGGCGCGTACCGGCGCCGCCATTGTCATTATTGATTATCTTGCTTCATTTTGGCTTTCAACTGCGCCAGCTGCTCGCTGATTTCATCATCGGCTTTCAGGTTGGCAAACTGTTGGTCCAGCGATTGCTGCTTACCAAAACGATGGCTTTCCGCTTCCGCTTCCATTTGATCGATACGACGTTCAAAGGATTCAAACCGCGCCATGGCTTCATCCAGTTTGCCGCTGTCAAGCTGACGACGGACATCGCGGGAAGAACTTGCCGCCTGATGACGCAGCATCAGCGCCTGCTGGCGAGCGCGTGTTTCGCTGAGTTTGTTTTCCAGCTCGCCAATCTCTTTCTTCATGCGCGCCAGCGTGTCATCCACCAGCGTGACTTCCTGTTCAAGCGTAGCAATTAAATCGGTCAGCTTTTGTTTTTCAATCAATGCGGCGCGCGCCAGATCGTCTTTATCTTTGCGCAGAGCCAGTTCCGCTTTTTCCTGCCACTCGGTCTGCTGAACCGTAGCCTGTTCAATACGACGGGATAACTGTTTCTTTTCCGCTAAAGCACGCGCGGAGTTCGAGCGAACCTCCACCAGCGTATCTTCCATCTCCTGAATCATCAGGCGCACCAGCTTCTGCGGATCCTCCGCTTTTTCCAACAACGCATTGATATTGGCGTTCACGATGTCGGCAAAACGAGAAAAAATACCCATAATTCAATCCTCACATAATGTTCTGATAACGGGGCGATGCCCTGCTACATGATTAATACAATTTGCGTGCCAACTTTTCATATCACTGATAATAAAGAAATTGTTTCGTTTTACCTCGCCAGCAAAAAAGGATAAAGTGGTGAAAAACACTAACAAGTGGCGATTTTCATCATGGCTGAATTTAAAGATAACCTGCTCGGCGAGGCAAACCGTTTTCTTGAAGTACTGGAACAAGTCTCCCGGCTCGCGCCGCTGGATAAGCCAGTGCTGATTATTGGCGAACGCGGTACGGGTAAAGAACTTATCGCCAATCGCCTGCACTATCTCTCTTCACGCTGGCAGGGGCCGCTTATCTCGCTTAACTGCGCGGCGCTTAACGAAAACCTGCTGGACTCCGAACTGTTTGGTCATGAAGCGGGCGCTTTTACCGGGGCGCAAAAACGTCATCCCGGTCGCTTTGAACGCGCCGATGGCGGCACGCTGTTTTTGGATGAACTGGCGACAGCGCCGATGCTGGTACAGGAAAAGCTACTGCGGGTGATTGAATATGGCGAGCTAGAGCGCGTCGGCGGCAGCCAGCCGTTACAGGTTAATGTGCGATTAGTATGCGCCACTAATGCCGATTTACCCGCCATGGTGAAGGAAGGGACATTTCGTGCCGATCTGCTCGACAGGCTGGCTTTTGATGTTGTACAACTGCCGCCGCTGCGCGAACGCCAGAGCGATATCATGCTGATGGCCGAGCATTTTGCTATTCAGATGTGTCGTGAACTACGTCTGCCCTTATTTCCCGGTTTTACCGATCGGGCAAAAGAAACGTTGTTGCATTACGCCTGGCCGGGTAATGTCCGCGAGCTGAAAAACGTAGTCGAACGTTCAGTGTATCGCCACGGCAGTAGTGAACAACCTTTGGATGAAATTGTTATCGATCCTTTTCAACGCCATCCCGCTGAACCGCCCGCGCCCGCCCTGCCAGCGGCATCCGTCACGCCTGACCTGCCGCTCAAATTACGTGAGTTTCAACTGCAACAGGAAAAAGCGCTGCTGCAACGTAGCTTACAGCAGGCGAAGTTTAACCAGAAACGAGCCGCCGATTTGCTGGCGCTCACCTACCACCAGTTTCGCGCCTTGCTTAAAAAGCATCAGCTTTAGCTATTTCTCCGGCTAATTGACGACATTTACGCCAGTTATCCACCGACATTTTTACGTGGCGGGCCGAAGTGCGATACACTTTGCAAATTGAACTTCAAAAACTTAACTATTATGCGCCTGGTTTTATCGTCTCTGATCGTGATAGCGGGTCTACTAAGTAGTCAGGCTACGGCTGCGACTGCGCCCGAACAAACTGCGAGTGCAGATATTCGCGATAGCGGCTTTGTGTATTGTGTCAGCGGGCAGGTCAACACCTTTAATCCGCAAAAAGCGAGTAGCGGCCTCATCGTCGATACCCTGGCCGCCCAGTTATATGACCGCCTGTTGGATGTTGATCCCTATACTTATCGTTTAGTCCCAGAGCTGGCAGAAAGCTGGGAAGTGCTGGATAACGGGGCAACGTACCGTTTTCACCTGCGCCGCGACGTTTCCTTTCAAAAAACCGCCTGGTTTACGCCGACCCGAAAACTCAATGCTGATGATGTCGTCTTTACCTTTCAGCGGATTTTCGATCGTCGACATCCGTGGCATAACATCAACGGCAGTAGCTTCCCCTACTTTGATAGCCTACAGTTCGCCGACAATGTAAAAAGCGTGCGTAAGCTGGACAATAACACCGTTGAGTTTCGCCTGACGCAGCCAGACGCCTCCTTTTTATGGCATCTGGCCACGCACTACGCTTCCGTCATGTCCGCTGAGTACGCCGCGCAGCTTAGCCGAAAAGATCGTCAGGAACTGCTTGATCGGCAACCGGTCGGCACCGGGCCTTTCCAGCTTTCGGAGTACCGTGCCGGGCAGTTTATTCGTCTCCAGCGCCACGATGGGTTTTGGCGCGGCAAACCGCTAATGCCGCAAGTGGTGGTGGATTTAGGCTCCGGCGGTACCGGGCGTTTATCGAAATTACTGACCGGTGAATGCGATGTTCTGGCCTGGCCCGCCGCCAGCCAGCTAACTATTTTACGCGACGATCCGCGTTTACGTCTGACGTTGCGCCCGGGGATGAATATCGCCTATCTGGCCTTTAACACCGATAAGCCGCCGTTGAATAATCCCGCAGTGCGCCATGCGCTGGCCTTATCGATCAACAACCAGCGTCTGATGCAGTCGATTTATTACGGCACGGCGGAAACCGCAGCCTCCATTTTACCGAGAGCCTCATGGGCTTACGATAACGATGCCAAAATTACGGAGTACAATCCGGAAAAATCGCGCAAACAGCTAAAAGCGCTGGGCATTGAGAATCTTACGCTGCATCTCTGGGTGCCGACCAGTTCTCAGGCCTGGAACCCAAGTCCGCTAAAAACGGCGGAGCTTATTCAGGCGGATATGGCGCAGGTTGGCGTAAAAGTGGTCATTGTGCCGGTTGAAGGTCGTTTTCAGGAGGCGCGCCTGATGGATATGAATCACGATCTGACCTTATCCGGCTGGGCCACGGACAGCAACGATCCGGATAGCTTTTTCAGACCACTGTTAAGCTGTGCGGCCATCAATTCGCAAACCAATTTCGCCCACTGGTGTAACCCGGAATTTGACAGCGTGCTGCGTAAAGCACTGTCGTCGCAGCAGTTGGCTTCGCGCATAGAAGCGTATGAGGAAGCGCAGAATATCCTGGAGAAAGAGCTGCCGATACTGCCGCTGGCATCATCACTACGCCTGCAGGCTTACCGCTACGATATTAAAGGGCTGGTGTTAAGCCCGTTCGGCAATGCGTCTTTTGCCGGCGTCTCCCGCGAAAAACACGAAGAGGTGAAAAAACCATGATTATCTTCACCCTGCGTCGGTTATTGCTGTTGCTGGTGACGCTCTTCTTCCTGACCTTTATCGGCTTTAGCCTGAGCTATTTTACGCCGCACGCGCCGCTACAAGGCGCATCATTATGGAATGCCTGGGTTTTCTGGTTCAACGGTCTGCTGCACTGGGACTTTGGCGTGTCCAGCATTAACGGCCAGCTGATCTCCGAACAGCTTAAAGAGGTGTTTCCCGCCACGATGGAGCTGTGCATTCTCGCCTTTGGTTTTGCGCTGATGGTCGGCATCCCGGTCGGGATGCTGGCTGGCGTGACGCGTAGCAAATGGCCGGATCGTTTTATCAGCGCGCTGGCGCTATTAGGTTTCTCAATTCCGGTTTTCTGGCTGGCGCTTCTGCTCACACTGTTCTTTTCGCTCACGCTGGGGTGGCTGCCGGTATCCGGGCGATTTGACCTGCTTTATGAAGTTAAACCGGTTACCGGTTTCGCCATCATTGACGCCTGGATTTCAGATTCGCCATGGCGTGATGAAATGGTGATGAGCGCCATACGGCATATGGTTTTACCGGTGCTCACGCTCTCCGTCGCGCCGACCACAGAAGTGATCCGCCTGATGCGAATCAGCACTATTGAGGTCTACGATCAGAACTACGTTAAAGCGGCGGCCACGCGCGGCTTATCGCGCTTTACGATTTTACGCCGTCACGTGTTGCATAATGCGCTGCCGCCGGTCATTCCCCGTCTTGGTCTGCAGTTTTCAACCATGTTAACGCTGGCGATGATTACCGAAATGGTTTTCAGCTGGCCTGGGCTGGGACGATGGTTAATTCACGCCATTCGTCAGCAGGACTATGCCGCTATTTCCGCTGGCGTGATGGTCATTGGGTCGCTGGTTATTGTGGTCAATGTGATTTCCGATATTTTGGGTGCTATGGCTAACCCTCTGAAACATAAGGAATGGTATGCCTTACGATAGCGTATACAGCGAAAAGCGCCCGCCAGGCACCCTGCGCACTGCCTGGCGTAAATTTTATAGCGACGCGCCTGCGATGGTGGGTCTGTATGGATGCGCCGGTCTGGCGTTGCTGTGTATTTTTGGCGGCTGGATCGCGCCCTATGGTATCGATCAGCAATTTCTGGGCTATCAGCTACTGCCACCCTCCTGGTCACGCTATGGCGAAGTCTCCTTTTTTCTGGGGACTGACGATCTGGGGCGCGATGTGCTGAGCCGCCTGTTAAGCGGCGCGGCGCCCACGGTCGGCGGCGCGTTTATCGTAACGCTGGCGGCTACGCTATGTGGATTAGTCCTCGGCGTAGTGGCAGGCGCGACGCACGGTTTACGCTCTGCCGTGCTGAACCATATTCTGGACACGCTGCTTTCCATCCCTTCGCTCTTGCTGGCGATTATCGTCGTGGCATTTGCCGGCCCACATCTGTCACACGCGATGTTTGCCGTCTGGCTGGCCCTGTTGCCGCGAATGGTACGTTCCGTCTACAGCATGGTGCATGATGAACTGGAAAAAGAGTACGTCATTGCCGCCCGTCTGGATGGCGCGACAACGCTGAATATTCTGTGGTTCGCCATTTTACCGAATATTACCGCCGGTCTGGTCACCGAAATTACCCGGGCGCTGTCGATGGCGATTCTGGACATCGCCGCGCTGGGATTTTTAGATCTCGGCGCGCAGCTTCCCTCTCCTGAATGGGGCGCTATGTTGGGGGATGCGCTGGAGCTAATCTATGTCGCGCCGTGGACCGTTATGCTACCCGGCGCGGCGATAACGCTCAGTGTTTTACTGGTAAACCTGCTCGGAGATGGGATTCGTCGTGCGATTATTGCGGGGGTGGAATAATGCCGTTACTGGATATCCGCAATCTCACCATTGAATTTAAAACCAGCGAAGGTTGGGTAAAAGCGGTCGATCGCGTCAGTATGACATTAAGCGAAGGTGAAATTCGCGGCCTGGTAGGTGAATCGGGTTCCGGAAAGAGCTTGATTGCTAAAGCTATTTGCGGCGTCGCGAAAGACAACTGGCGAGTCACTGCCGACCGTATGCGTTTTGATGATATCGATCTGCTGCGCCTCTCCTCTCGTGAACGGCGTAAGCTGGTCGGGCATAATGTGTCGATGATCTTCCAGGAGCCGCAGTCGTGCCTTGATCCTTCCGAACGCGTCGGCCGCCAGTTAATGCAAAATATTCCCGCCTGGACCTATAAAGGCCGCTGGTGGCAGCGTTTAGGCTGGCGTAAACGGCGTGCAATTGAATTACTGCACCGGGTGGGAATTAAAGATCATAAAGACGCGATGCGCAGTTTTCCCTATGAACTGACCGATGGCGAGTGTCAGAAAGTCATGATCGCTATCGCGCTGGCGAATCAACCGCGACTCCTGATCGCTGATGAACCCACCAACTCAATGGAACCAACGACGCAGGCGCAAATTTTTCGCCTGTTGACCCGACTGAATCAAAACAGTAATACCACCATTCTGTTGATTAGCCACGACCTGCAAATGCTGAGTCAGTGGGCTGACAAAATCAACGTCTTATACTGCGGCCAGACGGTAGAAACCGCGCCAAGTAAAGATCTGGTGACGACGCCACATCATCCTTATACGCAGGCGCTTATCCGCGCGATTCCGGATTTTGGCAGCGCGATGCCGCATAAAAGCCGTCTCAATACGCTGCCGGGCGCGATCCCGCTACTGGAGCAGTTACCGATAGGTTGTCGTCTGGGGCCGCGCTGCCCTTACGCGCAACGAGAATGCATTATCACGCCACGCTTAACCGGCGCGAAAAATCATCTCTATGCCTGTCATTTTCCGCTGAATATGGAGAGAGAGTGATATGGTGGAAACTCTGCTTGAAGTGCGCAACCTGAGTAAAACCTTTCGCTACCGGACAGGATGGTTTCGCCGCCAGACCGTCGACGCCGTGAAACCATTAAGCTTTACGCTTCGTGAGCGTCAGACTCTGGCCATTATCGGCGAAAACGGTTCCGGCAAATCCACGCTGGCAAAGATGCTGGCCGGCATGATTGAACCCACCAGCGGCGAGCTTCTTATTGACGATCATCCCCTGCATTACGGCGACTATTCGTTTCGAAGCCAACGTATTCGAATGATTTTTCAGGACCCCTCAACGTCACTGAATCCACGTCAACGTATTTCGCAGATCCTTGACTTCCCCCTGCGCCTTAATACCGATCTGGAGCCGGAACAGCGGCGCAAACAGATTGTCGAGACGATGCGTATGGTGGGGCTATTGCCCGATCACGTGAGCTACTACCCGCATATGCTGGCGCCGGGGCAGAAACAGCGTCTGGGCCTGGCCCGCGCGCTGATTTTACGCCCTAAAGTCATTATCGCGGACGAAGCGCTGGCTTCGCTTGATATGTCCATGCGCTCGCAGCTCATCAATCTGATGCTTGAATTGCAGGAAAAGCAAGGCATCTCCTATATCTATGTCACGCAGCATATCGGCATGATGAAACATATTAGCGATCAGGTATTAGTGATGCATCAGGGGGAAGTGGTTGAACGCGGCAGCACCGCCGATGTGCTCGCCTCTCCGCTACATGAGCTTACCCGCCGTTTAATCGCAGGCCATTTTGGCGAGGCGCTGACCGCTGACGCATGGCGAAAGGATCGCTAAGCGAAACAAATACCCTCAGTTCGATTCTCTGAGGGTGTTCATGCGACTGCCCAACAGCAATGTTTCAACCTCTTCTAACGCAACGGAAGGAAATAACGTGCCCTGGGTTGCCCAAATGCCTGCCGTTTTTAACGCCGGCAAATAGCGTGCGTTTTCCTGGCCACCCACCACAATCTTGTCACAATAATGCCGGATATGTTTGACGAGCAGCGGAAACGTCATTTTTTCAATTTGTGAGATAAAAAAGCTGCGATCAAGTTTTACGCCGCTAAAACACCCGCAAACTAATGGCGCAGCGGTTGCGTTCCCTACGCCCAGGTCGCCCAGCCATAATGGATTAGGTTGCTTATGAAGCGCGTGTATTAAAGGATCGATTAAGGCGTTATCTTGACATGAAAAATGTTCAGCGACCTGCAGCTCCACAAATAGCATGGCGTGTAGTAATGCGCGAATATCTTTATCCTGAAGGACAAGCTGCGCCATACCCCGATCAATATTTACGATACAGAATAGGCCGTGGCGTAGAAACCAGCCATGTTTGGCCGCGATTGTCCGCAACAGATCAAGCAGAAAACGGCGCTTCTGCGAATTGTCCCATGACGAGATAACAAACTCAGGATGTAGCGGACGAGCGGGCGACGATGCAAAATGGGTAGTGATTTCGACACCCAGTAAATCCCCCTCCATTGCCCTTATCGGCTCTGCCATAAAAAAATAGCGCATGTGACCACTCCACTTGATCTTAACTCCCTGATAATGCGCTTTTAACGCAAATCAATCAATAAAAACGATCAATATATAAAAAATGATCGAAAAAAACAATATATGTTAACTTCATGATAACTTGCTAATTTTATGTTTTGAGAATGTTCTTCTATTGCTATAAGGAAATTTACATACTACGCCGAACAACGCTAATACGACGGCATGAGACCATCCGTAAAGCCAGGTTTTTCTTGTCAGGCAGAGGGGAAAAATCAAGGCGAGTTAATGTTGTTACACCATTGCGAGGCATTTCACCCACTATGGCAGCGCGGCATCGCCAACCCTAATGGCGAGTTGCATCTCCGCTGCAGGCTGTCCAGATCCCCCGAACGACCTTTAAACGAATAGCAACTCTCAATAATTGATCGGTAAATCTGTAGCGAATGAGCCCCGGCGATTCGCAGAAAAGAACGGAACTAAATGCTATTTTTTTAATTCATTCTTTAATACTTTAGCCACAAGAGTCCCCTCCTCAGGCGCGGCTAGTTTAAAACGTCTTCCTGGCGCAGGTGTCTGTTCTTCCTCTCCGATTAACGCATCAAGATCCGTAATAAGTGACTTATAATATTCAACATCTTCAGTATTTCCTTCGGTCTCGGCCCGCTTTAATTTTATCATGTGATGGGCCTTAATTTGCTCTTCCAGTTGCCTTGTTGCAAGAGAAACGCTTCGCTGTTGCCGTGATTCTTGTGACAACACGATTTGATCGCCATCGACAAAGAAAAGAACCCCCTCTTTAACCAGAATATTACCTAAGATATTTATATCATGCATATAAACCCCCCGGGATTTAAGAAGCGCCTCCGCCATTCGATAGTTATCTTCATCTTCAACATCGAACTCCTGACCTTGAATATATTTTGAAACTAAAACCGTAACGTCTTTACCATTAATATTCATGATGGCCGAACGAGAAAAATTCTTGTCGCCATTGGCCATATTCAAATACTTACTGACACGCTCAGGATGACAATTACGATGTTCCTGAGAGTTAACATCCACTTTTATTCCCCGCTCATTAACTGGAATCTTAACAACAAAGTCATCATGTAACCGATAGACTGTCCCATAACTTCCGCTACCTATTTTATTTTTTTCAATATCACGCATGCGAATATTTTTCTGAAACTCCGGCGAGTTAATAAACGCCTCTATTGCCGCTGGTTGTGATGCATCCGTCTGATCAATAGCGCCGCTCTCATCACCAGACGCCGTGGCGGGCGTGGTCAGGAAGTCTATCAAACGTTGCTCAAAAGCCTCATAGATTCCATTACTACCTGCCTCGCTCGGCGGTAGATTATCATTACCCAAAGCGGCAAGCGTAATTTCCCCGTTATTATAATTAAACATCGTTTCTTTTAAAAAATCGACGCAACGTTCAGAACACTCCGTCTCGGTCACTAATACTCCATCGTAAAACATCTGTAGTAGTAACATATTTTCTTGATGTGCTAATATCTCTACAGTGTATTTATCCATTGTTTCAGGTCTGGAGGCATCAATAAGTTTAATATATCCAAGAAGTGGGCGCCATCGTGTACAGTCTTCATCTCGCTTCGAAAATGGTCCTGGAGAGAAAGGCCCCTTAATATCGGAATGCTCTTTTTTTTGGCACAGTAGATTATAGATTTCTCTATAATCAGAAATTAAACTTCGCCTGGTAAATATATTCCTGAAAAAATCTATGAATTTCTCACACGTTGAAAAAACATGCTCTCTTTTATTATCGATGATATCTCTTAAATACCTTTCTGATATCTGGCAACTATGATTTCCGATCTGAAATGTAAACGGCATATGTCTCATCCTCTGAAAATTTATTATAATATACATGCAAACATATAAAAACCTGATTTGTAACTACTGTAATCACCTGATTTCCAAAATTTTTCATATTCAGTATTACTCTGCATCAATAAATAGAGAAAACCTTCAGCACCTAAAAAAGAAATTATTTTTGTTAAGCATTTGCTGGTTAAAATTACATGTCCATAACATCGCTAATAGGTGAGGTAAACCATTCGGATGAATATTCTGGCTTCCTACAGAACCTTTATTTGTCTGGTGGAAGGCGCATCGCTATCGTACTTGCTATCCGTCCCGGTATCTCTGGTTGGATGAGGCGAACCTTACACCAGCTGGTATACTGCACCGTAGGGCCTGTCCCATTAGACTCTTTGATTTGCCAGTTTGGCCCTGGGGAGTGCTCAAAATCCTCAGGGACTTTGTTACCGTGTGGTTTTAGAACGTCACCTGCCGGTGATAGTGGCGGAAAAATAGCGTGACACACGGGGCCAGGAGTGGGATATAATTTCAGACTAATTTCGAATAATGTTGAAAAGTTGCTGTTAACCATTGTTCGTAAAAGCAAAAAATAAGCAATGACTATAAGGATTAAAGCTATGGGTTTTCTTTCCGGTAAGCGCATTCTGGTCACTGGCGTGGCCAGTAAACTGTCCATCGCCTACGGTATCGCACAGGCGATGCACCGCGAAGGAGCTGAACTGGCGTTCACCTACCAGAACGACAAACTGAAAGGCCGCGTAGAAGAATTTGCTGCCCAGCTGGGTTCCAGCATCGTTTTACCGTGTGATGTCGCTGAAGATGCCAGCATTGACGCTATGTTTGCAGAGCTGGGTAACGTTTGGCCGAAATTTGACGGTTTCGTACACTCGATTGGTTTCGCGCCTGGCGATCAGCTGGACGGCGATTATGTTAATGCGGTTACCCGCGAAGGCTTTAAAATCGCTCACGATATTAGCTCTTACAGCTTTGTTGCCATGGCGAAAGCCTGCCGCACCATGCTGAATCCGGGTTCTGCGCTGTTGACCTTGTCTTATCTGGGAGCGGAGCGCGCCATCCCGAACTACAATGTCATGGGTCTGGCGAAAGCCTCTCTGGAAGCCAACGTGCGTTATATGGCAAATGCAATGGGGCCGGAAGGCGTTCGCGTCAACGCCATCTCTGCGGGCCCGATCCGCACGCTGGCGGCGTCCGGTATTAAAGACTTCCGTAAAATGCTGGCGCATTGTGAAGCCGTTACGCCAATTCGTCGCACCGTGACCATTGAAGATGTGGGTAACTCAGCGGCGTTTCTGTGTTCCGATCTCTCGGCAGGCATTTCTGGCGAAGTCGTCCATGTTGACGGCGGGTTCAGCATTGCGGCAATGAATGAACTGGAACTGAAGTAAGCGCATTAAGTTTATTAGCGGGCGGCACGGCTGTGCTGCCCCATTCCCCTCACTCACCACTCATCTCGTTATATAGCGTTCTGATATTTGTTATCACCTAACAATCTTTCATCCCTTTCCCGCATACGCCAGGATAATCCACCATAAACGATCCGACGCCGAATCATTATCGATCGCCATTTCATCCTCGGGAAACCCTATGGAACAATGCCGAAAAGCGGGTAAAAGCCACTGGTATCATGAAACACAATCCACTATGTCGTCACAAACCCCGCTTTCGCTAATGCCGGAAGCCGCGTATGTTAACGATCGTTTTTTACTGGATTTAACGGTAGCAGAAACCGCGTTGACGCCTTTTGAGTCATGGTTAAAGCCCGCTCGCCAGTTGGCGGATGTCTTATTTCCCCGCACGGTTCTCAACGACCGGCTTCATACGTTTAGCACCTATGAACGTATGAGCACCGCGCTGACCGCCGCTCAGGTATTTGGGGTTCAGCGTTTGTGCCGCTATTATGCCGCGCGTCTGGCGCCGCTACCTGGCCCTGACGCCTCAAGAGAGAGCAATCAACGGCTGGCGCAAATTACGCAATACGCTCGTCAGCTTGCCGGCTCCCCCTCCGTTATCAATACGCGAGCCCGCGAACAGCTTGCAGAGGTGGGATTAACCGCCCGGGATACCGTACTCATCAATCAGATCATTGGGTTTATCGGTTTTCAGGCGCGGGTAGCGGCGATATTTCAGGCGTTTTGCCGTCTGCCCGTGCGCGAACTGCCCGGCCAGGAGATGCAGCGCTTTGCCAGGGCCGCGCGGTTTCAAAACCCCCAGACGATATGGCGGCCCGCCGCCAGTCTGGTAGAATATCCTCCAGCCCATACCAAAGTTCGGCGGCAATATTCGTCTTCACAATGCCAAATGATGGCGCCGGTACTCATGCGCGATCCGTCTTCATTCGCGTTACTCGAACGCATACTGACCAGCACATTACACACTGCATCGCCCCCTTCTTTACTTCCACTTATCACGCTCCTCACATCACGTATCAACGGCAGCGCCGCCTGCTTTAACGAACAGGCAACCCAACCTGGCGCGTGGCGCCGTGCTGTCATCACGTTACGCCAGGAAGACGACGACATCGCTCGTTGGGAACTTGAGCCCGCACTGACACAGGCGATACAATGGCTCACCAGAGCGCCCGATCGCTTTAGCGCCGCGCATTTTTTCCCGCTACTCACCAGGGGAGTTTCATCGGAGCAGGCCATTAATATGTTAGGCTGGTGTGGCGTGTGCGGATGGTTAAATCGTTTAAAAATCGCGTTGGGCGAAACCTATTAACTCATCCATTACTGAAAGAGCGCTTGCTGCGCCAGGCAGAATCGCGTAAAACTGTCAGCCGCTCTTTTGGCTACGAAAATAGACGAATATGTTTCAGGACAACCCGCTGCTAGCGCAGCTTAAACAGCAACTGCATTCCCAGACGCCGCGCGCTGAAGGGGTCGTAAAAGCCACGGAAAAAGGCTTTGGCTTCCTTGAGGTTGACGCGCAAAAAAGCTACTTCATTCCTCCGCCGCAGATGAAAAAAGTGATGCATGGCGATCGTATCGTCGCGGTCATCCACACGGAAAAAGAACGTGAGTCTGCCGAGCCGGAAGAACTGATCGAACCGTTCCTGACGCGTTTTGTGGGAAAAGTTCAGGGTAAAAATGACCGCCTGTCCATCGTGCCGGATCATCCGTTGCTGAAAGACGCGATTCCCTGCCGCGCCGCGCGCGGCGTTCAGCATGAGTTCAAAGAAGGTGACTGGGCGGTTGCCGAAATGCGCCGCCATCCGCTTAAAGGCGACCGTTCGTTTTACGCCGATTTAACGCAGTACATCACCTTTGCCGACGATCACTTTGTTCCCTGGTGGGTTACGCTTGCCCGCCACAACCTGGAAAAAGAAGCGCCGAACGGCGTAGCGACGGAGATGCTGGACGAAGGGCTGGAGCGCCAGGATCTTACCGCGCTGAATTTCGTCACTATCGATAGCGCCAGCACTGAAGATATGGATGACGCGCTTTATGCTGAGGAATTAGCGGACGGCAGACTCCAGCTTACGGTGGCTATCGCCGATCCTACCGCCTGGATTGCCGAAGGCAGTAAGCTGGATAACGCCGCGAAAATTCGCGCCTTCACCAACTACCTGCCGGGCTTCAATATTCCTATGCTGCCGCGTGAGCTGTCTGACGATCTGTGCTCACTGCGCGCCAACGAAGTGCGTCCGGCGCTCGCCTGTCGCATGATAATCGCCGCGGACGGCACCATTGACGATGATATCGCCTTTTTTGCGGCCACCATCGAATCGAAGGCCAAGCTGGCGTACGACAATGTCTCCGACTGGCTGGAAAATAACGGCACCTGGCAGCCGGATAACGAAGGCATTGCCCAGCAGATTCGTCTGTTGCACCGTATTTGTCTAAGCCGCAGTGAGTGGCGTCATCATCATGCGTTAGTCTTTAAAGACCGCCCGGATTACCGCTTTGTGCTTGGCGAAAAAGGCGAAGTACTGGATATTGTGGCGGAACCGCGCCGTATCGCTAACCGTATCGTAGAAGAGTCGATGATCGCCGCTAACCTTTGCGCCGCGCGCGTACTGCGCGATAAGCTCGGTTTCGGTATTTACAACGTACATACGGGCTTCGATCCCGCGAATGCCGACGCGCTGGCCGCGCTGCTGAAAACGCATGGTCTGCATGTCGATGCCGAAGAGGTGCTGACGCTGGAAGGCTTCTGTAAACTGCGTCGCGAACTGGATGCGCAGCCCTCCGGTTTCCTTGACAGCCGCATTCGTCGCTTCCAGTCTTTTGCGGAAATCAGCACCGAGCCGGGGCCGCATTTCGGTCTTGGCCTTGAGGCTTACGCCACCTGGACTTCTCCCATCCGTAAGTATGGCGATATGATTAACCATCGCCTGCTGAAAGCGGTCATCAAGGGGGAAGCTATTGCGCGTCCGCAGGAAGATATCACCCAGCAAATGGCGGAACGCCGTCGCCTGAACCGCATGGCGGAGCGCGATGTCGGCGACTGGTTATATGCACGCTTCCTTAACGATAAGGCGGGGACAAATACCCGTTTCGCGGCAGAAATTATTGACGTCAGCCGCGGAGGTATGCGTGTGCGACTGGTCGATAACGGCGCTATCGCCTTTATCCCTGCCCCGTTCCTGCACGCCGTTCGCGATGAACTGGTATGCAGCCAGGAAAACGGTACGGTACAGATTAAAGGTGAGACGGTTTATAAAGTGACGGATGTCATTGATGTCACTATTGCGGAAGTTCGCATGGAAACCCGCAGCATTATTGCCCGACCGGCAGCGTAACCACGTTGAGCTCGCTTAACGGCCTTTGCTGAGAAGGCAAAGGCCGTTTCTTTTCTTCTTCTCCCTTCCGTCATGCTCTAAGTTTAATCTTATTCAAGCGCCCCATTTCTTGTTATTTTTAGCTGGCGACTATGCTTTTTCCAGAATCTGGATTACATATGAATACATAGATAAAACAATACGTTCAGCCATAATTACCCTTATTTATAACATGGCTAACCTTTCTTTTCGGGCACCTGGCGCTTAAATGGGATGGTACGCATGATGAAACAGATTCAGGAACAAACGGCGCTAAATCTCCTTCACTCTCACTGGCGTCTGGCTGATGACCGCAACGTGCTGTATCTCTCCCCGACAGGTGAAACGGATGCAGAAAAAACGGTTGAGCTATCGCCGGAGCAAGCCGGGCGTATCCGGGAAATAACGGCGATTACGTCCAGTCTGCTGATAAAGTTGTTGATAGAAAAACAGGTTACCGCAGTGCACCTGGTAGGCCGTAAGATTAATAACCGTGAATGGGCTGGCAGCCTGGCAACCTGGCCTGATGCGCCTGCCATCGCGCCAACGCAGGCGCAGGAGCTCTCTTTTGCCGAGCAAATCGTATCAGAAGCCAACTCAGTCATTGCGATACTGGATAGTCGGGGAAAAATCTGTCGATTTAATCGGTTATGCGAAGAGTACACAGGCTTAAAAGAGCGAGATGTAATTGGTCAAAGCGTCTTTAAATTATTTATGAGCCGCCGGGAGGCGGTTGCCTCCCGACACTACATTGAGAATTTTTTTCGCAATGGCAATGCCTATGAAATCGAACGCTGGATAAAGACCCGTAAAGGCCAACGCCTGTTCTTATTTCGTAATAAATTTGTCCATAACGGTAGCGGAAAAAACGAAATTTTCCTGATCTGCGCAGGCACGGATATCACCGAAGAAAGGCGGGCTCAGGAGCGTTTACGCATACTGGCGAATACAGACACCGTCACCGGCCTGCCCAATCGCAATGCTATCCATGAATTTATTAATCATGCTATTGCCTCGGCTGGCGAGTCGCAGGTGGGTATCGTTTATCTCGATCTGGATAACTTCAAGAAAATTAATGACGCCTATGGGCATATGTTTGGCGATCAGCTCTTACAGGCCGTTTCGCTGGCGCTGTTGAGTTGTCTGGAGGAAGATCAATTGCTGGCCAGACTGGGGGGAGATGAATTCATTGTCCTCGCTGCCCATACGTCTCAGGCCGCGCTGGAAGCAGTAGCCTCACGAATCCTTACCCGTCTGCGGCAACCGTTTCGTATTGGACTCATTGAAGTTTACACGGGATGCGCCATTGGCATTTCGTTGGCCCCCCGGCACGGACAGGACAGCGAAAGTCTCATTCGCACTGCCGACACCGCAATGTATAACGCCAAAGAAGGCGGCCGCGGTCAGTTCTGCGTTTTTTCGCCGGAAATGAATCAGCGCGTATTTGACTATCACTGGCTGGATACAAACCTGCGAAAAGCGCTAGAAAACGACCAGTTACTTATTCACTATCAGCCCAAAATTACCTGGCGCGGCGAAGTACGTAGCCTGGAAGCGCTGGTACGCTGGCAATCGCCGGAACGCGGATTAATTCCGCCGCTGGAGTTCATCTCATACGCCGAAGAGTCAGGACTCATCGTCCCGCTGGGCCGCTGGGTGATTCTGGATGTAGTTCGCCAGATTGCGAAATGGCGCGATAAGGGGATTAACTTGCGCGTAGCCGTTAACTTTTCGGCGCGACAACTGGCCGACCAGACGCTTTTTACTGCGCTTAAACAGGCTTTGTACGATCTGAATTTTGAGTATTGCCCGATCGATGTCGAGCTAACGGAAAGCTGCCTGATCGAAAACGACACGCTGGCGCTATCGGTTATCCAGCAATTTAGTCAGCTCGGCGCCCAGATTCATCTGGATGATTTTGGCACAGGGTATTCTTCGCTTTCTCAACTCGCCCGGTTCCCTATTGATGCCGTTAAACTGGATCAGGCTTTCGTCAGAGATATCCATAAGCAACCGCTGTCGCAATCTCTGGTTAGGGCGATTGTCGCGGTGGCTCAGGCGCTAAATTTACAAGTGATTGCCGAAGGTGTAGAAAATGCTAAAGAAGATGCCTTCCTGACAAAAAACGGCGTCAATGAACGACAGGGCTTTTTATTCGCCAAACCTATGCCCGCCGTTTCTTTTGAACGCTGGTACAAACGTTATCAGACGAAAAAAATGCGTTAATGGCGACGATAATAGGGAGAACAGCCTGTGCAGACAGGCATAGCCCTATTTTTCCCTTCTCTTTTCAGATTAATTTCTGCATCATGAATTGAAACCTTTTCTGACATTAAGGATGACAAACATGTCTGATATCGAAGCACAACGAATTGCCGCACGCATTGATACCGTGCTGGATATCCTTGTTGCTGGCGATTACCACTCGGCCATCAATAACCTTGAAATATTGAGAGCAGAGCTGTTAGATCAGGTTAAAGACGGTATCTCGCCATCCCAGGCTCCCGGGTCGCCCTGGGAAATCTGATAGCGATTATTTGTCCGGGATGGCCGTTAGCCCTTCCCGGCTCTCTGACTGTCTGTTGACTCCTCTTAACGAATAAAATTAATACTATGAACTCCCGACAACAATCAATTTTGCAAATGGTGGTTGATAAAGGCCAGATGAGCGTTGCTGAACTGGCGAAAATTACCGGCGTATCTGAAGTCACGATTCGTCAGGATCTGAATACCCTGGAAAAACAGAGCTATTTACGCCGTGCGCACGGTTTCGCCGTTTCGCTTGAGAGCGATGACGTAGAGACTCGCATGATGACGAACTACACGCTAAAACGCCGACTGGCGGAGTTCGCCGCCTCGCTGGTCAGTCCTGGGGAATCCGTTTTTATTGAAAATGGCAGTAGCAATGCGCTATTGGCCCGGACGCTGGCGGAACAAAAAGATGTCACGATCATCACCGTGAGCAGTTATATCGCGCATCTGCTCAAAGAAACCCCTTGCGAAGTCATTCTCCTCGGTGGAATCTATCAGAAAAAAAGTGAAAGCATGGTAGGGCCGTTGACGCGACAGTTTATCCATCAAGTGCATTTCAGCAAAGCATTTATCGGTATTGATGGCTGGCAGGCTGATACCGGCTTTACCGGACGCGATATGATGCGATCGGATGTGGTTAACGCTGTTCTGGAAAAAGGCTCAGAAGCGATTGTCCTCACCGACAGCTCCAAATTTGGCTGTGTGCATCCCTATCCCCTGGGCCCGCTCTCTCGCTTCCATCGTGTCATTACGGATTCCAAAATTTCCGCCAGCGATCAAATGCAGTTAGAGCATGCAGGGCTGCTAGTCAATGTTATTGGCTCATCCGTTTAAAATATTTCCCGATGGTTTGCCCTCTATGGCAAATCATCCTCTCTCTAAGACTTTTCTGACATCCCAATTAAGACTATTTACCTGTTGTAACGAGCGTAACGTCGTAAAATTAATATTAGCGAAATAACAGGAAGTGACTATCACCTGCGTGATATACCCCTGCGCAATCAGGTTTTACGGAAAATCTCTTAACATGTTTTATTTTAACTATAGTTATAGTGAGCTTAATTCCGTGAATCGTTAATTCAGGAGAGAGTATTATGTTTATGATGAGCAAAAAAATGGCCGCTGCTGTGCTGGCAATCACCGTAGCAATGTCTCTGAGCGCCTGCTCAAACTGGTCCAAGCGCGATCGCAACACGGCTATTGGCGCAGGGGCTGGGGCGTTAGGCGGCGCAGTGTTAACGGACGGCAGTACATTAGGCACCCTGGGCGGCGCGGCGGTCGGCGGCGTGATTGGTCACCAGGTTGGAAAATAATCCAGACGTTTAAATATTGAACGGCTCAAAATAATACGTTTATTCTTTTCAGGTCTGGATTACAAAAATAGACAAAGTTGACTTTTACGCCACGGTAATTTACAACCGTGGCGTTTTCATTAGCCGCCAGCTAATTTTACTTTCATTCCTTTAGCTTCCAGCAATGATTTTATCAAGTCGCGTTTATCACCCTGAATTTCAATAATCCCTTCTTTTACTGCCCCGCCACAGCCGCATTTTTTCTTCAGTTCAGCCGCCAGTTTGGTTAATTCCGCATCATTCATCTCGATACCGGTAATCAAACATACGCCTTTACCCTTACGGCCACTGGTTTGACGCTGAATGCGAACGATACCATCCCCTTTGGGACGAACCGGCGCCGTTTTAGGTTCTTCAATGCGCCCCGTCTGTGTTGAATAAACCAGACGACTATTGGAATCGCTCATTATGCCTCCCGTTTCAGTGACGCGTTAATATCCTTCAGCGTTTGCGCCGGATCTACCGATTGCGTAACCGGGCGGCCAATCACCATATAGTCGACGCCGGCGGATAATGCCTGTTCGGGCGTCATAATGCGTCGCTGGTCGCCTGCCTCGCTGCCTGCGGGCCGAATGCCCGGCGTCACCAGCTTAAATGCAGCGCCAAAGACCTGTTTAAATCTGACCGCTTCCTGAGCGGAACAGACCACGCCATCCAGCCCGCATTGCTGCGTCAGGCGCGCCAGCCGCTCCGCATGTTCCGCCGGTGACAACGTCACGCCCAGATCGCGCAGATCGCTGGTTTCCATACTGGTCAACACGGTCACAGCAATGAGCAACGGCGCATCTTTACCGAATGGCGCCAGCGCGTCGCGCGCTGCGGCCATCATTCTCGCCCCACCAGACGCGTGAACGTTTACCATCCAGACGCCCAGGTCTGCCGCTGCGGCGACTGCCCGGGCCGTGGTGTTGGGAATATCATGAAATTTTAGATCAAGAAAGACATCAAACCCACGTTGCTGGAGATCCCGAACGAGCTGTGGACCAAACAGCGTGAACATCTCTTTGCCCACTTTTAAGCGACAATCGCGAGGATCGATTTTATCGACAAACGCCAGGGCTTTATCGCGTTCATGGTAATCCAACGCCACAACGACAGGCGATTCAGTAATAGCGCGGGAAGAAGATGAAGCAGTAAACGTCATGACCAGACCTTCTTGATGATGGGCACCGGAAGTGGCGCAAATTGGATAAACGGCGTGCATTCTACCTGCGGCGCAGGGAAATTAACAGGTTCGATTGACAACCTGATAAGCCCTGGTCGCCGATGCCAGCGTCGTTTCTAACTTTATGTCATCAAGTATGTTGTAACTAAAGTGAGGCTTTTTTTATATACTACTGCCCATCAAGTCCGCGAATAGGTTTAATGGTCGACCATGCCCGGCAGGACGGACAGTGCCAGTACAAGGTATAGGCGGTAAAACCGCATTTCTGACAACGATACCGCGGTTTACTGCGCACCTGCTCGCCAACCATATCACGCAGTACCATCAGGCTTTCTTTCGCTCGCCCTTCCTCCGCCTCGTTGAGATGGTAATCCATCAGCTTATGGAACACCCGCATGGTAGGATGTCGCTGTAGCTGACGCGTGATATAGACTTGAGCTGCGTCACTACCTTCACGCGCTTCCAGAATATCGGCAAGCATTAACTCAGCGCCAGCACCGGTATTCTCCTCAACGGCGCGACGTAAAAACTCCGCCCACTCGGCATTTTTACCGAGCTGTTGATAACAGGTTTGCAGCATCTCCAGCGTTTCGCTGACCAGCTCTTTATCCTGAACGATCACACGTTGCAGGCTTTCGACCGCTTTGGCGTAATCCCCTCTCGCCATATAAACGCGCCCCATCATGATAGACACCCGGGCGCTATTTTTATCTGCGGCGGCACCTTTTTTCAGCAACGCCATCGCGCGATCCATGTCGTCATTGCCCATCTGCTGTAAAGCTAACTCACAGTAAAAATGGGCGATTTCGATACGCTGTTTATCTTTGCCCAGTTTCACCAGCCGTTCTGCTACTTCGATCGCCTTTTGCCAGTCGCTGGTTAGCTGATAGATTTGCAAGAGCTGCTGTAACGCGCCTACGCGAAATTCCGTTTCGTCGGTAAGTTGGTTAAACATATCTTCCGCGCGGTCATATAAACCGGCGGCCATATAGTCGCGCCCCAGTTGCTGAACAGCCAGTAAACGCTGTTCATAGGTCAATGAAGCGCTTTCCATGAGCGTTTGATGAATACGAATGGCGCGATCGACTTCGCCGCGTGAGCGAAACAGATTACCGAGAGTGAGATGAGCCTCAACGGTGCCGGTATCCTCTTTAAGCATATCGAGGAACAGATCCACCGCTTTATCTTGTTGGTTACTCAGCAAGAAGTTAACCCCTGCGACATAATCGCGCGACAGGCGGTTAGCTTCATCCTGTTTTGTTTGTTGCGCACTTCTGCGACCCATATACCACCCATAGGCAGCGGCTACAGGCAACAGCAGAAATAACAACTCCAACATAAATGATTATTCCTTTACAACCGACGAATCGGCAGGGACCGCAACGTCGGTTGCTGGCGAGAGCTTGTTTTCCAGTCGTTTAATTTTACGTTCAGCGCGGGCAAGGGAAACGCGGACCCGCAGCCAGAACAGGCCGCAAATCAGCCAGCCAATCGCAAAACCGACGGCGAACAGCACAGCAAGCAACGTGGAGATACGATACTCCCCTTGCGCCAGCAGGTAGTTAAACGTCACCTGTTGATCATTCTGCGCGCCCAGCGTCACCGAAATAACAAAAATCGCCAATACCAGTAAGAAAATGAGTAAATATTTCACATTACTTCCCGTTATGTGGTTTGCGCGAATAAATCGTGTCCAACTTACCGCATCCAGCCTTCTAAATTACCATTTTCCCGCCTCGCGCGAAATGGAAATGCGCCCGCCATCAGATGATTTAAGGGCAATAGTCAGAAAATCAACCGTTGTCAGCTTTCCTGCTCGCGTTCAGCAATTTCTTGCGCTTCTTCGCGAGGCGGCATAAGCGGCCCGCAAATTCGCTGCGCCAGCCAGGTCGCCAGGGTAACTAATAGCCAGGAGATGAGCGTGGCGACCACTAAATCTCGCGGCCAGTGCATTCCCAGAAGCAAACGGCTGCCCATTACGCCGGTCGCCCAGACTAACAAAAACGCGATGGTGAAAGTCCGTCTGCGCGGCCATAACAGACCCACGGCCAAAAGCGCCCAGCTCGCTGCAAACATGGTGTGTCCGGAGGGAAACGCAAAGCCCGTCTCTTTTTGCCAGTGCTGACGCAGGAAAACGGGGATGTTCTGTTGCCCGGCCAACTGCTCTTTCACTAAATGTCCGCGTTCTGTACGCTTTAAAGTGTAGAACTCATCGACGGGAATATGGTGCGTTTTTTCAAGCCAGACCACAAATGGCCGCGGCTCCTGTACGCGCTCCTTTACCCATGACTTCACGCCCTGCCCGACGATAATCGCCCCGCCGAGAATCGCAAACAGCATAATGGCGGCGCGCAGGCGAAATCGCAGGCACCATAAGAACCATCCACAAAGAATCACATGCGTGATAACGCCCCAGGGTTTGGTCACGGTTTCCGTTATCCAGAATAGCGTTTTTAGCCACCAGACCTGATGTCCTGGCTGCCACTGCCAGCCTGATACCCATACGGCAAGCGGCATGATAAGCAACAGGGCGGCGCCTGCCGCGGTGCGCCTCGCAATTGAAAGCATGGATGCTCCTTTTATAAGTAAGTATCACAATCATAACTGAAAATTCTCGCCGGACTGGAAAATTGACAAATTTGTGCCATTCCTGAGCAATTACGTGGTAGTGATTAGGTGATGTCCGCCGCCTTATGGCAAAATAGCGAGATACAAGCCAACAGGCGACGACACCGCAGGCGTCAGCATAATCTGGAGAAATACATGCAGCTTAAACGTGTGGCAGAAGCCAAACTGCCAACCCCATTGGGTGACTTTCTGATGGTGGGATTTGAAGAACTGGCAACCGGACACGACCATGCCGCGCTGGTTTTTGGCGATATTTCAGGTAAAACGCCAGTACTGGCTCGTGTTCATTCCGAATGTCTTACCGGGGACGCGCTTTTTAGTCTGCGCTGTGATTGTGGTTTTCAACTGGAAGCCGCGCTGACGCATATTGCGGAAGAAGGACGCGGTATTCTGATTTACCACCGTCAGGAAGGCCGCAATATCGGCCTGCTTAATAAAATTCGCGCTTATGCGTTACAGGATCAAGGCTATGACACGGTGGAGGCCAATCATCAGCTCGGCTTTGCCGCCGATGAGCGTGATTTCACCCTGTGCGCGGATATGTTCAAATTACTGGGCGTAGATGAAGTTCGCCTGCTGACCAATAATCCGAAGAAAGTCGAAATACTGACCGAGGCGGGAATTAATATCGTCGAACGCGTTCCGCTCATTGTGGGTCGTAATCCAAATAATGAGCATTATCTCGATACTAAAGCGGCCAAAATGGGCCACCTGCTAAGCAAGTAAGCCACTGGTATTAAAGCGCGGGCCTACCTGTTTACGGCAGGCCCGATAAACGGCTTTAGTTCAGCATATTTCTAATGACATAGTGCAATATGCCGTCATTCTGGTAGTAAGTCAGCTCGGTGGCGGTATCAATGCGACAGCGACAAGGCACCGTTTCTTTGCTGCCGTCCGATCTCGTTAACGTCACCGGAATGGTCGCGCCAGGGCGCAGATTTTGCAGATCCGCGACATCAATCACCTCTTCCCCGGTCAGTCCCAGCGTTTTACGCGTTACGCCCTGTGGAAACTCCAGCGGCAGGATCCCCATCCCAATCAGGTTTGAGCGGTGGATACGTTCGAACGACTCGGCGATCACCACGCGAATACCTAACAGCCGCGGACCTTTTGCCGCCCAGTCACGGCTCGATCCCGACCCATACTCTTTCCCGGCAATTACCGCCAGCGGCGTTTTTTCCTGCTGGTAGAGCATCGCGGCATCATAAATCGACATCGCTTCCGTACCCGGCAAATGCCGCGTCATGCCACCTTCGACGCCGGGCAGCATTTCGTTGCGAATACGAATATTGGCGAACGTACCGCGCATCATCACTTCATGGTTGCCGCGCCGTGATCCATAGGAGTTAAAATCCTTCCGCTCAACGCCGTGGTTTTGCAGATAGCGTCCGGCGGGACTGTCCGGCTTGATACTGCCGGCCGGGGAAATATGGTCGGTCGTCACCGAATCGCCCAGCATCGCCAGGATACGCGCGCCGTGGATATCTTTGACGGGTGCAGGCTGGGCCTGCATTTCATCAAAGAAAGGCGACAGGCGGATATAGGTTGAATCCAACTGCCAGCCGTAGGTATCGGACGATTCAACCTGAATCGATTTCCATTCTTCCGTGCCCTCAAACACTTCCGCATACTCTTTACGGAACATATCCGATGATACCAGTTCAACGGCGCGGGCAATTTCCTGCGCCGAAGGCCAGATATCCTTCAGGTATACCGGATCGCCTTTACGATCGTACCCCAGCGGGTCTGTCGCGAGGTTGATATTCATGTTTCCGGCCAGCGCATACGCGACCACCAGCGGCGGCGACGCCAGCCAGTTCGTTTTCACCAGCGGATGGATACGCCCTTCAAAATTTCGGTTACCGGAAAGCACGGCCCCTACCGTCAGATCGCCTTTTTTAATCGCGGTCTCAATAGGCTCTGGCAACGGACCGGAGTTCCCGATACAGGTCGTACAGCCATAGCCGACCAGGTTAAAACCGAGCTCATCCAGATAAGGCGTAAGTTTGGCCTGCGCCAGATAGTCAGATACCACTTTTGACCCCGGCGCCAGAGAAGCCTTGACCCACGGTTGACGCTTCAACCCCAGCGTTACTGCCTTTTTCGCCAGTAATCCCGCCGCCATCAGCACGCTGGGATTCGAGGTATTCGTACAGGAGGTGATGGCGGCAATGACGACAGCGCCATCCGGAAGCTGATATGGCTGTCCGTTCATCGTATAGTCAACCGGCTGGCGATCTCTTTGCGCGGTATTCAGCTCCAGCTCGGCGCTGGCGGCAAAGGCTTTCGGCACATCGCCTAACGCCACGCGATCCTGCGGGCGTTTCGGCCCGGCCAGGCTGGCCTCGACATCGCCCATATCCAGTTCCAGCGTACTGGTAAATACCGGTTCGTCACCGGGATTACGCCACATTCCCTGCGCCTTCGCGTAGGTTTCAACCAGCTCGACCAGATCGTCGCTACGTCCGCTTAATCGCATATATTCCAGGGTGATGGCGTCAATGGGGAAGAAACCACAGGTGGCGCCATATTCCGGCGACATATTAGCGATAGTCGCGCGATCCGCCAACGGCAGCGAATCCAGACCGTCACCATAAAATTCAACAAATTTACCCACGACGCCATGCTTACGCAGCATTTGCGTGACGGTGAGCACCAGGTCAGTGGCAGTGATCCCCTCCCGAAGTTTACCGGTTAACTTAAAGCCGACGACATCCGGGATAAGCATCGACACGGGCTGACCAAGCATCGCCGCTTCCGCTTCAATACCACCCACGCCCCACCCCAATACGCCCAGACCATTAATCATGGTCGTATGGGAGTCAGTCCCCACCAGCGAGTCCGGGTAAGCAATCCACTCCCCGTCCTGTAATTCGCTCCAGACGGCTTTACCCAGGTATTCCAGGTTAACCTGATGGCAAATGCCGGTTCCGGGCGGCACCACGCTGAAACGGCTGAATGCCTGCTTTCCCCATTTCAGGAACATATAACGCTCATGGTTACGTTCCATTTCCAGCCGCACGTTTTCTTCAAACGCATCGTCATCGCCGAAATGATCGACCGTCACAGAATGGTCAATAACCAGATCAACCGGCGATAACGGGTTCACTTTCGTCGTATCGCCGCCGAGGCGTTTAACGGCTTCACGCATCGCCGCCAGGTCGACAACGGCAGGCACACCGGTAAAGTCCTGCATCAGGACACGGGCGGGCCGCCAGGCAATTTCACGATCGGCATGGGCATTTTTAAGCCAACCGGCCAGCGCCTGAATATCTTCATCAGTCACAGACTCGCCGTCCTGCCAGCGCAACAGATTTTCCAGTAACACTTTAAGTGATTTGGGCAAACGGGCGATATCGCCCAGGGATTTGGCAGCCAGCGGCAGACTGTAGTAATGATACGTTTTATCTTTGGCCTGCAATGTATCCTTACTGGCTTCTCGTAGGGTTGACGACATAGCTCCTCCTTTAATTACAGGGTTGCGTTACCCTGATTCTCCACAGGGTTGTATTAAAGATAACACAAACAAAATGTAACGTTTTGATAACAACCCAAATTGCTAAAAGAGGAGAAACCTAACAGGCGAGAAGCGAAGATGAAAAAGCCCGATAAATAACGCATTATCGGGCTTTGACGAGATTAGACGGCAATCCAGATTAACTCGGCCCAGAACAGTAGCGATAATATAAACGCGCCAGTCCATGACCAATACTTTATATTTGACGTTAACATAGGCGACACCAACTGTGTTTAATCAATACTGAGAAGCGCTCAGCACACGGTTGCTGCGGTGTAATAAGACAGCGTTAATAAAACAGTAACGCCAATAAAAAGACGAATATTATTTTTGTGACACCTCGTCAGCAAAAGCATCAATAAATGCCCGCTGCTGCGGTGTGAGCGTCCAGTGTTGCGGAACAGACCGAAAAACGGTCGTATCCGGGGTGTTATCATCGTCACCAGATTGAATCGGGGGCGCGACCACGCGCTCGCGTTCCGACGTAATGCTCACTTAGCCCCACCAATGCCAGATAACAAGCGCTACCACTACCCAGAACAACGCAGAACCCACAAAAACCGCCAGCCATGCTTTACGTTTGAGCTCAGGGTCGCGGCGCGGTTCCTGGTTTTCAGAAGGCATTACTAACCTCATGCTATCGGTATCACTTATCATTTCAGCACCAAACAATCGGTACAATTAATCATCAGATGAGACAAATCCTAAATAAACTTTAGTCAAAAATCCAGTCAATTTACGAATCGTTGCCAGTGAATAAATCAATCTTTTGACTCAAGATAACTATTTGGAAAAAGAAACTGGCGGGACGGGTAATTCAACACTATTTTGCTGATCATTACCCGTAATACTTCGAGGGATATTGCAAAAGGCGGCTTTGTCTGCCATGCCACTACGGCGCAAACCGACGGTGATATTACTTTTCAGGCAGCTTTATATCCTGAAACATCGCTTCAATTTCTTCATTAGAACGCAACGCCACCGCCGTATCCACCACATCACGCGTCAGATGCGGCGCAAAACGCTGGATAAAATCATACATATAGCTGCGTAAAAAAGTACTACGACGAAAACCAATTTTTGTGGTGCTGTGGCTAAAAATATCGTGCGCGTCAATCCGCACTAAATCAGGATCGGCAAGCGGATCGACCGCCATGCTGGCAATGACGCCAACGCCCAGCCCCAACCTGACATACGTTTTAATCACATCCGCATCGGTTGCAGTAAAGACGATCCGCGGCGTTAATCCTGCGCGATTAAAAGCGGTATCCAGTTCGGAACGGCCGGTAAAGCCGAAGGTATACGTCACCAGCGGATACTGCGCCAGCGCTTCAATCGTTATGGAAGACATTGCCGCCAATGGATGATCCGGCGTCACCACTATCGAACGGTTCCAGTGATAGCATGGCAACATCACCAGATCGTCATATAAATGCAGCGCTTCCGTGGCAATCGCGAAATCGGCGTTCCCTTTCGATACCGCTTCCGCAATCTGCGTTGGCGACCCCTGGTGCATATGCAGCGAAACGCGCGGGTAACGCTCGATGAAGCCTTTAATCACGCCTGGCAATGCGTAACGCGCCTGAGTATGGGTAGTCGCAATATAGAGCGAGCCTTTATCCGGCCAGGTATGCTCGCCGGCGACCGACTTAATGGCATCGACTTTGGAAAGCACCTCACGCGCAATACGAATAATCTCCTGGCCTGCGGGCGTCACCTGAGTCAGATGCTTACCGCTGCGGGCGAAAATCTGGATGCCAAGCTCATCTTCCAGCATCCTAACCTGCTTGCTGATCCCCGGCTGGGAAGTATACAACCCCTCAGCGGTAGAGGAGACGTTAAGGTTATGATTAACCACTTCAACAATGTAACGAAGCTGCTGCAATTTCATAATACATCATCCAGATTAGCGCCATCAGGCCATCGTTTATCTGCAGACATCATTGGGCTGCTAATACGATTTAATAATAAAAAAGGTGTTAACTATAACCACTATATCATTTATATCTGAACTGTATAGCCAGCGCGATAAAATAATAAGACCGCTATACCCAAAATAATTCGAGCTGCTTAAAGGCGGCAAGGGAGTGAGTTCCCAGGAGCATAGATAACGATGTGACTGGGGTGAGCGACAAATCTGCCGGGAGCAGATTTGAACATCGCGTGCGACGGCCCGTCAGGACGAGGCCCATAGATGGGCCGAGTAATCCGTAGCCAACACATAAGCCACTTGAAATATGAAGGGGATATAAAAAAGGGCCGCTTACGCGGCCCGCTTGACTACAGTGGCGACAGGCAGGGGTTATTTCTTGCCTTCAACCCACTTGCCGTCGACGAAGAACGCTGACCATCCCGTCGCCTTCCCGTCTTTTTCCGCCGCAACGTACTGCTGTTTTGTTTTGCGGCTAAAGCGAACAACGGTTTTATTGCCTTCCGGATCCTGCTGCGGCGCATCCGCCAGATAACGCAGTTTTTCCGGCAGGCGATCGCGGAACCGGTAAAGCTCCTCGACTAATGGCGCGCGCGTTTCGCGTGATTTCGGGAACGTATTGGCCGCCAGGAATATCCCTGCGGCGCCATCGCGCAGCACAAAGTACGCGTCCGATTTTTCACACGGCAGTTCCGGTAATGGAACAGGATCTTCCTTCGGCGGCGCAACTTCGCCGTTACGCAAGATCTTACGGGTATTTTTACATTCGTCGTTAGTACAGGCCATGTACTTACCAAAACGCCCCATTTTCACGTGCATTTCGGAACCACATTTCTCACACTCAACGATCGGGCCGTCATACCCTTTGATGCGAAACTCGCCTTCTTCAATCTCGTAGCCGTCACAGGTCGGGTTATTACCACACACATGCAATTTACGCTTCGGATCGATCAGATAGCTGTCCATCGCCGTACCGCACTTCTGACAGCGCCGCTTGGCGCGCAGGGCGTTGGTTTCGGCGTCGTCGCCTTCCAGCACGTTCAGAACTTCATTTTCCGGCACCAGGTTAATGGTCGTTTTACAACGCTCTTTCGGCGAAAGCGCATAACCTGAACAACCAAGGAAAACCCCCGTACTGGCAGTACGAATTCCCATTTTACGGCCACAGGTTGGACAGTCGATGCTGGTCAGCACCATCTGGTTAGGACGCATCCCCCCTTCTTCCGGATCTTTCTCGGCTTTATCGAGCTGCTGAGTAAAATCGCTGAAGAAGTTATCCAGTACCGCTTTCCACTCGGCCTGGTGATTCGCAACCTGATCCAGACTATCTTCCATCTGCGCGGTAAAATCGTAGTTCATCAATTCGCGGAAGTTTTCTTCCAGCCGGTCGGTGACGATTTCACCCATTTTTTCCGCATAGAAGCGACGGTTTTCAACGCGAACATAGCCGCGATCCTGAATGGTCGAGATAATCGACGCATAGGTAGACGGACGACCAATACCGCGCTTCTCAAGTTCTTTAACCAGAGAAGCCTCGCTGAAACGGGCTGGCGGTTTAGTAAAGTGCTGAGCAGGCGTCAATTCAAGTAGCGTCAGCGCATCGCCCTTATTCACGGCAGGCAATGTGCGATCTTCATCGCCTTTACGCAGCGCCGGCATCACTTTTGTCCAGCCGTCAAAGCGCAAAATACGCCCACGCGCTTTCAGACGGAATTCGCCTGCGCCAACGGTAAGCGTAGTGGAGTCATATTGTGCTGGCGTCATCTGACAGGCGACAAACTGACGCCAAATTAGCTGATACAACTTCTGCGCGTCAGCCTCCATGTCTTTCAGCGACTCCGCCATGACAGCAACGTCGGAAGGACGGATCGCTTCGTGCGCTTCCTGAGAGTTTTCTTTGCTGGCGTACTGGTTCGGGTTATCCGGCAGGTATTTCTTGCCGAAATTATCGCCAATATAGCCGCGCACCATGTTGACCGCATCCTGACTCAGGTTGGTGGAGTCTGTACGCATATAGGTGATGTAGCCCGCCTCATACAGACGCTGCGCCATCATCATGGTTTTCTTCACGCCAAAGCCCAGCCGGGTGCTGGCCGCCTGTTGTAGCGTGGAGGTGATAAACGGCGCGCCAGGTTTGCTGCTGGTCGGTTTGTCTTCACGCTCCAGTACGCTATAGCGCGCTTTTTCCAGCAAGCTGACGGCGGCAAGCGTCTGCTCGCGATTTACCGGCCGGAATGGCTTGTCGTTCTGATGCGTGACCTGTAGCGGTAGCGCCTCGCCAGACGGCGTCGTCGTATTAGCGTCAATTTCCCAGAACTCTTCCGGAACAAACGCTTTAATCTCGCGCTCGCGTTCAACGACCAGACGGACCGCGACAGACTGAACGCGACCTGCCGACAAACCACGGGCGATCTTTTTCCACAGCAACGGCGAGACCATATAGCCTACCACGCGATCCATAAAGCGGCGCGCTTGCTGGGCGTTGACCCTGTTAATGTTCAGCTCGCCCGGCTGTTCAAACGCCTGGCGAATGGCATTTTTGGTTATTTCGTTAAAGACTACGCGACTGTAGCGCGCGTCATCGCCGCCGATCACTTCCCGCAGGTGCCATGCAATGGCTTCCCCTTCGCGGTCAAGGTCGGTTGCGAGATAGATGTGGTCGGCTTTTTCCGCCAACTGTTTCAGTTCAGAGACGACCTTCTCTTTACCGGGCAGCACTTCATAGTGCGCATCCCAGTTGTGCCACGGGTCAACCCCCATACGGTTGACGAGAGCGCCACGTTCATCCTTTTTGGGCTTTTTAGCCGTTTTGGTGGAGGTAGAGTCGGCGCTCTTTTTAGCTGCTGAGCCACTGGTCGGCAAATCACGGATATGACCCACGCTGGATTTCACCACGTAGTCATTACCCAGATACTTGTTGATCGTTTTGGCTTTTGCCGGGGACTCAACGATGACAAGAGCTTTACCCATATTCACCTTTACCTAAGTTGATTCTTCCAGGAATGCGTCGCACGTTGATTCACCTTCCACTGGCGACGAGACAACGATATATGGTCTCTGCGTCTGCGGATATCAACCCCTTGTACTGGCTTTGTGTACGAAATGTAACCCTCAGGTGACTGAGTTAACAGGCTTTTTTGCACACACGCGCTATAGCACGACGGAATTTTGGTCGAATGTCAAGCAATTCTGTTGCCAGATTGACGAAAGCGTCACACTGTACCTGATAAAATTCGATACGCAACTTTATTAGCATGCAAAAACAAATCTTGCCAGTGAACGCAACATGACAAATCCATCAATTTCCTGTGAGAATATTTGCCCATCAGAAGTGCTCAGCGTAGACTAATCTCCTTGTTTAAGGAGTAAAAAATGCATAAAGAGACGCAACCTATCGATCGCGAAACACTGTTGCTTGAAGCCAACAAAATTATTCGGGAACATGAAGACACGATGGCAGGTATTGTCGCCACCGGCGTAACGCAGAGAAATGGCGTGCTGGTTTTCAGCGGCGATTACTTTTTAGACGAGCAAGGGTTACCGACCCCTAAAAGCACCGCGGTGTTTAACATGTTTAAACACCTGGCGCATGTGCTGTCTGAGAAGTATCACCTGGTGGATTAATCCATGCCGGATGGCGCTGAATGCCATCCGGCAATAGCGGTTTACATCAACGGCTTTTGTCCACGCTGCCACCAGCGCAGCAGCAGCCGATCCGCGCTTTCCGCCGCGCTGCCGGTAACACGATCGATCAGTTTTTTACGCTGCATATAGCGCACATTCAGCACCTCGCGCCCTTCCATCAGGCCGAGGATAACCTCATCGCTGGTGTTAATCTCATCAACCAGTCCCTTCTCCAGCGCCTGCTGACCGTACCAGTGTTCGCCCGTGGCGACCTGTTCAATGTCCAGAGCCGGACGCATCCGCTGCACAAACTCTTTGAACAGATGGTGCGTTTCGTTGAGATCTTCACGAAACTTCTGCCGCCCTTCTTCCGTATTCTCGCCTAACAATGTCAGGGTACGTTTGTACTGCCCTGCGGTATGCAGTTCAATATCAATGTCTTTACTTTTGAGAAAGCGGTTAAAGTTCGGGATTTGCGCGACAACACCAATTGACCCCACAATAGCGAACGGCGCCGCGATAATTTTTTCCGCCACGCAGGCCATCATGTAACCTCCGCTTGCCGCGACTTTATCCACCGTCACGGTCAGCGGAATATTTTTATCGCGCAGGCGCTGCAATTGCGATGCCGCCAGGCCATAGCCATGCACAACGCCACCGGGGCTTTCCAGACGCACAACCGCCCGATCGCCGGGTTTCGCCACTGCCAGCACCGCCGTGACCTCTTCGCGTAACGCATTAACTTCGTGAGCGTCCATACTGCCTTTGAAATCTATCACCCATACGCGCGGTTTGTCCGATGTCGCAATGTCCCCCAGCTTCGCTTTCGCTTTGGCGGCTTTCGCCTCCTGCTTATGCTTTTTTTTCTGCGCTTTATGCCACAGTTTTTGCTGATGGCCATCCATCAACGCCGCAGCAAGGTCATCCTTCATCTCCTGATACTGCTCGCTCAAATTGGTCACGCGCAGCTCGCCGCGCTGACGTTTGCGTTGCGTAGCATTCACGATCAGCAGCACAATGACGGCAATGGCCACCACAACGGTGACGATTTTTGCCAAAAATAAGCCATATTCAGACAACAATTCCACGACTCCCACCTTGATTAAATAACGCGACTTGCGCTCAGTGTACAACAGGCATCGAAGTCAGTCTCTCTTCATCCGTATGCCTGTTGAGGAAGAAAAAGTATGACAAGACGTTCATTTTACGGCGTTATCGCCCCTGTCTGATTGAAAAAAAAGGCGCTTTCAGGCATAAACCCGAAAAGTTAACGCGAAGATAAGACAACCTGGCAGGACGGTGCACCACGCCGTTGAGGAGTAGCCATGCATTACCAACCGAAACAAGATCTATTGCAAAACCGCATTATTCTGGTCACTGGCGCCAGCGATGGCATTGGGCGGGAAGCCGCGCTCACGTATGCGCGTTATGGCGCAACGGTGATTCTGCTGGGACGCAACGAAGAGAAACTGCGTCGGGTCGCGCAGCACATTGCTGACGAGCAACATGTTCAACCACAGTGGTTTACGCTCGATCTGCTGACCTGCACCGCTGAAGAGTGCCGGCAAGTGGCCGACCGCATCGCCGCGCACTATCCCCGCCTGGATGGCGTCCTGCACAATGCCGGGTTACTGGGGGAAATCGGCCCAATGAGCGAACAAGATCCGCAGATCTGGCAGGATGTCATGCAGGTAAACGTTAATGCCACCTTTATGCTCACCCAGGCGCTGTTACCGTTATTGCTGAAGTCCGATGCCGGCTCGCTGGTCTTTACGTCATCAAGCGTTGGCCGTCAGGGACGCGCCAACTGGGGCGCCTATGCCACCTCGAAGTTTGCTACTGAAGGAATGATGCAGGTGCTGGCGGACGAATACCAGAACCGTTCTCTGCGTGTTAACTGCATTAACCCGGGCGGCACGCGCACCAGTATGCGCGCCAGCGCCTTTCCGACGGAAGATCCACAGAAATTAAAAACGCCTGCCGATATTATGCCGCTTTACCTGTGGCTTATGGGCGACGACAGTCGCCGTAAAACCGGTATGACCTTTGACGCCCAACCGGGCCGTAAACCAGGAATCGCCCAATGAGTGATGAACGTTATCAGCAGCGCCAGCAGAAGGTAAAAGATCGGGTTGACGCCCGTGTCGCCCAGGCACAGGAAGAGCGCGGTATTATTATCGTGTTTACTGGCAATGGTAAGGGCAAAACCACGGCGGCTTTCGGGACTGCCGCCCGCGCCGTAGGACACGGTAAAAACGTAGGCGTGGTGCAATTTATTAAGGGCACCTGGCCCAACGGCGAGCGTAATCTGCTGGAACCGCATGGCGTCGAATTTCAGGTGATGGCAACGGGATTTACCTGGGAGACGCAAAATCGCGAGGCAGACACCGCAGCATGTATGGCCGTTTGGCAGCATGGGAAACGGATGCTGGCCGATCCGCTGCTTGATATGGTGGTACTGGATGAGCTGACCTATATGGTGGCGTATGACTATTTGCCGCTGGAAGAGGTCATAAGCGCGCTAAACGCGCGCCCTGGTCACCAGACGGTGATTATTACAGGTCGCGGCTGTCACCGGGATATTCTTGATCTTGCGGATACCGTCAGCGAACTGCGTCCGGTTAAACATGCTTTCGACGCGGGCGTAAAAGCCCAGATGGGAATTGATTATTAACCGTAGGCCGGATTAAGGCGTTTGCGCCGCCATCCGGCACAAACCCTCTTGTCTGATGATTCTCGGCCTATAGACCGTGGTAGAGATTACCCGTTGTTATTACGCCCACCGGAGCGGCGTCCGCCAGCTATCTGGCTGTGGCGTTTTACCGCCCGACGGATCTGGTTCGCTTTCATACGACGACGGTCTTTTTCGACGGCAACCTTCGACGAGGTTTCCGGCGGAAGCTCTACCAGACCACGCAGATAGTTCGTTTGCGCGAGGTCGAGCTCAGTCCAGCCGCCGCGCGGCAGGCCTTTCGGCAGCGGGATATCGCCGTAACGAACGCGGATCAGACGGCTGACCTGAACGCCTACCGCTTCCCACAGTCGGCGAACTTCGCGGTTCCGCCCTTCCGTCAGCGTCACGTTATACCACTGGTTAATGCCTTCGCCGCCGCTGAATTTAATGGTCTTAAATGCCGCCGGACCATCTTCCAACTGTACGCCACGGCTTAAATCACGCAGTTTCGATTCATCCACCTGACCGAACACGCGCACGGCATATTCACGTTCAACTTCACGACTAGGGTGCATCAGGCGGTTCGCCAGTTCACCGTCGGTGGTAAACAACAATAGCCCGCAGGTGTTGACATCCAGACGTCCTACCGCAATCCACCGCGCGCCGCGCAATTTCGGTAAGCGATCAAAAACGGTTGGCCGCCCTTCAGGGTCATTGCGGGTACACAGTTCACCTTCTGGTTTGTAATAGGCCAGAACGCGGCAAATTTGTTCCGCCGACTCTTTCACCGAAATCAGGTGACCGTCAATACGGATTTTCAAACCGGGAGTGACTTCAACACGATCGCCAAGCGTGGCGATTTTACCGTCAACGCTGACACGTCCCGCTTCAATAATGGATTCGATTTCACGGCGAGAGCCGTGGCCAGCGCGCGCCAGCACTTTTTGTAACTTTTCGCTCATAGAGCTTCCTTCAGGTGTCGCCTTCACAGGCGTCGAACAGGAGAATGAACGGCGCGTTGCCGCGCCATTTTAAGGCCGCGTAGTATACAGGCTTACGCCCTTATAAGAAAGGTGTAACGTCGCCGACGCCTTCGCGCAGCACCACCGGGGAGTCATTGGTCAAATCGATTACCGTGGTAGGCTGTTGACCGAGGTAACCGCCGTGGATGATCAGATCCACCTGCTTCTCCAGCCGATCTTTAATCTCTTCCGGGTCCGACTCGGTAAAGTCGCTGCCAGGCAGCATCAACGACGTCGAGAGCATCGGTTCGCCCAGCGTATCCAATAACGCCAGCGCAATCGGGTTTGACGGTACGCGCAGGCCGATAGTTTTACGCTTTTCCTGCAACAGACGGCGCGGCACCTCTTTTGTCCCCTTCAGGATAAAGGTGTAATTACCCGGCGTATTGTTTTTCATCAGACGAAATGCCACGTTGTCGACGTAGGAGTAGGTCGACAACTCGGACAAATCGCGGCACATCAGCGTGAAGTTGTGGCCGTCCGGCAGATGACGGATGCGGCAAATGCGCTCCATTGCGCCTTTGTCTTCAATTTTACAACCAAGGGCATAGCCGGAATCGGTTGGATAAACAATAACACCGCCTTTACGCACAATGTCGACGGCCTGATTAATCAGCCGTTGCTGTGGGTTATCCGGATGGATATAAAAAAACTGGCTCATACTTCCCTCACTGTGATATTTGCGGCTGTTCCCATGCCTGCCATACGCCTTCAACGCCAGCGGGCAGCCAGAGTTTACGCCCCAACTCAATCCACGGGCAGGGCTGATGGAAATCAGATCCAAGCGATGCCCATAAATGATGCTGACGCGCAAGCGTCGCCAGTTGGGTGCGTTCATTGGGTGATTGTTGGCACTGCGCCACTTCCATCGCGTCGCCGTGATGGTCGGCAAAATGCGCCACTAATCTTTTCAGCCACTTAGCGCTAAGGTCGTAGCGTCCCGGGTGGGCCAACACCGCCTTACCGCCAGAATGATGAATGACATCAATAGCTTGTTCTATTGTACACCACTGCGGCGGAACGTAACCGGTTTTCCCACGCGCGAGATATTTTTTAAAAACATCCGCCATGGTCGCGGCTTTGCCGCACTCCACCAGAAAGCGGGCGAAGTGGCCGCGCGTCACTGCGCCGCCATTGGCCAGTCTCAATGCCCCTTCCCACGCGCCGGGAATGTGGGCTTTTTCCAGACGCTCCGCAATGAGCTGACCGCGCGCCTGACGCCGCTGTGTCTGCTGCGCCAGAAAATCGCGCATTGCCGGGTGCGCAATATCAATATTCAGACCCACAATGTGAATCTCATGATTCTCCCAGACCGTTGAAATCTCCACGCCGGGAATAAGATTCAGGGCCAGCCCGCAACGTGAAATTTCTTCTCTTGCCGCAGGAATCGCGGCTGTGGTGTCATGATCGGTAATCGCCAGCGTGCCGACTCGCATCTCTACCGCACGGTGTACTAATGTTTCTGGCGTCAACAGTCCATCGGACGCCGTGGTATGACTGTGCAGATCGTAAATCACTGCGTAATTCGTGTCGCTCAAGGCGGCTCCCATAGAGATAAAGGTATGTCATGTACATCATAACGGTTCCGGCAAATATACTGAAATAGGTGTTGACATTATTCCATCGAACTAGTTAACTAGTACGAAAGTTCACATGAAGAGGGTATCTAAAATGGCAGCGACATTTGCATTACACGGTTGGTGGCGCACTTCCTGATAGCGGGCGGTGTATGAACAGCTGTAATCAGCCAAACGATACCCGGCCCGCCTGTCAAGCGGGCTTTTTTTTGAACAAAATAATGAGAATAACCATGCAAACACCAAAACCCACGCTCGAACTGTTGACCTGCGATGCCGCCTACCGGGAAAACCCAACGGCGCTTTTTCATCAGGTCTGCGGCGATCGCCCGGCAACGCTGCTGCTGGAATCCGCGGATATCGACAGTAAAGACGATTTAAAAAGCCTGCTGCTGGTAGATAGCGCGCTGCGCATTACCGCTTTAGGTGACACTGTCACTATTCAGGCGTTATCTGATAATGGCGCCTCGTTATTGCCGCTACTGGATACCGCCCTGCCCGCTGGCGTGGAGAACGAGGTCCTGCCTGCCGGTCGCATTCTACGCTTTCCGCCCGTCAGCCCATTATTAGATGAAGACGCCCGTTTATGCTCTCTGTCGGTATTTGATGCGTTCCGCCTGTTACAGGGAGTGGTGAACATACCGACGCAAGAGCGGGAGGCTATGTTTTTCGGCGGTCTGTTTGCCTACGACCTGGTCGCTGGCTTTGAAGCACTGCCACACCTTGAGGCTGGCAATAACTGCCCGGACTACTGCTTTTATTTAGCGGAAACGCTGATGGTGATAGATCATCAGAAAAAAAGCACCCGTATTCAGGCCAGTCTGTTCACCGCCAGCGACCGGGAAAAACAGCGCCTCAACGCCCGCCTGGCGTACCTTAGCCAACAGTTAACCCAGCCTGCGCCGCCGTTGCCGGTGACGCCGGTGCCGGACATGCGCTGTGAATGCAATCAGAGCGATGACGCGTTCGGCGCGGTGGTACGCCAGTTGCAAAAAGCCATCCGCGCGGGCGAGATATTTCAGGTGGTGCCGTCGCGCCGCTTTTCACTGCCCTGCCCGTCGCCGTTGGCTGCCTACTACGTGCTGAAAAAGAGCAACCCCAGCCCGTATATGTTCTTTATGCAGGATAATGATTTCACGCTTTTCGGCGCGTCGCCGGAAAGCTCGCTGAAATATGACGCCGCCAGCCGTCAGATTGAGATTTATCCCATCGCGGGTACCCGTCCACGCGGTCGCCGCGCCGATGGTACGCTGGACAGAGATCTCGACAGCCGTATTGAGCTGGACATGCGTACCGACCATAAAGAGCTTTCCGAACATCTGATGCTGGTCGATCTGGCGCGCAATGACCTGGCGCGCATCTGTACGCCGGGCAGTCGCTACGTTGCCGATCTGACAAAAGTTGACCGCTATTCGTACGTGATGCATCTGGTTTCCCGGGTAGTGGGCGAACTGCGTCACGATCTCGACGCGCTGCACGCCTATCGCGCCTGCATGAACATGGGCACCCTGAGCGGCGCGCCGAAAGTACGCGCCATGCAGTTGATTGCCGATGCGGAAGGACAGCGCCGCGGCAGCTATGGCGGCGCGGTCGGTTACTTCACCGCCCACGGCGATCTGGACACCTGTATTGTTATCCGCTCCGCGCTGGTGGAGAACGGTATCGCCACCGTACAGGCGGGCGCCGGAATTGTGCTGGACTCTGTTCCGCAGTCTGAAGCCGATGAAACCCGTAATAAAGCGCGCGCCGTATTGCGTGCTATCGCCACCGCGCATCATGCACAGGAGACCTTCTGATGGCTGATATTCTGCTGCTCGATAACATCGACTCGTTTACCTGGAACCTGGCAGATCAGCTACGGACCAACGGTCATAACGTGGTGATTTACCGTAACCATATTCCGGCGCAGACGCTTATCGATCGCCTGGCGACAATGAAAAATCCGGTGCTAATGCTCTCCCCCGGTCCGGGCGTTCCCAGCGAGGCAGGCTGTATGCCGGAGCTGCTGACCCGACTACGCGGCAAGTTACCGATCATCGGCATTTGTCTGGGGCATCAGGCCATTGTCGAAGCTTACGGCGGTTATGTCGGTCAGGCGGGAGAAATCCTGCATGGCAAAGCCTCCAGCATTGAGCATGACGGTCAGGCGATGTTCGCCGGGCTGGCGAATCCGCTACCGGTCGCGCGTTATCATTCGCTGGTCGGCAGTAATGTTCCTGCCGGGCTAACCATTAACGCCCATTTCAACGGCATGGTGATGGCGGTACGTCATGATGCGGATCGCGTTTGCGGTTTTCAATTTCATCCTGAGTCCATCCTGACGACACAGGGCGCGCGTCTGCTGGAGCAAACATTAGCCTGGGCGCAACAAAAGCTGGAACCGACCAACACCCTACAGCCGATTCTGGAGAAACTCTATCAGGCGCAAACACTGACGCAACAAGAGAGCCATCAGTTGTTTTCGGCGGTCGTCCGCGGCGAACTTAAGCCTGAACAGCTCGCCGCCGCGCTGGTGAGCATGAAAATTCGCGGCGAGCATCCCAATGAAATTGCCGGCGCCGCCACTGCGTTGCTGGAAAATGCCGCCCCGTTCCCGCGCCCGGAGTATCTGTTTGCGGATATCGTTGGTACCGGCGGCGATGGCAGCAACAGTATCAATATCTCTACCGCCAGCGCCTTTGTCGCGGCGGCCTGTGGACTGAAAGTGGCGAAACACGGCAACCGCAGCGTGTCCAGCAAATCGGGGTCATCCGATCTGTTGGCGGCGTTCGGTATTAATCTGGATATGAACGCCGATAAATCACGTCAGGCGTTAGATGAACTGGGCGTCTGTTTCCTGTTCGCGCCGAAATATCACACCGGATTCCGTCACGCGATGCCGGTTCGCCAACAGTTAAAAACGCGAACCCTGTTCAACGTACTCGGCCCGCTGATCAACCCGGCGCATCCGCCGCTGGCGTTGATTGGCGTCTATAGCCCGGAACTGGTGCTGCCGATTGCGGAAACCTTACGAGTATTGGGCTATCAGCGCGCGGCGGTGGTACATAGCGGCGGCATGGATGAGGTTTCGCTCCATGCGCCGACGATTGTCGCGGAGCTGCATGACGGCGAAATTAAAAGCTATCAACTTACGGCGGAGGATTTTGGCCTGACGCCTTACCATCAGGATCAGTTGGCTGGCGGCACGCCGGAAGAAAACCGTGACATTCTGACGCGGTTATTACAAGGTAAAGGCGATGCCGCGCATGAGGCCGCCGTCGCCGCCAACGTGGCGATGCTGATGCGTCTGCATGGTCAGGAAGATCTCAAAGCCAACGCGCAAACCGTGCTTGATGTTCTGCGCAACGGCACCGCATATGACAGAGTCACCGCACTGGCGGCAAGAGGGTAAATAATGCAAACCGTTTTAGCGAAAATCGTCGCAGACAAGGCGATTTGGGTAGAAGCCCGCAAACAGCAACAGCCGCTGGCCAGTTTTCAAAATGAGATCCAGCCAAGTACACGCCATTTTTATGATGCGCTCCAGGGCGCGCGTACCGCCTTTATTCTGGAGTGTAAGAAAGCATCGCCATCAAAAGGCGTGATTCGCGATGATTTCGATCCGACGCGTATTGCCAGTATTTATCAACATTACGCCTCGGCAATCTCGGTGCTCACCGACGAAAAATATTTTCAGGGGAGCTTCGATTTTCTGCCGGTCGTTAGCCAAAGCGCGCCGCAGCCGATTCTGTGTAAGGATTTTATTATCGATCCCTATCAGATCTACCTTGCCCGTTACTATCAGGCCGATGCCTGTTTACTGATGCTCTCGGTTCTGGATGACGAACAGTATCGCCAACTCTCCGCCGTCGCGCACAGTCTGAAAATGGGCGTGCTCACGGAGGTCAGTAATGACGAAGAACGGGAGCGCGCGATAGCGTTAGGCGCAAAAGTGGTAGGTATCAACAATCGCGATCTGCGCGATCTGTCGATTGATTTGAATCGCACCCGCCAGCTGGCGCCAAAACTGGGCCACGGCGTGACTGTCATCAGCGAGTCCGGGATTAACACCTATGGTCAGGTACGCGAACTGAGCCACTTCGCTAACGGTTTTTTAATTGGCTCGGCGTTAATGGCGCATGACGATCTTAACGCCGCCGTCCGTCGCGTGCTGCTTGGCGAAAATAAAGTCTGCGGCCTGACCCGCGCCCAGGACGCCAAAGCTGCCTGTGACGCTGGCGCAATATATGGCGGGTTGATTTTTGTGCCCTCATCTCCGCGCGCGGTTAGCGTTGAGCAGGCGCGAGAAGTGATAAGCGGCGCGCCATTGCAGTATGTCGGCGTTTTCCAGAACGCTGATATCGCCGATGTTTGCCAGAAAGCCGCCGTCCTGGCGCTTTCTGCCGTACAGCTACATGGCAGCGAAGACCAGGCGTATGTCAACGCGCTGCGCGAGGCGTTGCCCAAACAGGTGCAAATCTGGAAGGCGCTGAGCGTTAGCGATGCCCTTCCCGCACGCGATTATCACCATGTCGATAAATACATTTTCGACAATGGGCAAGGCGGCAGCGGGCAGCGCTTCGACTGGTCACTGCTACAGGGGCAACCGCTGGATAATGTGTTACTGGCGGGCGGGCTGGCGGCCGATAACTGCGTCCAGGCGGCGCAAGTCGGCTGTGCCGGTCTCGATTTTAATTCAGGTGTGGAGTCACAGCCGGGCATCAAAGATGCTCGTCTTCTGGCCTCGGTTTTTCAGACACTGCGCGCATATTAAGGAAAAAACATGACAACACTTCTCAACCCCTACTTTGGTGAATTCGGCGGCATGTATGTGCCGCAGATCCTGATGCCTGCGCTGAACCAGCTTGAAGAGGCCTTCGTCAGCGCGCAAAAAGATCCTGAATTTCAGGCGCAATTCGCCGATCTGCTAAAAAACTACGCGGGACGCCCCACCGCGCTGACGAAATGCCAGAACATTACCGCCGGTACGCGTACCACGTTGTATTTAAAGCGCGAAGATTTACTGCACGGCGGCGCACACAAAACCAATCAGGTACTGGGTCAGGCGCTGCTGGCCAAACGGATGGGGAAAAGCGAGATTATCGCTGAAACCGGAGCCGGTCAGCACGGCGTCGCCTCTGCGCTCGCCAGCGCCCTGCTGGGTCTGAAATGCCGTATCTATATGGGCGCCAAAGACGTTGAGCGCCAGTCGCCGAACGTCTTCCGTATGCGTCTGATGGGCGCTGAGGTTATCCCGGTTCATAGCGGCTCCGCTACGCTAAAAGATGCCTGTAACGAGGCGCTGCGCGACTGGTCCGGTAGTTACGAAACGGCGCACTATATGCTCGGCACGGCGGCAGGACCGCATCCCTATCCCACCATCGTTCGCGAGTTCCAGCGCATGATTGGCGAAGAGACGAAAGCGCAAATCCTCGACAAAGAGGGCCGTCTGCCAGATGCCGTTATCGCTTGCGTCGGTGGCGGCTCAAACGCTATCGGGATGTTTGCGGATTTTATTAATGATACCAGCGTCGGGCTAATAGGCGTTGAACCTGGCGGTCACGGTATTGAAACCGGCGAGCATGGCGCGCCGCTTAAACATGGTCGCGTTGGCATCTATTTCGGGATGAAAGCGCCGATGATGCAAACAGCAGACGGGCAAATTGAAGAGTCCTATTCCATTTCCGCCGGGCTCGATTTCCCATCCGTTGGGCCGCAACATGCGTACCTGAACAGCATCGGACGCGCGGATTATGTCTCCATTACCGATGATGAGGCGCTGGAAGCCTTCAAAACGTTGTGCCGCCATGAGGGAATTATCCCGGCGCTGGAATCCTCCCACGCGTTGGCGCACGCTCTGAAAATGATGCGCGAGCAGCCGGAAAAAGAGCAACTGCTGGTGGTCAATCTCTCTGGCCGCGGTGATAAAGACATCTTTACCGTACACGATATCCTGAAAGCGCGAGGGGAAATCTGATGGAACGCTACGAAAATTTATTTGCACAGCTCAACGATCGCCGGGAAGGCGCTTTTGTCCCCTTCGTAACTCTGGGCGACCCTGGCATTGAACAGTCACTGAAAATTATCGACACACTGATTGACGCTGGCGCCGACGCTCTGGAGCTGGGGGTTCCCTTCTCCGATCCTCTGGCCGATGGCCCTACCATCCAGAATGCGAACTTACGCGCCTTCGCTGCTGGCGTCACGCCGGCTCAGTGTTTTGAAATGCTGGCGCTGATTCGTGAAAAACACCCGACCATTCCGATTGGCCTGCTAATGTACGCGAATCTGGTGTTCAATAACGGCATAGATGCGTTCTATGCCCGTTGTGAACAGGTTGGCGTAGATTCCGTGCTGGTCGCAGATGTCCCGGTTGAAGAGTCGGCCCCCTTCCGCCAGGCGGCGTTACGGCATAATATCGCGCCGATCTTCATCTGCCCGCCAAATGCGGATGACGATCTTCTGCGCCAGGTCGCATCTTACGGCCGCGGTTATACCTACCTGCTTTCCCGTTCGGGCGTCACCGGCGCGGAAAACCGTGGCGCATTGCCGTTGCATCATCTCCTTGAGAAGCTTAAAGAGTACCATGCCGCGCCTGCATTACAGGGCTTCGGTATCTCCTCGCCGGAACAGGTGTCTGCGGCCGTGCGTGCCGGGGCGGCTGGCGCTATCTCCGGCTCAGCCATTGTCAAGATTATCGAGAAAAACCTCGCGTCTCCCGAACAGATGTTGGCGGAGCTCAGGTCCTTTGTCTCAGCCATGAAAGCCGCCAGCCGCGCATAACGAGTTAAGCCGTCAGCATAACGCTGGCGGCTTAATGAGTGGCTGGCGCCGAACCAGAATCACGATTCAGACGTACATCATCAATCTTTTTGGTGTTATTCCCCGTCCAGCTTTCAAAAAGTCTGAAGTCAATTTTTGCTAAGAAAACTCCTAATCACGCCGAAAAATTTAGCGTTTTCACGTCAATTTCCCCCGCCTTTATGTAAAGAAATGTCAGCAAACAATGCATTAACGTTTCTATGGCTGCAGATAGTGACGCTTGTTATTAATAACAATGCAAAGCATTTTCTGTTAAATCGCTTATTCTAAAAGAAAATATAGAATATATTATCTCTAAACCATTTTTTGTGCGTTATTTACGCGGTAAATCACAACTATTTCCGTCAATTTGACTAATCGGTTTAACCAACTAATTTTAATAGGGTGTCGACACGGTTAAAACCGATTTTTTCAGCAAGCAACGAGACAGGAGAAATAATATGGCCGAACATCGTGGTGGTTCAGGAAATTTCGCCGAGAATCGTGAAAAAGCATCTGAAGCGGGCCGCAAAGGCGGTCAGCATAGCGGTGGGAATTTCAAAAACGATCCGCAACGAGCTTCTGAAGCCGGTAAAAAAGGTGGTCAGAATAGTCACGGCGGACGTAAATCCGATAATTCCTGATTTACTGTAATGTAAATACAACACATGCTTTTATCAAGCAATCTGCGAGTCTTCTGGCTCGCAGTATTTTGCCCAGGAGAATTAGATTTATGAATATCAAAACCGTTGAAGACCTTTTTATCCATCTACTTTCAGATACCTATAGTGCAGAAAAACAATTAACCAAGGCTCTTTCTAAACTAGCCAGAGCCACGTCCAATGAAAAATTAAGCCAGGCCTTTCAATCTCATCTTGAAGAAACCCAGGGTCAGATTGAACGTATTGATCAAATCGTCGAATCTGAATCTGGCATTAAACTGAAAAGAATGAAATGCGTCGCTATGGAAGGGCTGATTGAAGAAGCCAATGAAGTCATCGAAAGTACGGAGAAAAACGAAGTACGCGATGCAGCGCTTATCGCCGCGGCGCAAAAAGTCGAGCATTACGAAATCGCCAGCTACGGCACGCTAGCCACCCTGGCCGAGCAGCTCGGCTATAGCAAGGCATTAAAACTGCTCAAAGAAACCCTCGACGAGGAAAAACAAACTGATTTAAAACTTACCGATTTAGCAGTCAGCAATGTTAATAAAAGTGCTGAACGAAAATCGAAATAATATTTTTAATTATCAGCTTGCATGATTCCGATTTTATTATCGGAGCAGATTATCACGCATTGAGGAATTTAAAATGAATTATACTGAACATTATCATGACTGGCTTCGTGACGCCCATGCCATGGAAAAACAGGCAGAATCGATGCTTGAATCTATGGCCAGCCGTATTGAAAATTATCCTGATATAAAAGCCAGAATTGAACAACATATTAGTGAAACCAAACATCAAATTACCATGCTCGAAGAAGTGTTGGACCGTAATGGCATTTCCCGTTCGGTGTTGAAAGACTCCATGAGTAAAATGGCAGCAATGGGGCAATCTATCGGTGGCATGTTCCCTTCCGATGAAATTGTCAAAGGCTCAATTAGCGGTTATGTTTTCGAGCAGTTCGAAATTGCTTGTTATACCTCCCTGCTGGCGGCGGCAAAAAAAGCTGGCGACACTGCCTCAATTCCGACGATTGAAGCCATTCTGAAAGAAGAAATGCAAATGGCTGACTGGCTGATCAAACATATTCCGCAGACAACGGAACAATTTTTACTGCGATCTGAAGCAGATGGCGTTGAAGCCAAAAAATAAATAATAAGCAGGAGGCAATATGTTTCGACACGTAAAACAACTTCAATATACTGTGCGAGTGAGCGAACCTAATCCTGGATTAGCGAACCTGCTGCTGGAACAGTTTGGCGGCCCGCAGGGCGAACTGGCGGCCGCCTGCCGCTACTTCACGCAAGGTTTAAGCGATGATGATGCCGGTCGTAGAGAGATGTTAATGGACATCGCCACCGAGGAGCTGAGTCATCTGGAAATTATCGGCTCACTGGTAGGAATGCTTAATAAAGGCGCTAAAGGCGAGCTGGCGGAAGGTACCGAAAACGAAGCGGAACTTTATCGCTCGCTGACGCAGAATGGTAATGACAGCCATATCACCTCTCTGCTGTATGGCGGCGGCCCTGCGTTGACAAACTCCGGCGGCGTACCGTGGACCGCGGCTTATATTGATACTATCGGCGAAGTCACAGCCGATCTACGCTCAAACATCGCGGCCGAGGCGCGAGCGAAGATTATTTATGAACGCCTGATTAACCTGACCGACGATCCTGGCGTAAAAGACACGCTCAGTTTCTTAATGACCCGTGAAGTCGCGCACCAGCTCTCTTTTGAAAAGGCGCTGTATTCGATTCGTAACAACTTCCCGCCGGGTAAATTACCGCCGGTAGAACAGTATACCGACGTGTACTACAACATGTCGCAAGGCGACGATCCGCGAGGTAGCTGGAATAGCGATGAGAACTTCAACTATGTCGCAGAACCGATGCCTGCTGTTGATGGCGGCGATGGCCTGGCGACAGTGAAATTGCCGCGCGAGCAGTTGGCGCTGCTCAAAGCGATGGCAGAAAGAACGAAATCGGACCCCACCGTTGATCCTCTCACTGGCGCAGAACTAGGCTGCGGCGAACCGAAAGAAGACAAGTGAGTTCCGACAAGTAAAATCCGTGTGTCATGTCCTTTTTTGACCCCGCCTGGCGGGGTCTTTTTTCGTCACAACATCACGCGATTAGAAACGATAGCCTGCCGAGAACATAAATACCCATGGGTCCAGACGCACGCTGTCATGCTGCTGCACGCCGCCCATTTTATAATTGGCGGTAGTATCAATATCCATGTACCAGACAGAGGCGCCAATTAACCAGTCGCGGTTAATCAGGTAATCTACCCCAACTTGCCCTGCCGCGCCCCAGGAATCCTTAAAGCTCAGATCGGACAGCCCGGTCTTTTTACCATTATCGTTAAAGTCGTTATCGAAGAAGGTGGTGTAGTTCACCCCCACGCCGACATAAGGACGCACTTTGCTGCTGGAATCGCCGAAGTACCACTGCGCCATTAACGTTGGCGGTAACAGGTGGACCGTGGCGATATCGCCCGTCGCGCCCGTACCCACCTTATGGCGGAACGGCGTGGCCGCCAGCAATTCAACCCCGATATTGTCCGTCGCCATGTAAGTGAATGTCAGGCCGAGTTGCGTGTTATTACTCACATCAAACCCGTTTAAATGCCCCAGCGTACCACCCGCCCCTTCTGTAGGTCTGACGGTTGCCGGACCTGCACGCATAAAGAATTCTCCGGCTTCGTGCGCGAACGCGCTGCCTGAGAGAAGAGTTGTTAACGCCAGTGCCGCCACTGTAAATTTTTTCATACCCGCTCCATCGTTATGGTTATAAAAGCGTGATGAATATACCCACAATGAAGTAATAAGTGATCTAACACAGATCACATTTGTTCTTATAATTTAACATTTATTGATCCAGATTAATTTAGAACTTGTATTGAAAATCCTGGTTATAGGAATTCAGATCAATTTTGACATATTCACGCTATGCAAATATTTGTCTGCTCCTGTTGCCCTGGCGATAAAGGCTGGCTAAGGTAATCAATGTCCCGCAATGGCGCGTGGCGGTAAGATTCGCGAACACTGCGGGACAGATTAATTTCCGTTGTAATCTATTGATACGTGAGTTTTTTGCAGGTGAATCATGAGCGTTCTTAACCCATGCATGACATGCGGTGCCTGTTGTGCCTATTTTCGTGTCTCCTTTTATTGGGCTGAAGGCGACGATGCCAGCGGACGCGTTCCGGCGTCATTAACCGAGCCTGTTACCCCTTTTTTACGTTGTATGGCCGGTACCAACCAAAAACAGCCGCACTGTAAAGCGCTAATTGGCACGCCGGGTGAAAACGTCAGTTGCGCTATTTATGAAAACCGCCCTTCAACCTGTCGCGAATTTTCGATATCGGGCGAAGGAGGCGAAGTGAATGAGGCGTGTAATCGCGCCCGCGCGCGATACGGATTACCGCCGCTTTACAAAGATATGCTTTTCCATACAACTGCTGATGCTGCCACTGTAGAGTTATCCAGGGTACAATTGCCCGCAAATTAACACCTGCAAAACTCAAGGAGAGTGCATGTCTATCACGGCGAAGTCCGTTTACCGTGACGCCGGAAATTTTTTCCGAAATCAATTTATTACTATCTTGCTGGTTTCGTTGCTGTGCGCATTTATCACGGTGGTCTTAGGTCATGCCTTTTCACCCAGCGATGCGCAAATCGCGCAACTCAGTGAAGGAGAACATCTGGCAGGCAGCGCTGGCCTGTTTGAGCTGGTACAAAATATGACGCCGGAGCAGCAGCAGATCCTGTTGCGCGCCTCTGCCGCCTCGACGTTTTCCGGGCTTATCGGCAACGCTATTCTGGCCGGCGGTATCATCCTGATGATTCAGTTAGTTTCAGCGGGACATCGGGTTAGCGCGCTGCGCGCTATCGGCGCCAGCGCCCCTGCATTGCCTAAACTGTTTATTCTCATTTTTCTGACTACCCTGTTAGTGCAAATCGGTATAATGCTGATTGTCGTTCCGGGGATTATTATGGCCATTGTGCTGGCGCTTGCGCCAGTGATGTTGGTTGAAGAGAAAATGGGCGTGTTTGCCGCAATGCGCAGCAGTATGCGTTTAGCCTGGGCTAACATGAGACTGGTCGCGCCTGCGGTGATAGGCTGGTTACTGGCTAAAACATTGCTATTGCTGTTCGCGCCCAGCTTCGCTGTACTGACCCCAAATGTAGGCGCTGTACTGGCGAATACGTTGAGCAATCTGATTTCCGCAGTATTGCTTATCTACTTATTCCGCCTGTATATGTTGATTCGCCAATAATCCGCAATGCGCCGTTACGCGGCGCATTCGACGCTCGTTGATGATGGAATCGAAGAATGAAGCAGTTTCTGGATTTTTTACCGCTGGTTGTCTTTTTTGCGTTTTATAAACTTTATGACATCTATGCGGCGACCTCCGCACTGATTGTCGCGACGGCAATCGTGCTGATTTATAGCTGGGTGCGCTATCGGAAAATAGAGAAGATGGCGCTGATTACCTTTGTTCTGGTTGCCGTCTTCGGCGGTCTGACGCTCTTCTTCCATAACGATGAATTTATTAAATGGAAGGTGACGGTTATTTATGCGCTGTTCGCCGGCGCGCTGTTAATAAGCCAGTGGGTGATGAAAAAACCGTTAATTCAACGTATGTTAGGTAAAGAACTGGCGTTGCCGCAGCAGGTCTGGTCAAAGCTGAACCTGGCGTGGGCGCTGTTTTTTATTGCGTGCGGTCTGGCTAACATTTATATCGCCTTCTGGTTGCCGCAAAATATCTGGGTTAACTTTAAGGTCTTTGGACTCACGGCGCTGACGCTCATTTTTACCCTGCTGAGCGGCGTCTATATCTACCGGCATCTGCCACAGGAAGATAAATCATAACCCTCCCGTGACTTATCATCGCCAGACTGCGAACGCCTGGCGATATTTTCTTCGCCTTTACGCCCTGCGCTTTCCCGTCAGTACCTTTATTCCCACTATTCTCCACACAAAATTCATAGTAGCATCGCGGCTGTAATTTTTTCTGATAGTCGGTTTTACAATGACAACAATGGATAATACTCCTCAGGGCGAGCTGGTTTTACGTACATTGGCCATGCCTGCCGATACCAATGCGAACGGCGATATTTTTGGCGGCTGGCTGATGTCGCAAATGGATATTGGCGGCGCGATACTGGCCAAAGAGATCGCGCACGGTCGGGTTGTAACCGTACGCGTGGAAGGAATGACATTTCTGCGCCCCGTCGCGGTTGGCGATGTCGTATGCTGCTACGCGCGCTGCGTTAAACGCGGTACGACGTCTATTAGCATCAATATTGAAGTCTGGGTGAAAAAAGTCGCGTCAGAACCGATTGGACAGCGCTACAAGGCCACCGAGGCGCTGTTTATTTATGTTGCCGTCGATCCGGACGGTAAACCTCGCCCGCTCCCGGTTCAGGGTTAAGTATACCCGCTTACGCCGCCAGCAGGTGATGGTATATTCCTGGCTGGCGGCGCCAGAGATTACTCAATCTGCGCCGTACCGTTCAGACGGAAGATAATATTGACCACCAGCCCGGAACCCGGCTTGCCTGCTTCATAGCGCCATTTTCGCATCGCATTCTTAACTTCACGCTCAAACATATTGGCTGGCTGCGCGGACAGAATCTGTACATTTTCCACTCGCCCAGCAGAGGTCACGTCAAACTTCACCTTTACGCGGCCTTCAATACGTAACGCCTGTGCTCGCGCCGGATATTGCGGCTGGTTACGGCTCAGAGCGCGAGGTCCAGTGGGTACGCTCACCGCCGGCTTGCTGGTCGCCGAGGCGGTGCTGCTTGTTGGCCGCGCCGGGGCGCTATTTTCAAACGGTGAGGCAGGACGCGGCGCGGCTGGTTTGACTTCGCGCTTCGGCTGCTCTTCAACCTTTTTCACCGGTTCCGGTTTCGGTTTTGGCTTGGGTTTTGGCTTAGGTTTGGGTTTCTCAATCACCACGGGCGCTTCTTTAGGCGGTTCAGGGAGCGGCTCTGGCTCCGGTTCGGGTTCAACCACCGGCTCCGGCGGCGGCTGAACCGCCTGGGGCGGCTCCAGGTCGGCGGGTGAAACCATTGTCACCGTGATAGGCTGCGCTGGCGCAGGCAATTCAATAACCTGATGTACCGAGGTATAGAGCAAACCTGCCACTACAGCACCATGAATGCCTACGGAAAGGAGTGTCGGCCAGGGAAAGCGACGAGGTAAATCAAGGGTCATTGAAGTCATAATCGTTTCAGTTGAAAAACCAGAGCTGAATTTTAAATGCAAATAGCAATCATATTCAATAAGGCATTGCCGATAGCGGCATTTAAAAGATGATATCGCACAAAAACACCACACAAAATGTGCATGTTTAACAAAGTCGGTATCTTTACATTGCAGTTAAATGCCCTTTCCAATAACGTAATCAGCAACTTTTACCGATTAAGGAGCTCTACCCGTGCTGTATGTTATTTACGCTCAGGACAATGCCAACTCGCTTGAAAAACGCCTCTCGGTACGGCCCGCGCATCTGGCGCGCCTGCAACTTCTGCATGATGAAGGGCGATTATTAACTGCCGGGCCGATGCCCGCAGTGGACAGTAACGATCCTGGGGTAGCCGGATTTACCGGGTCAACGGTGATTGCTGAATTTGAATCTTTAGAAGCAGCGCAATCCTGGGCTGATGCGGACCCCTACGTCGCCGCGGGCGTCTATGCGCAGGTTTCGGTCAAACCGTATAAGAAGATCTTTTGAAAAGGATGGCCTGTTGGGCACCGCATACGGTGCCCTTTCTGGCTCACACACCGTGAATCGCAAAGAGTAATGAATTACGCTGACGATTAAAGATGCATTTCCTGATAGTATGGATACGCATATTACGGCGTGATTGCCCTTCAAGCCAACGCGCTTTACGGCGGCTCGCCTGACGTAGCATTCGCCAGCGCCCCACTTCCGTTCTACTACGCTTCATGTTTACGACTCTCACTGTAACAGAAGCGCCATTATACCCCCTCGCCGGATGCAGACCAGCGCTTTTCCCGTGTTTTTATTTGCCATGTGAATCCTGACGCGTAAACTCTTAACAACACGCTTTCTAAAGGATTTTTAAAGTTATGACAACCTTCTACACCGTGGTGAGTTGGCTGGTCATTTTGGGATACTGGGTTCTCATTGCCGGCGTCACATTACGTATTCTAATGAAACGGCGCGCAGTTCCCTCCGCAATGGCCTGGTTGTTAATCATCTATATCCTTCCGCTGGTCGGGATCATCGCCTATTTGTCCGTGGGCGAATTGCATTTAGGCAAACGTCGCGCCGAGCGTGCCCGCGCCATGTGGCCGTCTACCGCCAAATGGTTGAATGATCTCAAAGCCTGCAAACACATTTTCGCGCAAGAAAACAGTAGCGTCGCATCGTCCTTGTTTAAGCTGTGCGAACGACGTCAGGGGATTGCGGGCGTCAAAGGCAACCAGTTGCAATTGCTTACCGACTCCGATGATGTCATGCAGGCGCTTATTCGCGATATCCAACTGGCGCGGCATAATATCGAAATGGTGTTTTACATCTGGCAGCCAGGCGGCATGGCGGATCAGGTCGCTGAATCGTTAATGGCCGCCGCCCGCCGCGGCATCCACTGCCGGCTTATGCTGGACTCCGCGGGTAGCGTCGCTTTCTTCCGCAGCCCCTGGGCGGCCATGATGCGTAACGCTGGCATTGAAGTCGTAGAGGCGCTGAAGGTGAATCTGATGCGCGTCTTTTTACGCCGTATGGATCTTCGCCAGCACCGTAAAATGGTGATGATTGACAATTACATCGCCTATACCGGCAGTATGAATATGGTGGATCCGCGTTTTTTCAAACAGGATGCCGGCGTTGGACAATGGGTCGATTTGATGGCGCGGATGGAGGGTCCCGTGGCGACAGCAATGGGGATTGTTTACTCCTGCGATTGGGAAATCGAGACGGGTAAACGCATTCTGCCTCCCCCGCCGGACGTGAATATTATGCCGTTTGAGCAGGCCAGCGGGCATACCATTCATACCATTGCTTCCGGTCCTGGTTTTCCGGAAGATCTCATTCACCAGGCACTATTAACCGCCACCTATGCTGCGCGCGAATATTTAATTATGACCACGCCATATTTCGTCCCCAGCGACGATCTGCTGCACGCCATTTGTACCGCTGCGCAGCGCGGCGTGGATGTCAGTATTATCCTGCCCCGTAAAAATGATTCACTGCTCGTCGGCTGGGCCAGTCGCGCCTTTTTTAGCGAGTTACTGGCGGCGGGCGTGAAAATCTATCAGTTCGAAGGCGGGCTGTTACATACCAAAAGCGTGCTGGTCGATGGCGAACTGAGCCTGGTCGGTACCGTGAATCTCGACATGCGTAGCCTGTGGCTTAATTTCGAGATTACGCTGGTCATTGATGATACGGGTTTCGGCGCCGATCTGGCTGCGGTACAGGACGATTATATTTCGCGCTCCCGCCTGTTAGATGCGCGTTTGTGGGTAAAACGTCCGTTATGGCAGCGTATTACCGAGCGATTGTTTTACTTCTTTAGTCCATTGCTGTAAAACGTGACCAACATGAGTAAACAGGTAGTCACTATGGAAATGGATCTGAACAATCGCCTGACTGAAGACGAAACGCTTGAGCAGGCTTACGATATTTTTCTTGAGCTGGCGGCGGATAATCTTGATCCGGCTGATATCATTCTGTTCAATTTGCAATTCGAGGAGCGCGGCGGCGCGGAGTTGTTTGATCCCGCTGAAGACTGGCAAGAGCACGTCGATTTTGACCTGAATCCAGACTTTTTTGCCGAGGTGGTGATTGGCCTGGCGGATACCGAAGACGGCGAAATTAACGACATTTTCGCCCGCGTTCTGCTGTGCCGGGAAAAGGACCACAAGCTGTGCCATATTCTCTGGCGCGAATAAGCGGTTCAGGCCGGATGGCGTCTGATTGCGCCCTCCGGCAAGCCTGTTTAATCCGGTAGCTTACTGCCGCATCGGTTACAATATTGCGCGCTATGTTCATGCTGGCTTTGCTGGCACTGCGGACATTTTCGCTGCCAGTGACGTTTTTGAAACGCGCTGCTCATGTGCGTGGTAATCAGTCCTGTAGGAATCGCAATCACCGAATAACCAATCAAAATAAGCACCGACGCGACAATACGTCCCAGCGGCGTATGCGGCGTAATATCACCATACCCCACGGTTGTGACTGTCACTATCGCCCAATACACCGAGGCATTAAGCGTCGTGAAGCCATATTTCGGTCCTTCAATAAGATACATCAGGGCACCGAAAATAATCATCACGATCGCAATAAATGAATAGAACAGAATAAGCTGATGACGCGCGCTAATAATGGCGCTCCAGAATACCCGCAGCGATGGCATAAAGCGTAGCAGTTTAAGAATACGCAGCACGCGAATCGCTCGCATAGCGCGCCAGGCAAACATATAGTTCAGGCTAATTTCCGGCCACAGCCACATGACGTACAGCGGCAAAATCGTCACCAGATCAATAAATCCCCAGAAACTAAAAACGTATTTTGCCGGGGCGGGCCAACTAAACAGTCTGAGCAAGTATTCACCGGTAAATATCAGGGTAACGCAGAGCTCCAGCCAGACAAAAATATGCCATTCATCAAATGTCAGGTGATATTCCGTTCCTACGCCTGATTCAACAAAAATGACCAGTACGCTAAGCAGCGCAAACAGCGCGCATAACCCTTCAAAACGGCGACCTGAGCGCGTAGTCAAATCGAACAGATTATGATAAAGACGACGGCGAACCGACGACAAAGAAAGTGACACGGTAACCTCACCTAAAAGAAGGGCTGACGAATTGTCAGCCCTTGCGATTATAACGGGTCTACTTTAAGGCAGGAAACGGCATGGCGAAAACTCCCTTCCAACACCGGTCGCGTTTGCGCGCATTCTGGCCCGGCTAGCGGACAGCGTGTACGGAACACGCAGCCGGAAGGCGGGTTAATGGGCGAAGGTAATTCGCCCTCCAGCAATTGTATCTTCTTATTTCGCTCCAGATCGGGATCGGGAATCGGTACCGCCGACATCAGCGCTTTGGTATAAGGATGCAGTGGATTATGGTACACCTCATCATAGGTGCCCAATTCTACCGCATGACCGAGATACATCACCAGGACACGATCGGATATGTGCTTTACGACCGCCAGATCGTGCGCAATAAAAATCAACGACAGCCCCATCTCTCGCTGTAACTGCTGGAGCAAATTCACCACCTGCGCCTGAATAGAAACGTCCAGCGCCGACACCGGCTCATCGCAAATAATGAGCTTAGGTTCCAGGATCAATGCCCGGGCGATACCGATGCGCTGGCACTGCCCCCCGGAAAATTCATGGGGATAACGGTTGATGAGGTTCGGCAACAGCCCCACTTTCAGCATCATGGCTTTCACGCGGTCACGCACGTCCTGGCGCGAAAGTTTAGGATGATAAGTGCGCAGCGGTTCAGCGATAATTTCGCCAATCGTCATTCGCGGGTTGAGTGACGCCAGCGGGTCCTGGAAAATCATCTGGATATCGCTGCGCACCTCGCGCCACTCATCCGCTTTCATGCCCAGCAGATCTTTTCCCAGCCAGGCGACTTTACCATCTGTCGCCTTCACCAGACCAATAATGGCGCGCGCAAACGTCGACTTGCCGCAGCCGGATTCGCCCACCACGCCCAGCGTTTCGCCTTCATACAGGCGTAGCGTAACGCCGTCCACCGCTTTCAGAGTTTTCGGCGGTTGCCAGAACCACTGCTTCCCTTCTTTGATATCAAAATGTACTTTCAGATCGGCGATTTCGAGGAGAACTTTACGTTGTTCAATCACAGCATTCATAGCAGTTCCTCCACCGGTTTAAAACAGGCGCGCAAGCGACCAGGACTAAACGCTTCAAGTGGCGGCGCATTATTGCAGATCTCCATCGCATGAGGACAACGCGGCTGGAACGGACAACCTTTAGGCAAACGCAATAAATTGGGAGGATTGCCCGGAATCGTCAACATTTCCGCCCCCTCGCTATCCAGACGCGGCACCGCATTAAGCAAGCCTATCGAATACGGATGAACGGGCTGATAAAAGACATCGCGCGCCTTACCGTATTCCATGGTACGCCCGGCATACATTACCAGGACCTTATCGCAAATACCCGCGACCACGCCCAGATCGTGGGTAATCATGATAATGGCGGTATTAAATTCGCGCTTTAGCTCATTAAGCAAGGTCATAATCTGCGCCTGCACGGTAACATCAAGCGCGGTGGTAGGCTCATCGGCAATAAGCAGTTTCGGCCTGCACAACAGCGCCATCGCAATCATCACACGTTGACGCATTCCGCCGGAAAATTCGTGCGGGTACATTTTCATCCGTTTGCGCGCTTCCGGCATTTTTACGGCATCCAGCATTCTGACGGACTCTTCAAAAGCTTCCGCTTTGCTCATCCCTTTATGCAGCATCAGGACTTCCATTAACTGCTCCCCAACGCGCATATAAGGATTTAGCGAGGTCATCGGGTCCTGAAAAATCATCGAAATCTGTTCTGCGCGCAGCGTATTCAGTTCGCGCTCAGGTAGATTAAGAATTTCACGTCCGTTGAAGGTCGCGGAACCGCCGATTCGACCATTCGTCGCCAGCAGTCCCATTAATGCGAACGCCGTTTGCGATTTCCCCGATCCAGACTCGCCAACAATACCTAACGTTTCTCCAGCGCGAAGCGTAAAGTTCAGATCGTTGACCGCCGTCACATCGCCATCAGGCGTAGCGAACGTAACACGAAGATCGTTTACCTCCAGCAGTACATTCGCCGGTTGCGGCGCCTGAGTTGCGGTTTCTGATAAGCTCATGGCTGTACTCCTTAACGATCTTTCGGGTCGAGGGCATCACGCAGGCCATCGCCAATAAAGTTAAAACAGAATAACGTCACCACGAGAAAGCCAGCCGGAAACAGCAGCAGCCACGGTGAGACTTCCATTGAATTTGCGCCATCGCTCAATAACGCTCCCCAACTGCTTAACGGTTCCTGCGTCCCAAGCCCCAGGAAACTGAGGAAAGACTCAAACAGAATCATGCTGGGCACCAGCAACGATGCATACACTACCACTACGCCCAGGACGTTAGGCACAATATGGCGGATCACAATGCTGGCAGTCGACACACCACCCACCTGCGCGGCTTCGATGAACTCTTTACGTTTAAGACTTAGGGTTTGGCCACGCACGATACGCGCCATATCAAGCCAGGAGACCATGCCGATGGCGACGAAAATCAACAGAATGTTCTGCCCAAAAAACGTCACCAGCAAAATCACAAAGAACATAAACGGGAACGAGTTGAGGATCTCCAACAAACGCATCATCACAGAATCAATTTTGCCGCCCAGATAGCCGGACAGCGAGCCATACAGCGTTCCGACAATGACCGCCACCAGCGCGGCGGCAATCCCGACCATTAATGAGATACGCCCGCCGATGGCAACGCGCACCAACAGATCGCGCCCGGAAGAGTCAGTGCCGAAATAGTGACCGGACGCCATATCCGGCGCGCTGGACATCATGCCCCAGTCGGTATCGAAATAGGTAAATTGCGACAGCATAGGCGCCACTGTCACGAACAGGGCTATCAGAAACAGGACAATAAGACTGGCCACCGCCGCACGGTTATGCATAAAGCGCCGACGGGCATCTTGCCAAAGGCTGCGACCTTCCACCTCCAGCTTTTCACTGAAATTTTCCAGCGTCTCGCTGTTTTTCTTACTTAACATCATCGCGAGCTCCAGTATCAATAGCGAATTTTCGGGTCGATAACGGCATAGAGCACATCGACAATGGCGTTAAATAATATGGTCAGCGCCCCGACTAAAATGGTCAAACTTAACACCAGCGAGTAATCGCGGTTGAGCGCGCCATTAACGAAAAGCTGCCCAATGCCCGGTAAGCCATAAATCGTTTCAATCACCATTGAGCCGGTAATAATGCCGACAAAGGCTGGCCCCATATAGGATAAAACCGGCAGCAGCGCAGGTTTTAACGCATGGCGGAAGATAATTCTGCGCATCGGTAATCCTTTTGCCCGCGCGGTACGAATAAAGTTCGAATGCAGAACTTCAATCATTGAGCCGCGCGTAATACGAGCGATGCTGGCAATATAGGCCAGTGAAAGCGCAACCATCGGCAGGATCATAAATTTTAACGCCCCGCCGTTCCAGCCGCCGCCAGGCAGCCATTGCAAGGTTATCGCAAAGACCATCACCAGTAGCGGCGCCACCACAAAACTGGGGATAACGACGCCGGTCATGGCAAATCCCATCACCGTATAATCCCATCGCGTATTTTGCTTTAGCGCGGCAATCACGCCAGCGCTGACACCAATAATGACCGCCAGCAAAAAAGCGGCGGCGCCAAGTTTCGCCGAAACGGGGAAGCTGGCGGCAACCAGATCGTTGACCGTGTAATCTTTATATTTAAACGATGGTCCAAAATCGCCATGCGCCAGCTGCTTCAGGTAGCTGAAGTACTGCGTCATGATGGGATCGTTCAGATGATATTTTGCTTCAATATTGGCCAGCACTTCCGGCGGCAATGCGCGCTCGCCGGTAAAAGGACTCCCCGGCGCGAGGCGCATCATAAAGAAAGAGATGGTAATAAGAATAAACAGCGTCGGAATCGCTTCCAGACAGCGGCGTAAAATAAATTTCAACATTGCCCGTACCTTCTGGCCTGTGCCTTTACTTCCCGGACGTGACAAAAGATCCGCCAGGGAAAGTTATAGTGCGATGAAAAAAGACACCATGGGACAACCGCAGTTGTCCCATGTCTTGCCATTAATGTTTGATAATATATAAGTTTTTCACATAAATATTATCCAGCGGGTCTTTACCGGTATACCCGCCCACCCAGGGTTTCACCAGGCGCGCGTTAACGTAGTAATACACCGGCACAATAGCCGAGTCTTTATCTAACTGCTGCTCCGCTTTAGCGTAGAGTTCGCTGCGCTGCGTATCGTCCGCCACTTTCAGCGTGTCGGCAATCAGCTTATCAAACGCCGGGCTCTTATAATGCGCGGTGTTATTTGAACTGTCGGACAACATGGTATTCAGGAACGAGGTCGGTTCATTATAATCTGCGCACCACCCGGCTCTGGCGACATCAAAGGTGCCCTGATGACGGGTATCCAGGAAGGTTTTCCATTCCTGATTCTCCAGATTCACATTGACGCCCAGATTTTTCTTCCAGATAGACGCCACGGCAATGGCCAGTTTTTTATGCAGATCGGAGGTGTTATACAGCAGGTCGAATGTTAAGGGCTTATCCGCCGTAAAGCCGGCTTCAGCCAACAATTTCTTCGCTTCTTCATTACGCTTTTGCTGGGACCATTTGAACCACTCAGGCTCTACCAGTTTTGCGCCATCGGTATACGGCGGCGTGTAGCTATAAGCGGGTAAATCGCCCTGATTTTTAACCTTATTAACAATAATGTCGCGATCTAACGCCAGTTTCAGCGCGGTACGCACGCGGACATCGTTAAACGGCGCTTTTTGATTATTAATTTCGTAATAATAGGTACACAAATAAGGGTCTACGCGGACTTCATTCGGGATCTCTTTCTTCAGTTTCTGGAATAATTCGATCGGCATATTGTTATAAGTCATATCGATCTCGCCGCTGCGGTAGCGGTTAACATCCGTCACCTCCGAAGAGATAGGCAAATAAGTTACCTGATTGATGACGGTTTTGTCGTTATCCCAGTATTGCGGGTTACGCTCCAGCACGATACGTTCGTTCACCACCCAATTTTTTAACTTATAAGCGCCGTTAGTGACAATATTGGCTGGTTGCGTCCATTTATCGCCAAATTTTTCGACCGCTGATTTCGGTACAGGAGACACTGAAGGGTGGACCAACAATTTGTAGAAATAAGGCACCGGCTCACTTAAGGTCACTTCAAAGGTGTGATCATCAAGCGCTTTTACCCCCAGATCGGTGGCGGGTTTTTTACCGGCGATAATGTCATCGATATTAACGATATGACCGTATTGCAGATAGCTGGCGTACGGCGATGCCGTATTAGGATCGGCCAGGCGTTGCCAGCTATAAACGAAATCATGGGCGGTGACGGGCGTACCATCTGACCATTTCGCATTTTCACGTAGATGGAATGTCCAGACTTTAAAATCTTTATTTTCCCATTTTTCCGCGACGCCCGGTGAAGGATGCCCCTCGACATCACTAATTAATAAGCCTTCGAAGAGGTCACGGCTGACGTTCGATTCCGGCACGCCTTCAATTTTATGCGGGTCGAGAGACTGCACTTCTGATCCGTTATTACGTACCAACGTTTGCTTGTCGGCTAACTGAACGCCGGCGGGCACGTCTGCCGCAGTCGCGGCGCTGGCGGCGATGAGCGCAGTGAGTATTCCCGCTGCAATCAAACTTTTTTTCGTGATGTTAGACATTGTGTTTGTACTCCACTCATTATAATTACTGGTTTTTACCAGCCTGTTTAATCCCGTCAGGGTTCCTGTGCAGCACTGGTGATGTACTGCCAGGTCTGTCACTGCTTTTGCTATCACCGACTTTATTTATTCTGACGATTCGTTCGATCGCCTTTCGTCGATTCGGTATACGACGTACCTGCCCACGTCGCATGTTATTTCTGACAACCATCTAAATGAAAATAGTTATCAACAATGTGAAATCTTCTGCAAAATGTTTGGCCGAAAAGTATCAAATGCGTTTCTGAACCGCCAATTCATTTTACAATTTTGTTAACCAATTCTCTTTTATGGAAAATTTCCTGCCCAGAAAAACGGTTAAAGAATGTTAAAAATCTTTGATTTATTCTTTATAATCAATAAGTTGAAAGAAAAATATCTCTCTGTCGCATCGTAGGTTATGCCTGCGCCAGAAAACACACACAAATTTAACAAATACTCATTATTTAGCACATTCATCTACGATGGAGCTGAAACAACTAATAACATTTCAATAATCCTTCATCAAGCCCCAGAGTATGGTGTGAATAAAATAACAGACCTACCGCTTCTCACGGACTCAGTAATGTTGATAATAGTTTGATTAATAAAAATAAATAGCGTTAGATTATATTAGTATTTTTTATCATTTAAACGCTGAATGCTTATCAAAGTAAGAAGTGTTACGTGGGAATGTCACTGGGAATGTCACAAGGCGGCCCCCTTAGGGCGCCGCCTGTAAATCAACAGGTGGGAGTTTAGTTGAGCAAGCCGGGGAAAATGCCTTTTATTCCTGTGACAATAAATTCGATGCCGAGCGCCATTAACAACAACCCCATGATTCGGGTAATAACGTTGATACCGGTTTGCCCCAGCAAACGAACCAGCCACGGCGCCATACGGAACACGCCCCAGCAGCAAAGCGCAAAAAGCGCAATGGCAACTGAAAAACCAAGCAAATGCGCGATGCTGTGATAACGCGTCCCCCAGACGATAGTGGAGCTAATCGCCCCTGGCCCCGCCATTAACGGCAGCGCTAACGGCACAACGCCAATGCTCTCGCGTATGGCCGTCTCTGACTTTTCTTGCTTGTTTTGTTTATCTTCCCCCAGCTTCCCGCTGATCATCGACATTGCAATGGTGACAACCAGGATACCGCCCGCAATTCTGAACGAATCAATAGAAATACCAAACAGCTGCAGGATGCCATCGCCGAGGAATAAGGAACTCCACAAGATAATCGCGACCGACAGATTCGCGGTGAGGTTAGTTTTATTACGCGCCGTGGCCGTCTGGTAGCTGGTCATGCTGATGAAAACGGGGATAATCCCCACCGGGTTAACCAGCGCAAAGAGCCCGATAAAGAACTTAAAGTAAACAGGAAAATCAAAAAGCGGTTGAATCACGGTTAGCTCCGAAGCGTTAGCCGGATGAAGTCAATGTTCGTTAATGATCAAAACGCGCAGAAGATACGCCTTTTATTCGCATAGTTCACCTCTTATCTACACCTAATTTCATCCATTCATCGCTGTTATTTATATGTACTCGTTATGCTAATCCACTTACTCTTCATGACAACGATTTCTTAACAATTTACATAAAAGGCTAAAATGGCCTGCTGAAAGGTGTCAGCTTTGCGTAATCTTGATTTAGATCACACAATCGCTACTCAGAAGTGAGTAATCTTGCTTACGCCACCTGGACGTAACGCGTTAGAGTTAAATGATACTAACGCAGAAGCTCTTTTAGTAAATCAGAGCGAAACGGACGTTAAGTAACCACCTGAATTTCAGGTATTTATACAAAGTATCGTCGATCTGTCTATACTCACGTATCGCGCAGATGATTTACTAAAAAAGTTTAACATTATCAGGAGAGCATTATGGCTGTTACTAATGTCGCTGAACTTAACGCACTCGTAGAGCGTGTAAAAAAAGCCCAGCGTGAATATGCCAGTTTCACTCAAGAACAGGTCGACAAAATCTTCCGCGCCGCCGCTCTGGCAGCCGCTGATGCCCGCATTCCGCTGGCCAAAATGGCCGTCGCCGAATCAGGTATGGGTATCGTGGAAGACAAAGTGATTAAAAACCACTTCGCTTCTGAATATATTTACAATGCCTATAAAGATGAAAAAACCTGCGGCGTGCTGTCAGAAGACGACACCTTCGGGACCATCACCATTGCTGAACCTATCGGCATTATTTGCGGTATCGTTCCAACCACTAACCCGACCTCTACTGCGATCTTCAAATCGCTGATTAGCCTGAAGACCCGTAACGCCATCATCTTTTCTCCGCATCCGCGCGCTAAAGAAGCAACCAACAAAGCGGCAGACATCGTTCTGCAAGCGGCTATCGCTGCCGGCGCGCCGAAAGATCTGATTGGCTGGATCGATCAACCTTCCGTAGAACTGTCTAATGCGCTGATGCACCACCCGGATATCAACCTGATCCTCGCCACTGGCGGTCCAGGCATGGTTAAAGCTGCATACAGCTCCGGTAAACCGGCAATCGGCGTAGGCGCAGGCAACACCCCGGTTGTCATTGATGAAACCGCTGATATCAAACGCGCTGTGGCGTCTGTTCTGATGTCTAAAACCTTCGATAACGGCGTAATCTGTGCTTCTGAACAGTCTGTTGTCGTTGTTGATTCCGTCTATGATGCCGTTCGCGAACGTTTCGCCAGCCACGGCGGCTACATGCTGCAGGGCCAGGAGCTGAAAGCGGTTCAAAACGTTATCCTGAAAAATGGCGCTCTGAACGCCGCTATCGTCGGTCAGCCAGCCTACAAAATTGCTGAACTGGCAGGCTTCTCCGTACCAGAAACCACCAAGATTCTGATCGGTGAAGTTACGGTCGTTGATGAAAGCGAACCGTTCGCACACGAAAAACTGTCTCCGACTCTGGCGATGTACCGTGCGAAAGATTTCGAAGAAGCGGTAGAAAAAGCAGAAAAACTGGTCGCTATGGGCGGTATCGGTCACACCTCCTGCCTGTACACTGACCAGGATAACCAGCCAGAACGCGTTGCTTACTTCGGTCAGATGATGAAAACCGCGCGTATCCTGATCAACACCCCTGCCTCTCAGGGTGGTATCGGTGACCTGTACAACTTCAAACTCGCACCTTCCCTGACGTTGGGTTGTGGTTCCTGGGGTGGTAACTCCATCTCTGAAAACGTTGGTCCGAAACACCTGATCAACAAGAAAACCGTTGCTAAGCGAGCTGAAAACATGTTGTGGCACAAACTTCCGAAATCTATCTACTTCCGCCGTGGCTCTCTGCCCATCGCGCTGGATGAAGTGATTACTGATGGCCACAAACGTGCGCTCATCGTGACTGACCGCTTCCTGTTCAACAACGGCTATGCAGACCAGATCACCTCTGTGCTGAAAGCGGCTGGCGTTGAAACCGAAGTCTTCTTCGAAGTTGAAGCAGACCCGACGCTTTCCGTTGTTCGCAAAGGCGCTGAGCTGGCTAACTCCTTCAAACCGGACGTGATCATCGCGCTGGGCGGCGGTTCCCCGATGGACGCCGCGAAAATCATGTGGGTCATGTACGAACATCCGGAAACTCACTTCGAAGAACTGGCGCTGCGCTTTATGGACATCCGTAAACGTATCTACAAGTTCCCGAAAATGGGCGTGAAAGCGAAAATGATCGCCGTCACCACCACTTCCGGTACCGGTTCTGAAGTCACACCGTTTGCGGTTGTGACCGACGATGCAACCGGTCAGAAATATCCGCTGGCTGACTATGCCCTGACCCCGGATATGGCGATTGTCGACGCCAACCTGGTGATGGATATGCCGAAGTCCCTGTGTGCGTTCGGTGGTCTGGATGCGGTAACTCACGCTCTGGAAGCTTATGTTTCCGTACTGGCTTCTGAGTTCTCTGACGGTCAGGCTCTGCAGGCTCTGAAACTGCTGAAAGAAAACCTGCCGGCGTCTTACCACGAAGGGTCTAAAAATCCGGTTGCGCGTGAACGTGTTCACAGTGCAGCGACTATCGCCGGTATCGCGTTTGCCAACGCCTTCCTGGGTGTATGTCACTCCATGGCGCACAAACTGGGCTCTCAGTTCCACATTCCGCACGGTCTGGCGAACGCCCTGCTGATTTGTAACGTTATCCGCTACAACGCGAATGACAACCCGACCAAGCAGACCGCTTTCAGCCAGTACGATCGTCCGCAGGCACGCCGTCGTTACGCTGAAATTGCTGACCACCTGGGCCTGAGCGCGCCGGGCGACCGTACCGCCGCTAAGATTGAAAAACTGCTGGCATGGCTGGAAAGCATTAAAGCTGAGCTGGGTATTCCTAAGTCTATCCGTGAAGCAGGCGTACAGGAAGCTGACTTCCTGGCACACGTTGACAAACTGTCTGAAGATGCCTTCGATGACCAGTGCACCGGCGCTAACCCGCGTTATCCGCTGATCTCCGAACTGAAACAGATTCTGCTGGATACCTACTACGGTCGTGATTTCACCGAAGGTGAAGTTGCAGCGAAGAAAGACGTCGTTGCCACACCGAAAGCAGAGAAGAAAGCGAAAAAATCCGCTTAATTCGTTATCTGCTTTAGCATGACAAAAACGGCCTCAATTGAGGCCGTTTTTTTGTTTTACCTGTTTATCTGATGCCTGAAGGCGCTATGCTGATCATCTGGCCTACGTGCTCACGGCACGCCCTTCGTCAGGAGGCCTGAATAATGACCTCCAAAGCGCTACAGGGCGTTTTATAAGCCGATCTTTACCTCAGGTATCATATGTGCCGATGACGCTCCTGAATCGCCGTCAGTGAGCCCTCCTCCAGCGCGTCCTTATAATGCTTACGGCAAACTGAAACGTAGCGTTCATTCCCGCCAATAACCACCTGTTCGCCTTCGTTATAAGGCCTGCCGTCCTGATCAAGGCGCAGAACCATACTGGCTTTACGACCGCAGAAACAGATAGTTTTTAATTCCACCAGCTTATCTGACCATGCCAGCAAGTATTGGCTGCCGACAAAGAGCTCCCCACGAAAGTCTGTTCGTAGCCCATAGCAAAGTACTGGAATATCTAATTTGTCGACAACCTCGGATAATTGATAAACCTGCTGGCGAGTCAAAAACTGGCTTTCGTCGACTAACACGCAATGTATTGTCTGCCGCGCGCTCTCGGCACGAATCTCTTCAAACAAGGATGTATTTTGGTTAAACAATTTTGCCGGCGACGACAAACCGATACGAGAGCTGACTTTGCCTGCGCCGAAACGATCGTCGATTTCCGCCGTATATACGACGGTACGCATCCCGCGTTCCTGATAATTGTATGAAGATTGCAGCAGTGCAGTCGACTTACCCGCATTCATTGCCGAATAGTAGAAATATAGCTGTGCCATTGGTCGCAGGACCTCACCTGAGTGAAATAAAGATTGGCGGGATTGTACCATAATTTACCGACGCGACGGCGCGGCTCGCGCTCCGGTGAGTATTAAGAATTGTACAAACATCGCTCACTATACCCAAAATAATTCGCGTTGCTTAAAGGCGGCAAGGGAGTGAGTCCCCAGGAGCATAGATAACTATGTGACTGGAGTGAGCGAGCGTAGCCAACGCATAAGCAACTTGAAGTATGAAGGGTATATACACATTCCTTCACAAATTATGCCGTTAAAATTCATCAACAATGCTTATCATCACCCGCCAATATGAAAACCTTGTACTTATTGTTACCGTTACTCATACCCGGTGCAAAGTAATAGGGTTTTCTTGTAAGGAAATCTAATACAAGAGATTGATATCTCAGCAATGAGATCGTATTTCATCATGATAAAATGTGACCTGACTCCTAAATTTTTAGCGACAGACGGTGAGTATCCCCCCTGCCAATAAGCTCTTTTTTGTGCGGCGCCTCAAGGAAAATTTAAGTTGAGATAATTAAAACGTGTGCTTAATAAAGCGTAATTTTGAATTCCTTACATTCCTGGCTATTGCACAACTGAATTTATCGCTCTATTATTAGCTCAACAAACCACCCCAATATAAGTTTGAGATTACTACAATGAGCGAAGCACTTAAAATTCTGAACAACATCCGTACTCTTCGTGCGCAGGCAAGAGAATGTACTCTGGAAACGCTTGAAGAAATGCTGGAAAAATTAGAAGTTGTCGTTAATGAGCGTCGTGAAGAAGAAAGCGCTGCTGCTGCTGAAGTGGAAGAACGCACTCGTAAACTGCAACAGTATCGTGAAATGTTAATTGCCGACGGCATTGACCCGAATGAACTGCTGAATAGCATGGCTGCCGCTAAATCCGGCACCAAAGCTAAACGCGCAGCTCGTCCGGCTAAATATAGCTATGTTGACGAAAACGGTGAAACTAAAACCTGGACTGGCCAGGGTCGTACACCGGCTGTAATCAAAAAAGCAATGGAAGAACAAGGTAAGCAACTGGAAGATTTCCTGATCAAGGAATAATTTACTTCCTGGATGCTTAAAATCCCGCCGCTGGCGGGATTTTTTTTGCCTGAGTTCTCCGCTGACGACCCCAGGCATAAAAAAAGCGCCGGATTTACCAGCGCTTCTGTTAAAAAATTTATAACGTATCGTTACTTCTTAATACCCATTTCTTCTTCAAGCCAGGCTTTAAATTCAGCACCCAGCGAATTATGACGGATGCCATATTCAACGAATGCCTGCATATATCCTAACTTATTACCACAGTCATGGCTTTTACCCTTCATGTGGTAGGCTTCAACCGTTTCTTTTTCGATCAGCATATCGATAGCATCGGTCAACTGAATTTCATCCCCGGCGCCCGGAGGGGTTTTCGCCAGCAACGCCCAGATATCCGCGCTCAACACATAACGTCCGACAATCGCAAGGTTAGACGGCGCGACATCCGCTTTTGGTTTTTCAACCACGCCAACCATCGGCACACTTTCGCCCGGCGCCAGCTCAACGCCTTTGCAATCTACCACGCCGTATGCAGTCACATCTTCTACCGGCTCAACCATAATCTGGCTATTGCCGGTTTCGTCGAAACGGCGGATCATTTCAGCCAGGTTATCCTGAGACAGGTCGGACTCATATTCGTCAAGAATAACGTCTGGCAGAATAACAGCGACAGGTTCGTTTCCGACAACGGGATGCGCGCACAATACGGCATGGCCCAGGCCTTTTGCCAGCCCTTGACGTACCTGCATAATAGTGACATGCGGAGGGCAAATAGACTGAACCTCCTCCAGAAGCTGACGCTTAACGCGTTTTTCCAGCATCGCTTCCAGCTCAAAACTGGTATCAAAGTGGTTTTCAATAGAGTTTTTAGACGAGTGCGTAACAAGCACGATTTCAGTAATGCCAGCAGCGATACATTCGTTCACGACGTACTGAATTAATGGCTTATCAACCAGCGGCAGCATCTCTTTCGGGATAGCTTTGGTCGCTGGCAGCATCCTGGTTCCCAATCCCGCGACCGGGATAACGGCTTTTTTGACTTTCGAATTAAGGGCAGCCATTTAAAATTCTCCTGGACTGTTCATGTATTGAACGTGTTCATTAATCTGTATCGTGTTCCAGTATATCAGTACCAGAACAAGCCTCAGGTCCAAAAAGGACTTATATTGGTATAATTAAGACAAATACTTATAAATCTGCCGCAGATAGTAACACTCGTCGGGAAAGGCCGGTAAAGCAATTTCCGCTCACTCTTCCGTTTGGTCATTCCGCAGACAACATCAATCGCAGACGCCCTCCTGCGCCCCATATTTGACACTGCCACGAGTCGCAACGCTGGCTTAATTGGTTAAGGTAGGCGTTACCCAATGTTCCTAGCGGCACGCCGCTGCTGATTTGAACCTGATGAGCGCCCGTATTTAAGGTGGCGTTCAATCCGGCGGAGACGAGAATCAAATTTTTGAGCTCACTGTGATAGTAGCCGACAAATAGCGGGAATTGCCCAGGTAAATTGGCTTGTCTGAGCAGATGATTTACCTGTTTTAATAGCGCGCCTAACTCCGGTAAACGGTGCTTTTGTTGGCCTAGCTGATCCTGCAATAAGCCGTTAAATAGCGCCCGCAGCAACAATGCGGCTAACACGCCGTTATCGCCCGCCCGGGTGACATCCAGGCAATAAAATGCCAGTTCGTTATCAGATAGCGGCGCAATATCCAGCACCAGTCCAGGCTGATCGGCGGAGACGAGCTGCCGATAATTAATGCGGCAATGAGAAATCACCTGCTGTACCGGGGGCTGCAATTCCTGCAACAATTGCGCTGCGGCGGTCGGATTACTCACCATTGCATCCCAGTCACGAAACAGGCGTTCTTCTTCTTCAACCCGCGAGTTAAACATATTAGGGTATAAGCAAGCGAATACGGTTTCCCGCAAGCGGTTGAGATCTTTTACCGGCTTCAGCAAGACATCTTCAACCCCAAGGCGTAACGCTTTGGCGATATCCGCCATATTTTCTGTTGCGGAAATAACCAGAATAGGCGTCTGGTCTCCGCGATTACGTAAGTTTTCTACCAGTTTGAGACCGTTCATTCTCGGCATCGCGATATCACATATCATGAGATCAGGGGTAAAACGCCCCATCAACTCCAGGGCATCCACCCCGTCGCCTGCCAATGCCGTTGTCGCTCCCAAAGAGGAAAACCACGAATCCAGAAGCGAGCGAAATACAGGCTCGTCTTCAACAATAAGAATCTGTTTTCCGACCAATGGCTGCGTCATGTTCTCTCCCCTGACTGGCTTTAATCAATAGTGGCATGGTATTGCCGCTTGCGCCTGTCAGAATTTGCTTAAGTGATCGTAAAAGGTACATTAAACGTCGGTACGCACCAAGGGTATAAGTTCGTCCATCTTTTTCTCTACGGCTAACTGACCCGCCGCAATAGCGGCATGGGCGCGATGAAAATCCAGCGTTGAGATTTGCGGACAGAATGGTTGAATGAGAATATCAGGCGGATCGCCAGCCATACGGTTACGTTTAAGACGATTTTCCAACACCTGGATGGAGGTTGTCATGATTTCCATTGCCCCAGGCGAACTCACGCCACGGCGTGAAGTCAGGCTACTGAAACGTTCTTTTAAACGCTTATGCCAGGGCAGCGCATCATCGCTCTCTTCATTGATATTCCCGACATTTACAGAGAGCAAATCTTGCTGCATGAGGTGGGCATCATGTTGCAGGTCTACCGCAATAACGATATCAGCCCCCAGCGCCCTGGTTAACGAAACAGGTACCGGATTAACGACTGCGCCATCTACCAGCCAGTAACCGTTATGTTCAACCGGAGACATCAGCCCTGGCATACTGCACGACGCGCGTACGGCAAGGTGTAGATCGCCTTCAGTAAACCATAGCTCTCGTCCCGTGCTAAGATTCGTCGCGACCGCGCCAAAACGTCTTGAACAGTGGTCAAAATCCGTGACGGGCATAATATCCCGATAGTGATTAAATACGCGTTCGCCGCGAAGCAACCCTCCTCTGCCCCAGGATACATCCATCAGGCGTAAAACATCCCAGTAGCGGAATGAACATACCCACTGTTCAAGCGCCGATAATTTATTACAGGCATACGCGGCGCCGACCAGCGAACCTATTGAGCATCCTGCAACGATATCAATATCAATGCCTGTTTGCTTGAGGGCTTTGATGACCCCAATATGAGACCATCCTCTCGCTGCGCCAGATCCCAGCGCCAGCCCTATTTTCATTTTTCTCATCGTACTTAACGACTTCCCCTGGCTTCAAGACGTAGCAACATCGCCACTGCTCAGTTAACATAATGCCACCCTGGCGTTCAACGCCGTTTTTTATATTCAGGGAGATTATTGTGTCTCAGCCTTGTCCCTGTGGTAGCGCTGACGAGTATAGCCTATGTTGTGGTCGTATTGTGTCCGGAGAACGAGTAGCACCCGATCCGTCACATCTCATGCGCTCTCGTTACTGCGCTTTTGTGATGAAAGACGCAGATTACTTAATTAAGAGCTGGCATCCAACCTGCAATGCGGCCGCGTTTCGTGATGATATCATCGCCGGATTTGCCAATACCAGGTGGCTCGGCCTGACTATTTTTGAACATACCTGGTCAGAAGCAGAAAATACAGGGTATGTTAGTTTTATCGCGCGTTTTTCCGAACAAGGGAAAACCGGGGCGATTATCGAACGTTCTCGTTTTATCAAAGAAAACGGTCAGTGGTATTATATTGACGGTACCCGCCCGCAGTTGGGTCGAAATGATCCCTGCCCGTGCGGTTCAGGCAAAAAATTTAAAAAGTGCTGCGGCCAGTGACGCCTGACAGTATCGATACAGCAAACACTCTCAACAGGATTTTTCCGGCAATGCAATCACTACAACGTAAAGTTCTGCGTACTATTTGTCCCGATCAAAAAGGCCTTATCGCGCGGATTACCAACATTTGCTATAAGCACGAGCTTAATATTGTGCAAAACAATGAATTTGTGGACCATCGCACCGGACGCTTTTTTATGCGGACCGAGCTGGAAGGCATCTTCAATGATTCCACTCTTCTGGCCGATCTGGACAGCGCCTTACCGGAAGGCTCTGTTCGTGAACTCAATCCCGCCGGACGCCGTCGGGTAGTGATTCTGGTTACCAAAGAGGCGCATTGTCTGGGCGACTTGCTGATGAAAGCCAACTATGGCGGGCTGGATGTTGAAATCGCCGCGGTCATTGGCAACCATGAAACGTTACGCTCGCTGGTTGAACGTTTTGAGATCCCTTTCGAACTGGTCAGCCATGAGGGATTAACGCGTGAAGAGCATGACACGAAGATGGCGGACGCCATTGATGTCCATCAACCGGACTATGTAGTGCTGGCCAAGTATATGCGTGTTTTGACGCCAGGTTTTGTGGCGCGCTTCCCGAACAAAATTATCAATATCCACCACTCATTCCTGCCGGCGTTTATCGGCGCGCGCCCTTATCATCAGGCCTATGAGCGCGGCGTGAAAATCATCGGCGCTACCGCGCACTATGTGAATGATAATCTGGATGAAGGCCCAATCATTATGCAGGACGTGATTCATGTCGATCACACCTACACCGCAGAAGATATGATGCGTGCCGGGCGCGACGTTGAGAAAAACGTATTAAGCCGCGCGCTGTATCAGGTTCTGGCGCAGCGGGTCTTTGTTTACGGCAATCGGACGATTATTCTTTAATCGTCAGTAATATGAATTGATTAGCTTTAATCCGTTACGGATGAAAAGTACGCAAACAGTTCATTTCAGGCAAAGGAATGCTTTACAGCGGCGTGTCATTTGATATGATGCGCCCCGCTTCCCGAAAGGAAGCGGGCCAGTATTAAGCATTACCCCGTGGTGGGGTTCCCGAGCGGCCAAAGGGAGCAGACTGTAAATCTGCCGTCATCGACTTCGAAGGTTCGAATCCTTCCCCCACCACCATTATTCACTACAGCGATGTAGTTAACTTGATGAGCAATGCAGAAGTCTGCACTTGTCGGGGAAGGGTGAGAACCTTCGACTAAGGTTCGATTCGAGCGAAAGCGAGAGAACGTTGCCAACGGCAACGGCCCGTAGGGTGAGGAGCGAAGCGACGAATAATCCTTCCCCCACCACCATCTTCAAGCTTTACCTACAATTTGAATTACCCCTGGTGGGGTTCCCGAGCGGCCAAAGGGAGCAGACTGTAAATCTGCCGTCACAGACTTCGAAGGTTCGAATCCTTCCCCCACCACCATCACTTCCGTCGCGTATCTTATCCCCGTTAAGCATAGTGTCTCATATCTCTCTGTACGGGAAGGATGAGAAGCTTCGACTAAGGTTCGATTCGAGCGAAAGCGAGAAAGCGTTGCCGCAGGCAACGACCCGAAGGGCGAAACGCGCAGCGCTGAGTCATCCTTCCCCCACCACCATGACTTCATAAGGCACCAATTTCAAATCAATCAGCACTGCCCCGTATCCTTACCCCACAGGCAGACTTCACACCATGGCGCCATAGCTTATTGGCTATCTTATCAATACTTCTTCCTGGCAATCTTTTTCGCCTCCTTTGACTGGTTGATTTTTCGCCTGATGAGATCAAAGGCGGCATATGTCTCGCTAAGTTGATCTGGGGTAAGCATTCCCTTGAGTCGGTTTCTTTCGGCAATGAGCGCTGAACAATCATCCTTAGATTTTTCCGTATATATACTTGCCATGTAATACCAAATATAGGCCTGCTTATTATCTTTAGGCACCCCCTGGCGCCCATGAGCATAAATTTCCCCAAGCGCTAATTGTGCCGGAGTAAACCCCTGCTCTGCCGCTTTAAGGTACCACTTCAGCGCATTCCGACTATTTTCAGGCACGCCTCTTCCCGTGCTATATGCTACGCCAAGCTGATATTGCGCTTTCGCAAAATCCTGTTTTGCCGCTTTTCGATACCATGCGATAGCCTGTCTGTCGCTTTGCGCGACGCCGCGACCAAATGCAGACATGATGCCAAGATGCGTTTGCGCAGCAGGCAGCCCCTGGCGAGCGGCTTTGCGATACCACGCCAGCGCCTGTTGGTAGTCCTGAGAAACGCCCTCGCCCTGCATAAACATCACGCCGATCGCATCCTGCGCCTCGGCCAATCCCTGCGCTGCGGCTCTGCGATACCACTCCAGCGCCAGATTGTGATCTTTCAATAAGTGATAACCGTTGTAATACCATACGCCCAAATTGTACTGTACCTTTGCCATCACGCGTTGCGCTGTTTTTCGATACCACGTCTGAGAATAAACCCGGTCAGCGGGATGCGCTTTATCATAGAGCGCATCCAGCGGAATGTGGCCTGGCGTATAGCTGCTTGGTATACCTTTATTAAGCCAGTAAACTGCCTGACGATAATCCTGAGGCACGCCTTCACCATAAAAATAGGCAACACCGAGATAAAGTTGCGCGGGGTAGTACATATTTTCCGCCGCTTTACGCATCAAGATCGCCGTTTGCTGATAATCCTGAGGAACGCCCTGACCGTGGGCGTACATTACTCCAAGCTTAAATTGTGCTGACGAAGCTGAACCCTGTCCGCGGACAACGCCCGCATCATTGGTTGGAGAGGCGGCTTTTCGATACCACTCCAGCGCTAGCTGGGTATTTTGGGGAAACCCATCGCCATACATATAGGCGTCACCGAGGATTTCTTGCGTACTACTATCCCCTAGCTCTGCCGCCTTGCGATACCACTCCAGCGCTTTTTGTCGACTAAGTGGAAAATTTTCACCATAGTTGTAATGATAGCCAAGGATGAAATAGGAAAAATCAGAACCTTGTTTACCCGCTTTCTCCAGCCATTTTATGGCTAGTTTATAATCAGGCTTAACATATCGCCCCTCCGCATACCAGCTTCCAAGCGCGAACTGCGCGCTTTCATCTCCTTGTTCCGCTTTTTGCTCTAATTCCTGAACGTACTGGCATTCTTCTGAGTCGGCGGGATAGCGCTCCTCGCAGACAGCAGCGTGAGCCATTTTTGAAATAAATATATTTAATATTATTATTTTGAAAATTGATGAAAAACGCATGCAACTATCCTTATTGTCGTTTATGGCGTGATTATATGCTGCATCATCCTTTTTCTGCTTACAAAAAACTCGCACAGATGCTGAATAAACCCAGAAACAAAAAGTACGGATTCAGATGCCAGACATGGCAGACCCGCTGTAAACGAAACAAGGCGGCGGTCGATAAGGCATTTATGCCGCACTCCGGCAAACAGCCATAAAAAAACTCCGCCGAAGCGGAGTTTAGAGCATCGAGAGAAAATCAGTGACGCGCACGTACAATCTGGTATTTGCGGGTCAGGTACTCGACCGGCACGCTCCAGATATGCACCAGGCGCGAGAATGGGAATAACAGGAACAGCGTCATCCCCAGTACCAGGTGCATACGAAAGATAAAGGCTACACCGTCCAGATGTGCGGATGCGCCACCGTGGAAGGTCACAACTGACTGCGCCCACCCGACCAGCTTCATCATTTCACTCCCGTCCATATGCTGGGCGGAGAACGGAATGGTCAGCAGGCCCAGCGCGCACTGAATCACCAGCAGCGAGAGAATCAAAATATCTGCGCCGGTAGTGGTGGCGCGGACACGTGGGCTAAACAGACGACGCTTGAGCAGTAAAATACCGCCAACCAGCGTCAGCACGCCGCAGGCGCCGCCGGCAATCATCGCCATCTTCTGCTTCACGTCGACCGGCAGAAAAGCTTCATACATCCAGTGCGGCGTTAACATGCCCAGGAAGTGACCGGCGAAAATACCCAGAATCCCAATGTGGAACAGGTTTGACGCCAGGTTCATTCCTTTGCGATCTAGCATCTGACTGGAAGCCGCCCGCCAGGTGTACTGGCCGTAGTCGTAACGTAACCAACTACCGATCAGAAATACCGATCCGGCAATGTACGGGTAGATATCAAAGAAGAACATATTCAGGAAGTGCATTAGTGCTGTCCTCCGGTGGTGATATTCAGATATTGCGGTGCCACGGCCCCGGCAAAACGACGCTGGTGAGCGGAGATTTCCGACTCGCCACACCCCTGATCGGCGAAGAATTTCACCTGCTCTTCTTCCCAGACCGCATCCAACGCCTGTGGGGTATCATCACGTGCTTCATTCGCAATTTTTTCAGCCACTTTGTCGCTGTCGATAACGGTATTCGCCAGTTTTAACAGCAGATCGAACAGCACCGCATAACGGCTGTCACGCTGTTGCAAACGTGCGCTGAGCAGCGCCAGAATCGGCGCGATATCCTGTAAACCCCCTAACGCTTCACTTTTCGGCAATTGCGCAAGGTATTCCAGATACAGCGGCAGATGATCGGGAAGTTCGCGGCTGTCGAGCTGCAAACCGTGCTGCTCATACTGTGCCATCAGGTCAACCATCGCCTGACCGCGATCGCGGGATTCCCCGTGTACATGTTCAAACAGCAGCAGCGATGTGGCGCGACCACGGTCAAACAGTTCACTGTAGGCGGCCTGTACATCCAGCATGTCCTGCGCGGTTAAATCGCGCAGGAAAACGCCCAGAGTCTGGGCATCCTCTTTATCCAGGTTCTCAGATAACGCGAGCGCATCGAACAACTCCTGCTGATGCTGCCACAGGGCAGCATCCGGGTACTCGAGCAGACGCGAAACAATGACGAGTTCAATCATGCGTGCGGCTCCGTTTTGCTGGTCACATCAACAGCGTCGATGCGGCGGCTGTTGAACAGATTGAATTTGGTATCAGACCCGTGGCAACCATCGCCGAAGGTAAAGCCACAACCGCTTTTCTCCGGGAATGCGTCACGCGCCAGTTCACGATGGCTGCTTGGTACCACGAAACGATCTTCGTAATTAGCAATCGCCAGGTAACGATACATTTCCTGCGCCTGGGCTTCGCTTAAACCCACCTCTTCCAGCGCGCGGGTATCCACTTTACCGTCTACGGTTTCCGCACGTTTGTAGTGACGCATCGCCAGCATCCGTTTCAGCGCCAACAGTACCGGTTGGGTGTCGCCAGCGGTCAACAGGTTCGCCAGGTACTGCACCGGGATACGCAGACTGTCTACATCCGGCAGAATACCGTTGCTGCCCAGTTCACCCGCGTCGGCGGCAGACTGAATCGGTGACAAAGGCGGCACGTACCAGACCATCGGCAGCGTGCGGTATTCCGGATGCAGCGGCAGCGCCAACTTCCAGTCCATCGCCATTTTGTACACTGGCGATTGCTGCGCCGCATCGATCACGCTCTGCGGCACGCCGTCCTTCAGCGCCTGCTCAATGACAGCCGGATCGTTCGGATCGAGGAACACGTCCAGTTGACGCTGGTACAGATCTTTTTCGTTTTCCGTACTGGCAGCGCTTTCAATGGCATCGGCGTCATACAGCAGTACGCCAAGATAACGGATACGGCCAACACAGGTTTCGGAGCAAACGGTCGGCTGACCCGCTTCGATACGCGGGTAGCAGAAGATGCACTTCTCGGACTTCCCGCTCTTCCAGTTGAAGTAAATCTTCTTGTACGGGCAACCGGTGATGCACATCCGCCAGCCGCGGCACTTGTCCTGGTCGATCAGTACGATGCCATCTTCTTCACGCTTATAAATCGCGCCGCTCGGGCAGGTCGCCACGCACGCCGGGTTGAGACAGTGCTCGCACAGGCGCGGCAGGTACATCATGAAGGTGTTTTCGAACTGGCCGTACATCGCCTTCTGCATGTTTTCGAAGTTCTGGTCTTTAGCGCGTTTTTCGAACTCGCCGCCCAGAATCTCTTCCCAGTTTGGCCCGCTGGTAATTTTGTCCATCCGCTGGCCGGTAATCAGCGAGCGCGGACGCGCGATCGGCTGATGTTTGCTTTCCGGCGCGGTATGCAGGTTCTGGTAGTCGTAATCAAACGGCTCGTAGTAGTCGTCGATGCCCGGCAGATGCGGGTTAGCGAAGATTTTACCCAGCAGCAGCGCCCGGTTGCCCATGCGCGGCTGTAGTTTGCCGTTGATTTTGCGGATCCAGCCGCCTTTCCATTTTTCCTGATTTTCCCAGTCATTCGGAAAACCAACGCCAGGCTTACTTTCTACGTTGTTAAACCAGGCGTATTCCATACCTTCGCGACTGGTCCAGACGTTTTTACAGGTGACTGAACAGGTATGACAGCCGATGCACTTATCGAGATTCAGCACCATGCCGACTTGTGAACGAATTTTCATTTTACGCTCTCCTGTACCTGGTCATTGCCTTCGCCATCCAACCAGTTAATGTTCTTCATCTTACGTACCACCACAAACTCATCGCGGTTGGAGCCGACGGTACCGTAGTAGTTAAAGCCGTAGGCTAACTGCGCATAGCCGCCGATCATATGGGTCGGTTTCGGCGTAATGCGCGTCACCGAGTTATGAATACCGCCGCGCTGCTGGGTAATTTCCGACCCCGGCAGGTTTACGATACGTTCCTGCGCGTGGTACATCATGGTCATGCCCGCCGGTACACGCTGGCTGACCACTGCGCGTGCGGTCAATGCGCCGTTACTGTTGAAGACTTCGATCCAGTCGTTATCTTCAATGCCCAGATCTTTGGCGTCGGTTTCGCTCATCCACACAATCGGGCCGCCACGCGACAAGGTCAGCATCAACAGGTTATCGCTGTAGGTCGAGTGGATACCCCATTTCTGGTGCGGCGTCAGGAAGTTGAGCGCCTTCTCCGGATTACCGTTGGATTTACGCCCCATCACCGCTTTCACCGAGCGGGTGTCGATCGGTGGACGATACACCAGCAAACTTTCGCCGAAGTCGCGCATCCACTGGTGATCCTGATACAACTGTTGGCGACCAGACAGCGTACGCCACGGGATCAGCTCGTGAACGTTGGTATAACCGGCGTTATAAGAAACGTGCTCATCTTCCAGACCAGACCAGGTCGGGCTGGAGATAATTTTGCGCGGCTGGGCCTGAATATCGCGGAAGCGGATTTTTTCGTCTTCTTTATTGGTTGCCAGATGCGTATGGTCGCGACCGGTAAACTCGCTCAGCGCCGCCCAGGCTTTCACCGCCACCTGACCGTTGGTTTCCGGCGCTAACGTCAGGATCATCTCTGCCGCGTCAATCGCCGTGTTGAGCATCGGCTGACCTTTCGCCGGACCGTCCGCTTTGGTGTAATTGAGCTTACGCAGCAAGTCCATTTCGCTCTGCGTGTTCCAGGCAATCCCTTTCCCGCCGTTGCCGATTTTCTCCATCAGCGGGCCGATAGAGGTAAAGCGTTCGTAAGTCGCCGGGTAATCGCGCTCAACGGTCATGATGTGCGGCGCGGTTTTCCCTGGAATCAGATCGCATTCGCCTTTTTTCCAGTCTTTCACGTCCAGCGGCTGCGCCAGTTCAGCGGCAGAATCGTGCTGGATCGGCAGCGTCACGACGTCAGTCTCTTTACCCAGGTGGCCTACACAGACTTCGGAGAATTTCTTCGCAATGCCTTTGTAGATTTCCCAGTCGCTTTTCGATTCCCAGGCCGGATCTACGGCGGCAGACAGCGGATGAATAAACGGATGCATATCCGAGGTATTCATATCGTCTTTTTCATACCAGGTGGCGGTCGGCAGTACGATGTCGGAGTACAGGCAGGTGCTCGACAGGCGGAAGTCCAGCGTCACCACCAGATCCAGTTTGCCGTCCAGGCCATTGTCACGCCACTCCACTTCTTCCGGCTTCACACCGCCCTGCTTGCCGAGATCCAGCCCCTGAATACCATGCTCAGTACCCAGCAGATATTTCAGCATGTACTCATGGCCCTTACCGGAAGAGCCAAGCAGGTTAGAACGCCAGATGAACAGGTTACGCGGGTGGTTTTTACCGTTTTCCGGCTGCTCGGCGGCAAAGCGAATCGAACCCTCTTTCAGGGATTTGACGGTATAATCTACCGGCGTCATACCGGCTTTTTCCGCTTCACGCGCAATATACAGCGGGTTAGTGCCTAACTGCGGCGCCGACGGCAACCAGCCCATACGCTCGGCGCGCACATTGAAGTCAATCAGATGACCGCTATAGCGGGATTTGTCCGCCATCGGCGACAGTAACTCCTCGGCGGTCACCGTCTCGTAGCGCCACTGGCTGGAGTGGTTATAGAAGTAAGAGGTGCTGTTCATGTGACGCGCCGGACGCTGCCAGTCAAGGGCAAACGCCAGCGGCTGCCAGCCGGTCTGCGGACGCAGTTTTTCCTGGCCGACGTAGTGCGCCCAGCCGCCGCCGCTCTGACCAACGCAACCACAGAACACCAACATATTGATCAGCCCGCGATAGTTCATATCGAGGTGATACCAGTGGTTCAGACCAGCGCCAACGATAATCATTGAACGTCCGTGCGTTTTATCCGCGTTATCGGCGAATTCCCGGGCGATACGGATGATCTGCGCCCGCGGCACGCCGGTGATCTGCTCGGCCCATGCTGGCGTATACGCTTTGGTATCGTCATAACTGGCGGCACAATTTTCATCGTTCAGGCCGCGTTCCAGACCATAGTTCGCCATGGTCAGATCGTAAACGGTGGTGACCAGTGCGGTAGAACCATCGGCCAGTTGCAGACGTTTAACCGGCAATTTGTGCAGCAGGACGTTATCCAGCGCCACATGATTAAAGTACTCTGAACCTTCGCCGCCGAAATACGGGAAGCCCACGTCAGCAATCTCATCCTGGCTGCCCAGCAAGCTGAGCTGCAATTCAGTTTCTGCACCGGTAGCCCCGTCGCGCTGTTCGAGATTCCATTTGCCTTTTTCGCCCCAGCGGAAACCAATTGAACCGTTTGGCGCCACCATTTCACCGTTGCTGTTGATAGCGACGGTTTTCCATTCCGGGTTATTTTCCTGCCCCAGCGAATCAACGAGATCGGCAGCGCGCAGCATACGACCTGCGGCATAATAACCATCACGCTCTTCAAGCATCACCAGCATTGGCATGTCGGTATAGCGACGGACATAATCGGTGAAGTACTGGCGCGGGTTGTCGAGGTGGAACTCGCGCAGCATGACGTGGCCCATCGCCAGCGCCATCGCCGCATCGGTCCCCTGCTTCGGCGCCAGCCACAGATCGCACAGTTTGGCGATTTCGGCATAGTCCGGCGTCACCGCGACGGTTTTGGTGCCTTTGTAACGTACTTCGGTAAAGAAGTGGGCATCCGGCGTACGGGTTTGCGGCACGTTAGAGCCCCAGGCGATAATATAGCTGGAGTTGTACCAGTCAGCGGATTCCGGCACGTCGGTCTGCTCGCCCCAGGTTTGCGGGGAGGCTGGCGGCAGGTCGCAGTACCAGTCGTAGAAGCTCAGGCAGGTACCGCCAATCAGCGAAAGATAACGTGCCCCGGAAGCGTAGGAAACCATCGACATCGCCGGGATGGGTGAGAAGCCCGCGACGCGGTCAGGGCCATAGGTTTTCACGGTGTACACGTTGGAAGCGGCGATCAGCTCGTTCACTTCCTGCCATGAGGAGCGAACAAAGCCGCCACGACCACGCGCCTGTTTGAAGCTTTTGGCTTTATCGGCATCTTCAATGATGGAGGCCCATGCCTCTACCGGATCGCGATGCAGTTTTTTCGCCTCGCGCCACATCTTCATCAGACGTTTGCGCATTAGCGGATATTTCAGTCGGTTAGCGCTGTAGAGATACCAGGAGTAACTTGCGCCGCGCGGGCAGCCGCGAGGTTCATGGTTTGGCATATCAGGACGGGTGCGCGGGTAATCGGTTTGCTGTGTTTCCCAGGTCACCAGACCATTTTTGACATAAATTTTCCAGCTACAAGAACCTGTGCAGTTCACCCCATGGGTTGAGCGCACGATTTTGTCATGCTGCCAACGTTGGCGGTATCCGTCCTCCCAGTCCCGGTTTGTTTCGAGAAGCTGGCCGTGCCCATCGGCAAAGGTTTCGCCCTTCTGCTTGAAGTAGCGAAACCGGTCCAGGAATTTACTCATCGGGTTTCTCCTGTGTGGAACCTTACGGCTCTCTGATAAATCGACATTGCTTAACTAAGGGCGAAGGTAACGCGCTGAATGGGCGTGAGAATTGATAACGATCAAGGCGGACAGGGATGCAAATGGCGCGCAAACCTCCTGCATACTCCTTTTGGAGGAGGAGTTTTATTTATATATATTACTGATTTAATTAAATAAAATTAAATTTACGCACAACATGAATGTTAAATTTTCAACAAGTGGGTATTAAGGGGTATCCCCCCTGGATGACCGATAAAAATGTGCGTGGTCAGCCCTGTCGCGCCTCTCTTCTTGACTATAAGTATGTTGTAACTAAATGCGGATAAAAAAAAGCGCGGTCTAACGCCGCGCAAAGGATAATCAAAAGTTACTTTTTATTTTTAGAATGACGTCCATATACCGCCCAGGTAATAACGACGCAGGCGATATAGAAAATAAGAAAGACCTTCATCGCGCCGACTGGCGAACCGGTTAATGCTAAAGATGAGCCAAACGCTTTCGGAATAAAAAAGCCGCCAATCGCGCCAATCGCGGAAATAAAGCCCAGCGCCGCCGCCGTATCGGTCGCCGCTTCACGCATGGCTCTTTCGTCCGACCCGCCTTCCGCTTTAACCCGGTCCATCGTCAGTTTACGGAAGATAACGGAGATCATCTGGAAGGTAGAACCACTCCCCAACCCAGCCGTCAGGAATAGCGCCAGAAATACCCCGTAGAATGCGATAAAGCTACCGCCAACGCCGCCAGTAGGTAATGTCAGGAACAGCAGACCGCTGAAAATCGCCATCAGGACAAAGTTGATAAGCGTGACGCGAGTCCCCCCCAGACGGTCAGAAATTGCGCCGCCCGCCGAACGCGCCAGCGCGCCGATAAACGGACCGAAAAACGCATAATGCAGGATCTGCACATCCGGGAATTGCGTTTTAGACAGCATAGCGAACCCCGCGGAGAAACCGATAAACGATCCGAAGGTCGCCAGATACAGCAGACTCATGATCCACAGATGACCACGTTTAAGCACCGGCAGTTGCTCTTTTAGCGAGGCCTTAGACGTCGCCAGTTCGTTCATGCCGAACCACGCCGCCAGCGTAAAAATGGCCAGGAAAGGCACCCAAATCCAGGCCGCGTTCGCCAGATAGAGCTGAGAACCGTCCGGCTGCTCTACACCGTGGCTGCCAAAGGCGGCAAAGATAGAGAGCGAAACCACCAGCGGCGCAACCAGCTGCATCACGCTCACGCCCATATTGCCCAGACCGCCGTTCAGACCCAGCGCGCCGCCCTGCTTTTGTTTAGGAAAGAAAAAGCTGATGTTCGCCATACTGGAGGCAAAGTTCGCGCCGGCAAAACCACACAGCAAGGAAATAATAATGAAAGTGCTAAAGGGCGTACTGGTATCCTGAACGGCAAAGCCTAACCATACGCAAGGCACGATGAGGATACCGGTACTGAACGCTGTCCAGCGACGTCCGCCAAATAGCGGCACCATAAAGGAGTAAGGCACCCGTAGCAGCGCGCCGGAAACAGATGGCAGCGCAGTCAACATAAAGAGCTGATCGGTCGTAAAATTAAATCCCACTTTCGGCAGGTTCACCGCCACTGCGCTGAATAGCATCCAGACGCAAAACGCCAGCAGTAAACACGGGACAGAAATCCACAAATTACGGCTGGCGACACGATGGCCGCGCTGCTGCCAGAACGCCGGATCTTCCGGACGCCATTCCGTGATAACAGCGCCAGTTGCCCTTTCCGGGGCGGATGAGTGACTCATAGACACCTCTGATTCTTGATTTGATGTCTGCCACATTAGGGTTTACTGCCGAAGGTAAGTTGATATAAATCAAAGGAAAAGTCGTCATCACCGGCGACTAAAAAGCGTTATTACCCTTAATGAGTAGGCTATTTTGGTAAAAAAGCTGTGGTTTTTCACCATGCTGTGTCTGTCTACTCCTTCCCGTCGCAGATACCTCTTTACGGCGGCAATTAAGGAGTAACTCGTTATAGGTATGGGTATACTCCGCTGTATCGTTGAGAATAGCGGCACAGCCGATTGACGCCCCTCTTTTTTGCTACGTTTTTTCGGCGACATTACCCCGAAGAAAGAAGGTAACATGTTTAAACGGTGTTTCTCTCCTCTTACGCTGGTTAACCAACTGGCGCTGATTGTCATGCTCTCTACCGCTATCGGCGTGGCGGGGATGGCGGTTTCCGGCTGGCTGGTTCAGGGCGTGCAGGGTAGCGCTCATGCGATTAATAAAGCGGGCTCATTGCGTATGCAAAGCTATCGACTACTGGCCGCTGTCCCGCTGGATGCTAAAGATCAAAAGCTGCTGGATGAGATGGAGCAAACGGCATTCAGCCCTGAACTGACCCGCGCCGCTGAGCGAGACGGGCAGCAGAAGCAGCTTAAAGCGTTGCAGGATTACTGGCATAACGAACTCTCGCCAGGGCTACAGCACGCGCAAAACGCGCACGCGGTCGCAGAAGATGTCACGCGCTTTGTGGCGGGCCTGGATCGCCTGGTCACGTCGTTCGACCATACTACTGAATTGCGTATCGAACGCGTGGTATTAGTTCACCGGGTAATGGCGATCTTTATGGCGCTATTGCTGGTATTTACGATTATCTGGCTACGTGTTCGCCTTTTGCAGCCCTGGAAACAGTTGTTATCAATGGCGCGCGCCGTCAGTCAGCGCGACTTTACCCAACGTGCCAATATCAGTGGACGCAATGAGATGGCCGCGTTGGGTTCTGCGCTCAATAATATGTCTGAAGAACTGGCCGAAAGTTATGCGGTACTGGAACAGCGCGTACAGGAAAAAACAGCCGGTCTGGAACATAAAAACCAGATTCTCTCGTTTTTGTGGCAAGCCAACCGCCGGCTGCATTCACAGGCTCCGCTATGTGAGCGTCTTTCACCGGTACTGAATGGCCTGCAAAATTTAACCCAGTTGCATGATATTGAGCTGCGAGTCTATGACCTGGAAGATGAAGATAATCACCAGGAATTTACCTGTCAGTCGGACATCAGTTGCGATGATAAAGGCTGCCACCTTTGCCCACGTAGCGCCCTGCCGATGATTAACGGCGGCACCACCTTAAAATGGCGGCTCACCGACTCTCACACCCAATACGGTATTTTGCTGGCGACGCTGCCCTATGGACGCCATCTCAGCCACGATCAGCAACAGTTGGTGGACACGCTGGTTGAACAGCTTACCGCGACTCTGGCGCTCGACAGGCATCAGGAGCGCCAGCAGCAGTTGATTGTCATGGAAGAGCGTGCCACCATTGCCCGCGAACTACATGATTCTATTGCCCAGTCGCTCTCTTGTATGAAGATGCAGGTGAGCTGCCTGCAAATGCAGGGCGACGTGTTACCGGAAAGCAGCCGTGAGTTACTCAGCCAAATTCGCAATGAGCTAAACTGCTCCTGGGCGCAACTGCGCGAACTGTTAACCACTTTCCGGTTACAGTTGACGGAACCCGGGCTACGTCCGGCGCTGGAGGCAAGCTGCCATGAGTTCAGCGCCCGGTTTGGCTTTACGGTAAAACTGGATTATCAGCTTCCCCCCCGCCTGGTGCCTTCACACCAGGCGATACACCTGTTGCAAATTGCCAGGGAAGCCCTCAGCAACGCCCTTAAACACTCTCATGCCGACGATGTGGTGGTGACAGTGACGCAATGTGGCAAACAGGTCAAACTAAAAGTGCAGGATAATGGCTGCGGCGTCCCGGAAAACGCCGAACGCAGTAATCACTACGGCATGATCATCATGCGCGATCGGGCGCAAAGTTTGCGCGGCGATTGCCAGGTACGCCGACGCGAGACTGGCGGAACAGAGGTCACTGTTACTTTTATTCCAGAAACAAACTTCACAGAAACCCAGGGAGATACCCATGAATAATCAGGAACCGGCAACCATCCTGTTAATTGACGACCATCCGATGCTACGCACGGGTGTAAAGCAGCTTGTGAGTATGGCGCCCGATATCAGCGTGGTCGGAGAAGCCAGCAACGGTGAGCAGGGTATTGACCTGGCGGAATCGCTCGATCCCGATCTGATCCTCCTTGATTTGAATATGCCGGGAATGAATGGTCTCGAAACGCTGGATAAATTACGCGAAAAAGCGCTGTCAGGACGTATTGTCGTTTTCAGCGTATCCAACCATGAAGAAGATGTCGTCACGGCGCTAAAGCGCGGCGCGGACGGTTATCTGTTGAAAGACATGGAGCCGGAGGACTTGCTCAAAGCGTTACAACAGGCCGCCGCCGGCGAAATGGTATTAAGTGAAGCGTTAACGCCGGTACTGGCGGCCAGCCTGCGGGCCAACCGCGCCACCACCGATCGCGATGTAACGCAACTCACCCCGCGTGAGCGCGATATTCTGAAGCTCATCGCGCAGGGATTGCCGAATAAGATGATTGCCCGACGTCTGGATATCACCGAAAGTACGGTCAAAGTGCACGTGAAACATATGCTCAAGAAAATGAAGCTGAAATCGCGCGTGGAGGCCGCCGTCTGGGTACATCAGGAACGCATCTTTTAATTATTGCTCCTGGAACGGTTGCCAATGCGGATTATCGTCCGGCATCGTGATAAACGGTTCAGTCAGCGCGAGCGTGATCTCATTGGAAGAGACACGCTGACCTTTTTCATCTTCAACCACCACCGATAAACGCCAGCGATTTGCCGCGCCTTCGCGGTGATCCCAGGCCGGCATAATGATTGTCCAGCCCTCGGTACTGCGGGTGTCCGTTCCTGCCGTCAAACTTAATGCCTGTGTATCGCCCTGCCAGCTCAAATGACGAATACCGTGCACGCTGCGCACCTGCAATTTTAACGCAACCGTCTCACCAGGCGTAAGATCCCAGGGCGGCGTCGCCAGAAAAACCGTTAACGTTTTACGCTGCCGATACTCCATTGTCGGCAGCGAGTTACGTTGCGGCGTATCATAGCGGCTACCGCGTAATGACTGGCTTTGCGCCACTTCACTGGCGGCAAGCTGCTTTTTGAGCGGCACGCCGAAGCGGTAGTTAAGCGTCAGCCCCAGGTTATTTTGACTGACCCCGCTCTCGCCCTGTTTGTGCTGGGCGGTCATGGTAAGCAAAGGTACTGGCGTATAGTTGAGACCCAGTTTTAACGCGACAGGATTGTGATACCCCGTTCCGGAGTCAAACAGATCCACGCTATCGCCAAAGTACTGCTCCAGACTAACGCTGGTATTGATATGCTGGTAAAACGGCAGGCGCATTTGCGCGTTGATATCATATCCGCGCGCCATTCGCTGTTCTAAGGTCGCCGTATGCGTCTGCCAGTCGGCAAAAGGCTGATAATAGTTGGCGGATAAACGCAAATATTCTCCCCACGCCTCCGCGCCAAAGCCGGCGCGCTGTAGATTTTCATCCAGCAGATTATCGTAAAAGGTATTATAGCCAAGAAGCCAGCCATCCTGTGCCCAGCGCTGTCCTATGCCAACGTTGCTTACCAGTCCGTCAGTCTGTTGCGTAAGACCAAGCTGGCTCCAGGTCAGATAGCGCTGTTTATCCTGTAAAGGGATAAACCAGCTTCCGCGACTGCCGTTAAAATGACCTTCGTTATCGACGTTAATATCAACGCTGGCGCTGCCCCAGGCTGATAGCCAGCTTTCAAGCTGCTGGTTAACCTGCTCGCTGACCACATCGCGTACCTGTCCGAAAGCGAATTGCCGCGCCTGTTCACCAGTATCCAGATCGTTATTTTTCATGCTGGCTTCGCCAAACGCTTTGGCCATCTCGGCAAAATGCTTTTCCCCTTCGTGGGATTCCGGCATCATGCCTAAATCCGGCAGACGGTTTTGCGTGAAAGGATCTTGCGCCTGCGCACGGATCGTACCGCTGGCAGCCAGCAAGAGAAGCGAGAGTGAGAATGAACGAAAAACAATACGGCTCAACGTGTCGGCAACTTCTACAACAAAAGATAAGAGGAATGGCATCAGAGTAAACCATAACGTGTCCGGACAGGTTTTGCAGCCTTTTCTCGTGCTTCCAGGAATATCCTTATTTTTTCCGCAGAGCGTCCCAGGATTTTCTCCACGCATTTGGCGGTACCCGGTTCCCGAGGTAACATAACGCCATTGCCGACAAAATTTCTCAAGGAGAAGGGTTATCCATGCAAAATATCGTCATTATCGCTAACGGCGCCGCCTACGGCAGCGAATCATTATTTAATAGCCTGCGTCTGGCCATTGCGCTTCGCGAGCAGGAAAGCCATCTCGATTTACGCCTGTTTTTGATGTCAGATGCCGTAACCGCAGGGTTACGCGGTCAAAAACCAGCCGAAGGCTACAATATTCAGCAAATGCTGGAAATTCTAACCGCGCAAAACGTACCGGTAAAATTATGCAAAACCTGTGCGGACGGACGTGGTATCACTCCCCTGCCGCTGATTGACGGTGTGGAAATCGGAACGCTGGTCGAGCTGGCGCAATGGACGCTGGCGGCGGACAAAGTGCTGACATTTTGAATCTGTACGCGGGAAAAGCTCCCGCGTCAGGATAGACTTCCGGCAAGAAAATCAGGCTAACGCGTGAGTAATACCGCGTTTATTTTTTCTTATGCCATTTATCATCCTCGCCTTTTTCATAATCGTTTTTAACCGCCGCCCAGGCGACTTTGTGTGCGGTTTCCTCGCGACTGGCGTCATCACGACGATCGGCTTTATCTTTATATTGCTCCCAGGCGCTATTAAACGCTTCTTTGTAAATGTCCTGGGCATGGGCTGGAAGAACATTCCGCACATTATCGGGTAAATCACTTTTGGCTTTATACGGCATCAGCGCCTCCGTCTTCAGGGAAAACATTAAGTGTGGTAAACAATGCGTTATTACGCCAGTCGAGGAGGATTTTTGCTTTTTACGGAAATTAACTTTTTGTTATTTAAACACTGTTAAAACAAGATCGTTGTTTTACTGACCTTGAAAGAAAAAAATCGTCTACGCCGTAAAACTACGTAAAAAACCACTAAAAAAATACAAATTTCTGCTATTTTTACTTTCTTTACTCTTTCCAAAATATTAACACCTGCACAAGGGAGACCCTCATGACACATGCCTGTGAGGCGGTGAAAACCCGCCATAAGGAGACTTCGCTTATTTTCCCGGTTCTTGCGCTGGTAGTGCTGTTCCTTTGGGGAAGCAGCCAGTCACTACCAGTGGTTATTGGCATCAATATCCTTGCACTTATTGGTATTTTAAGCAGCGCATTTAGCGTGGTCCGTCATGCCGATGTATTAGCGCATCGACTCGGCGAACCCTATGGATCGCTTATTTTAAGCCTGTCCGTCGTTATTCTTGAGGTGAGTTTAATTTCAGCGCTGATGGCTACCGGCGATGCTGCGCCAACGCTTATGCGCGATACGCTCTACTCTATTATTATGATTGTCACCGGGGGACTGGTCGGTTTCTCGTTGTTGTTGGGCGGCCGTAAATTCGCAACGCAATATATGAATTTATTTGGGATTAAGCAGTATCTTATCGCGCTGTTTCCGCTGGCGATTATTGTGCTGGTTTTTCCAATGGCATTGCCGCAAGCCAATTTCTCTACCGGTCAGGCATTATTGGTCGCGTTAATTTCCGCCGCGATGTACGGCGTATTTTTGTTGATTCAAACCAAAACGCACCAGAGCTTATTTATCTATGAACATGAAGATGAAGGCGATGATGACAATCCACACCACGGTAAACCCTCCGCGCACAGTAGCGGTTGGCATACGGTCTGGTTACTCATTCATTTAATTGCGGTCATTGCCGTTACCAAAATGAATGCCAGCCCGCTGGAGGCGTTGCTGACCAGCATGAACGCCCCGGTCGCCTTTACCGGTTTCCTGGTCGCGCTGTTAATTCTCTCGCCGGAAGGACTGGGTGCGCTGAAGGCGGTACTGAATAATCAGGTTCAGCGGGCAATGAATCTGTTCTTCGGATCGGTGTTGGCGACGATTTCATTAACCGTGCCGGTCGTCACGCTCATCGCCTGGGCGACAGGTAATGATCTGGTATTTGGTTTAGGCGCGCCGGAAATGGTAGTGATGGTGGCCTCGTTAGTGCTGTGCCATATTTCGTTCTCTACCGGACGCACCAACGTGCTAAACGGCGCGGCGCATCTGGCTTTATTTGCCGCCTATCTGATGACGATTTTTGCCTGATATAAAAAAGCCGGATAGTATCTTATCCGGCCTACACAAGCTAAAAACCGCAATCAGTTCTCGGTATCCAGCTCGTCGAAGCTTTTCACCAAATCATCAATCGCTTTTATCTGGGTCAGGAACTGCTCCAGTTTCGCCAGCGGCAGCGCGGAAGGACCGTCGCACTTCGCGTTAGCCGGATCCGGATGCGACTCCAGGAACAGGCCCGCCAGACCGACAGCCATACCGGCGCGCGCCAGCTCGGTCACCTGACCTCGACGACCACCAGAGGCGGCGCCAAATGGGTCGCGGCATTGCAGCGCGTGGGTGACGTCGAAAATCACTGGCGAGTTGCCGGAGACCTTTTTCATCACGCTAAAGCCCAGCATATCCACCACCAGGTTGTCATAACCGAAGTTCGCGCCGCGATCGCACAGAATCACCTTATCGTTACCGCCCTCATGGAACTTATCCACGATATTGCCCATCTGACCCGGGCTTACGAACTGCGGCTTTTTCACGTTAATCACAGCGCCGGTTTTCGCCATCGCTTCCACCAGGTCGGTCTGGCGCGCCAGAAACGCCGGGAGCTGAATCACGTCAACCACATCAGCCACAGGCTGCGCCTGGCTGGCTTCATGGACGTCAGTGATCACTTTTACGCCAAATGTCTGTTTGAGTTCCTGGAAGATTTTCATCCCTTCTTCCAGGCCCGGCCCACGGTAAGAGTGAATAGAGGAACGGTTGGCTTTATCAAAAGAGGCCTTGAACACGTAAGGAATACCCAGCTTCTGGGTAACGGTTACGTAGTGCTCACAAATGCGCATTGCCAGATCGCGTGACTCCAGCACGTTCATACCGCCAAACAGCACAAACGGCAGGTCATTTGCCACCTTAATGTCGCCAATGTTAACCACTTTTTGTTTCATAGGATCGCCTTACACTTATAGGTAAAATGTCGGTTAATTAATGTAGAACAATTTGCTTGTGCGCAATGGTGTTGATCTGCGCACGAATCATTTCGCTGATCGGGTCTTCCGGACACTGTTCAACGAAGTAGCTTAAATCAGTCAGCGCAACGTGTTCACACTCAAGCTGCGCGTAGATCAACCCGCGGTCACGGATTTCGTAAGGATCTTCCGGGTTAAATTGCAACAATGCTTCGCTAACGCGTAGCGCCAGCTCCATTTGCCGTTCCTCCATCAGCGAGGATTTCAGCGTATCCAGTAGCTTACGAATCACTTCGGCGTTATCCGCCTCGTCCAAATCTTCGTTAAACAACTCGGCGACCGGACTAATATTGCCTTTTAACCAGACTTCCAGAGTATGTTCATCAAGCGTTTCACCGTTGAATGGGTTAATCAGCCACATTTCCCCTTCCAGCGATTCAATACGCAAAATCAACTGCGTTGGGAAGATAACGGGCACCAACGGCAAATCAAGACGGTTTGCTATCCATAATAAAATAGCGCCCAACGATACCGCGCTCCCCTGGCGTTTTTTCAGGACTTTATCGAGCCATAAAGCATCAGAAAGACGGTAGACGCCGCGGGAATCCGTGAACCCCCACTCGCCGTAAAAAAGTGCCAGCAATTTTTCCAGTTGCTCATCCTGAGACAGGAGCTGGCTAATTTCTTCCTGCGCCAGACTGACCAGACGTTCCAGTTCGTCGTAGACAAACTGCGTGGGAAAATCCAGGCGAATCATCTCTGATGCCAGGATCATGCCATCACACAGCGGCGCATTGTTAAATTCGAAATCAGCTAACGACCTCATGACTTACCCCAGTAACGGTATTTTTGTGGTGGCGAGTTTAATGATGATGTACAGCACCACCAGCGCCAGCGGGAAAGCGATAAAACGCGCCTGCTGGCTGCGCGCCTGACGATAATCAAGCGCAATAAAACCCAAAACGATGTAGATGATAACGCCAAACAGTTTTTCAGTCAGCCATGAGCCCGACTCCGTGAATGGCAGGATGTGCGTTTTAACGATTAACCCAATACCGCTAAGCAGTAACAGGGTATCTATGACGGGAGGCACGATTCGTGTCCAGCGCGCGGCGGCCAACGCATGGCCGCAATAGCGCCACCAGTAACGAGCGACAAACAAACTGACGGAGAGCGCAACACAGATAAGATGAAGCGTGAGCAACATTGCAATTGTCATGGCGTAAAACGTCCGCAGGTCACGCGTTCATTACCGCCATAATCACGACACGTTTCTACATCCGAGTAACCAGACCGCCTGAAAACCGCTCTTACCGCTTCGCCTTGCCGCCAACCGTGCTCCAGCAGCAGGAAGCCGCCGGGCGTTAACATCTGGCGGGCATTATCGATAATATGCGTAAGATCCGCCATACCGTTTTCGTCCGCCACCAACGCTGAGCGCGGTTCAAAGCGTACATCGCCTTCGCTAAGGTGCGGGTCCTGCGCGTCAATGTAGGGCGGATTGCTGACAATCATGTCGAACTGCTGCCCCGATAGCGCGCTGAACCAACAACTTTGCAGTATACGCACATTCCGGATAGCCAAATGTTCCGCGTTGCGTATCGCCAGCGCAACCGCATCAGGCATACGATCGACCGCAGTCACCTCGCAATCCGGTCGCTCGCAGGCCAGCGCCAGCGCAATCGCACCGGTTCCGGTGCCTAAATCCAGAATACGACAGGTTTTTACCGGCAATCGCGCCAACGCCTGTTCAACCAGACATTCGGTATCCGGGCGCGGGATTAGCGTGGCGGGAGAAACGAAGAGCGGCAGCGACCAGAATTCGCGTAAGCCCGTCAGGTACGCAATAGGTTCGCCCTGTTTACGCCGCTGCAGCAGGTCCGCGAGCTGTTGTTGCTGGACGTCGGTAAGCGGCGTTTCGCCAAAGGCCATGATATACGTCCGCCCCTTGCCCGTAACGTACTCTAGCAGGATCTCGGCGTCGCGCCGGGGGCTGTCGCTGTCCCGGAGCTGGTTTACCGCCTCATGCAGCCAGTGCTGAAAATCCATTATTCCTGCTCGGATAAGGCGGCTAACAGGTCAGCCTGGTGTTCCTGAACAATCGGCTCAATCAGCATATCCAGCTTACCTTCCATCGTTTCATCAAGGCGATATAACGTCAGATTAATACGATGATCGGTCACGCGCCCCTGCGGGAAATTATAGGTCCGGTTACGATCGCTGCGATCGCCGCTGCCAAGCAGATTGCGTCGCGTTGACGCCTCGGCCTGCTGGCGTTTTGCCGTTTCGGCGGCGTGAATGCGCGCCCCGAGCACCGAGAGCGCTTTCGCTTTGTTTTTATGCTGCGAACGCTCGTCCTGGCATTCCACCACGATGCCGGTCGGCAAGTGGGTAATTCGGATAGCGGAGTCGGTGGTGTTAACGTGCTGACCGCCCGCACCGGAAGAACGAAACGTATCAATGCGCAGATCCGCCGGGTTAATATCCGGCAGCTCGGCTTCCGGCAGCTCCGGCATCACGGCGACGGTACAGGCGGAGGTATGGATACGCCCCTGCGACTCGGTCGCCGGAACACGCTGTACGCGGTGTCCGCCGGACTCAAATTTCAGTCGGCCATACACGCCGTCGCCGCTGATTTTGGCGATGATCTCTTTATAACCGCCATGCTCGCCTTCGCTCATGCTCATGATCTCCACGCGCCAGCGGCGCGCTTCGGCATAACGGCTGTACATGCGGAACAGATCGCCGGCAAACAGCGCGGCTTCGTCGCCGCCAGTGCCGGCGCGAACCTCAAGGAACGCGTTTCGTTCATCGTCCGGATCTTTCGGCAGCAGCAGTACCTGTAACTGTTGCTCCAGTTGTTCGCTTTTTTCTTTCGCTTCGCGCAGTTCTTCCTGCGCCATTTCCCGCATTTCAGGATCGTCGAGCATCATCTGAGCCGTCTCGATATCGTCCTGAACCTGTTGCCAGTCCGTAAAACAGCGAGAAACGTCGCTTAATTGCGCATATTCGCGCGACAATGCGCGAAAGCGGTCCTGGTCGGCGATAATTCCCGCATCGCCCAGCAACGCCTGAACTTCCTCATGGCGTTCGTGCAGGGCTTCCAGTTTGGCAACGATAGAAGGCTTCATAGGCGTAAATTCACCCTGTAAAAAAGTGTGGTGTGTGCTGCTACTCCAGCCCGAGGCTGTCGCGCAGAATATTCAGGCGTTCGTCATCCCCGTCACGGGCAGCCTGTTGAAGTGATTTCGTTGGCGCATGAATCAGGCGGTTGGTCAGTTTCCATGCCAGATCCTGCAAAATGGCTTGCGCATCACCGCCCTGTTGAAGGGCCGACAGCGCTTTGGTAGTCAGTTCGTCACGAATCTGCTCCGACTGACTACGGTATTCCCGAATGGTCTCGCTGGCCCCCTGGGCGCGTAGCCAGGCCATAAACTCGCTGGCTTCCTGCTCAACAATCGTTTCCGCTTCTACCGCCGCAGCCTGACGCTGCGCCAGATTATGCGAAATGATGCTCTGTAAATCATCGACGCTATAAAGATAAGCGTTCGCCAGTTTGCCGACTTCCGGCTCAACGTCGCGCGGTACGGCGATATCCACCAGCAGCATCGGCTGGTTGCGACGGCTTTTTAATGCGCGCTCCACCATGCCTTTACCGATAATCGGCAGCGGGCTGGCGGTCGAACTGATGATAATATCGGCATCCTGCAAACGGGCGTCGATATCGCTGAGCGAGATAACCTCAGCGCCTACCTCATCCGCCAGGGCTTGCGCGCGCTCGCGGGTTCGGTTGGCGATAATCATCTTTTGTACTTTATGCTCGCGCAGGTGACGCGCCACCAGTTCAATGGTTTCGCCCGCGCCAACTAACAGTACAGTGACCGTCGACAGCGATTCAAAGATTTGGCGGGCGAGCGTACAGGCGGCAAACGCGACGGAGACGGCGCTGGCGCCGATATCGGTTTCAGTCCGCACTCGCTTGGCGACGGAAAAAGACTTCTGAAACATTCGCTCCAGCGCGCTGGCGTTAAGGTGGCCTTTTTGCGAATCCGCAAACGCTTTTTTCACCTGACCGAGGATTTGCGGTTCGCCCAGCACCAGTGAATCCAGACCGCTGGCGACGCGCATCAGGTGGCTGACGGCGTCATTGTCCTGATGCCAGTACAGACTGTTGCGCAGATCGTCCTCGTTCAGGTTATGGTAATCGCATAACCAGCGGATCAGCGCTTCTTGCAGGTTATCCTGCTCTTCCACGCTCAGATACAGCTCTGTACGGTTACAGGTTGACAGCACGACCCCGCCCTGCACCATTGGCTGCGCAAGCAGGCTGTCCAGCGCCTGATCAAGCGTGTCCGGCGAAAACGTTACGCGTTCTCGCAGCGATACAGGTGCCGTTTTATGGTTAATACCGAGCGCTAAAAGGGTCATGTCTGCGGGAGTAGTACCAGCGTTGATATGGTTAGTCTGCTTGCATCATACAGGATGCGCGTGGTCAATAAAAGAGAGAGCCCCCTTTTGGAGTAATTGGCAGCGCTCGCTAATTTGATGATTTAAGACAACTTGAAAGTAGACGATGTCACCAGGCGGCGCTAGCATTAAAGGCTATAACTGTAACCGATAGCAAAAATTTGCCGAATCGCGGCGCGAACGTTTTTACAGCCTGCAGGTTCAGTTTTCAGGCCTGATGAGCGTAACGCCATCAGGCAATTATTGCACCGTATCACAAGGATTCGTCATCACTATGACCCTGCCCGATTTTCGCCTGATTCGTCTACTGCCGTTAGCAAGCCTGGTTCTCACCGCCTGTACGCTTCCTGGGCATAAAGGCCCGGGCAAGAGCCCGGATTCCCCTCAGTGGCGCCAGCATCAGCAAGAGGTGCGTCATCTGAATCAATACCAGACGCGCGGCGCCTTTGCTTACATCTCAGATGATCAGAAAGTCTATGCGCGCTTCTTCTGGCAACAGACCGGACAGGATCGCTACCGCCTGCTGCTTACCAACCCGCTGGGCAGCACCGAGCTGGAGCTTAACGCCCAGCCGGGCAACGTCCAGTTGGTGGATAACAAAGGCCAACGTTATACCGCCGATGACGCCGAAGAGATGATCGGCAAACTTACCGGGATGCCGATTCCGTTAAACAGCCTGCGGCAGTGGATCCTCGGTCTGCCTGGCGATGCCACCGACTACAAACTGGACGACCAGTATCGCCTGAGCGAAGTGAACTATCGCCAGGATGGTAAAAACTGGAAAGTGGTTTACGGTGGCTATGACAGCAAAACGCAGCCTGCCATGCCTGCCAATATGGAGCTTTCAGACGGCAGTCAGCGCATTAAGCTGAAAATGGATAACTGGATTGTGAAATGATGACCCATTGGCCTTCTCCGGCAAAATTAAATCTGTTTTTATATATCACCGGACAGCGTGCAGACGGCTACCACACGCTGCAGACGCTGTTTCAGTTTCTGGATTATGGCGACACACTCCACATCGAACCGCGTCACGATGGCGAAATCCATTTATTAACGCCGGTTAACGGCGTTGAAAATGAAGACAATCTGATCGTCCGCGCCGCGCGGCTGTTGATGAAAGTCGCCTCGGAGAGTGAGCGCCTGCCCGCCGGAAGCGGTGCGGATATCAGCATTGAGAAGCGCCTTCCCATGGGCGGCGGTCTGGGCGGCGGCTCATCTAACGCCGCGACCGTTCTGGTGGCGCTCAATCATCTTTGGCAATGCGGGCTTTCCATTGATGAACTGGCGACGCTCGGCCTGACGCTCGGCGCCGACGTCCCGGTCTTTGTTCGTGGCCACGCCGCGTTTGCCGAAGGCGTAGGCGAAATATTAACGCCGGTGAATCCGCCGGAAAAATGGTATCTGGTCGCGCACCCTGGCGTAAGCATTCCCACACCGGTTATCTTTAAAGATCCTCAATTGCCGCGTAATACGCCAAAAAGGTCAATAGATACGTTACTAAAATGTGAATTCAGCAATGATTGCGAGGTTATCGCAAGAAAACGTTTTCGCGAGGTTGATGCGGCGCTTTCCTGGCTGTTAGAATACGCGCCGTCGCGCCTGACTGGGACAGGGGCCTGTGTCTTTGCTGAATTCGATACAGAGTCTTGTGCTCGCCAGGTGCTTGAGCAAGCCCCGGAATGGCTCAATGCTTTTGTGGCGAAGGGTGTCAACCTCTCCCCATTGCATCGAGAGTTACTCTAACGCATTCGGGTTTCAGGAAGATGGCGAAATGACGAATCGCCGGTCATATATGCCGTATTTGACCGGTGTGAGGCATCGATACCAGCGCACATGAAACGTGAATGAAGACGAGTAAGCCGGGCAAGCTGAGCTTCGGTGACAACGTCACCTTGTTCCAGACGTTGCATCGCGCTCTTTAATACACCGCCTGGATAGGATTTTGCCTGGCCCGCACAGTTTTCGGCAAATTCTTTCCACCAATGGACGCATGCCTGAGGTTCTTCTCGTGCCTGATATGAAGCTTTTTGCTGGTAACGCCACCCCGGAACTAGCACAACGTATTGCCAACCGCCTGTACACTTCTCTCGGCGACGCCGCCGTAGGTCGCTTTAGCGACGGCGAAGTCAGCGTACAAATCAACGAAAATGTACGCGGTGGTGATATTTTCATCATCCAGTCCACTTGTGCCCCAACCAACGACAACCTGATGGAATTGGTCGTTATGGTTGATGCCCTGCGTCGTGCTTCCGCAGGTCGTATCACCGCCGTTATCCCCTACTTTGGCTATGCACGTCAGGACCGTCGCGTACGTTCCGCCCGTGTGCCGATTACCGCAAAAGTTGTCGCTGACTTCCTGTCCAGCGTCGGCGTTGACCGCGTTCTCACCGTAGATCTGCATGCTGAACAGATCCAGGGCTTCTTTGACGTTCCGGTTGATAACGTGTTCGGTAGCCCAATCCTGCTCGAAGATATGCTGCAACTGAATCTGGATAACCCGATCGTGGTTTCTCCGGATATTGGCGGCGTGGTTCGTGCCCGCGCTATCGCTAAGCTGCTGAACGATACCGATATGGCTATCATTGATAAACGTCGTCCGCGCGCGAACGTTTCTCAGGTGATGCACATCATCGGCGACGTCGCTGGCCGTGACTGCGTGCTGGTTGATGATATGATCGATACCGGCGGTACTCTGTGCAAAGCAGCAGAAGCATTGAAAGAACGTGGCGCTAAACGCGTGTTTGCCTACGCGACGCACCCGATCTTCTCAGGCAATGCGGCAAACAACCTGCGCAACTCCGTCATTGATGAAGTCGTTGTCTGCGACACCATTCCGCTGACCGACGAAATCAAAGCGCTGCCGAACGTGCGTACTTTGACCCTGTCAGGTATGCTGGCCGAAGCGATTCGCCGTATCAGCAACGAAGAATCGATTTCCGCCATGTTCGAGCATTGATCGAACCCGGATCTGAAACCCGCTGCGGCGGGTTTTTTTGTCTGTAACACCCTTTTGTATGACTTATGCCTCCTTCACCTGCCATTTAGTTGACAGATGATGCGCTCATGGATGAAACATTATTGTGAACAAATTATTTTCCTCACATGTGATGCCTTTCCGCGCTCTCATCGATGCTTGCTGGAAAGAAAAATATACCGCCTCCCGGTTCACCCGTGATGTGATAGCCGGGATCACCGTCGGGATTATTGCTATCCCGCTGGCGATGGCGCTGGCAATTGGCAGTGGCGTTGCGCCGCAGTATGGCCTCTATACCTCCGCTGTCGCCGGGATCGTGATCGCGCTAACCGGCGGCTCGCGCTTTAGCGTTTCCGGCCCTACCGCCGCGTTTGTGGTGATTTTGTATCCGGTATCGCAACAGTTTGGTCTGGCGGGCCTACTGGTCGCCACGCTGATGTCGGGCTTCTTCCTGATCCTTTTCGGCCTGGCGAGACTGGGGCGATTGATTGAATATATCCCGGTGTCGGTCACGTTGGGTTTTACCTCAGGGATTGGTATTACCATCGGTACCATGCAGATTAAAGATTTTCTTGGTCTGCAGATGGCCCATGTGCCAGAGCACTATTTGCAGAAAGTCGGCGCGCTGTTTATGGCGTTGCCCACCGTCAATATTGGCGATGCCGCCATTGGCGTGGTAACGCTGGGAACGTTGATTTTCTGGCCGCGTCTCGGTATTCGTCTGCCAGGACATCTTCCCGCGCTGCTGGCCGGTTGCGCCGTGATGGGGATCGTTAATCTGCTGGGCGGCAATGTGGCGACTATCGGCTCACAGTTCCATTACGTTCTGGCTGACGGCACTCAGGGCAACGGCATCCCGCAGCTCCTGCCGCAACTGATGCTGCCGTGGAGTCTTCCTGGCTCCGATTTCACGCTAAGCTGGGATTCACTGCGCGCGCTGCTGCCAGCGGCTTTCTCAATGGCAATGCTGGGGGCAATCGAATCATTGCTCTGCGCCGTCGTGCTGGACGGCATGACCGGCACCAAACATAAAGCTAACAGCGAACTTATCGGCCAGGGGCTGGGGAATATGGTCGCGCCGTTCTTTGGCGGCATCACCGCCACCGCCGCGATTGCCCGCTCTGCCGCCAACGTCCGCGCTGGCGCGACCTCTCCCGTCTCAGCGGTAATTCACGCTATCCTGGTTATTCTGGCGCTACTGGTCTTAGCCCCGCTACTCTCCTGGCTGCCGCTTTCCGCGATGGCGGCGCTACTGCTGATGGTGGCATGGAATATGAGTGAAGCCCATAAAGTGGTGGATCTGTTACGCCATGCGCCGAAAGACGACATTATCGTTATGCTGCTGTGCATGTCATTAACGGTTCTGTTTGATATGGTCATCGCCATCAGCGTGGGGATTGTCCTTGCTTCCCTGCTGTTTATGCGCCGTATTGCGCGAATGACTCGACTTGCGCCGGTCAATGTCGATGTGCCTGATGATGTGCTGGTGCTGCGTGTTATCGGTCCGCTCTTTTTCGCCGCGGCGGAAGGGCTGTTTACTGACCTTGAGTCACGTATTAAGGGCAAACGTATCGTCGTTCTGAAATGGGACGCAGTACCAGTGCTGGATGCAGGCGGGCTTGATGCTTTTCAGCGTTTTGTGAAGCGTCTGCCGGAGGGTTGCGAATTGCGTATCAGTAATCTGGAGTTCCAACCGCTGCGCACAATGGCGCGTGCCGGTATCAAACCTATTCCTGGGCGTCTGACCTTCTTCCCGAACAGGATGGAGGCGTTAGCGGATTTACTCAGTTAATGGACAATGCCCGGTGGCGATAACGCTTACCGGGCCTGAACCGGTTAGCTATGACGACGATTGTCGTTACGGCGGCAACGTTTGTCATAGTGACGTACCCACCAATATTTGTCGCTCACCTGCTCATGCCCCCCTACACGAGCCCCCGCCAGCCAAAGAACTGCACCGACAAAAATGCTCAGTATTGCGCCATGCGCAAAAAATTGCGGCAAATTAAACTGCGGCAGTTGGTTTAAAATAGAGTAACCCACGCCGACAACCATCACGACCAGCCCCAACCCCATCAGCACGTTACCGAATAACGAAGCGTTTTTGCGTTTCATATGTCACCTCCGGAACTTTTGGGTTGTTTTTAGGAAATCCCCCTAAACTTTATGTGTAAAGTATAGACAACACTTCCATTTGTAAGTGCGGGTGTGATCACAAATGTAAAGTTTCATTTAACAAAACTTTACAAATAACACACTGAACAGTTTACATTTTTAATAATCAATGCTGGCAATTATTTAATTTACTTCAGAGTGTCGCTGTGTTTTGTCAAGCGGGCAGACAGACAGTAAACTACGCGCCAGTTATGGATCTACTCAGGACAAAAAACGTGGCAATTAAATTGATTGTTGGTCTGGCGAATCCCGGTGCGGAATATGCCGCGACGCGACACAATGCAGGCGCATGGTACGTCGATTTACTGGCGGAGCGCCTGCGCGCGCCGTTGCGTGAAGAGCCTAAATTCTTTGGCTATACCTCACGCATCACGCTGGAAGGGGAAGATGTTCGCCTGCTGGTACCCACCACGTTCATGAATCTCAGTGGTAAAGCAGTTGGCGCAATGGCCAGTTTTTACCGTATTCAGCCGGACGAAATTCTGGTCGCTCACGACGAGCTGGATCTCCCGCCGGGCGTGGCGAAATTTAAACTTGGCGGCGGCCACGGCGGCCACAATGGTCTGAAAGACATCATCAGCAAGCTGGGCAATAATCCCAACTTTCACCGCTTACGCGTTGGAATTGGTCATCCAGGCGATAAAAATAAAGTTGTTGGTTTCGTGCTGGGTAAACCCCCTGTTTCTGAACAAAAATTAATTGATGAGGCCATTGACGAAGCGGCGCGCTGTACGGAATTGTGGTTCAAAGAGGGTCTGGCCAAAGCAACAAGCCGTTTGCATACCTTTAAGGCGCAATAACCAGTGATGTGCGGCATTTTTGCCGCACGCCGTGTATAATAGGCGAAGTTATTTCCATTTCTGCAATCTGTTTTCTATAACAGGTTGATTATTAAGATATTAAGGTGAGTTAAATCATGGGATTCAAATGCGGTATCGTCGGTCTGCCCAACGTCGGGAAATCCACCCTGTTCAACGCGCTGACAAAAGCCGGTATTGAAGCGGCAAACTTTCCGTTCTGCACTATCGAACCGAATACCGGTGTCGTGCCGATGCCCGATCCGCGTCTGGACCAGTTGGCTGAGATTGTTAAACCGCAACGCATTCTACCAACCACGATGGAGTTCGTGGATATCGCCGGTCTGGTAAAAGGCGCATCCAAAGGCGAAGGGTTGGGTAACCAGTTCCTGACCAATATCCGTGAAACTGAAGCTATCGGTCACGTGGTTCGCTGCTTTGAGAACGACAATATCATCCATGTGGCGGGTAAAGTAAACCCGGCAGAAGATATTGATGTTATCAATACCGAACTGGCGCTGGCTGACCTCGATACCTGCGAGCGCGCTATCCATCGCGTACAGAAGAAAGCCAAAGGCGGCGATAAAGACGCCAAAGCGGAACTGGCCGCGCTGGAAAAATGCCTGCCGCACCTGGCCGAAGCGGGGATGCTGCGTTCGCTGGACCTGACGGACGAAGATAAAGCGGCTATCCGTTATTTAAGCTTCCTGACGCTGAAGCCGACAATGTATATCGCTAATGTCAATGAAGACGGTTTTGAAAATAACCCGTATCTGGACCAGGTTCGCGAAATCGCCGCGAAAGAAGGTTCGGTCGTGGTTCCGGTGTGTGCCGCCGTCGAAGCTGATATTGCTGAGCTGGATGATGACGAGCGCGACGAATTTATGGCTGAACTGGGTCTGGAAGAGCCGGGGCTGAACCGCGTTATTCGCGCAGGTTATCGCCTGCTGAACCTCCAGACCTACTTTACCGCCGGGGTGAAAGAAGTTCGCGCATGGACCATTCCGGTTGGCGCAACCGCGCCGCAGGCAGCAGGTAAAATCCATACCGACTTTGAAAAAGGCTTTATCCGCGCCCAAACTATCGCCTTTGACGACTTTATTACCTATAAAGGTGAACAAGGCGCGAAAGAAGCCGGTAAGATGCGAGCGGAAGGCAAAGATTATATCGTTAAAGATGGCGATATAATGAACTTCCTGTTCAACGTCTAAATAAAATTTGTTGTCTCGTGAGGTTTTGCTGAATCTCATAAGAGGCAAAGAAAGTCATAAAATCCACGCAGCCGCGTGGATTTTTTATTTCATAATATCTCAACTCATACTGACAGGCTCAATTAACGCAGAGCTAACAGGGTAAGTTCTTTTCCTAATTACCAGTCGATATTCACTGTATGATTATAAAAAGGATGCTGGTCCTTTAGCGGCGTCTCATAACTTGGGATCGCATCATAATCATCTTTTCCCCGAACGGAATACCTTCCCGCTTCGATATCAAAACGATGTTTGAGCCATCCCGCGACATGACTTGCGAAAGCCTCTTTTCTTCTTAATGGCCAATCAACAGAAGCCAAATTAACATCTAATAAGTACCGCCCTTCTTTATTAACCTTGATCATTCCAGCCTGCAGTAACGCCCGTACCACCTGGGATTGGTTATCATGAATCCAGACCCAGGCATTTCCAAATTCCATTGCATAACTATCATTTAAAAAATCTTTTTTTGAATATAATTCATTTACATAATTATTGATAGAGTCAGCATAATTTTTTACTTTAGATGCAGATAAATCAAAAAAAGATTCAAATTCGAAAGTATTGTCATTAATACAGGACAGTAACGCACCCGGTTCCGAGAGCTGGGTCCATGATTGTAAACTCTCTACAGCTATAATGAATTTGAAAGTATTTCTTCCAATGACACCCCGGTCAATTAAAGTTAAAATATCGTGAGCTACGGTAGGGATATCTTCTGCAAACGGGACGATTATCCCCGCACCACTTATTTCGCTTGATCTAAAATCAAATCCTGGGGTACTTTCGATGTTTTCCGGAATACCATACTCTTTAATATGATTAAGGAAATTATTAATATCGCCACGATATGGCCATCGCCATTCACGTTCATGTGTCCAGTCAATCTTACCTGGAACATAAGTAACATATCTATATTGTTCAATCAAAGGAAGAGCCGTTTCATCAAGAATACGTTCCCCATATCTGCCTTGCGAGCATCGAGCATTGTTATGCTGATCCAACCCATATATGACTGGCCTTGCCCCATAATTAAACATTTGCTCTTTAGGTAAAACGATTGCATATAAACCAATATTTTCATTTCGTTCTAATCGGCGAACACCAGTTTCTAAATAAGCTGCAATCGGCATATCTGTAAAGCATACCACCGGGGAATCACCATATACGGTTCGTTGCCCATTTCGGTATGACCAGGACGAGAAAATTTTATGACTGCGTAAAGATAATCTAAGTAAATATTTAGCATCAATGGAACATGCGTGGTGCTGATTATTAAAACCACAGTGCTCAGGCAAATAAATATGGCTACCGGTCTCTAGATTAACGTTCCGAAAAAAATGAATCAAATAATCGGATAAGTCAAATCTGATGTTATTTTTCATGGGACGCCCTCTTTCAAACCGTCTCTTTTTTGCATTCCTTTAAAACCAGCACCACTATTTTATATAAAAATCATCACGAAGTATGCTTCTTTTAACGATGACATCAAACCTTCCCTCCCTTTGCATCAACTTACGTATCCCTGAAATGGCGAGACCAGGCTAAATCTACCCGAGGTGGCTCGCTGAAAACCTCATTCCGGAACAAGCTCAACCGTCCTTCCCCGCCACGGCCCTTTCGCCGAAAAACCGATAATGGGTATAAATATACCGCTATAAGCTATACCCACACACTTCACATTGTTTCTTATCGTTAATCCGATACGCTTTTTTCACATTATTTCTGGCGGTATACGCCGGTGCAAAGTGAATCGGGCTCGTTTCCGCGCTCGCGCGTAACACAATGATTTACCTTGCTGGCGGAACGTCAACGGACCCGCAAAAGCGCCTTATGCCCCTGGCGGAGCGTGGTGCAAAAAGGAGAAAAAATACGCGTTATGAATAACGAGGAGACCTTTTATCAAGCCATGCGTCGTAAGGGAGTGACCCGACGCAGCTTTCTCAAATTCTGTAGCCTTGCCGCCACATCGCTGGGACTGGGCGCCGGAATGACGCCAAAGATCGCCTGGGCGCTGGAGAATAAACCGCGGATTCCGGTGGTCTGGATTCATGGACTGGAATGCACCTGCTGTACCGAATCCTTTATCCGTTCCTCGCACCCGCTAGCCAAAGATGTGATCCTCTCGCTGATTTCCCTTGATTATGACGACACCCTGATGGCCGCCGCCGGCGCACAGGCCGAAGAAGTCTTTGACGATATTACCACTCGCTACGCCGGGAAATACATTCTGGCGGTGGAAGGCAATCCACCGTTAGGAGAACAAGGGATGTTCTGTATCAGCGGCGGTCGCCCGTTTATTGAAAAACTGAAGAAAGCCGCCGCGGGCGCCAGCGCTATTATCGCCTGGGGAAACTGCGCTTCCTGGGGTTGCGTCCAGGCCGCCCGCCCCAATCCAACCCAGGCAACGCCTATCGATAAAGTGATCACCGACAAGCCGATCGTGAAAGTCCCTGGATGTCCGCCAATCCCGGATGTCATGAGCGCCATTATCACCTATATGGTGACGTTTGATCGTCTGCCGGAACTCGATCGCATGGGCCGTCCACTGATGTTCTATGGTCAGCGTATCCACGATAAATGCTACCGCCGCGCCCATTTTGACGCCGGTGAATTTGTCGAGAGCTGGGATGATGACGCCGCCCGCAAGGGATACTGCCTGTACAAGATGGGCTGTAAAGGGCCAACCACCTATAACGCCTGCTCCTCCACACGCTGGAATGACGGCGTCTCCTTTCCTATCCAGTCCGGTCACGGATGTCTGGGATGTTCAGAAAATGGTTTCTGGGATCGCGGCTCGTTTTATAGCCGCGTGGTGGATATTCCCCAGATGGGTACCCATTCAACCGCCGATACGGTGGGGCTGACCGCGCTGGGCGTGGTCGCGGCGGGCGTTGGCGGTCACGCTGTCGCCAGCGCGCTCAACCAACGTAAACGCCACAAACAACAGTTAGCGCAAGCCGAACAACAGCCGGACAATGAGGATAAACAGGCATGAGTAACCAGTATCAAACCCAGGGTTATACCGTTAACGACGCCGGCCGTCGTCTGATCGTGGACCCGATTACCCGCATCGAAGGGCATATGCGCTGCGAAGTGAACATTGATGAGCAAAACGTCATTACCAATGCCGTTTCCTGCGGCACGATGTTCCGCGGGCTGGAGATCATTCTGCAAGGCCGTGACCCGCGTGACGCCTGGGCGTTTGTTGAACGTATTTGTGGTGTATGTACCGGGGTACATGCTCTGGCATCGGTGTACGCTATCGAAGATGCGATTGGTATCCAGGTGCCGGATAACGCCAATATTATACGTAACATCATGCTGGCTACGTTGTGGTGTCACGATCATCTGGTCCATTTTTATCAGTTAGCCGGTATGGACTGGATTGATGTTCTGAATGCGCTGAAAGCCGATCCGCGCGCCACCTCGCAGTTGGCGCAAAGCCTTTCCGCCTGGCCGATGTCATCGCCGGGCTACTTCTTTGACGTACAAAATCGATTGAAGAAATTTGTCGATGGCGGCCAGCTTGGGATATTCCGTAACGGCTATTGGGGACATCCACAGTACAAACTGTCGCCAGAGGCTAATCTGATGGGCTTTGCCCACTATCTTGAAGCCCTCGACTTCCAGCGCGAGATCGTCAAAATCCATACCATATTTGGCGGTAAGAACCCCCATCCTAACTGGATCGTCGGCGGGATGCCGTGCGCGATCAATCTCGATCAAAGCGGCGCGGTCGGGGCTATCAATATGGAGCGCCTCAACCTGGTGCAGTCGATCATCACCCGCACCGCCGACTTCATTAACAACGTGATGGTTCCGGACGCGCTGGCTATCGGCCAGTTCAATAAAGCATGGAGTCAAATTGGCACCGGTCTGTCGGATAAATGCGTGCTGAGCTACGGCGCATTTCCGGACATTGCCAACGACTTCAGCCAGCAAAGCCTGTTAATGCCGGGCGGCGCAGTGGTCAATGGCGACTTTAAAAATGTCATGCCGGTAGATTTGGCCGATCCGCAGCAGATACAGGAGTTTGTGGATCACGCCTGGTACCGCTATCCGGACGATCGGCTGGGTCGTCATCCTTTTGACGGCATTACCGATCCCTGGTACAACCCGGGTGATGTCAAAGGCAGCGATACGCATATCCAGCAGCTCAACGAGCAGGAACGCTACTCCTGGATTAAAGCGCCGCGCTGGCGGGGTCATGCCATGGAAGTCGGCCCGCTTGCCCGAACGCTTATCGCGTACCACAAAGGGGACGCCGCCACCATAGAGTCGGTAGATCGCATGATGTCCGCCCTTAAACTGCCGCTCTCCGGTATCCAGTCTACGCTTGGCCGTATTTTATGCCGCGCGCACGAAGCGCAATGGGCCGTCGGTAAGCTGCAGTATTTTTTCGACAGGCTTATGACCAACCTGAAAAACGGCGACCTGGCCACCGCCAATACCGAGAAATGGGAACCGGCCAGTTGGCCGCAGCACTGCCGCGGCATCGGTTTTACCGAAGCGCCTCGCGGAGCGTTGGGGCACTGGGCGTCAATACGCGATCAGAAGATTGAACTCTATCAGTGCGTGGTCCCCACCACCTGGAACGCCAGCCCGCGCGATCCTAAAAAACAGATCGGCGCCTATGAAGCGGCATTGATGGGAACGCAAATGGCGATTCCCGACCAACCGTTAGAAATCCTGAGGACGCTGCACAGCTTCGACCCCTGCCTCGCCTGTTCAACCCACGTGCTCGGCGACGACGGCAGCGAACTGATTGCCGTCCAGGTACGCTAAGCGTTAAGGAAAAGAACGATGACTGGAAAGCTATCTCCACGCGTCGGGGAGGCGCGTGATACTGCCGTCAGCCACTATGTGTTTGAAGCGCCGGTACGCCTGTGGCACTGGCTAACGGTGGCCTGCATGTTGGTACTGATGGTAACAGGCTACTTCATTGGCCGACCGCTGCCGTCGGTGAGTGGCGAGGCGACCTATCTGTTTTATATGGGCTATATCCGGCTGATCCACTTTGCCGCCGCGATGATCTTTACCGTGTTACTGCTGGGGCGAATTTATTGGGCCTGTGTCGGCAACCGCTATTCACGAGAGCTGTTTATCGTCCCGGTCTGGCGTCGCAGTTGGTGGCAAGGCGCTTTCTCCGTGGTCCGCTGGTATCTGTTTCTGGAGAAAAAACCGGGGAGCGACATCGGACATAACCCTGTCGCGCAGGCCGCGATGTTCGGCTATTTCCTGTTGTCGGTATTTATGATCCTCACCGGTTTCGCTCTGTTTGGCGAGCATAGCCAGTACGCGATCTTTGCGCCGTTCCGCTATGTGGTTGAATTTTTCTACTGGACCGGCGGCAACTCCATCGATATTCACAGCTGGCACCGACTGGGTATGTGGCTGATCGCCGCCTTCATCGTCGGGCACGTTTACCTCGCTATCCGGGAAGACATTATGTCCGACGATACGGTGATCTCCACCATGATCAATGGCTATCGCAGCCATAAATTCCCCAAACCGCACGACAAGGAGCCCTCATGAATGCGCAACGCGTAGTGGTGATGGGGTTAGGAAACCTGCTGTGGGCCGATGAAGGATTCGGTATCCGGGTCGCGGAGCGTTTGTATGCCCGATATCACTGGCCTGAAGAGGTAGAAATTGTGGACGGCGGTACGCAAGGGCTAAACCTGTTAGGTTATGTAGAGCAAGCCAGCCATCTCCTGCTCCTTGACGCGATCGATTACGGCCTGGCGCCGGGCAGCCTGCGAACCTATGCCGGCGAGAAAATCCCCGCGTATCTCAGCGCCAAAAAAATGAGTCTGCATCAAAACAGTTTTTCCGAAGTTCTGGCGCTGGCCGACATCCGCGGGCATCTGCCCTGTCACATAGCGCTGGTCGGTCTGCAACCGGCGCAACTGGACGACTATGGCGGTAGCCTGAGCGAAATAGCTCGCGGCCAGCTACCGGCGGCGGAACAGGCCGCCCTGGCGCAACTGGCCGCCTGGGGGATCGTACCGCAGGCAAACGAGGTCGCACGCTGCCTGAACTATAAATGCCTGTCGATGGAAAATTATGAGGGAGTGCGCATACGTCAGTATCAGACACGTCTGGAGGGCAAAAGAAGTGGCGAATGACACCCCGTTCTCTGCGCTATGGCAACGCCTGTTAACCCGTGGATGGCAACCGGTAGAGGCTTCCACGGTAGACGACTGGATCAAACGGGTTGGAGATGGCGTCATCCTGTTAAGTAGCGATCCGCGGCGTACGCCGGAAGTCAGCGATAACCCGGTGATGATTGCCGAACTCCTGCGTGAGTTCCCGCAGTTTGACTGGCAGGTGGCGGTGGCCGACCTTGAACAAAGCGAAGCTATCGGCGATCGCTTTAATGTTCGTCGGTTTCCGGCGACGTTGGTTTTTACAGACGGCGAGCTACGCGGCGCGCTCAGCGGCATTCATCCCTGGGCTGAACTGCTCACGCTGATGCGTTCGATGGTTGACACTCCCGCAGCGCAGGAGACAGCACAATGAGCAACACCTTTTTTCATCTGCTGGGGCCAGGTACGCAGCCTGATGACGCCAGTTTCTCGATGAATCCCTTACCGCTCGCCTGTCAGGTCAATGGCGACCCAAGTATGGCGGCGCTGGAGCGCTGCGCTCACAGCCCGGCGGTGATGGCATTGTTGACCGATCTGCGAGGTCAGCTTGCCCGGCGCATTCCGGAAGTCGGCGACGTGCTGGGATGGGAGTTATCTCCCCTGAATGCCGATGATCTCTCATTCCTCAATACGCTATTGGGCGAAGGCGAAGTCTCAGTACGCATTCAGCATCCGGACGGGAGTGAAAGCGAGATCCAGGAGACCATCTTCTGCGGCCTGTGGCGAGTACGCCATCTGCATAACCGACGTCTGCTGACGGATCGTCTGGAAGCAGGTAGCGCGCCCCTGACATTATGGCAAGCGGCGACTGCCGATACGTTGCCTGACGACTCTCTGCTGCCTCCGCCTGTCGCTGGCCTGATGAATGGACTGCCGCTGGCCCATGAATTATTGGCGCACGTACGCGATCCGGCGTTGCAACCACACAGCATCAATTTGACCCAACTGCCGCTCAGCGAGGCCGATCGTCTTTTTCTGGCGCGTTTATGCGGACACGGGAACATCCAGATTCGCATCTCCGGGTATGGCGAAAGCCAAATCAACGCCACAGCATTGCGCCATCTCTGGCATGTGCGCTGTCTGGACGCCCTTAAAGGGCCGTTGCTCGATAGCTATGAGATTTGTCCTTTGCCGGAGCTGGTACTGGCGGCCCCGGAAGATCTGGCCGATTCGCGCCAGCGCCTGGATGAAGTCTGCCGATGGCTGGAGACGCGCTAGCGCTCTCAACAGGAACGTCACCGGTGTCCGGTACTGATTAGCTTTTTACTCTCTTTCTGCCTACAGGAGTTAGCATGTGGGATGTCATTGACTTATCGCGCTGGCAGTTTGCGCTGACCGCGCTGTATCACTTTTTATTTGTTCCTCTTACGCTTGGGCTGATTTTTTTGCTGGCCGTCATGGAGACGATCTATGTGGTGACGGGGAAAACCGTCTACCGCGATATGACGCGTTTCTGGGGCAAGCTCTTCGGGATCAATTTTGCTCTCGGTGTGGCTACCGGCCTGACCATGGAGTTTCAGTTCGGGACTAACTGGTCGCTCTATTCCAACTATGTGGGCGATATCTTCGGCGCGCCGCTGGCGATGGAAGCGTTACTGGCCTTCTTTCTCGAATCCACTTTTGTCGGCCTGTTCTTTTTCGGCTGGCAGCGGCTGAATAAATACCAACACCTGCTGGTCACCTGGCTGGTGGCCTTCGGCTCCAATATTTCAGCATTATGGATTCTGAATGCCAATGGCTGGATGCAGTATCCTACCGGCGCTCATTTCAACATCGATACGTTACGGATGGAAATGAGCAGCTTCAGCGATCTGGTCTTTAACCCGGTGAGCCAGGTGAAATTCGTCCATACCGTCATGTCCGGTTATGTCACCGGCGCCATGTTTATTATGTCCATCAGCGCCTGGTATCTGCTACGTGGCCGCGAGCGTGAGGTGGCCTTGCGCTCGTTTGCTATCGGCTCAGTATTCGGCACCCTGGCCATTCTGGGAACCCTGCAACTGGGGGACAGTTCGGCCTACGAGGTCGCCCGAATTCAGCCGGTGAAACTGGCGGCGATGGAAGGCGAATGGCAAACCGAACCCGCGCCCGCGCCGTTTCATCTGATTGCCTGGCCGCAGCAGGAACAGGAGCGTAATGCATTTGCCGTGAAGATCCCTGCTCTGCTGGGTATTCTGGCCACCCATTCGCTGGATACGCCGGTTCCGGGGTTAAAAAACCTGATGGACGACGCTCTGCCGCGCCTGAAGCGTGGCCGGGAGGCCTGGCTACTCATGCAGGAGATAGCGCAAGGCAATCGCTCGCCGCAGGTACTGAATGCGTTTCACGCCGTTGAGGGCGATCTGGGGTACGGCATTCTGCTGGCGAAATATGCCCCGGATATGAACCATGTGACGCCGGAGCAGTATCGTGCGGCCCAGCGTGGCGCTATTCCTCAGGTGGCGCCGGTGTTCTGGAGTTTCCGTATTATGGTCGGCTGCGGTTCGCTACTGTTAGTGGTGATGTTGATTGCGTTGATACAGACGCTGCGAATGCGTATCGACCAGCATCGCTGGGTATTGCGTATGACGCTGTGGAGCCTGCCGTTACCGTGGATTGCCATTGAAGCCGGTTGGTTTATGACGGAGTTTGGCCGTCAGCCCTGGGCGATTCAGGACATTCTGCCGACCTGGTACGCTCACTCCGCGCTGACGCCGGGCCAGTTGGCCTTCTCAATGGGGCTTATCCTCGGACTTTACACCCTGTTTTTAATCGCGGAAGTCTATCTGATGCAGAAGTACGCGCGTCTTGGGCCGAGCGCCATGCAACATCAACAACAAGCGCAACAACAGGGATAAAGGAGACAATCATGTTGGATTATGAAACGTTGCGGTTCATTTGGTGGCTGCTGATCGGCGTCATCCTGGTGGCATTTATGGTAACTGACGGGTTTGATATGGGTGTCGGTTGCCTGCTCCCGCTGATAGCGCGCAACGATGACGAACGCCGGGTATTGATCAATAGCGTCGGCGCCCACTGGGAAGGAAACCAGGTATGGTTGATTCTCGCGGGCGGGGCATTATTCGCCGCCTGGCCACGGGTCTATGCCGCCGCGTTTTCCGGTTTTTATGTGGCGATGATCCTGGTGCTGTGTGCCCTCTTCTTTCGCCCGCTGGCCTTTGATTATCGAGGTAAAATCGCCAATGCCCGCTGGCGCGCGCTGTGGGATACCGGTCTGGTTATTGGCAGCCTGGTTCCCCCAGTCGTATTCGGCATCGCGTTCGGCAACCTGTTTTTAGGCGTGCCGTTTGCCTTCACGCCGCAGCTTCATGTTGACTATTTTGGCACCTTCTGGCAGTTACTCTCGCCCTTTGCCCTGCTGTGTGGATTATTGAGTTTGTCGTTGGTGATTATGCAAGGAGGCGTCTGGCTACAGTTGAAAACGGAGGGCGTTATTCGTCAACGGGCTCTGTCGGCCACCCGCCACAGCGCGCTGCTGATCGTGATCTGCTTCCTGCTGGCCGGTTACTGGCTGTGGGCCGGCGTTGATGGCTTTGTCTTACTCACGCAGGATGCCAACGGCCCTTCCAATCCGCTCTTAAAAGGCGTGGCGATACTCCCTGGCGCATGGATGAACCACTTTATACGCTCGCCGCTACTGCTCATCATCCCGTTGCTCGGTATGATCCTGCCGATTCTGGCTTTCTATGCCTGCCTTCGCGGTCAGACTATTCGTGGATTTCTGTTCGCTTCCCTGACCCAGGCCTGCGTCATCTTTACCGCCGGCATAACGCTATTTCCTTTTGTGATGCCGTCGAGTGTTAGTCCTCTCTCCAGCCTGACGGTGTGGGACAGCACCTCCAGCCAGATGACGCTCGAAATCATGCTGGTGATTGTGCTGATTTTTCTGCCGATCGTACTGCTCTATACGCTATGGAGCTATTACAAAATGTTGGGGCGTATCAACCTGGAGACCCTCCGCCGCAACGATCATGAACTTTATTAGGGAGCGGGAGCGATGTGGTATTTACTGTGGTTTGTCGGCATTCTGCTGATGTGCTCACTGTCGACGCTGGCGCTGGTATGGCTTGAGTCGCGTCAACAATAAAGAGGTAAACCGGGGCCAGCGCCGTCTGACTCCGGTTATTTTTATCTTTTTACGCGCCTGGCGAAGACGTTTCCCCGCCGACAGGACGACATAACATTGATACATGTCGTTATCATAATGTTTACTTTTAGAGGTGCGTCATAATTATGACAAATAGCCGCCTTGCACATATTGCGCATATTTAAGCAAATAATTGCATAATTAGCAATATATCACCTCTTATAACGGATAGTTAACCACTTCTCATCCAAAAACATAACGAAAATCCAACTGCCTGCCATTTTTGATCTGAGTTAATTGTTTAAAAAAGTGTTAAATTTATCGCTACATGGTGTGATCTACTATGTACCACGGTCAATTAAAGAACATATTACTTTTATCACTAAGGTTTATCATGGATAAGTTATCTTACGCTTCAGATAGCAGCACATCTGCCTGGAATACCTACCTGCAACAAATCGAGCGTGTGGCCCCTTATCTGGGCGAGTTATCTCCCTGGGTGGATACTCTGCGCCACCCAAAACGCGCTCTGATCGTCGATATTCCGGTACAAATGGATGATGGCACTATTCGTCATTTCGAAGGATATCGCGTGCAGCACAACCTCTCCCGAGGTCCGGGTAAAGGCGGTGTTCGCTACCATCCTGACGTTGATCTCAATGAAGTGATGGCCCTGTCAGCATGGATGACCATCAAATGTGCCGCGCTGAATCTGCCGTACGGCGGCGCCAAAGGCGGCATCCGCGTCGATCCGTTCTCGCTGTCGGAAGGTGAACTGGAGCGTTTGACCCGCCGCTATACCAGCGAGATCGGCATTATCATCGGGCCGCAGAAAGATATTCCTGCGCCGGATGTCGGCACCAACGGTAAAGTGATGGCCTGGATGATGGATACGTATTCCATGAATCATGGCACGACGGTCACTGGCGTCGTCACCGGTAAGCCTATCCATCTTGGCGGTTCGCTGGGTCGTGAAAAAGCGACGGGGCGCGGCGTTTTCGTCAGCGGGCTGGAAGCCGCACGTCGGGCGAATATCGCCGTTGAAGGCGCTCGCGTTGCGGTTCAGGGTTTTGGTAACGTCGGCAGCGAAGCCGCGCGTCTGTTTGCAGGCGCTGGCGCCCGTGTCGTGGCGATTCAGGATCATACCGCGACGCTGTTTAACGCCACCGGTATTGACATGAAGGCGCTCACGGCATGGCAGACAGAACACAAACAGATAGCCGGTTTCCCGGGCGCGGAAACTATCGCCAGCGATGCGTTCTGGCGTCTGGAGATGGATATTCTGATCCCGGCGGCGCTTGAAGGCCAGATAACTCGTCAGCGCGCGGAAGCCCTGACGTGTAAGCTGGTGCTGGAAGGGGCTAACGGCCCGACCTATCCGGATGCTGATGATGTTCTGGCCAGCCGTGGTATCCTTGTGGTGCCTGACGTGGTCTGTAACGCAGGCGGCGTAACCGTCAGCTACTTCGAATGGGTACAAGATATGGCCAGCTTCTTCTGGAGCGAAGAAGAGATCAACGCGCGCATGGACAAAATCATGACCGACGCGATTGTCCATGTCTGGGAGAAAGCGGCTGAGAAATCCTGTTCTCTGCGCACCGCAGCCTATATTGTCGCCTGTGAGCGCATTCTGTTGGCCCGTAAAGATCGCGGTATCTATCCGGGTTAAGGCTACAAGTTATTGCGCTAAAATCCACGTCCCGGCGTGGATTTTTTGTCTGTATCCCCCGTTTTCCACGCGCGCGCCGATAAATTCTGTCTCAATAAAATGTCTGTTTGTTCGCAAAATAGCGGTTCAATCACGCGTATCTGGTCATCGTAGACTAAGGTTTTGTCATGGTAAATGCCGTTGGCTTTGGCTCACCGCTAAGGAGATAACTTGATGATACCCCCAGAGATTCGCCGTTCTGTTCTACTGCAGAAAGCCATAAAACTGGCGCTGGCAGGGACGCTGCTGACGTTTGCATCGTTTTCGGCGACTGCCGCAGACCCGTCTTCCGACACTGAAACTCCGCAGCCGCCGGATATTTTGCTTGGCCCGCTCTTTAATGATGTCCAGAATGCAAAACTCTTCCCCGATCAGAAAACCTTTGCTGACGCCATACCTAATAGCGATCCGCTCATGATTCTTGCGGATTATCGTATGCAGCGGAACCAGTCCGGCTTCGATTTGCGTCATTTTGTTGATGTTAACTTCACCCTGCCGAAAGCGGGTGAAAAATATGTCCCGCCTGCCGGGCAGTCATTGCGTGAACATATTGATGGCCTGTGGCCGGTGCTGACCCGTTCAACTAAAAACGTCGAAAAGTGGGACTCGCTCTTGCCGTTGCCTGAATCCTATGTCGTACCGGGTGGGCGATTCAGAGAGATTTACTACTGGGACAGCTACTTTACGATGCTGGGGCTGGCAGAAAGCGGGCACTGGGATAAGGTGGCGGATATGGTGGCGAACTTTGGTTACGAAATTGACGCCTGGGGGCATATTCCCAACGGCAACCGTACCTACTACCTGAGTCGTTCGCAGCCGCCTTTCTTTGCGTTTATGGTTGAGTTACTGGCGCAACATGAAGGTGACGATGCGCTGAAAGAATACCTGCCGCAACTGCAAAAAGAGTACGCCTACTGGATGGAGGGCGTTGAGACATTGCAGCCAGGGCAACAAAACCAACGCGTCGTCAAACTGGAGGACGGCAGCGTTCTCAACCGCTACTGGGACGATCGGGATACGCCCCGCCCTGAATCCTGGGTTGAAGATATCGCTACCGCCAAAAGCAACCCCAACCGCCCGGCAACGGAGATCTATCGAGACCTCCGATCTGCCGCCGCCTCCGGCTGGGATTTCAGCTCCCGCTGGATGGATAATCCGCAGCAGCTCAGTACCATTCGTACCACCACGATTGTCCCTGTCGATCTTAACGCTCTGCTGTATCAGCTGGAGAAAACCCTCGCCCGCGCCAGCGCTGCGGCGGGCGATCGGGCCAAAGCCTCGCAATATGACGCGCTGGCCAACGCGCGGCAAAAAGCCATTGAAATGCATCTGTGGAATAACAAAGAGGGTTGGTATGCCGACTACGATCTGCAGAACAATAAAATCCGTGACCAACTCACCGCTGCCGCGCTGTTCCCGCTCTATGTAAACGCCGCCGCGAAAGATCGCGCCGCGAAAGTGGCGGCGGCGGCCCAGGCGCATCTGCTACAGCCTGGCGGGCTGGCTACCACCTCGGTTAAAAGCGGACAGCAGTGGGATGCGCCAAACGGCTGGGCGCCGTTACAATGGGTCGCTGCCGAAGGATTACAAAATTATGGGCAGGATGACGTGGCAATGGAAGTCACCTGGCGCTTTTTAACCAATGTGCAGCACACCTACGATCGCGAGAAAAAACTGGTCGAAAAATATGACGTCAGCAGTACCGGAACCGGCGGTGGCGGCGGCGAATATCCCCTTCAGGACGGCTTTGGCTGGACCAACGGCGTGACGCTGAAAATGCTCGATCTGATTTGTCCGCAGGAAAAACCGTGCGATAGCGTACCGTCTACTCGTCCGGCATCGTTAAGCGCAACGCCGACAAAAACGCCGTCTGCAGCGACGCAGTAACGCGTGTTTTAGGTTGACCCGGCGATGACCGGGTCAACGCTTAAACGTTCTGCAGCAGTTAGCCGCGTCGCAGAAGGCGGAAAATCACCAGCACCACGATCGCACCCACCACGGCGACCAGGAAACTGTGCAGATTAAAGCCGCTGATACTGCCGCCAATACCAAACATCGTCGCCAGCCATCCGCCAACGACCGCCCCGACGATACCGAGAATACAGGTCAGGATAAATCCCCCGCCATCGCGCCCCGGCATAAGCAATTTGGCGATAACGCCGGCAATCAAACCAAAAACAATCCAGGCGATAATTCCCATTTGCAAACCCTCTTTCCAGTAAAAACGTTTTAAGTATAGGCAAAGTCAAGCGTCGCATTTCTGAACACTGATTTATCTCGCGGACATAAAAATTTATTTATCGCTATTAAGTTCTTTCTACCGATGCCGATAACCCAACGATAGTCTGCGTATCAGGGGTTATTTCGTGTGAGTGGTTACAATGAGCAGTTCCTGAAAAAAAATCCATTAGCGATATTAGGCGTGCTACGGGATTTAAATAAAAATCAGGTTCCACTGCGTATTTCATGGGCGAATGGTCAATTCATCAGTAAAATTTTGGCGGTAGACCCGGAAAAACTCATCGTGGATTACGGCAGCCAGGAATATGAAAATAGCGCCGTATTACGTGCCGGACAGGTAGCCATTATCGCAGAAACGCAGGGCGCAAAAGTCGAGTTCACGTTGCCGCAACTCGTTACAGGCGAATATCAGCGGCTGCCGGCCTTTATCACGCCCCTGCCGTCGTCACTGTGGTTTGTCCAGCGCCGGGAGTATTTTCGCATTGGCGCGCCGCTGTATCCGCCTTATTACGGCGTCACCACGCTACCGGACACCCGTACGTTACGTTTTCGCCTGTTTGATCTTTCCCTGGGCGGCATGGGCGCGCTACTGGAATCCGCCATCCCCGACGGACTAATCGAAGGCGCGCGCTTTTCGCAGGTTGAACTGAACATGGGGCAATGGGGGATTTTTCACGTTGACGCCCAGCTTATCGCCATCAGCGAGCGTAAGGTGATTGATGGGAAAAATGAAACGATCACCACTCCCCGCCTGAGCTTTCGTTTCCTTAACGTTAGCCCGGCGGTGGAGCGGGAGTTGCAGCGGATTATTTTTTCGCTTGAGCGCGAGGCCCGAGAAAGAGCGAATAAAGTGCGAGAATAATCTTCACGCTAAACTACATGGCGTCCAGCGCCTGCTGAAGCTTCCAGATATAGCGCGGCGCCTGCGGCGCGGGATGATTATCAACAACATGCTCAAAAAACTCGTCCGCATCCAGATCGTTAATTTTTTCTATCGCCTTCTTCCTGTCGGATGAAAAAGTACGCAATAACGCGCCTGCGCCGTTAGCATAAGAGACGACCAGCGCATATTGCATCACCTGCGGATCTTTGATGCCGGCCAGCGGCCCATTTTCCAGAATGCTCAGATACGCCGCGCCCATTGAGATGTTACGCTCAGGGTTTTTCAGCTCGCTGGTGGTCGGTTCGCCACGCCAGCCCATGCGACGGTAAACGTCGCGCCCGGAGGTCGACGCCTTTAACTGCATCAGGCCAATCGCATTGGACTTACTGACCGCGGTAGGGTTGCCGCCGGATTCAATGGCGATAATCGCGGTGATTAAATGCGGATCAACCCCCCATGCCGCCCCGGCTTTTTCACTGATGGGCATCCACTGCATCGCACGCTTTACAGGCACTTCGGCATTCCACGGTGGATTCCTGTAATCCTGTTTTGAGCTACAGCCAGCCAGTATTACTACCAAAAAAGCAAACCATCTTAATTTCACGTCATCTATCCTTATAGCCGTAACTTATCTGTCGAAGAGGTCATACCGCCCCGGCCAGGCACTTAGGTTGCCTCCCTGGCGTGCATCCAGAAACGTCGCACAACGAGGGACATCGCCTAATATATGCGGCATGATATACATTTGCATTCTATTGTCAGCAAGGAATTACCATGTCTCTGTTTCATTTAATCGCCCCCTCGGGCTACTGTATTAACCAACAGGCCGCGTTACGCGGCGTTCAGCGCCTGACTGACGCGGGTCATCAGGTGGAGAATGACGAGGTGATTCGTCGCCGCTATCAGCGTTTTGCCGGTACGGACGCGGAACGGCTGGCCGATGTTAATTCGCTGGCCTCGCTAACTTCGCCGGATACGATCGTCATGCCGGTTCGCGGCGGCTATGGCGCCAGCCGCTTGCTGGATCGTATCGACTGGCAGGCGCTCGCCTCCCGGCAACAGCACGATCCCTTACTGATTTGCGGTCATAGCGATTTTACGGCGATTCAGGCTGGACTCCTGGCGCAGGCCAATGTCATCACCTTTAGCGGTCCTATGCTGGCGGCAAATTTTGGCGCCGAAACGCTGAATACGTTCACCGAGCAACATTTCTGGCTGGCGCTACGCAAGGCGCAATTTACCGTAGAGTGGCAAGGTGACGGCCCTCAGTGCGATGTACAGGGCACCTTATGGGGCGGAAATCTGGCGATGTTGATTTCCCTTATCGGTACGCCCTGGATGCCGACTATCGATAAAGGAATTTTAGTGCTGGAAGATGTCAATGAGCATCCTTTCCGGGTGGAGCGTATGCTTTTGCAACTGGAGTACGCCGGAATTTTAAACCGCCAGAGCGCCATCGTTCTCGGCAGCTTTAGCGGCGCGGCGCCCAACGAGTATGACGCCGGTTATTCTCTGGAGAGCGTCTACGCGTTTTTACGTTCCCGTCTGTCCGTTCCGCTGATTACCGGTCTCGACTTCGGGCATGAACAGCGTACGGTGACGCTCCCTATCGGGGCAAACGCGACGCTTAAAAATACGCGCCAGGGGACTCAACTCACTTTATCTGGTCATCCTACGCTGCAATTGTAAAAAAAGTCCCCGACAGGCTAAGTAAAACGCTGCCCTGGCCGTTATTATGTTAATGTTAAATAATACGAAGTCGTGTGAGTCAGGAGATATAAAACGTTGGATGCTGCAACAATTATTAGTCTATTTATTTTAGGTTCCATCCTTGTAACCAGCAGTATCCTGTTAAGTTCATTCTCATCGCGACTGGGTATCCCGATTCTGGTCATTTTCCTCGCCATTGGGATGTTAGCGGGTGTGGATGGCATTGGCGGTATTCCTTTCGATAATTATCCTTTCGCTTATATGGTCAGTAACCTGGCGCTGGCGATTATTTTACTCGATGGCGGCATGCGCACCCAGGCCAGCTCTTTCCGGGTAGCGCTGGGCCCCGCGCTGTCGCTGGCGACGCTCGGCGTACTGATCACGTCGGGGTTAACAGGTATGATGGCCGCCTGGCTGTTTCATCTGGATCTTATCGAAGGTCTGCTCATTGGCGCGATAGTCGGTTCCACTGACGCCGCAGCGGTCTTTTCTCTGCTTGGCGGCAAAGGGCTAAACGAACGTGTAGGCTCCACGCTGGAGATCGAATCGGGAAGTAACGATCCGATGGCCGTTTTTCTGACCATTACATTAATTGAGATGATCCAGAAACACGAAACCGGTCTGGACTGGATGTTTGCCGTCCATATTATCCAGCAGTTCGGTCTCGGTATTGTTTTTGGCCTGGGCGGCGGTTACCTGCTACAGCAGATGATCAACCGTATTTCTCTGCCCAGCGGCCTGTATCCGATGCTGGCGCTCAGCGGCGGTATTCTGATTTTTGCCTTGACGACCGCGCTTGAAGGCAGCGGCATTCTCGCGGTCTATCTGTGCGGATTCCTGTTAGGAAACCGCCCGATTCGCAACCGTTACGGCATCCTGCAAAACTTTGACGGACTAGCCTGGCTGGCGCAGATCGCGATGTTCCTGGTCCTGGGGCTGCTGGTGACGCCTTCCGATCTGTGGCCGATTGCCGTCCCTGCGCTTATTCTCTCTATCTGGATGATTTTCTTCGCCCGCCCATTGTCGGTGTTTACCGGCCTGCTGCCATTTCGCGGCTTCAATCTTCGGGAGCGCATTTTCATCAGTTGGGTCGGACTGCGCGGCGCGGTGCCGATTATTCTCGCCGTTTTCCCGATGATGGCCGGGCTTGAAAACGCTCGCCTGTTCTTTAATGTCGCTTTCTTTGTGGTACTGGTGTCGCTGCTCCTGCAGGGAACATCGCTGTCATGGGCGGCGAAGAGAGCTAAAGTGGTCGTGCCTCCGGTTGGCTGGCCAGTATCGCGCGTGGGGCTTGACATCCATCCTGATAATCCGTGGGAGCAATTCATTTATCAGTTGAGCGCCGACAAATGGTGCGTCGGCGCGGCGTTGCGCGACCTGCATATGCCGAACGAAACCCGCATTGCCGCGCTATTTCGCAATAATGAACTGTTTCACCCCACGGGTAGCACTCGCCTGCAGGAAGGCGACGTACTCTGCGTGATTGGCCGGGAGCGCGATCTGCCAGCGCTGGGCAAATTGTTTAGCCAGTCGCCGCCGGTTTCGTTAGATCAGCGTTTCTTTGGCGATTTTATCCTCGAAGCGAATGCGAAATTCGCCGACGTGGCGCTTATCTACGGGCTGGAAGAAGGAACGGAATACCGGGATAAACAACAAACTCTGGGTGAAATCATACAGCAGCTGCTGGGCGCTGCGCCGGTCGTCGGCGATCAGGTAGAGTTTGGCGGCATGATTTGGACAGTAGCTGAAAAAGAAGATAACGTGGTACGCAAGATTGGGGTACGCGTCGCCGAAGACGAAGCAGAATAAGGTCGCCTGACAACGTCGACCCGCCCCCAGGTGGACCAGTCGACGCCTTAGCCTGCATTATGTTACGTTGTCACAAACGGCACGCGCGGCGCTACGGCGCACAGTAGCTCATAGCCCAGCGTGCCTGCCGCAGAAGCGACATCATCGACCTTAATTTCTTTGCCCCATAATTCAACCGGCGTGCCGATTCCCGCCTGCGGACACGGCGTCAAATCCACCGCCAGCATATCCATTGAAACGGTGCCTACTGTTCTGGTACGGATACCGTCCACCAGCACAGGCGTCCCGGTCGGCGCATGGCGTGGATAGCCATCGGCATAACCCGCCGCGACGATGCCAATGCGTTGTTCCTGAGTCACAGAATACCCTCCGCCATAGCCTACCCTTTCACCCGCACTCAGCGTCTGCACGCCAATAATTTCGCTACTCAGCGTCATCACAGGTTTTAGTCCGGTATCGGCAATATCCCGCCACTGTCCTGACGGCGACGCACCGTACAAAATAATGCCTGGCCTGACCCAGTCATAATGCGCCTGGGGATGCCACAGCGTCGCTGCCGAATTTGATAACGAGTGCGCACACTGCAGGCCTTCCGTCGCCAGCGCAATACGCCTCATCGCCTCCCCGATACCTTCCGGATGATCGGCCTGAGCAAAATGTGACATCAGGGTCATTTCACCGACATTGCGCATTGCCCGCAATTGCTGCCAGACGGTCTGCGCCCGCTCAGGCTGAAAACCGAGTCGGTTCATGCCGCTGTTGACTTTGACATAGATATCCAGCGGCGCGTTAAGCCGCGCATTTTGCAGCGCTTTCAACTGCCAGTTACTGTGGATGCAGGTGGTCAGCCGATAAGTGTCATACGCCTCCAGGTCTTGCGCATGGAAAAACCCCTCCAGCATCAATATCGGCCCTTTCCACCCGCGCTCACGCAGGGTAATCGCCTCTTCAAGGTTGAGCATAGCGAAACCATCTGTGGCGCCCAGCGCGCTCCAGACGCGTTCAATACCGTGGCCGTAGGCGTTGGCTTTCACTACCGACCAGACGCGCGCCTCCGGGGCCGCCCGGCGCACAATAGCCAAATTTTGTTTCATTACCTGTAAATCAAGGCTGGCCTGTATAGGGCGGGTCATTTCACTTCCTTTATCAGTTATGCGCGCTATGCAAACGTTGCGGGCGGGTGGGCGTAAAATCGGAACGGTATCGCGCCACGCTCAGATCGTCGTAGGGTATCGCTGGCGTACGACCCGACAAGATATCGCTTAACAACTGGCCTGAACCGCAGGCCATCGTCCAGCCTAAGGTGCCGTGTCCAGTATTAAGCCACAGATTTTTATAACGGGTACGTCCTACTACCGGCGTGCCGTCCGGCGTCATGGGGCGCAGGCCGGTCCAGAATGTGGCCTGCTCAATATGACCGCCGCGCGGAAAAAGATCGCGCACAACCATCTCCAGCGTCTCGCGGCGTGGTTGCAGTAAGTCGGTATTAAAGCCCACGATTTCCGCCATTCCCCCCACGCGAATACGCTTATCAAAACGCGTAATAGCGATTTTGTAGGTTTCATCAAGAATCGTCGATACCGGCGCGCCGTCTGGCTCGACGATTGGGATGGTTAATGAATAGCCTTTCAGCGGATACACCGGGATATCAACAATGCCTTTAAGCATCGCCGTCGAATACGATCCAAACGCCATAACATACGCATCTGCTTTAATGATCTCATCGGCGCATTTCACGCCGTAAATCTGATCATTTTCGTACAGTAATTTTTCCACGGGAGTATTAAAGCGAAAGGTTACGCCCGCCTGCTCCGCCATGCGCGCCAGACGCTGGGTAAAGAGCTGACAGTCCCCGGTTTCATCATTCGGTAAGCGCAGTCCGCCGGTTAATTTATGCGCAACCTCAGCCAGAGCGGGTTCAACTTCCGCCAGTCGGCTGGCTTCCAGGAGCTGATACGGCACCCCGGCATCTTCCAGCACGGCGATATCACGGGTGGCGTTATCATACTGTTGCGCGGTGCGAAAGAGTTGCAGCGTTCCCCCCTGGCGGCCTTCATATTCGATACCGGTCGCGGCGCGTAGCGTTTTCAGACAGTCGCGACTATATTCCGCCAGACGCACCATGCGGCCTTTATTTTCCATATAATGCCGGGTATCGCAGTTACGCAGCATTTGCCACATCCACTTCAGTTGAAACGGGGTGCCATCCAGACGCACCGCCAGCGGCGCATGGCGCTGGAACATCCATTTTATCGCCTTCAGCGGTACGCCAGGGGCCGCCCAGGGCGCCGCATATCCCGGTGAAATTTGTCCGGCATTCGCCGCGCTGGTTTCTTGCGCCGGGCCGGATTCGCGATCGATGACGGTGACATCATGCCCCGCCTGACTCAAATACCAGGCGCTGGTCACGCCAACTACGCCACTCCCCAGGATGACAACTCGCATAGCCACTCCGTTAATAGTAAAAGAACAATCTTCTGATTACATCTTGATAACTCAGATGAAAATATTATTCAACATATGACTTTTTTATGGTGACGTGCTTCACATATACCCTAAAGACAAGCGATCCCACTGGTTTGGGATCTCCTGCTACGCGGCATGGCTATACAGCATAAAATGATGCCAATACCCGTTTTTTTGCCGTTCAGAGTGGAGGAAATCGCAAAGAAAAGTTTTCACGATCAAGTCGTTTTTTAACATGGTGTTCTATGCTTGAAAGGAGGCGCTCCATACAGAGAGCGTCGCCAACAATGAGGGTGCGCGAATGGCAACGATTGATTCCATGAACAAGGACACCACACGTTTGAGCGATGGACCCGACTGGACATTTGATCTGCTGGATGTCTATCTGGCAGAGATAGACCGCGTGGCGAAACTCTACCAACTGGATACTTACCCGCACCAAATTGAAGTCATCACTTCCGAACAGATGATGGACGCCTACTCCAGCGTCGGGATGCCGATCAACTATCCGCACTGGTCGTTTGGCAAAAAGTTCATTGAGACGGAACGTCTGTATAAGCATGGTCAACAAGGACTGGCTTATGAAATTGTGATCAACTCTAATCCCTGCATTGCCTACCTGATGGAAGAGAACACCATCACCATGCAGGCGCTGGTCATGGCGCACGCCTGTTACGGCCACAACTCCTTTTTTAAAAATAATTATCTCTTCCGGAGCTGGACGGATGCCAGCTCTATCGTCGATTACCTGATTTTCGCCCGGAATTACATTACCCGCTGTGAAGAACGCTACGGAGTGGATGAAGTAGAAAAACTGCTCGACTCCTGCCACGCGCTGATGAATTACGGCGTCGATCGCTATAAGCGCCCGCAGAAAATCTCGTTGCAGGAAGAGAAAGCGCGACAAAAAAGCCGGGAAGAGTATCTACAAAGCCAGGTGAATATGCTGTGGCGCACGCTGCCAAAACGCGAGGAAGAAAAAACTGTCGCCGAAGCACGCCGCTTTCCCGCTGAACCGCAGGAAAACCTGCTCTATTTTATGGAGAAAAACGCCCCGTTGCTCGAGCCGTGGCAGCGCGAAATTCTGCGCATCGTGCGTAAAGTCAGCCAGTATTTTTATCCGCAGAAACAGACGCAGGTCATGAACGAGGGCTGGGCGACCTTCTGGCACTACACCATCCTGAACCATCTGTATGATGAAGGCAAAGTGACGGAACGCTTTATGCTGGAGTTTTTACACAGCCATACCAATGTCGTATTTCAGCCGCCCTATAATAGCCCCTGGTATAGCGGAATTAACCCCTATGCGCTCGGCTTTGCCATGTTCCAGGATATCAAACGTATTTGTCAGTCGCCCACGGATGAAGATAAATACTGGTTTCCGGATATTGCCGGTTCCGACTGGCTGGAAACGCTGCACTTCGCCATGCGCGATTTTAAAGATGAAAGCTTTATCAGTCAGTTCCTGTCGCCAAAAGTGATGCGTGATTTCCGTTTCTTCACGGTACTTGATGATGACAGGCATAATTATCTGGAGATCTCCGCCATTCATAACGAAGAAGGTTATCGGGAGATTCGATCAAAACTGTCGTCACAGTATAACCTGAGCAACCTGGAGCCGAATATTCAGGTCTGGAATGTGGATTTACGCGGCGACAGATCGCTGACGTTGCGTTATATCCCGCATAACCGCGCACCGCTGGATAAAGGCCGCAAAGAGGTGCTGAAACATGTGCATCGGTTATGGGGCTTTGATGTGATGCTGGAGCAACAAAATGAGGATGGCAGCGTAGAACTGCTGGAGCGTTGTCCGCCGCGCATGAACATGCTGTAATCGAGATGCTGCCCGGTAGTGTTTGCGCTTACCGGGCATCGCGGGATTATCGTCCCTGAATCGCTAAATCGCCGGGCAGATTTTTCTGCATCCGATGCCAAATCTCACCGCTGTCATGCCCGTAACGTCGCACCGTTTCATACACCTGGTCGTGCGCGCCCTGCTCGCATAACGACGATAATTTATGATAGAAACCCAGTGCCAGACTGCGCGCTTCCGGATTGGCGAAATAGTGGCGACCAATGCGGGTGTATAACCCTTTCATGCCGTTCAGGATCAAGCCGTAAATAGGATTGCCGGAGGCGAATGCCAGACCACGAAAGATGTTATAGTCCAGATCGGCGAATGCATCGGCATGGTCGGCCACTTCGTGGGCAGTGGCCAGCACTTCCTGCGCCTTATCCGGGTGTTGACGCAACGCGGTACGAATAAAGATAGTAGAAATATTGGTACGCACCGACAACAAATTGTCGATCAGTTGCGGAACGCTTTCATGATCAAGGCGGGCCAGCGTTTCAAGGATATTCAGCCCTGACGTTTCCCAAAAATTATTAACCTTTGTCGGTTTGCCATGCTGAATGGTCAGCCAGCCATCTCGCGCCAGCCGCTGTAACACCTCGCGTAATGTCGTGCGCGTCACGCCGATCAGTTCGGAGAGTTCTCGTTCTGCCGGTAAGATCGTGCCAGGAGGAAAGCGGTTATTCCAGATACTTTCAATAATATACTCTTCCGCGAAACCCGCCGGGCTCTGCGCCTTAATGACCATAGTGAGATTTCCATTACACAGCAAAACATAGTTGCACTCATCATACCAGACGGGCGTAACACCTGATAGCGGACGCAATGAAGAAAAAGGGGATCAAGGCACCATTTCTGATATCGCCTGCCAATATCGTTAAGGACTTGCTTGCATTCGTCGCGCTCGCTACTCTCTGTGTTTAAACATAAAAACGCTATTTCATTTTTCTAGGTAAGGAAAAATTTCATGGAGATCTCATGGGGTCGCGCCATGTGGCGCAACTTTTTAGGCCAGTCGCCCGACTGGTACAAACTGGCACTACTTGTCTTTTTAATTGTTAACCCATTCATTTTCTTAGCTAATCCCTTTATTGCCGGTTGGCTGCTGGTGGCAGAGTTTATCTTCACTCTGGCGATGGCGTTAAAGTGTTACCCCCTGCTGCCCGGCGGGTTACTGGCCATTGAAGCCGTTATCATCGGTATGACCAGCGCCGCCCATGTACGTGAAGAGGTTGCCGCCAACCTGGAAGTCTTGCTGCTGCTGATGTTTATGGTGGCAGGCATCTACTTTATGAAGCAGTTATTGCTGTTTATTTTTACCCGTCTGTTACTCAGTATCCGCTCGAAGATGGTTCTGTCGCTGGCCTTTTGCGTCGCCGCCGCGTTCTTGTCGGCTTTCCTTGACGCGCTTACCGTCGTTGCGGTGGTGATCAGCGTCGCCGTCGGTTTTTACGGGATTTACCATCGTGTGGCCTCATCGCGCGGCGAAGAGAACGATATGCTGGACGACAGCCATATCGATCCGCATTACAAAACGGTGCTGGAGCAATTCCGCGGATTCTTGCGTAGTCTGATGATGCATGCAGGCGTGGGGACGGCGCTGGGCGGCGTCATGACCATGGTCGGGGAGCCGCAAAACCTGATCATCGCTAAAGCGGCTGGCTGGCATTTCGGCGACTTCTTTTTGCGGATGTCGCCTGTCACCGTCCCGGTACTGGTATGTGGACTGTTAACCTGTATGCTGGTCGAGAAAATGCGCTGGTTTGGCTATGGCGAAACGTTGCCCGAAAAAGTCCGCGATGTTTTACAGCAATTCGACGATCAAAGCCGTAAGAAGCGCACCCGCCAGGATAAAATTAAACTAATAGTCCAGGCGGTTATTGGCGTCTGGCTGGTTACCGCCCTCGCCCTCCATCTCGCGGAGGTGGGACTGATTGGTCTGTCGGTCATTATTCTGGCCACCGCGTTAACGGGTGTAACCGATGAACACGCCATCGGCAAAGCGTTTACCGAGTCGCTGCCGTTTACTGCGCTGTTAACCGTTTTCTTCTCCATTGTGGCGGTTATTATCGATCAACATCTTTTCGCGCCGATTATTCAGTTCGTCTTGCAAGCCTCTGAACACGCGCAGCTAACGCTGTTCTATCTCTTTAACGGCCTGTTGTCTTCCATCTCAGATAACGTCTTTGTCGGCACCATTTATATCAACGAAGCGAAGGCGGCAATGGAAAACGGCGCAATCAGCTTAAAACAGTTTGAGCTGCTAGCCGTGGCCATCAATACCGGTACTAACCTGCCATCGGTAGCGACGCCAAATGGTCAGGCGGCATTCTTATTCCTGCTGACCTCCGCGCTGGCGCCGTTAATCCGTCTCTCCTATGGCCGTATGGTCTGGATGGCGTTACCGTACACTATCGTACTGACCCTGATAGGGCTACTGTGCGTCGAATTCACTCTTGCGCCGGCCACCGAATGGATGACTCAGGCAGGATGGTTAGCAACGCTTTCGTAACGTTTGGCCGGGCAATACACCGCCCGGCTCCGATTTTTGCCTGATAATTATCCAATTACACATTATTTCATTTCCCGCTAGTGGCGCACGAATTGAATTGGTTTACACTGCGGTCTCTACGCATGTTGCAGGGAAATTATTATGTTGCGATTTTTAAACCAGTGCTCACGGGGTCGGGGCGCATGGTTACTGATGGCGTTTACCGCCCTGGCGCTGGAAATGGTGGCGCTGTGGTTCCAGCACGTCATGTTACTTAAACCTTGCGTGCTATGTATTTACGAACGTTGCGCCCTGTTTGGCGTGATGGGCGCGGGTCTGGTCGGCGCAATAGCGCCGAAAACGCCGCTGCGATACGTGGCAATGGTTATCTGGATTTACAGCGCCTGGCGGGGTCTACAACTGGCGTATGAACATACGATGATTCAATTGCATCCCTCGCCGTTCATGACCTGTGACTTTATGGCGCGCTTTCCAGACTGGTTGCCGTTGGGTAAATGGCTGCCACAGGTGTTTGTGGCATCCGGTGATTGCGCCGAACGCCAGTGGTCGTTTTTAACGCTGGAGATGCCGCAATGGCTGTTGGGGATCTTTGCCGCTTACCTTGTGGTGGCGATAGCCGTCGTCATAGCCCAGGCATTTAAGCCTAAAAAACGCGACCTGTTCGGTCGTTGATACACACGCTCCTTCGGGAGCGTTTTTTTTGCCCGAAGCGTTGTTTGCCAGTGATTAAAAGGTGTATATTAAATACATCTTTTAATCACCACATCAGGGAGATGTCTTATGTCCCACTTACGCATCCCGGCAAACTGGAAAGTTAAACGCTCTACCCCCTTTTTCACCAAAGAGAATGTTCCGGCGGCACTGCTCTCTCATCACAACACAGCGGCAGGCGTTTTCGGACAACTCTGCGTGATGGAAGGCACCGTGACCTACTATGGCTTTGCGAATGAAACCGCGACAGAACCAGAAGTGAAAGTGGTGATTAATGCCGGGCAATTCGCCACCAGTCCGCCGCAATACTGGCATCGGGTAGAGCTGAGCGATGATGCGCGGTTCAACATTCATTTTTGGGTAGAGGAAGACCATCAGGGCGAGGAAATGTATCAACAGAAAAAAGCCTGACATCGGTAAACCAGTCACCACTGGGCGGGTCCCGCCCAGTAGCCAGGTGATTAATGGCGCTAATTAAACGCTAGAGTAGTTTAATTTTAACGTGGTATCCCTCAAGCCCTTTCATCGTTTCTCGCGGCGCGAACTCTATTTCGGAAACCTCTTGCCCGGTTTTCTTCCGTAGTTCGGCAACCTTTTTGCTAATGAGTGCCGCGATTTCCTCTTCTGCTTTATGTGTCAACTCTTCGCTGTTCATTGATTTCCTCCTTTGAACTCGCAAACGGCTAAGCGCAATAAGACAGTGTCGTCATGGACGCGCTACTATTTTAACGTACAAAAAATTATAGGCTATCTTTCTGAGGATTATCAGGATGTTTCGCTTTAGAAGATGTAAAAAACCGCTTGGCACAGACGGTGCATCAGGCGGTTGGTTAATAGCACAAGACGCTATCTACGAGGATCTTCAACCTCATTCTGGGTATCCGGGTCGAGAGGATCGTTTCCCTCTGGTGTATCCGGAATATTTTCACCAGGAAGCGGCTCATCCTCTGGTAATGGATCGACTAAATCAGGACGTTCAGACATAAAGCCTCCAACGAACCATAGTTATTAAAGATACCCTACAGCACTACTTTTGGTTTTTCTTTGGATTTTTTCCTTCGTCTTCGGGTGTCTTATCAGGCTTCCTGGGCTGATCCTTTGAAACGCGCAACGGTTGGTTATTCATGGGGTAACTCCTCAGGATAGGCAGCGATATACTGCTTTGAAAGTATAGAGTCGCCGCCATACGTGCGCGAGCGCAGCGACAAGGCGCGTCAGGGAAGAAGAGAAGGCAGTGATAACGCCAGGTGACGGAATTTGCACGCAATTCATGGCTTCAGGGGCCGCCCAGCGTAAATTAAAGAATTGTAAACAATCAGCCGTTTTGCCGAAGACTTATTCTGCCCACGACGGTTTATTTAAAATATGATCCTGCCAGTCCCGTACTTCAGATTCTTTAACCGCGATATGACGGACAGAAATTCGCTCGCCATGCATAGCAGCTTTCGATCCAGTCAGCAGCGGATGCCACGTCGGCAAGGGCTTACCTTCCGCCAACAAACGGTAGGCGCAGGTCATCGGCAACCATTCAAAGTCTGGCAAGTTTTCGCGAGTGAGTTTGATACAGTCGGGTTCAAATTCAAAACGGCGCTCATAATGACGGCACTGGCACGTTTTGATATTTAATTGCCTGCACGCCACGTTGGTGAAGTAGATTTCATCTGTATCTTCATCCATCAGCTTATGCAGGCAGCATTGACCGCAGCCATCGCACAGCGACTCCCACTCGGCATCGGTCATTTCATCCAGGGTTTTACGTTGCCAGAAAGGTGTATCGCTCATTAAAGTATCCGCCATTGCACTAAAGCTGCACCTTATAACCAGTCTGGCCTGCAGATGCAAGTTTTACCGCCGCTGAAGGCGGCAAGCAGATTTTACAGAACGCGGGTAGACAACGTTTCGCCATTAAAACGAATGTCCAGCTCATCGCCGCTTAATAATGGCCCCACGCCTGCCGGCGTGCCGGTTAGCACCACGTCCCCGGCTTTGAGCGTAAAATAGCGGCTCATATAGGCGATAAGGAGCACAATAGGATGAATCATATCCGCGGTCGACCCTTGCTGGCGAACCTCGCCATTAACGTTAAGTCCGATAACCGTATTTTGCGGATCGCCGCAGAAGGCCGCGACAGGGATGAAGCCTGAAATCGGACATGCGTTATCAAAACCTTTGGCTTTTTCCCAGGGCTGTCCGGCCTTTTTCATTTTCCCTTGAATATCGCGCAGGGTTAAATCAAGCGCCACGCCATAACCGGCTATCGCTTTACGTACATGATCTTCGGTCGCCTGGCGGAGCGTTGCGCCAATCAGCACAGCAAGCTCAACTTCATGATGAACAGCCCCCATATCCGCCGGAATCGCCAGCGGCTGGCGAATATCACACAATGCGGTTTCCGGCTTGATAAAAAGCACGGGTTCTTCCGGCGTCGCGCTGCCCATCTCCTTGATGTGATTTGCGTAATTACTGCCCACGCAGACCACTTTACTTACCGGGTAATCAAGCAAGGCACCTTGCCAGTTACGATGTTGATACATATTTTCCCCTAAGATCATGATGGAATTCAGGCGCGGCGCCGAATACCGTTTAACGGTCAGCGGGCGACGTATTTTGTCCCACCGAAGAAAGATGTTGTTTCAGCAAATCTTCCGGCGGCGGCGGCAATTGTAAATAATAGCCCTGCTCGCTTAACGCCTGTTTTACTTTTTCGAGCTCGGCATTGACTAATTTTTTACGTCCATCAAGCGGCAGCATCATCGCTAACTGCGGCTGACCGAATCCTTTCATCAACGCTTCAGGCACCCGCGAAAAATCGTCTTTTTTTTCGACATACAAATAGGTTTGATCGCGCTTGCTACTTCTATAGATCACACAAAACATACTTTTACTCTGAATTAACGGGATGGTGACTTGCCTCAATATAATACTGACTATAACATGCCTTCTGGACTTCGGAATATCACTCCGTATCGGAGATGATAAATAGCAAATTGAGTAAGGCCAGGATGTCAAACACGCCAATCGAGCTTAAAGGCAGTAGCTTCACCTTATCAGTGGTTCATTTGCATGAAGCGGAACCAGAGGTTATTCGTCAGGCGTTAGAAGACAAAATAGCGCAGGCTCCTGCGTTTTTAAAACACGCCCCTGTCGTTATTAACGTTAGCGGTCTTGAAAGCCCGGTAAACTGGCCGGGACTGCATAAGATCGTGACCTCAACCGGCTTACGCATTATCGGCGTGAGCGGCTGTAAAGACGCCAGCCTGAAAGTAGAAATCGATCGGATGGGTCTTCCTTTACTGACTGAAGGTAAAGAGAAAGCGGTTCGGCCTGCGCCCGTTGAGCCGGCAACGCCCAGCGAGCCGCCGCAAAACGCTAATCCCATCACAAAAACGCGATTAATTGATGTTCCGGTTCGTTCCGGTCAGCGCATTTATGCTCCACAATGTGATCTGATTGTTACAAGTCACGTCAGCGCTGGCGCAGAGCTTATCGCTGACGGCAATATCCATGTCTATGGCATGATGAGAGGTCGCGCGCTGGCAGGAGCGAGCGGCGATCGGGAAGCGCAAATTTTTTGTACCCATCTGACGGCAGAACTGGTCTCTATCGCAGGTGTTTACTGGCTGAGTGATAAAATCCCGGCAGAATTTTATGGCAAAGCGGCGCGCCTGCGTTTAGCAGACAACGCTTTGACAGTTCAACCGTTGAATTGATCCCTTTTTAACAAGGAATTTTTATGGCACGCATTATTGTTGTTACTTCGGGTAAAGGGGGCGTTGGCAAGACCACCTCCAGCGCGGCCATCGCTACAGGTTTGGCCCAGAAGGGAAAGAAAACTGTCGTCATTGATTTTGATATCGGACTGCGTAACCTCGATCTGATTATGGGGTGCGAACGTCGTGTCGTTTACGATTTTGTAAACGTCATTCAGGGCGATGCGACACTGAATCAGGCGCTGATCAAAGATAAGCGTACTGAAAATCTCTTCATTCTTCCGGCGTCGCAGACCCGGGATAAAGACGCGCTAACGCGCGAAGGCGTCGCTAAGGTACTGGACTCACTGAAAGCGATGGACTTTGAGTTCATCGTTTGCGACTCGCCGGCGGGCATCGAAACCGGGGCGCTGATGGCGCTCTATTTTGCCGATGAAGCGATCATCACGACCAACCCGGAAGTCTCTTCTGTCCGTGACTCGGACCGTATTCTGGGTATTCTGGCATCGAAATCTCGTCGCGCAGAAAATGGCGAAGAACCGATTAAAGAACATCTCCTGTTGACGCGCTACAATCCAGGCCGCGTCAATAAAGGCGACATGCTCAGCATGGAAGATGTACTGGAGATTCTGCGTATTAAACTCGTCGGGGTGATCCCGGAAGATCAATCCGTACTGCGCGCATCTAACCAGGGTGAACCGGTGATTCTTGACGCCACTGCGGATGCGGGTAAAGCCTATGCAGATACCGTAGATCGTCTGTTGGGAGAAGAACGTCCTTTCCGCTTCATTGAAGAAGAGAAGAAAGGTTTCCTCAAACGCCTGTTCGGAGGATAAATTATGGCATTACTGGATTTTTTTCTCTCGCGGAAAAAGAGTACCGCTAATATTGCAAAAGAGCGGTTGCAAATCATTGTCGCGGAACGTCGCCGTAGCGATGCCGAACCGCATTATTTACCGCAGTTACGTAAAGATATTCTTGAGGTCATTTGTAAATACGTACAAATCGATCCGGAAATGGTTACCGTCCAGCTTGAGCAAAAAGATGGTGATATCTCCATCCTTGAACTTAACGTAACGCTGCCGGAAGCCGAAGAGTCAAAATAAGCTCTTTTATGGGAAAATTCCTGGATTAAAAAAGGCAGAAGAATCTGCCTTTTTTATTTTTTTACATTATTCCGAATACGGACATTTATTTCACTGGCCGTTTTCCCGGCAATTACCGCCGTTAACGCGGATACTCCTGCAACAGAAGAGTTAACTTCTCCGCCATCAGTTCGGCGCGCCAGCCGGAAATCAATTCCGGTTGCCCATTTTGCGGTTTTAATTTCCAGTGCCAGTTAAGCAACTGATTAATCTGCCGACGCGATGCCAGTAGCTCGCCGCTGACGTGATGCGACGCGCTCACCTCCGCCACCAGCGCTTTGATGGCCTTAAACGCTTTGCGATAGCCCGGCATGTCCATCAGATTCAACAGGGGTTCCGGCAATGCCTCTTCCGGTAGCGCCTGTGCTTTCGCCACCAGCGATATCAACGTCTTGCCGTGAAAACGAATCTCGCTGCCGGAAAGCCCCAGGCTATCCAGCTCACCGAGACTGCCCGGCATATAACGCGCGACCGCCCACAGGTTTTCTTCACGCACAACAAAGTTCACCGCCATATCGCGCTCACGCGCCTTACGTAGCCGCCAGTCAGCTAAAAGTTGCAGACAGGCTAACTGGCGAGTACGCAGTTGCCAGGCATTGGTGATATCCCGCCATGCTTCTTCCGGCGCCTGAATCTCCTGACGACGCTGCTGCATCAACCGACATTCATCAAGCGCGGCAGGCAGCCATCCTGCGGCTTCAGTTTCAATCATCAGCTTTTTGGCGATCGGTAACAGATACCAGACATCCGCCGCCGCGTATTCACACTGACGCTCGCTTAAAGGCCGGGCTAACCAGTCGGTACGAGACTCGCTTTTGTCCAGCGCCACGCCCGTATACTCTTCTACCATCGACGCAAAACCCCACGACAGCGGGCGCCCGCAAAACGCCGCCAGAATTTGCGTATCAATCAGGGGTTCCGGCAGTTCGCCAAACGCATTCAGAAATACTTCCAGATCTTCGCTACCCGCGTGCAGAAATTTGGTGATTCCCGTATCGCGCAGCACCGCTTTTAACGGCGACCAGTCGCTGATGCCGAGCGGATCGATCAGGGCGACATTTGCCCCGTCAAATAACTGGATCAATCCTAACTGCGGGTAATAGGTGCGGGTACGGACAAATTCCGTATCTAAAGCAATAGCCGGACATGCTCGGACAGCTTCACACAGGCTCGCCAGCGCATCGTCCGTTTCAATCATTTGGTAATTCAAATCGTGTTCTCTTTGGTTCGCGCCAAAAAAAACGCCGGCTTAACCGGCGTCTCTCGTTAGCTGACTTAACGCTCAGGCTTTATTGTCTACTTTGCCACGGGCTTCGTCACGCAGTTCTCGTCGTAAAATTTTCCCAACGTTAGATTTTGGTAATTCCTCGCGAAACTCGACCTGTTTGGGCACCTTATATCCGGTCAGATGGCGACGGCAGAAGGTGATCAACGCATCGTCAGTCAATGCCGGATCTTTCTTAACCACAAAAAGCTTCACCGCTTCGCCGCTACTACCGGAAGGCACGCCAACCGCCGCAACTTCCTGCACGCCAGAATGCTGCATCACCACATCTTCAATTTCGTTTGGATAAACGTTGAAACCAGAAACCAGAATCATATCTTTCTTACGATCGACAATCCGCAGAAAGCCGTCTTCATCCATAACCGCAATATCGCCCGTATGCAGCCAGCCATCTTTAATGATTTCATCCGTCGCGTCAGGACGCTGCCAGTATCCCAGCATAACCTGCGGGCCTTTCACGCAAAGCTCTCCGGCCTCACCCGGCGCGACTTCGTTGTCATCGTCATCCACCAGTTTGGCTTCTGTTGACGGTACTGGCAGGCCGATACTGCCGCTGTGATAATCAATATCATGCGGGTTGACGCTCACCAGCGGGGCGCACTCGGTCAGCCCGTAGCCTTCCAGCAGGTATTGCCCGGTCAGCTTTACCCAACGTTCCGCAACGACGTTTTGCACCGGCATCCCGCCGCCGGCTGACAGATGCAGCGAAGAAAAATCCAGCTGTTGAAACTCTTTATTATTGAGCAGGGCGTTGAATAGCGTATTAACGCCAGTCATCGCCGTAAATGGATATTTCGCCAGCTCCTTGACCAGACCGGGGATATCACGCGGATTGGTAATCAGCAGGTTTTGCCCACCCAGCTCGATAAAAAGCAGACAGTTCATGGTTAAGGCAAAAATGTGATACAGCGGCAGCGCGGTCACTACCAGCTCTTTCCCCGGGTGCAGCAGCGGCCCATAGGTCGCTTTCACCTGCTCCAGATTCGCCAGCATATTGCGGTGGGTCAACATCGCGCCTTTCGCCACGCCCGTCGTACCGCCGGTATATTGCAGGAAAGCCAGATCTTCAGCGACAACCTCGGGTTTGACATACTGCATACGGTAGCCATGCTGTAGCGCGCTGCGAAACGAGATCGCATCTGGCAAGTGGTATTTTGGCACCAGACGCTTGATGTATTTCACGACAAAGTTAACAACCGTACCTTTGGCGGTAGAAAGCTGGTCGCCCATCCGCGTCAGAATAACGTGCTGTACCGACGTTTTCTCGACTACTTTTTCCAGCGTATGGGCAAAGTTAGAAACAATAATGATTGCCGCCGCGCCGCTATCGTTAAGCTGATGCTCAAGTTCGCGCGGCGTGTACAGCGGGTTAACGTTCACCACAATCATGCCAGCGCGTAAAATACCAAATAGCGCGACAGGATACTGCAACAGGTTTGGCATCATCAGCGCCACACGGTCGCCTTTTTTGAGTCCCAGCCCTTGTTGTAAATAAGCCGCAAATGCCCGACTACGTTCTTCTAATTTACGGAAGGTCATTACCTCCCCCATATTGACGAACGCAGGCTGATCGGCATAGCGCGTCGCCGCATGTTCAAACAGTTCAACCAGGGATTGATAACGGTCAGGGTTGATCTCCGCCGGAACATCAGCAGGATAACGGTTAAGCCAAACCTTCTTCAATGCATCACCTCTAAAATGAGTGTTCGTCGTCATCACAACCCCAGTTAATAAACAAGTCGTTAACATTATATTAACTCAGCGTACCAGTTTATTAATTACGCAACTGAAAGGTTGCGAAGCGCGTCACTATTTATTTTTATTATGTCTCTATGAATGCAGAAACAGCGGACCAGCCGCTGTTTCTTTTATTGATAAAACAAAGAGTTACTCTGTTACTATCGTCTGAACCTCTGCGGGTCCAGGGTTATACCACCCCCAACCGCCATAGCCATAAGGCCAGGCGCGTCCGCCGTAAAACCACGGATCGATCGGCTGTGGAGGCATGACGACCTGCTGAACAAGATGCCAGCGTTTATAACCGGTAGCCTGCATCAGCATAAATTTATACGGCGTATTGCCGATTTTACCGTCAACCGTGCCGGTTATCGGGCCAACAACGGTAACTAACTGGCCACGGAAGTCCACCGGGTCCAGAAAACCGTTCACATCGGCAAAAATTCTGCCGCGCGAGGCTTCGCCCAGAACAGGACGCGCGCCGCTATCAAGCGGTACGGTCGCGATTTCAAGCCGGGTTTTTCCCTGCTGATTTTGCACCGCCACAACTTTGCCGCCGAAACGCGCCTCTTGCCCGATATAGAGCTGTGGCGCATTCATCACCCGCACCAAATCCTGCTGTGGCGTCGGACTCGAACCTTTAATGGCATCCGGGATAGTCACGCAACCACTCAGCATAAGCGCAAAAGCGCACGCCAGCGCCCCTTTTATTAACCTTTTTTGAACCGCCATGATGCGACTCCTTTTTCTCGACCTCTATTCCACCCCACAGCATAAAGTATGGGGGGGTAATAGTAGTGAGAGTCATTCTTTGCCGGGAAGTTTCTTCCACGCCACTTCGTTACGCAAATAAACCGGCTCGGCATGTTCCACGGCAACGGTCTCTCCTGCCGCCAGCTTTTGACTGGCGATGGGCAACATATCTTCCGCTGCCGGGAGCGACACTACCCCATCATGAAGCGTCAGGCCGCACTCCTTCGCCAGATCGGGCCACGCGGACCAACCCGTTCCTACGGTCGCCCACTCGCCGGAAAGCTGTTTCAACCGCTCGCCGACCCGTTCCGGTTTCAGCACCGCTTCCGTCTCTTCGCCCTGCCAGACGCCCTGCGCATCACGCTGGTATTCCGCCCAGTACACTTCGCCCATCCGCGCATCAATCGCGGCGAGTACGCGGGTCGCGCCGGTTTTACGCCACGCGCCCTGCGCCATCGTGGCAAGCGTCGAAACACCGATCATCGGCAGATTTGCCCCTAACGCCAGCCCTTGCGCAATACCAATGCCGATACGCACGCCGGTAAAGCTGCCCGGGCCGCGCCCAAACGCCAGCGCATCTATCTCATTGAGCGAGACGCCGCTGGCGGCCAGAATTTCCTGCACCATGGGCAGGATACGTTGAGTGTGTTCTCGTGGACAAAGCTCAAAGTGAGCATTGATAGTACCGTTGTTCCACAGGGCGACAGAACAGGCCTCTGTGGCGGTATCGATAGCCAGAATTCGCATGAGGTTTCGTGCTTAGATCAATAAAATAGCGCGCATCTTACCATACTCCGTAACAAATTACTCGGCGGATGGAATCGCAAGAAAGCGAACGGCACGGGCGATATCACGCGTGCGCGGCGCAGGAGGCAGGCTGGCGAGAAACGTGGCGCCATAGGGCCGCATCACCAGCCGGTTATCACAAATCACTAACACCCCGCGATCGTCCGCATCGCGAATTAGCCGCCCCACCCCCTGCTTCAGCGTAATCACCGCATCGGGCAGTTGAACCTCATCAAACGGATCGCCACCGCGCAAACGACAGTCTTCCATTCGCGCTTTTAACAACGGGTCGTCCGGGGAAGTAAACGGCAATTTGTCGATAATCACCAAAGATAACGTATCGCCGCGCACGTCCACCCCTTCCCAGAAGCTGCTGGTGGCGACGAGCAGCGCGTTGCCGGCGCTAACAAATTGCTGTAACAGTTGGCCTTTACTGGTTTCCCCTTGCAACAATACCGGCAGCGTCATGGTGGCGCGAAACTGCTCCGCCAAATCGCGCATCATGGCGTGTGAGGTGCACAGCATAAAACATCGCCCGTTATTGGCTTCGATAATCGGCCTGAGCATAGCCGCCAACTGTCGCGCCGCGCCGGGCTGGTTGGTTTGCGGTAGGTTACGCGGTACGCAGAGTAACGCCTGGCGCGTATAGTCGAATGGGCTGGGCAGTAGCATGGATTCTGCCTGCTCAATTCCCAGACGGGCGGTAAAGTGGTGAAGATCATCATTTACCGACAACGTGGCCGAGGTAAAAATCCAGCTACCGGGTTTCTGTTCCATCACTTCTTTGAATTTGTCCGCCACGGTGAGCGGCGTCAGCGCCAGGGTGAAATGGCGCGAGGTGCACTCATACCAGTAGCTGTATCCCGGCTGATTGATCTCTTTTAAGCGTTTCAGCCGTGAACGGTAAAGCGTGGCGCGTTCAAAAGCCGCATCCAGCAGCGCCGAACGGCCCAGCGACAGTTTCGCCACGTCATAACAAAGCTCCAGCGTATCATCCAGCAGTAAAAATGCCCGTTGGATACGCGAGTCGGCTAACAGTTCACGCAAATTTCCCCGATAGCCGGGCTCCCCCAGTTGCAGACGAAAATCCTGGGCGCTCTGGGCAAGGCGATCGGCGCATTTTTGCAACTGTTGAGTGTCTTTCAGTTCCGTCCGGTAGGCGATGGTGATGTCTTTTGCTAAATCCAGCAACTGACGGCTGGAGAGCGATTGTCCGAAATACTGGCTGGCGATGTCAGGCAGTTGGTGGGCTTCATCGAAGATCATTACTTCAGCCTGAGGGATAAGTTCGCCAAACCCGCTCTCTTTAACCACCATATCCGCAAGAAAAAGGTGGTGGTTTACAATCACCACATCCGCGTCCATCGCCTTTTTACGCGCTTTCACCACAAAGCACTCTTTGTAGAGCGGGCAATCGCTGCCAAGGCAGTTGTCGTTGGTACTGGTGACCAGCGGCCAGGCCTGGGAATCCTCCGCCACGCTGACGCAGGTGCTGATATCGCCATCCTGCGTCTGATTTGACCAGGAGCGCAGCAATATCACGTCGCTTAACGTTTGTACCGGTAAATCGCCGCCCGCCAGCGCTTGTTGTTCCAGACGCTCCAGGCAGAGGTAGTTTGAACGTCCTTTCAACAGGGCCGTCTTACCGGTAAACGCCAACGCTTTTGCTACCGTCGGCAGATCGCGGCTGTAGAGTTGATCCTGCAACGCTTTCGACCCGGTCGAAATAATGACTTTTTTCCCGGCGCGCAACGCCGGAGCGAGGTAAGCATAGGTCTTCCCGGTTCCGGTGCCGGCTTCAACAACCAGAGGCTGCGCATTTTCAATCGCTTGTGTTACGGCAACCGCCATTTGTCGCTGTGGTTCGCGCGGTTTAAAACCGGTTATCGCTTTGGCCAGTTGGCCATCTGCTGCAAAATCGTCCGTCACACTGCCCCCTGTTAATTTGCACAGGGGATTATGTCAGGGTAGAAAGGCTTACGCCAGTTACAGAGGTGACGGCGGCGCCACATTGTGGCAGTCTTGAGCCATTCAAATGGAAAGCAAATGAGGAATAAGTGATGTCTATCGTGCGTATTGATGCCGAAGATCGTTGGTCAGACGTGGTGATCTACAATAATACGCTGTGGTATACCGGCGTGCCGGAAAACCTGGACGCCGATGCTTTTGAGCAAACGGCGAATACTCTGGCGCAAATTGATGCGGTGCTGGAAAAACAGGGCTCCAGTAAGTCACGTATTCTGGATGCCACTATTTTCCTGAGCGATAAAGCGGATTTTGCCGCCATGAATAAGGCGTGGGATGCGTGGGTCGTCGCAGGCCATGCGCCGGTACGCTGTACCGTACAGGCCGGGTTGATGAACCCGAAATATAAAGTTGAGATTAAGATTGTCGCGGCGGTATAAGCCGGTTATTCGTCTTCATCCTCAAAACGCGCCACTATCCGTTCGCCGGTATGGTTGGCGCGAAGTTCGCCCGCCACCTGGGCAATCGCTTCTCCGCTGCTCATACCTTGCGACATCAATTCCTGGATACGTTCTACGGCTTTTTGCTGTTGTTCATGACTGAGTGAAGGTAAACCTGCAAACATGATTAACTCCTGCTAAATTGTTAGCGCTAATTATTTCACGCTACCCGGCGGTAAGCCAGTAGTGTTGTAACGAGTCAGGAATGATGAAGACGTTATCTCCCACTGTTATCACCTTACCCTGGCGTCCGGACGCCGCTGAACACTATTTTGCGCCCGTAAATCATTTGCCCTGGGCGATGCTGCTGCATTCAGGTGATGCTATTCATCCCTATAACCGTTTTGATATTCTGGTCGCCGATCCTGTCACCACACTGACCACGCGCGCGCAGGAAACCACGGTATGTACTGCGCGCACGACTACCGTCACTCTCGACGATCCGTTACACGTTTTGCAGACTCAACTGGAGGCGCTGCCTTTTCATCCTCAGCCTGACCCTGACTTACCCTTTCAGGGCGGCGCGCTGGGTCTGTTTGGTTATGATTTAGGGCGGCGTTTCGAAATTCTGCCCGATACTGCCGCGCGCGATATCGCTTTACCCGATATGGCGATTGGCCTTTACGACTGGGCGCTGATTGTCGATCACCATAAACAGGTAGTGTCGCTGATAAGCTATCACGATGCAGACGCCCGATATCGCTGGCTCACCAGCCAGCGCGCGCCGACCCGCACGCCCTTCAGGCTTACCTCGGCCTGGCAATCCAATATGACGCGTTGCGAGTATGGCGAGAAGTTTCGTCAGGTGCAGGCCTGGCTGCACAGCGGGGACTGCTATCAGGTCAATCTTTCCCAGCGTTTTCAGGCGAGCTACGAGGGTGATGAGTGGCAGGCTTTCGAACACCTTAACCGCGCAAATCGCGCCCCGTTCAGCGCCTTTCTTCGTTTACATGACGGCGCCATATTGAGCCTTTCTCCCGAGCGTTTTATCCAACTGGAGAATGGTCATATTCAGACGCGCCCGATCAAAGGTACGCTTCCACGGCTTAACGATCCGCAGGCGGATCGTCAGCAGGCGCAGAAACTGGCCAACTCAATGAAAGATCGCGCTGAAAATTTGATGATCGTCGATTTGATGCGTAACGACATTGGCCGGGTCGCCGTGCCGGGTTCGGTGAAAGTGCCGGAACTGTTCGTCGTCGAACCATTTCCTGCCGTTCACCATCTGGTTAGCACCATTACCGCCCGTTTACCGGACTCGCTTCATGCCACCGACCTGCTGCGCGCGGCTTTCCCCGGCGGCTCCATTACCGGCGCGCCTAAAGTGCGGGCGATGGAAATTATCGACGAACTGGAGCCGCAGCGACGCAACGCCTGGTGCGGTAGCATCGGTTATCTGAGTTTCTGCGGCAAGATGGATACCAGTATTACTATCCGCACCGTCACAGCAACGCAGGGCCAACTCTATTGCTCAGCCGGCGGCGGTATCGTGGCCGATAGCAAGGAAGATGCGGAATATCAGGAAACTTTTGATAAAGTTAATCGTATCCTGCACCCACTGGAGAACTAATACGTGGATACCAGCCGTCTGACGCTCGATCATTTCTTATCGCGCTTTCAGCTTTTGCGCCCGCAGATGCCCCATGAAACGTTGAATCAACGTCAGGCCGCCGTACTGATCCCTGTGGTTCGCCGCCCCCAGCCGGGGCTGCTATTGACCCAGCGGGCTATTCATTTGCGCAAACACGCCGGACAGGTCGCCTTTCCCGGCGGGGCCGTGGACAGTACCGATGCTTCGCTTATCGCCGCAGCGCTTCGCGAAGCGCAGGAGGAAGTCGCCATCCCGCCGCAAGCCGTGGAAGTGATTGGCGTTTTACCGCCGGTAGACAGCGTGACCGGTTTTCAGGTCACCCCGGTGGTCGGCATTATTCCGCCAAACCTCCCCTGGCGCGCCAGTGAAGACGAAGTGTCTGCGGTGTTTGAAATGCCGCTGGCGCAAGCGTTGCAACTGGGTCGATATCATCCGCTTGATGTTTACCGTCGCGGCAATTCGCACCGCGTATGGCTCTCCTGGTATGAGCATTATTTCGTCTGGGGCATGACCGCAAATATTCTTCGTGAGCTGGCGCTGCAAATCGGCGTAAAGCCCTGACTGTACACAACGCCATTCACGTTGCCTCAAGGCGGTAACAATCGCCTCCCCCAAAGAGGCAGCCTGAAGGGCAACGTGTATATACTTAACTTTACGCGCGCAAGACACGACTTGAGATTACTGTCGCAATATTAGTAAAAACGCGGTTATTCATTAGTTTAATTCATGTGAATAGTTAAGCTGATGCCAGCGTTCCCTCTTACACTATGCGCAGTTATAACATCGTAACCGGAAGCCCCGGTTGCCCTGTCAGGAGTATTATCGTGATTAGCCTATTCGACATGTTTAAGGTAGGGATTGGTCCCTCCTCTTCCCACACTGTTGGCCCGATGAAGGCCGGTAAACAGTTCGTCGATGACCTGGTCGAAAAAGGATTACTGGATAACGTTACCCGCGTCGCTGTCGATGTCTACGGCTCGCTGTCGCTGACGGGGAAAGGTCACCATACCGATATCGCCATTATTATGGGTCTGGCGGGTAATGAACCCGCTACCGTGGATATTGATAGTATCCCCGGTTTTATTCGCGACGTCGAAACGCGCGAGCGTCTGTTACTGGCCCAGGGACGTCACGAAGTCGACTTCCCGAAAGATGACGGAATGCGTTTTCACAACGGCAATTTGCCGCTGCATGAAAACGGGATGCAGATCCACGCCTGGCATGACGACACGGTCATTTATAGCAAGACGTACTATTCCATCGGCGGCGGCTTTATCGTTGATGAAGCGCATTTCGGCCAGGAAGCGACGAATGAGGTTACTGTACCTTATCCGTTTAAATCGGCGAAAGAAATGCTGGAGTATTGCAACAGTACCGGCCTTTCACTCTCCGGCATGGTGATGCAAAACGAACTGGCGCTGCATAGCAAGAAAGAGATTGAAGAGTATTTCGGTCACGTCTGGCAGACCATGCAGGCCTGTATTGATCGTGGTATGAATACCGAAGGCGTGCTGCCGGGGCCGCTGCGCGTACCGCGTCGCGCCTCTGCGCTGCGTCGTATGCTGGTTTCCAGCGATAAGCTTTCCAGCGATCCGATGAACGTCATTGACTGGGTGAACATGTTTGCTCTGGCGGTGAACGAAGAGAACGCCGCAGGTGGTCGCGTCGTGACGGCGCCAACCAACGGCGCGTGCGGCATCGTGCCTGCGGTACTGGCTTACTACGACCATTTTATTGAGTCTGTCAGCCCGGATATTTACACCCGCTACTTCCTGGCGGCAGGCGCTATTGGCGCGCTGTATAAGATGAACGCGTCTATTTCCGGCGCGGAAGTCGGCTGTCAGGGCGAAGTCGGGGTCGCCTGTTCGATGGCGGCGGCAGGCCTTGCTGAACTGTTGGGCGCCAGCCCGGAGCAGGTTTGCGTTGCCGCTGAAATCGGCATGGAGCATAACCTGGGGCTGACCTGCGACCCGGTTGCCGGTCAGGTGCAGGTGCCGTGTATCGAACGTAACGCCATTGCTTCGGTTAAAGCGATCAACGCTGCGCGTATGGCCATGCGTCGAACCAGCGCGCCGCGCGTCTCGTTGGATAAAGTCATCGAAACGATGTACGAGACCGGAAAAGACATGAACGCAAAATACCGCGAAACGTCGCGCGGCGGGTTGGCTATTAAAGTCCAGTGTGATTAAACGCCGTTTCCCCTCCCTTCGCCCATCTGCTACGGATGGGCGAAATTTTTATCTCTTCCTCGTCGACTCCACGTTTCCCCACTACACTTGCTGTGTCGCGGTTGGCTTTTGTCGCCAACGCTTATTGGGCGGCCCGCATGCAAACAGCACAACGGATCATCAATCATTATCGCCGTAATCGTTTCATTGTTTGCACGATTTGTGCACTGGTCACGCTCATTCTTACGCTGAGCATCCGATTTATTTCGGAGCGGAACTTAAATCACCATCGCACGGTTGCATTCGCGAATCATGCCGTTGATGCGCTGGATAATGTGCTGCATCCTCTCCTGGTCGGACGAAACATACTGCTCCCCTTGCTTGAGCTTCCGTGCGCGACCGCGCATTTGCCGTTGCGTAAGCAAGCCGCCCGCCTACAAACCATTCGTTCTATCGGGCTGGTAAAAGAGGGAATTCTCTATTGCTCAAGCATTTTTGGCGCCCGTAATACTCCCATACGCCAGCTTCAGCCCGATCTTCCCGCAGTCGGCGATCTGCTGCTACTTTCCACAGACCAATCGTTACTCAAGGGAAGCCCGATCCTCATTCAGTGGTATCCCGCCTCTGCCGATGGCCAGGATGGCGTGATGGAAATTGTGAATATTGACTTGCTGACGACTATGCTACTTGAGCCGCAGCAGCCGCAAATTACCAGCGCCAGCCTGACGGTCGGCAAACGGCACCTGTTATATGGTCGGGGCGTGGTCGATACTCTTCCGGAATTAAAAAAAGATGAAGAGCGTTACCAGCTTTCATCGCGACATTTCCCTTTTACTATCAGCGTCAGCGGGCCGTCGGCAGGCGTACTGGCGTTCAAACATCTCCCGACGCAGTTACCGCTGGCCGTATTGCTTAGCCTGTTGATCGGTTATATCGCCTGGCTGGCAACGGCCAGCAGAATGAGCTTTTCCTGGGAAATTAATCTGGCCCTTGCCGAACGGGAGTTTGAGCTATTTTGTCAGCCGTTGCTTAATGCCCGCACGCAGCAATGTACCGGCGTTGAGATCCTGTTACGCTGGAACAACCCGCGCCAGGGCTGGATCTCACCGGATGTTTTTATTCCTATCGCCGAGGAGCATAACCTGATAGCGCCGCTGACCCGCTATGTGATTGCGGAAACCATTCGGCAGCGGCACTACTTCCCCATCAACCATCAGTTTCATATCGGCATCAATGTGGCGGCAAGCCATTTCCGACACGGCGTGCTTCTCAAGGATCTTAATCAGTACTGGTTTAGTGCGGAACCTGTTCAGCAACTGGTGCTGGAGCTCACGGAACGCGACGCGTTGCTTGACGTTGATTACCGCCTGATGCGCGAGCTGCATCGTAAAGGCGTGAAGTTAGCCATCGATGATTTTGGCACAGGAAACAGCTCGCTCTCCTGGCTGGAAAAACTGCGGCCGGATATTTTGAAAATCGATAAATCCTTCACCGCCGCCATCGGTACCGATGCGGTCAATTCAACGGTGACCGATATTATTATCGCTCTGGGGCAAAGACTGAATATTGAACTGGTGGCGGAAGGGGTCGAAAACCAGACGCAGGCACAGCATTTGCGCCAGCATGGCGTGCAAATGTTACAGGGCTATCTCTATGCGAAGCCGATGCCCATTAGCGAATTTCCACAGTGGCTGGCGGGCAGCGCGCCGCCGCCCGCCCGGCATAACGGACAGATTATGTCCGCGATGCCGCATCTATAGACTTGATTCCTGCGTGTGACGTCATTCCTCTTCGTCGTGGGCAGGCTGTTCTTTAACAATTCGAACCAGATCGACACGATAGTCGTTGGCCTCGACAATGGTGATCCGCAGGGGCGGAACATCAATGACATCGCCTACACGAGGAATATGGCCATTAGCGGCGATCACTAACCCCGCGACCGTCGCAATATCGCCCTCTTCGTTCACCAGATGATCAACTTCCAGCGCCTGCTGTAGCGCATGGAGATCGGTGCCGCCCTTCACTATCCAGCCCTCGGCATCGGCAACGATTTCCGGCGTTTCATCGGCATCCGGGAACTCACCGGCAATCGCTTCCAGCACATCCAGCGGCGTAACCAGCCCCTGCACCACGCCGAACTCGTTAGTGACGATAACGAAACTGCCGCGCGCGCGACGCAAAACGCCTAACAGATTGATAGGATCAAGCGTTTCCGGCACCACTATCGCCGGGGAAGACGCGGCGATAGCCGCAACGTCCGCGCCCTCTTCCAGCGCCACCAGCAACTCTTTCGCGCGAACGATACCGATAATTTCATCCAGCTCGCCCCGACATACCGGGAACAGGCTATGCGGAGAAGAGAGTAACTGCTGACGGATTTCAGCTACGCTGAGATTCGCATCCACCCAACTAATTTCGCCTCGCGGCGTCATAATGCCGCGCAGGGAGCGCGACGCCAGAGTCAGTACGCCGTTAATCATGTAGCGTTCTTCTTCGGCGAAGGCGCCTTCCGACACCGATATCGCGGCCGGGCTATCCGTCTCATGTTGCATACTCGCCTGACGTTTACCGCCCATCAGACGCAGGATAGCGTCCGCAGTACGCGCGCGCAGCGGCAACGTGGACTGATGACGAATAAAGTTGCGGCGCGCAATCTGGTTAAACACCTCGATAACGATCGAGAAACCAATTGCCGCGTACAGGTAGCCTTTCGGAATATGGAAACCGAACCCTTCCGCCACCAGGCTCAAGCCGATCATCAGCAGGAAACTCAGACAGAGCACCACCACCGTCGGATGCTGGTTGACAAAACGGGTCAGCGGTTTTGACGCCAGTAGCATCACCGCCATCGCAATCACCACCGCCGCCATCATAACCGGCAGATGGTTTACCATACCTACCGCCGTAATCACGGCGTCCAGCGAGAAGACCGCATCCAGGATGACAATCTGCGTGACTACCACCCAGAAGCTCGCATAGCCTTTACCGTGTCCGGTGTCATGCTCGCGGTTTTCCAGACGTTCATGCAGCTCGGTGGTCGCTTTAAACAGCAGGAATATACCGCCCAGCAGCATAATTAAATCGCGGCCGGAGAAGGTAAAATCCCAGACGGTAAAGAGCGGCTTTGTTAAGGTCACCAGCCACGAAATAATGGACAGCAGCGCCAGACGCATAATCAGCGCCAGCGAGAGCCCGATAAGACGCGCTTTGTCACGCTGCTTTGGCGGCAATTTATCGGCGAGGATCGCGATAAAGACCAGGTTATCGATACCCAGAACAATTTCCAGGACGACGAGCGTGAGTAAACCCACCCAAATTGAGGGATCCATTAATAATTCCATGACAAGCTCCTGCTTAAGGAATGACTAAACGGCGCCCACAACATCTCAAAGGATGCAGGCGGTAACGCAATAAACAAAGTAAGGCTATGGCAAGATATGCCAGATTGACAGGCGCAAAACGGCCAAAGAGTGAAATGACGTCGGTGACGATCCATACAACGGGCTGCTGCCCTATACCCCATTCTAATTAAACGGAAGCTAAACATAACAGAGACAACTGGTTTTTGGCAAAGATTTACCTTCCTTTGCAAAGAGATGTAACCAGGATATTTTACACTTCGAAATTTCTCATTATCGAAAACAAAATTACGGATCTCCATCACACAAAATATTTTTTTCGATATCTAAAATAATTCACGAAAATCATGCGTTTTTCGTTGTAACCCTCATCTGAATCGATTCGCTTGCGGACGGCGATTCAAAAAATACATCTGTCAAGTTGATGTGTTGACAATAATAAAGGAGGTAGCAAGTGACCATTGCTATTGTTATAGGCACACATGGTTGGGCTGCAGAGCAGTTACTTAAAACAGCCGAAATGCTGTTAGGCGAGCAGGAAAACGTCGGCTGGATCGATTTCGTTCCAGGCGAAAATGCCGAAACGCTGATCGAAAAGTACAACGCTCAGTTGGCTAAACTCGATACCAGTAAAGGCGTGCTATTTCTCGTTGATACATGGGGAGGCAGTCCGTTTAATGCTGCCAGCCGCATTGTCGTCGATAAAGAGCGCTATGAAGTTATTGCCGGCGTCAACATCCCGATGCTGGTCGAAACGTTTATGGCTCGTGACGACGATCCGAGCTTTGACGAGCTGGTCGCACTGGCGGTAGAAACCGGTCGTGAAGGCGTAAAAGCGCTGAAAGCGAAACCGGTAGAAAAAGCCGCGCCAGCGCCAGTCGCTGCCGCGCCAAAAGCGGCCACGCCGGCAAAACCGATGGGCCCGAATGATTATATGGTTATCGGGCTTGCCCGTATTGATGACCGCCTCATTCACGGTCAGGTCGCTACCCGCTGGACCAAAGAGACCAATGTCAGCCGTATTATTGTTGTGAGCGATGAAGTGGCGGCGGATACCGTACGTAAAACGCTGCTGACGCAAGTTGCGCCGCCGGGCGTTACGGCGCATGTGGTTGACGTCGCGAAGATGATTCGCGTCTACAATAACCCGAAATACGCCGGCGAACGCGTGATGCTTCTGTTTACCAATCCTACCGACGTCGAGCGCATCGTTGAGGGCGGCGTGAAAGTCACCTCCGTGAACATTGGCGGTATGGCCTATCGTCAAGGTAAAACGCAGGTGAACAACGCCGTTTCCGTCGATGAAAAGGATATCGAAGCCTTTAAAAAGCTCAACGAGCGCGGCATCGAGCTTGAGGTGCGTAAAGTTTCCACCGATCCGAAACTGAAAATGATGGATTTAATTGCCAAAGTGGCGAAATAACCGCCGGCATTTAATTAGCTTTCACACTTAAGATAGCAATAGGAGAAGTACAATGGAGATTACCACTCTTCAGATTGTGCTGGTGTTCATCGTCGCATGTATCGCAGGTATGGAGTCGGTACTTGATGAATTTCAGTTCCACCGTCCGCTGATCGCCTGTACCTTAATCGGCGCCGTTCTGGGGGACATGAAAACCGGTATTATCATCGGCGGTACTCTGGAAATGATCGCTCTGGGCTGGATGAACATCGGTGCTGCCGTTGCGCCTGATGCCGCACTGGCGTCCATCATCTCTACCGTTCTGGTCATCGCCGGGCATCAAAGCATTGGCGCCGGTATCGCGCTGGCGATTCCGCTGGCGGCGGCAGGCCAGGTACTGACCATTATCGTTCGTACCATCACCGTGGCATTCCAGCACGCGGCGGACAAGGCGGCTGAAAACGGCAACCTGACGGCGCTCTCCTGGCTGCACGTTTCTTCTCTGTTCCTGCAGGCAATGCGTATCGCCATCCCGGCGGTTATCGTTGCCATCTCCGTAGGCACCAGCGAAGTACAGGGAATGCTGAATGCGATTCCTGAAGTCGTCACAGGCGGTCTGAACATCGCCGGCGGCATGATCGTCGTGGTTGGTTATGCGATGGTTATCAATATGATGCGCGCAGGCTACCTGATGCCGTTCTTCTACCTCGGTTTCGTCACCGCGGCTTTCACAAACTTCAACCTGGTCGCACTGGGTGTCATCGGCGCAGTGATGGCTATTCTTTACATCCAGCTGAGCCCGAAATACAACCGTGTAGCGGGCGCGCCTGCAGCGGCTGCTGGCAATAACGATCTCGATAACGAACTGGACTAACAGGTGAGCGAAATGGTTGATATGACTAAAACTACCACCGAGAAAAAACTCACTCCGAGCGATATTCGCGGCGTATTTCTTCGTTCTAACCTGTTCCAGGGGTCATGGAACTTCGAACGTATGCAAGCGCTGGGCTTCTGCTTCTCTATGGTGCCGGCGATTCGTCGCCTGTATCCGGAGAATAATGACGCGCGTAAACAGGCGATTAAGCGTCACCTGGAGTTCTTTAACACTCATCCTTACGTTGCGGCGCCGGTACTGGGCGTAACGCTGGCAATGGAAGAAAAGCGTGCGAACGGCGCAGAGATTGACGATGGTGCTATCAACGGTATCAAAGTCGGTCTGATGGGACCGCTGGCAGGCGTCGGCGACCCTATCTTCTGGGGTACCGTCCGTCCAGTATTCGCGGCGCTGGGCGCAGGTATTGCAATGAGCGGCAGCCTGCTTGGTCCGCTGCTGTTTTTCATCCTGTTTAACCTGGTGCGTCTGGCGACCCGTTATTATGGCGTGGCTTATGGCTACCGCAAAGGCGTCGATATCGTTAAAGATATGGGCGGCGGCTTCCTGCAAAAACTGACTGAGGGGGCGTCAATCCTCGGCCTGTTTGTCATGGGGGCATTGGTTAACAAGTGGACGCATGTGAATATCCCGCTGGTGGTCTCCACCATCACCGGTCAGGATGGTCAGACACGCGTTACCACCGTGCAAACCATTCTCGACCAGCTGATGCCGGGTCTGGTTCCGCTACTGTTGACCTTTGCCTGTATGTGGCTGCTGCGTAAGAAAGTTAACCCGCTGTGGATTATCGTGGGCTTCTTCGTCATCGGTATCGCCGGCTACTCCGTAGGACTGCTGGGTCAGTAAGGCTGTTGTACACTACCGGGGCCAAACGGCCCCGTTTTTTTATTTCTCTGGAGGATAAATGACTATCACGGACCTGGTGCTGATTCTCTTTATTGCCGCATTATTGGCTTACGCTCTCTACGATCAGTTCATCATGCCCCGTCGCAATGGCCCCACTCTGCTTTCTATAGCCCTGCTCCGCCGTGGTCGCGTAGACAGCGTTATCTTCGTTGGGCTGGTCGCCATCCTTATTTATAACAACGTAACCAGCCACGGAGCGCAGATGACCACATGGTTATTAAGTGCGCTGGCGTTAATGGGGTTTTATATATTCTGGATCCGCACGCCACGGATCATCTTTAAACAACGTGGCTTTTTCTTCGCCAATGTCTGGATAGAATATAACCGTATTAAAGAGATGAATTTATCGGAAGACGGCGTACTGGTGATGCAATTAGAACAACGACGCTTGCTTATCCGTGTACGCAATATCGACGATCTGGAAAAAATATATAAACTTCTTATTGAAAATCAATAATCTAAGATATAGCCTCAACTATGTTTTTCGAATTTTATTTCGAATCATAATATAGCTAAGGCTATATTTTCTATTGACCAATTGTTATTTAATTTAACGTTTTATTGATGAATAAATCTAAATGAAAATCGTTTTCAATTAGAAGGCAAATAATATTTTATCGCTGTTGTTTTATATTCTAAAAATATGTTAATGTTGCGCCGTCAATTGGGGAGTAGCCGATTTCCAGACTCCGGAAATGTACGCGTCAACATACTCGTTGCAAAACGTGGCGCGTACGGACCAGCCGCCGCTGGTCAGGCGAGACCATAGGCGCATCAACTGCTGTGTATTTCGTCACAGAATGGCGACATGCATGTTTGCTGGGGGCAGTGATGTGTTTAATGGATACCCCGGTCAGGACGTTGTCATGCACTTTACTGCTACTGTTCTTCTCGCTTTCGGTATGTCGATGGATGCTTTCGCGGCATCAATTGGCAAAGGCGCCACCCTACATAAACCCAAATTCTCAGAAGCGTTGCGTACCGGTCTTATCTTTGGCGCGGTTGAAACGCTGACCCCGTTGATCGGCTGGGGGATGGGGATATTGGCGAGTAAATTCGTTCTGGAATGGAACCACTGGATAGCCTTTGTTCTGCTGATCTTTCTGGGCGGACGCATGATCATCGAAGGTATCCGCGGCGGTAGTGATGAAGACGAAACACCGTTACGCCGCCACAGCTTTTGGCTATTAGTCACGACGGCTATCGCGACCAGCCTCGATGCGATGGCGGTTGGCGTCGGTCTGGCGTTTTTGCAGGTAAACATCATCGCAACCGCATTGGCTATCGGTTGCGCCACGCTTATCATGTCCACCCTCGGAATGATGATCGGTCGCTTTATCGGCCCAATGCTGGGTAAGCGTGCTGAAATTCTCGGCGGGGTCGTACTGATAGGAATTGGCGTCCAGATCCTCTGGACGCATTTTCACGGTTAACGGTTACGCTGCCAGAGATGAAGGTTGAAATCCGTCTGGCAGCTAAGTCCGGCGCTGGCAGCCAGTTGTTCCCACACTTCTGGTCTGGCGCGCCAGGCAAATGGCGTCATTTGCAACAGTGCTACAGCCGCTTCGGCGGTGAGCTGCATGTGATAAGCAAGGCGGGTAATCTGCTGCAATGTGAATCCGACGAGCTGCTCGGTATACGGCGCATGTAAACGCACCTCATCATAAATGAGCCCTTTTAGTTCCATCAGATGATGCGGCCCCGGCGTGGCGGTAACGACCCAACCACCAGGTTTCACCACACGCGCCAATTCCTGCGCCTTACACGGGGCGTAGATTCTGATCACCGCATCCATTGACGCATCGGCAAAGGGCAGTCGATGGCTTGACGCCACACAAAACTTCACCTGCGAATAGCGCTTCGCTGCCGCTTTGATCGCCGTTTTAGCAACGTCCAGTCCAAACGTGGTGACTCCCGGCAACGCCTCGGCAAAAGCATGAGTGTAATACCCCTCGCCGCAGCCGATATCCAGAATCGCCGTGGCCGACTGATCCAGCCGCTCGCGCAACAGGTTAATCACGGCATCGCGCAGCGGCTGATAATGGCCCGCATCAAGAAACGCTCTCCTCGCCTGCATCATTTCGGCGCTGTCGCCCGGATCGCGCGAACGTTTATGCTGTACCGGCAGCAGATTGATGTAGCCCTCTTTCGCCACATCAAACTGATGGCGCTGTGGACATATAACGCTGTTATTAATCTGCGTAAGCGGCTGATGGCAAAGCGGACAGGTAAACGACATGACAACTCCGGACTGGGGCGCTAAAGGGCGCAAGTGTAACGCGAATTGCGCCCCGGGAAAATCCTTTACGAGCCCGGAACCGCAACGTGGCTGCCATGCATCACCAGAAGGTGATCTGAATCGGCTGGCATACCGTCTGGCTCAACATTTTCCAGCCGCAGCACATCGCCCATGATCTGGCTGAATACGGGCGCAGATACCGCGCCGCCATAATAAGCCCCGTTTTGCGGATTATTAATCACCACCACCAGCGCAAATCTGGGGTTACTTGCCGGCGCGACGCCTGCGGTATATGCCACATATTTATCGACGTATTTACCATCATCGCCAATTTTTTTCGCCGTCCCGGTTTTGACCGCAATACGGTAGTCTCTTACTGCGGCTTTTGTTCCGCCGCCGCCAGGCAACGCGACGCTCTCCATCATATGTTCCACCTCGTGCACCAGTTCTTCCGGCATTACCCGCGTGCCGATCACGGGCGGATCAACTTTGGTGATCGATAACGGACGGTAGATACCAAAGCTGCCAATCGTGGCATAAACATGCGCCAGTTGCAGCGGCGTCACCATTAATCCATAGCCAAAAGCGAAGGTAGCGCGATCTAAATCACTCCAGTAACGGCGTTTCGGTAATAACCCGCTGCTCTCTCCGGTGAGACCCAGTCCGGTAGGCACGCCGAAACCAAAGCTTTTATAAGTATCCATTAATTTCTGCACCGGCATCGCCAGAGAAAGGTGAGAAACGCCGGTATCGCTGGATTTTTGCAAAATGCCGGTTAATGTCAGTTCCGGATAGTAACCGACGTCGCGGATACGGTGTCCATCGAGAGTAAAAGGATGGGTATCGATAACACTGTCCGGCTGCACGATGCCCTGCTGTAACGCAGTCATAATGACCAATGGCTTCACAGTAGAACCGGGTTCGAAAGTGTCGCTAATCGCGCGGTTACGAAAATCGTCCAACTGCGCGCCTTCACGGTTGTTCGGGTTGAAATCCGGGTAGCTCGCCATCGAGAGAATTTCACCCGTTGGGATGTTAATCAATACGGCAGCGCCGGATTCCGCTTTGTTCCAGATGACGGCGTTATCCAGCGCATCTTCGGTAACCGTTTGCAGACGTTCATCAATGCTAAGCTGAAGTTCATGAGCAGGAACCGGATTCACTTCCGTAATGTTCTCAATAACGTGCCCAAATTTATCTTTACGCACCAATCGGGAGCCCGGTTTTCCCGTCAGTTGCGCGTTAAAGCTCTTTTCAATACCTTCTATTCCCTGCCCGTCGATATTGGTAAAGCCGATCAAATTGGCCGCTACGTGTCCGGCAGGGTAAAAACGGCGCGACTCTTCCCGCAGGTTAATACCCGGTAGATTTAATCTATCTATCCATTCGGCTTGCTGGGGTGAAACCTGGCGCGCGAGGTAGATAAAACGGCCTGCCGGGTTACTGTTTACCCGTTCCGCAAGCGTACTGAGCGACAGATGTAGGGCGCTGGCCAGCGCCTGCCAGCGCTCATTGTAGCCAACGCCGCCTTTGCTTATGATAGTCTTCGGATCGGCCCAGACAGCATTAACCGGAACGCTCACCGCTAAGGGTCGCCCTTCTCTGTCGGTGATCATGCCGCGTGGAGAGGCCGTGGTCACTTCACGAAGCGAGCGCATATCTTCTTGTTTCACCAGTTTCGACGGCGTAACAATTTGCAGCCATGCCACCCGCCCTAACAACAATGCCATACTGAGCAGAATGGCAGTGCAAAGTAGTGCAAAACGTATGGGCGTAAAATTACGGGTATCGCCGTCGCTTTTCTTTTTCACCTGATCTCCAGCCGAATCATTTTTCAGGTGATTGATTTAACGGGAAACGGCCGGAAAAACCAGAAAAAACAATGCTAATAACCTCGCGCCTTTGCAACAAATCGCTAACGAGAGCGCATCCAGACACATTTTGAAGGATATTGAATTAAAAAGCCCCGCTTTTAGCGAGGCTTTATATCTGAGGCTGACGCGACAAACGCATCAAATCAGTGGTGTCGATCAGATAGCTGTTACGTTAACAGCAGCCGGACCTTTCTGGCCGTCCTGAATTTCGAACTCAACGTTCTGGCCTTCAGCCAGAGTTTTGAAACCATTGCCCTGGATAGCGGAGAAGTGTACGAACACATCTTTGCTGCCGTCAGCCGGAGTAATGAAGCCAAAACCTTTGGATTCGTTGAACCACTTAACTTGACCTTTAATCTTTGCCATTTGCAAAATTCCTTAGAGTGTTTTCTTTGCCCGTAGGCATAACATAGATAAAACTGAGACATTACTGCTTGAGGCACTAATATAAGGTTCGGCAGAGAAGCGGTATTCAACGTCAACGTGTTTACTCAGGACTTCTTTACTGAAAATGCCACACATAAACAGAACTGTACCTCGTTTAACCCAAAGCCTGTTATCACATACAACGTTAATTATGGCAAGCCATTTTTAAACGTGTCTCGATCCGTCGCACAAATTACGAGAACCTTCACAAATTGACAGCACGTTTATGCAACAAAATTGCGAAAGATATATCCTCACGCGCTGACGGACTCCTGACAACGTCACTGCTGAAAAGCCATTTTTCTACCATAGCTCAATAACTTCGCTTCTTCCAGTGCATCAAATCACATTTAAAAGCTGTATTTTTCATATCACTTTTTATGCTGAGTTATGCATAAATTGTCACAATGATAAAAAACACCTTTTAATCAAAATAATAGAAAAGAAAAGCGATTTTCGACACCGCTTTTTGTGATGTTCTGCGTCTTTACAGAATGCCTTAAAATAATGAACAAACAATGACAATCCATAAAGAGAGAGAAACGTTTCGCTTTTAATAGAGAATGAGCGGTATCACAAAAATGCCATATGTCCATTTGTTATACATATAAAACTATATTGCATATAAAGCCATATATTATGTAAGGTGTTGATGCTGTAGTATCAGTTGCAAACGGCAACGCGGAGAGATCCGACGGGGAAATGGGGCGTATGGCACTGGCGCCATTTGCGCCCCGGTAAGCATTATCGTTCTGCAACCAGACGAATGATGTCCTCATCCTCTTTTGGTTCGCTTGCCGCTGTTGCGGGTTCCGCTTCTTTTTCTGGTTCGTTTGCTTCGCAAAGGCGACGTAACAACGCGTTTTGCCGCTTCTGTTGATCCAATAACGCTTCGAGCAATTCTATCTGCTCGTTGGCACGGGAACTTGCCCGGTTGACAAAGAACCAGAGCGCCAGCCCCACCACCAGAACCACCATTGATACTATTAAAGATGCAAGAGAAAACGCACCAGAGTTTAAAACGTCGTTCATTTCACCACCTCAATGTAGAGACGTCATTCTACCACTGCTACACGGGAAGGAAATCTCTGGTGTAAAACGTTTACCAGGGAATAAATTTATTGATGGCGCAAATACCGCTGAAAAATTGTACATCCTGATCGCACATGATATTAAACACCTGCGCCCACAGCAACAGGCATACTACCACCACGATGCCGAGAACGACCCATCGAAATTTTTTCACTCCACTCTCCGATCTTACATCTTATGTCGCTAAATTATCATGAGTTACTTAAACCAGGAGTAACTGTAGCGGCATTATATGTTTTTAGGAATGATTCACTTGTTTCAATCAATGTACACGCTACTCTTATTCTAACTAAAAAAGAAAAGAGGTAGTAATGCGTTTGATCATTCGCGCAATTGTATTGTTTGCCCTGGTGTGGATAGGCCTGCTGATGAGCGGCTATGGCATCCTGGTGGGAAGTAAAGTGAACGCTGCGGGGCTGGGTTTACAGTGCCATTACCTGACCGCACGCGGCACCAGCACGGCGCAATATCTCCATACCAACAGCGGCATTATCGGCTTTTCCGACTGTCCCATTTTCAGAAAAATCGCCACCGTGGTGGATAATGGCTAAGCGGCAATAAATAATTTCACAGTGAAACTATCACCAATAATTCCCCTATATTGGCTGTTGTTCATAAGTACTGTTAAATAATATTTTAATAACCGTTAAATAAGCCGACAGATATTATCTACTTTTACGATTTCATCCCACCCGATGTTATAAAAAAAGCAGCTACATTTTTCGCAGCTGCTTTTTTTTAACGTCATGCTAATAACGTTGCTTAGAAGGGATAATCGTTGTAACCCATTTGTTCAGAAATTTTACGCGCGGCGGCGTGTAACATAGCCACATATTCCTGCAGGCGTTCTTCTGAAAAACGCAGCGTCGGGAACGAAATGCTTAACCCTGCGATGACTACGCCAAAACGGTCAAATACCGGTACGCCGATACAACGTAACCCTTCTTCCTGTTCTTCGTTATCTTCACCGTAGCCTTGCGCACGCACTTCATCCAACAGCGGCAGCAACGCTTCAGTGCTGGTAATCGTGCGTCCAGTGCTTTGCTTATACTCTACGCCGTCGAGAATCTGCTTAACCTCATCACGGTCGCGCCAGGCCAGAAGCACTTTACCGATGGCCGTACTGTACAGCGGATTACGACGCCCAATACGTGAGTACATCCGCAGATTGTACATAGAGTCAATTTTATGGATATAGACAATGCTGTCTTCATCCAGCGCGCCAAGATGGATAGTTTCTTTTGTCAGACGAGACAGTTCGCGCATCTGAATGTCCGCACTGCGGATGAGATCAACATTTTGCAAAGCTCGCGCGCCCAGCTCAAACAGCTTTAGCGTCAGAGAGTATTTTTCAGACTCCCCTTCCTGAGCCACGTAGCCCAGCGTTTTCATGGTTTGCAAAAAGCGATAAACGGTGCTTTTCGACATCATGACGCGCTGCGATAGCTCGGTAATCCCTATTTCACGCTCTTCACCCAGCGCCTGCAGAATGCCGAAAACTTTCAGCACAGAAGATACAGAATCAGGCTGCTTATCCAGATCTGCGTTTGCCATTTATCACCTCATTACGAGCGTTTTATAAAATTCAGAACGAGTTTTTATTATAATTTCACGCCAGGTCGCCCGCAATCCATCTTTGCTTACTTCGTTACAAATCTGCGACATAACAACTCAGTATTAATGCTAACATTATTATTCAGCTCATAATTCCCCTTATTACAAAATACTTATGGAAAAAACACGGGCCGATGGCCTGCCCCTCCCGCAGAGATACGGCGCTATCCTGACGATTATTATCGGTATTTCGATGGCGGTTCTGGATGGCGCAATCGCTAATGTCGCGCTGCCAACCATTGCGACTGATTTACATGCCTCCCCTGCCAGCTCTATCTGGATTGTCAATGCATACCAAATCGCCATTGTCGTCTCACTGCTTTCCCTGTCTTTTTTAGGCGACATGTTTGGTTATCGCCGGATCTACAAATGTGGTTTAGTGGTATTTCTGCTTTCATCATTGTTTTGCGCGCTTTCAGACTCGCTGCAGATGCTGACGCTGGCGCGCATCGCGCAGGGATTTGGCGGCGCGGCGCTAATGAGCGTAAACACGGCGCTGATTCGTCTTATCTACCCCCAGCGTCATCTGGGACGAGGCATGGGAATTAACTCTTTTATCGTCGCAGTCTCTTCCGCCGCGGGTCCGACGATCGCCGCAGCGATTTTGTCCATCTCATCATGGAAATGGCTGTTTCTGATTAATGTCCCGTTAGGTATCATCGCGTTAATTCTGGCCATACGCTTTTTACCAGCAAACATCGCCCATGACACTAAGCCGCGCTTTGACTTACCGAGCGCGGTAATGAATGCGCTCACATTTGGCCTGCTGATTACCGCATTGAGCGGATTTGCCCAGGGACAGTCGCTAACGTTGATTGGCGCAGAGCTGCTCGTTCTGGTCGTGGTCGGGTTTTTCTTCGTGCGCCGCCAGCTTTCTTTGCCCGTCCCTTTGTTACCCATCGACTTGTTACGCATTCCGCTTTTTTCACTCTCGATCGGCACGTCAATTTGCTCGTTCTGCGCGCAAATGTTAGCCATGGTCTCGCTACCTTTTTATCTGCAAACCGTGCTGGGCCGTAGCGAAGTAGAAACCGGCCTGTTATTGACGCCCTGGCCGCTGGCAACGATGGTAATGGCGCCGCTGGCGGGATACCTGATAGAACGTCTTCATGCCGGTTTGCTGGGGGCGCTGGGAATGGTGATAATGGCAGCCGGGTTGTTTGCGCTGGTCATGTTGCCAGCCTCCCCCTCCGATCTGAATATTATCTGGCCGATGATCCTTTGCGGCGCAGGGTTTGGCCTGTTCCAGTCGCCGAATAATCACACCATTATCACTTCCGCGCCGCGTGAGCGCAGCGGTGGCGCCAGCGGGATGCTGGGCACGGCGCGACTGTTAGGCCAAAGTACTGGCGCCGCGCTGGTAGCGCTGATGTTGAACCAGTTTGGCGATAGCGGTACGCATCTTTCTCTGCTCGCAGCGGCGATCCTGGCGACTCTCGCGGCGGTGGTGAGCGGTTTACGTATTACGCAACCACGCGTTCAGGCGTAAAAAAAGCGCGTCATTCGACGCGCTTTTCATACTTGCCAGTGGGCTTATTATTTCAGGTACTCACCGCTACGCAGCGCTTCAATGCGTTTATCCAGCGGTGGGTGCGTCATAAACAGCTCGCTTAACGATTTCGATTTACCGTTAATACAAAACGCCATCATGCTGGTCGCTTCTTGCGGCTCGTAGCTGGTTTTCAGGCGCTGCAACGCGGCAATCATTTTTTCACGGCCAACCAGCTTCGCCGATCCCGCATCGGCATGAAACTCACGGTAACGGGAGAACCACATGGTGATGATGCTCGCCAGAATACCGAAGACCAGTTCCAGCACCGTCGCAACGGCGAAATAGATTAGCGGATTACCGTTACTTCCTTCGCCTTCATCGCGGTTGCCGCCCAGAAAACCAGCAGCAATTTGCGCGATAATGCGCGAAATAAAGATAACGAAGGTGTTAACCACCCCCTGAATCAACGTCATCGTCACCATATCGCCATTGGCAATATGGCTGATTTCATGCGCAATGACGGCTTCCGCTTCGTCAGGGCTCATGTTTTGCAACAAACCGGTGCTCACAGCGACCAATGAGGCGTCACGGCGTGCGCCCGTCGCAAACGCGTTAATGTCCGGCGCATGGTAGATAGCAACCTGCGGCATGGCGATACCGGCCTGGCGCGCTTGCGTTGCTACGGTGTTCATCAACCAGCGTTCTCTTTCATTGCGAGGCTGTTCAATAACTTCCCCTCCTACGGATTTTAACGCCATCCATTTGGACATCAGCAATGAAATAAAAGAACCGCCAAAACCAAACAGCAGCGCCATGATCAGCAAGCCTTGCACGCTGCTCGACTGTATCCCTGTCAGGCTCAGAACCAGCCCGAAAACGACCATCACGGCCAGGTTCGTCAGCAGGAAGAGCGCGATTCGCATCATAATTTTCTTTTAACCTCAATTTAACAAAGCGCACTATGCGATTACCCACATCGTATGGGTCTTATGGCTATTTTCAAGCATCACCAGGCGGTAAGTCACGAGAAAAACACAACTTTACATTTTGTAGCATTATCCTGACGACTTCTGCGCTTGTTAAATAAATATCCTCCGGCATAGCCGGAGGTTTTTCAGATGCGCCTGTAAGGCTCTCTTACCAGCCGCGCCCTAACAGGCGCATACGATCTGACATTTGCATCAAACTTCGTT